>JARYLR010000029.1 GCA_029907545.1 Candidatus Bathyarchaeota archaeon | reverse complement strand
AAGCCTAAACCTGCCAATAAAACTTATGCAGCCATTAGAAGACTGGAAAGTCGAAGTTAGATGGCTAAACGGCAAACACCCGTTCCACGGAAGATGCCAGCCTTCCCAAAGGCTAATCACAATAGCCATAAACAAAAACATCACTTACCCATTCACACAGAAATTTGCAGTCGGAACAAAGCAGATCTTCCACCCATTCCACGGCTACGAATATGTCATGGAAACAGTCACTTTCAACAGCCCAAACGAGCTCATCCGCTTCATTTTCTTGCACGAGTTCAGCCACTTGTTAGACTATCTACGAGGACTTAACATGCATAGAAAACAGACAAGGGCAAACCGCTTCGCCCTAAAACACTTCAAAAGGTGAAAAGCCATGCCCAAGTATTTAGTGGAAATAATCCTCGTAGTCAACGCCAAAGACTTAGACGAAGCCCGAAGAGTTGCAGACTACATCATAGACATTCCCATTCCAGACAAGAAAATCGAAAACGTAATAGAAACTTTGAGGTATGAAGAAATTGTCGAAATCCGAACCTAAGATCTGCCCCAACTGTCCCCTCATTTCTTTTCTGCCAATAATCATGGCTGCACGAGCCTGCTACACCCGACAAAAGGACCCATTAACCCCGCATAAAATCTGTCAAATGCTCCGAGCCTTCGCAAAACAAAACCAGCTAACATCCGACGCCTGCCCCTACTTTTCCCAAAAAGAAACGATGGAGCGTTACTTAAGTGCCGAAGCAGAGGCAGCCAGGTAAATTTTGGCCTCGGGTAAGACCTATGATTTGGGAGAAGGCTCAGGAGCTTTACCAAATGGAGCAAGCTAAAACTATGGGCAACGATTTTAAAGGCATAACAGCAACCCGAAAAGAGCTTCGTGAAGGCGGATACTTCTACATGGCGAAACTAATTGTTTTGCGAAACCTTTGGCTGGAAAAGAAAGGCTTGCCCTGCATAGAAGAGGAGGAAACGATGCATGCCTGTAATAGTGAATGAAGACGAAACTGACGCTCAATATATGTGCGACATTTGCGGTGTTGAAATTCAGGACCAGACGGAAGGAACATGTTGCCCTACGTGTGGGCGGATTTTCTGCTTAGACTGTTCTGCTGACCATCCCATTACAAAAGTTAGGGTTAGAGAAGACGGCCCAGACTATAAGAAAGATGAGTATATGTGTGACCTATGCTATCGAGAATGGCGTAAAAAACATCCACCTCAGGTGAAACTTGATGACTTTGTTTCAGGCAGGTGAAGTTGAATTATGCTTTTCAAGAGAAGACACATTGAGCTAATCCTTGCCGGAAGGAAGACGCAGACACGAAGGCTCACTGACAAGTCGGCAAACTATCATGTGGGGCGTGTTTACGGCATTAGAGACCGCTGGTTCAGTAAGCCTGAAGCGCACATTTTGATAACCCGCAAGTATAAGCAGAGGCTAGGAGACATAAGCCTTGAAGACGTGGGAAAGGAAGGATACAGCAGCCTGGAAGAGTTTCAGAGGGCTTGGGAGGAAGTCCACGGGTTAGGAGGCTGGAACCCTGATTTGATAGTTACTGTCTATGAGTTTAAGCTAGAGGAGCGGCGGAAATGAAGAAAACAAATATGTATCCTTTATTTTGTAACGTTGTGCTTTGTGCTCTCCCGCAATAGGCGTCTTATCTCTCCATAACTTTTAAGGTATCGCATTCCTTTTGCAGTTGTTTTGTAGATTAGCCTTCCATTTTTTGCAGTGACTTCAACGAGCCCCAATCTGACAAGGAAGGATAGATACTCGGTCAATTGTGCAAAGCTTAGACCTGCTACCTACTGGGAATACCAGCTCCAGCTCAAGCAGAACTGTGTTCTGTGGCTTGTATTGATATTGGAAAACGCGAAGACAGAGACTATCGAGACTTTGGTTGCAGTATGAGTTCAGCAACTCTTAGATCTTCTAAAGTATTGATGTTCACAGCAACTCTCTCATCATCGACAGACAAAATTTCCTCCTTCAACTCGTTCTCTTCAATTCTTTTTCCATCAATCACGTTTATGCCTGCTGGAACTAGACTTTTTCCCTCGATTTTGAAGACGTAATCTGTGCTTAATCCAAGTTTATTATAAATTTCTAATGGAACCATGACTGTCAATGCAGGTTTGTTGCACTGTTCGTAATGTGTTATGACTTTGTCGACAAATTCGCTTGTGATTAATGGAAGGTCTGCGCATATTGTTAAAACAGTCCCAAGTTTTAGTTTTCTAATTGCGTATCCTGCGTCCAAGCAAAAACCTTTTCCAGGGGTTTGCAAAACTTTCAAAGAACGTTTTCTTGCAAATTTGGCTGTTTTCGGAGTGTGTTCACTTACAGCCACAATTATCTTCTCTACTTTCTTGGCGCCTCTTAAGGCGTTTAGGACATGTTCAATCATCGGTCTGCCGCCCACTTTTAGCAAAGGCTTTTCTTTTTCGCTTTTCATCCGCATGCCCTTACCGCCAGCCATCACCAGAGCGGTTACGCTCATCTAATCACCACCAAAATGGCTATTAGTGAACTCAATCGAGAAAGCTCGTTACCAGCTCCAAACACGTCTCCTGTTACGCCTTTGAAGTGCCTTTTTGAAACTCCCACAATGACCAAGGCTGCAACTAAACCCACGATAACGGCGGTAAAACCCACAACGCTCAGAATTGATAGCGGTATGCTAAATGCGATAAAGAGGGAAACTGTTAGGCGAAGATTTCGGTATTGACCATGCATGGCGTTGACAAAGTATGTGTTCATTCCTTCGTGAGCAGACCTTCCGACCCAAGCCATGATTACCATCGCAAGTTTGGCTGAAACCTCGGACACAATCAAGCTTTGGATAACGAAGTTCTGTTTAAGTTGTGCTATGCAGAAAGCTGTTGTCAAAATCGTCACTAAGCCGAGCGCCAAGCCGCCCGCGCCTGTCTGCCGGTCATGCATGATTTCAATCTTTCTCTCCGGTGGTCCTTGATACATTATGCCATCTCCGAAGTCAAGTAGCCCGTCAGTGTGATGAAGTCCCGTGATTAGTAGGATAAAACCTAAAGTTAAGATTCCAACGATTGAGGCATCGAGGATGTTAAGAAGCAACCAAGCGAATATGCCTGCTAATAATCCGATAAATGCCCCTATGATGGGAAATAGGTGCATATAGTTAGCAGCTTCGGTTAGGCAATCCGGTTCCATGCCCACTGGAATTATTGTGAGGAAAGCTATAAGGTTCTTTATTTCTTTAAGCATCGCACGGCATCACTTTGATCCTACTAACTGCTCGTAGTTTTTCTCAATTTCTCTAAGTAGAGTGTCTTTTGTTATTGAGCCTGCTGACTTCGCCATCGCTGCTATGGCTGCTCCTCCCGCACCTACTCCCTCTTTTACTACGCCGGCCTCGTACGCTCTTAGACCCTCAAATTTAGATCGGCTGAAGTCGAGATCAGCGGCAAGTATCGGGACGTCTGCGATTTGTGTAATTATTCCTTTTAGATCAGCTGTTTTGTCAATTAGGATCCATCGGGTAGTTCCAATGGCTACGTTGTCCAAAACATCCGTGTTTAACGCCTTAACAACGGCTAATATGGCACCCATCTGGGTTCCGCCAGCCATCAAAACTGGGATCTTATCTGCAGCGCCTAGAACTAGTCCGGCGAATGCTGGCATCATAGGGTCTCCGACACATGAAATCGCTTTGAGGGGTTCGCTTGCCAAAGCACCGAACTTCACACCTAAAGCCTTCAAGCCTGCTTCCACAGTTTTAATCTTAAGTTTATGAGGGTTGCCTGGCATGCTGCTGCTAACTTTCCCTTCAGCGTCCACACCCATTGCTAAGAGAATGCCGAGCGCAGTTGTTGTGCCGCCTGGAATGCTCTCCCCAATTACAAGATAATCAGCTGTTTTAGCTAGGTTTTCTCCGGCGATTATTGCTTTTTGTACAACTCCTTTAACATTGTCCACAGCCTTTCCTGTACTTATGTCCTTTCCTGGTTTCCCTCCTAAATCTAAGAAAGGTACATGAGGGTTTACCTTCAACCCGCCACTAGCTACAAGGGCAGGGATATTTGCAAGCTTAAGCGCTGACATGGTGATTATGGCTGGTGTTGGTATTCCATCAGGCGTCACTGGCACGCCCTGAATGCATTTACATTTTCCGAGAAGAAGCAGCTCGACATCTGCGGGGGGTGTATAATCGGTTAGCTCCGGATACTTTCCAGCAGCCGATATGCCTGGAATTTTCGCTGTTTCTGTGTTTCCTATTGTACAAACGAATAGCGGGTTCTTCCCTTCTAACTGCCTTAAGAACGCTTCGCCTCTAGTTTCTTCGTGAAATAGTATTATATCAGAAATTTTCTTCACATTCTTCACCTTACAACGATTGATCATTTTTCTTCAATATCGCATCTAGAGATGTCTAAGAGCCAGTATTTCCAATATCCATCTTTCAGCACCTTTTTACTATCTAACATTTTTATACGCCATTTGAAGATGGGGCCATCTATGACAAGCGTGTGGTACTCGCCCAGTTCGCCACAGACATGAACGTTATGCCTGCTGTGGAGCTTTCGCAAGTCCTCTAGAAAACTCCTATCGACTTTCCGTCCTAACCATTCTTCGTCGAATAAATCGGCTTTGACGTTAATCACGATAGCCTCGAAACCCGCATTTATGAAGTCTGTTAGGATCTGCTCCGGGTCAAGACCCCAAAGGGGCTCCATGGGTATGATGCCTACCCCGCTGCATACTCGATTAACCCAGTCCTTATGCTCTTGGACGTCGATGTCGCCGAAAACGGCGCCTTCTATGCCCATTTGTTTCAACTCCATCACAGCAGCCTTGAACCCTTCTTCATATGTGTCCCATGTAACTTCTCTTTGAATGATGGAGATTCCAATTGCTTGTGACTGAGCAACCATCAACTTAGGATCTAATCCATGAGACATGCATCTTTCCTCCGTAGATACAAAATTCAAAAGGCGAGAAACCTCGAAGCCGTCTAACATCGCCTTG
This sequence comes from Candidatus Bathyarchaeota archaeon, assembly GCA_029907545.1. GTDB lineage: Archaea > Thermoproteota > Bathyarchaeia > Bathyarchaeales > Bathycorpusculaceae > JAGTQT01. Next base: position 10,595 of record JARYLR010000029.1, on the reverse strand, counting down.
TAACAGGCAAAACAGCTCTCTTTGCCACCACTCCAGGATGCAACAACCTTCATAAACGATCATCCCCTAAAAATTAGATGATTTTGAGCCATCCACCTCATCAACTTCACAAGAATTTGTCTCAGATTTAAAATGACCAGGAATTTTAGATGAGAGCTCTTTTGTCATGTTCAGTTTATCTTCTAATATATCAAGTAAGGATAAGAGCTCATTTTGATTCTTAACAAATATCGCTCCTTTACTTTTCAATTCAGTTAGGTGTTTCTCTGCCTTCCCTTTGGTAAAATCTCTTTGTTCAATAGGTACTTCTTCTATAACGAATGTTGGAATTCCTCTTTCTAGGGCCTCTTTTGCTGCTTCTAAGTTTTGTAAATTAGCGTAGCCAAAAGGAACTGCTGTTATTACAACAGCGCTTGCTTTACTCATCATCTCCAAGTTGACCTTGTAAGTTTCTTCGGTTATCGGCGAGAATGGAGCCTCACTTGTGACTGGTATCTTTAGTAACTGAGCTGTCTCATAGTCTGTGTCTAAAACGTTAAGAACGCCTGCGGTAACGTTGTAGCCTTCCTCGGCTAGAATCTTCATCAATGTAGTCCCTGTGCCTGCTCCGCATATTAGGTGAACGGAAAGCTTTCTAGATAAAGAGGGTTTCGGCATTGAGATAGGGATGATATAAAGGGAATTGGTGATGGGGTGCTTTTTCACAACTGCGTCAACTTGAAAGACCTTCCTAATATTTTCGCTGGTTAAAACTGCATTCAAATTTCCCATGGAAATTATTTTCCCATCATTCAGTAGAATTGCGGAGTCGCAGTACCGTGCAGCCAAGTTGAAGTCGTGGAAAACAGCCAAAACTATTAGTCCCCTTCTTATGCAAAGGTCCTTTAAGAGATCCATTATTTCTAATTGATTATTGATGTCTAAATGAACCGTTGGTTCATCTAGTAGCAGAACCTTCGGCTCTTGAGCTAAGGCGCGGGCAATTATGACACGTTGTCTCTCTCCACCGCTCAGCTCGTTTAGGGGTCTTTCCGCTAGGTGCCATGTGTTCGTGAGCTCCATGGTCTTTCTTGCTATGGCTATGTCCTTCTCGCTTTCCATCTGGAATCGGCTTAGATGGGGGTTGCGCCCCATCAGGACTATGTCTAATGCCGTGAAGTTGAAGGCTATAACGTTGTCTTGTGGAACAACTGCCATCTGTTTCGCAACTTCTACACTTTTTAGAGCATATATATCGGCATCATTTAGGAAGATAACCCCCCTATGCGGTTTGAGCGTCCTGCTGATACTCCTAAGTAGAGTTGTTTTCCCAGATCCGTTAGGTCCAAGAACGCCTACGAAGTCTCGCTCTTCCACCGAGAGGCACACGTTTTCTAAAACCCTAACAGACCCATAATAGCAGTCAATGCCATCGACAGTTAATACAGCCATGGTCTCACCCTCGTCAGACCCCATAACTCTCTTTCTTTTTGCGCAGGAGATAAATAAAAAAGGGTCCACCTGAGAGCGCCGTGATTACGCCGACAGGTAACTCGACTGGTGATACAATCACCCGCGCCACAGCGTCACAGATGACTAAGAACGAGGCTCCCACGATAATTGACGTCGGGAGAAGTACACGATGATCAGGCCCAATCATGATTCTAGTTATGTGAGGGATCATTAGGCCTATGAAACCTATTAAGCCGCTAATGGAAACCGCCGCTGCTGTTACTAACGACCCAAAGATCAAGAGCACCTTTTTCACTTTTTCAACATCGACGCCTAAATTTTGAGCTGTTTCTTCCCCTAGGGAAAGTATGTTAAGGTCGCGGGCAAAAAAATAGATAATCACCGTGCCAATGAAGATTAGAGGCAAAATAGCCCAGACATCCTTCCACTCTACACCAGAAAAGCCTCCCATAAGCCAGAACACTACAGCGTGGAGCTTCTTACCGGCAATAACTTGCAGGATGGCAACTATAGCAGATAAAAATATGCTCACCGCTATCCCAGAAAGCAATAGAGTTGTTACTGGAACCCTCGATCCAACCCTCGAAATATTATAGACTATAAATACAGCTACAAGAGAGCCAGCGAAAGCTAGGATCGGCATAGTATTCACGCCAAAAAGTGTGAACCCTATTCCAAAAACTATGGCGAGAGACGCTCCAACCGCCGCACCCGCTGAAACACCTAACACGTAGGGGTCAGCCATAGGATTTTTAAAAATACCTTGGTACACAACTCCGGCAGCCGAGAGAGCAGCACCAACTAAAGCACCTGCTAGGATACGTGGCATCCGAATTTCAAGGATTATTCTTTCCGCAGAGTATGGTATATTCGAGGAGCCTACCAAACTGCCTAGGAATGGAATTCTTTTGGCTAGTATTTGAAGAATTGTGGAAAAGGGTATTTGGGCGAAGCCCACATTTAACGATATAATGATTGTGAGTACTAATGCAACTGTTAATATGATCAGTAATAGCTTCCAGCGAGAAACGCGCCTAAAATAGGTAGTTTCGACCCCATTTGTGCTCATCAATATTTTTCATCTACCAACTAGTTCTAATAAAGTTCTGGGTGAATAATCTGTGCGAGGATCTCCAACGCGTCGACGATTCTTGGACCAGGCCTAGCGATAATATCTGCATCAATCGTGTATAGTCTATCATTTTGCACAGCGCTAATCATGTCCCATCCAGGTCTCGCCTTCACCTGATCAAAGCTTCCCCAGAAGGGCGGTTCAGCCCCATGACCAAGCGGGAATATCATTACGTCAGGGTTACGTTCAATGATGGCCTCGGAGCTGGGCATGAAATAGTTTAGATTTTGGTCAGCGAAAATGTTGATTCCACCGGCTTTCTCGATGAGCTCGTTTTCCCAGCTTTCTGACCCCACACTCCATATAGGATCATACCAAACTTCGTAGTAGACTTTTGGGCTAGATGTGGCGTCCGCTATTTTCTTGACTACAGCATCGATCCTTTGCCTCAGGCTGTTTACAAGTATGCCAGCCTCAATGTCCTTGTTAGTTGCCCTTCCGACAAGCACAATATCCTTAAGAATATCATCGATGTTGTCAGGGTCTAACACCAAAACCTTGTATCCCATCCCCCTTAAAGTGTTAACGACCTCTTCTTGCGCGAATGCGGCAAAAATCAAATCAGGATTGACGGCGACGATTGCTTCCATGTTAGGATTCCAGTAATCCCCAACACTTGTCATGTTTCCAGCCTCAACCCAAGCTGAAAAATTATATGGATAGTTACAGTAGTTAGTAACTCCTACAACCCTATCGCCCGCCCCCACCGCAAACAGAATTTCCGTGTTGCTTGGAGCAAGCGACACAATTCTATTCGGGTAGGACGTGAGGTTTAGGACATAGCCACGGTCATCCACCAAAGTCAAGTTTCGATATTTGTAAAGCTCACTCTGCAAGTTGGCGATGTCGTTTTGTAAACCACTAATCGTGGAACGCATATCAGCAATTTGTCCTTCGTAATATGCGTAGACATAGACTGCGGAGATGATCGAAAATATTGCGATGACGGTCGTAATGTAGGTACCATATTTGGCGTTCATATTTGGTCTCTCTTGGATGGTTTATCCAACCAATTTATAAATATTTGGGAGCATATAAATACTTTGGCAATTTAATCCGAAACAAAGGTTGGTGAACATGAAATCTGAAACCTCGCCGTTGTTGGAATATCTGGAGGAGAGGGGCGTAATGTTGAAGGATCTTATAGATACGGCTCTGGAGCTTTTTGTTCCTCATCCAGGCGTGGAGACAAAGGAGAAGGCCGCTGAAATCCTTCAAGAAGAATTTCTTGACGCTTTGTCTGACGTGAATGTTTCTTGTCTAGAGGTTGCGTGTTTCCGGGCAGAGGAGGACGCGAAAGCTGGCTTGGTCCCGGGCTTGACGAAGGATAGATTCATGGGCCGTCCTGGGCTCGTAGCCGATGAGCTCTTGGGGATGGCTATAGCTTGTTATATTGCTGGAGTAAAAGGAATTTTTGAGTTCATACGGTTCGATCAAGCCAAGCCGGGAATTTTAAAGAAGCTTGGGCCAATTTCAAATGATGCTATTGGAGGACTGATCGCGGGCGTTTCATCAAACATGTATACCCGCGCTTTAAAAAGTCAGAAATAAGATTGTTTAATAGGAAGCCAGAAAAATGGAAGCCCTAAGAGTAATAGAAAAGGTTACGAGCAAGATCGCCCCTGGACGGGCGCCCTCATTTATTGAAGTTCACGTGATTAAGGCTTTAGAGACGATAAACGCTAAAGGAGGTGTTGGTCGAACAAAGCTATCGGAATTACTAGGGCTTGGTGTAGGCGCGACACGAACTTTAGTGAAACATCTTAGAAATGAAGGACTGATTGAAGTTTCGAGATCTGGAATCGTGCTCTCAAAATTTGGTGAAAAAGTCTTCTCTGACTTAAGGTATAGGATTAGCAAGGAGATAGAAATTCCTAAAAGCCCTCTTACAGTGGGATCCTTCAATGTGGCAGTTCTCATTAGAAATGCAGCTGGTTCTGTGAAATATGGTGTAGAGCAGCGCGACGCTGCAATCAAGGCTGGCGCCTTTGGGGCCACGACGTTAGTCCTCAGCCGTAACAAGTTAACTATGCCCGGAGTAAGCAAGGACATCTTCCAAAAAATCCAACCAATACACGATACGCTAATATCCAAACTCAAACCTACAGAAAACGACGTGATCATAATAGGAAGCGCTAATGAAAAGCGGGCAGCCGAGTTCGGAGCAAAAACAGCAGCCCTTGAACTATTGACATCTGAAAAGTGATGATGTCATTAAAATAATTCGCTGGGACTACAATTCAAACAGGCTATACAATTCATAAAAAGAAGGTTTGTAGGTTTTGCACGGAGGCTCTCCACAATTGGTTAGGATTCAGCGCAGAGTTTCTAGGAAACGTTATCTTGAAAGCAAATACGTATACGAGTATGAGCGCATTTCCCTGGACATTCCCCACAAATTCCACAACAAAGTCAAACCCTTCCTAAAACAAAGAAAACAAAGGCTTGCCCTGCATAGAAGAGGAGGAAATGATGCATTGCCGCGCGCAGGGAAACAATTCTAAAACCGGATGAGGAAAGCTGAGAGAAGGGGATAAGCCGCTCATCATTATCCATCAAAAACGTTAGCCTTTCGGAACATCTCCTTTTCTGTAAAGCATGTGGGACTATAAATGCCTTGAAGTAAGCAATTGCAAAACTATTTATTTTTGCAGTTCCTTACTATTCATTATGAAATGGGAAGAAACAACTCTAGAAGTTCTCAAATCCAAATTTAATAACGGAATTTTTAGAGCAAAAGATGTGTTTAAACTTCTAAACGAGAAAAAAGGATATTCTAGAGGAACAGTGTATCGTATTCTCCACGACCTTTACAAGAGAGGATTAATAGAAAGACTAGGGAGAGGCATCTATAAGGTTCTAAAAACTGTTGAACTCAAAGAAACTGTGACAGTATCAACTAGTGTGAGCGTCGAACTTGTTCCAGGTCCACTAACTAAAGCAAGAGATTTGCTTAGAAATAAAGGAATCGAGTTCATGATTACTGGGGGCTCCTTACTCTATCGCTTTTTCCACCATTTACCCAAGCGTCTCATTCACTTGATATATGCCAAAAAAGGAGCTGGTGAAGTAGCTGTCACATTGCTAAGGGAAGCAGAAATAAGAGCGTTGCTCAATCCCAGTCGCAGCGAGATCAATGTCACACTGGAAAATTTTCCCGAGAGAGATGTTTTCGTGGTAAGAGAGTTCATGGAACTTCCAGGTAACCTTGATGGAAATGCAAGTATTGAGCGGGCTTTAGTGGATCTATATTTTGAGAGTACAAGGAAGAGAATACCTTTTCCCGAAGAAGAGGCAGGCAGAATTCTCTTCAAGGTATTGAGAACCGAACCCATCAATTTTAGCCGTCTGCTCATGCTGGCAGGCAGAAGAGGGATAAGGGAAGAAATGGAAGCAATAGCAAAGTTTGTTCGTCCCGAGCTTCCTATAAAAGTCAAGAGTGAAAATAAGCATGTAAAAAAAGTTCTCAGAGCGATGGAGGCATTGCGATGAGTCTAATTCACAATGCAAAATACTTTACTAAAGAGGAAATATTGGAGAGAGCAAGAAAGTATGAATTTCCAAATCCATTAGCTGTTGAAATATTTCTATGGGATTGCGAACTTGCTGCACAGCTCCAAGATAAATGCGCGGATATTGTGCTCAAAGGAGGAGCAGCTGCTCAGCTACATCTTCCCATAGAAAAACAGAGAGGAAGCGTTGATATCGATGTAGCTACTCCTTTAAACAAGAGCGACATCGCTGAAATTGTTCAGAGAATAAGCAAATCCCTTGAATGGTCTGTTAAGTTCGAGTTGTATAAACCGAAGAAGCCTGTCCCTAAGCTCCCACTCATAACCTATTTTACAAAAGCACCTTCAAAAACAGACCCAACGAGAAAGGAGTTGGAAATAAAAATTGACATTTTCCTTAAGAGCCCTAATTTGCCTACCTTGGAACTTAACGATGTTGAGACTTTTGCAGTGGATGTTAAAAGGATGAAGTGCTTGACGGTTGGAGCGCTTATGGGCGATAAGATCCTTACGCTTGCAAAAGGAAGCATAGGCATGACGCTTGAGGCAGATTATCCAAAACAGATTTACGACATAGATGCACTGCTAGAAGTACATGAAATTTCTAAAAACACTGTTAGCGATATGGTTGCATCTATCCAAGCATTAACAAAACTTGAGGCTTACATTAGAAACATAAAAACTGCTCCGATAGAAGCTCTTCACGACGTCATAAAAACGATGGATAAGTATTCATTGGTGGACACAAGTGGCGGCGATGCAAGCATCAAAAAGAATATAGACGCATTCCAACAATTCTTCGTTAACAAGAATCAAAGAAACCCATTTTACGGGTGGAGTTCCAAGTCCCTGAAAATCAAGTTTCTTGCCACGCTAATCGGCGAATGCGTTGAAAACAGATTAAGCGAATCCGATGTTGCCAAAGTTATTACTCAGTCCAAAAGCATTGCAGCAAGACTCAACGAAATTTCCGGAAAGGATGTTATCGAGGTAAGGAAAAAACTCTTAGACCTTGCTCAAACAAAAATTCCCTATTTTAGGGAAATGAAAGGAAAGGCGCTTGAAAGAGTCTTTTGGCAAATCGTAACATTGGAAAACATTCAGGATGTAGAATCTATAGTATAATTTGTTTTTCCAAACAAAATATAGTCCGTTCAATCCTAATGCCTCTTCCTTGTCAGTCTCCATTCTTCATATTTTTCTAATGCTTCATCGATCTACGCGTTTATGAATTCCTCTGCGCTGTGGTATGGCGTGCTCATTTTCCTTACTGCTTCATTGAGCTGCTCATATTGCTCCTTTGGTATCTTTAAGTATTCATATTTACCGCTATGCCGCTCCAACCTAAAGCGTATAGCATCCCGTATGAACTCTTCTCTTGTAGTAAAACTCAGACGCTTATTCTCCTCTATAAAATTCTCAACTCGCTCCAGAAGCTTTGGTGGCAATATTGCGCTCTGCCTTAGAAGAGCTTCTATAACATCTTGATATGTTTGCATTTTGCCTGTTTGAGCCATAAGCGTTCCAACAGTTGCTGTCATTTTTCTGCGGGATATCATCTGAAATTCTAAGCGTCTTCATTCTCTTATCGACCAGCCTTTTGAAGGGAGTTAGACTACTCCTGTGATGGGTTCTGCTTCCTTTCTGCGTTTTCTCCTAAGCCACGCCTTTATGAACTCTTCGATTTCCCGTCTGTTGTATGGATCTTTCCAAGCGGATTCGAGGGCTTGGCACTCTTCGGTTGCGCCTATAAGCCCAAAATAAGCGAGAAGCTCATGATAAAGCTCCTCAGCCGCAATCTCGCTTAACCATACATACATTTCAGAGAGAATGCCCATTAATACGGCTCTGCTCATGCTAACCACCAAATTCATCAGGCAAAACCATCGTTAAAAGGGCATCGTTTAGGAACAGGCTTCTCATCAGGTTTTAGAGTTTCCTCATTTTTCCTGTTCTGGCCGGTAGAGTTCGCCTTGCTGGGTTAGGCGCCATAGAAACAGCAAATAATACGCACGAACATGCTGTAGGCTCTTAAAATTAACCCAAGCATGGGTTTTCTGTTCACTTTAACTTATCTCTCTCCACTGGGCGATAGTGTCGTTTCGGCATTTGCTTTTTATAGTGTTTGAGGCTGACCGTTTTATGTATGAAGGTGTCCAGAGATGGCGCTTTTAGAAAAGTCAAATTTCGAGGACGAATTTTCGCATCCTATCCTAGAAGGATTAAGCGCTTTAGAGCGTAAGCTACTAATAGACCTTATACGCCAAAGACACCATCAACTTTGGAGCAAATTTAGAAGCAACGGTTATGGCTGGAACACCGCAAAGCAGCATCTAAACGAATTCATCAACCATCACCTTTCAGAGTTCACTGAAGAGCTTGAGAAGGCTGGCTTCAACCACAACGGCTTCTTTAGAACTGCACGAGGGAAAGGTGAAGCTTATGTCAACGAGCGAGCATTGTAGGAATCCTTGGAATGGGAAATGCAGAAACACGGACATAGAAGTCTACATACTTTACAAGAGTTCAAGGCTTCCAATCTGTAGACGATGCTGGAACAAAATTGCCAACAGCAACATTGAGTGGGGACAACCATCGCCCACTGAAAGTTCATCAGCTTTAAGGAGGGGTCATGTTGGAGCTGGAGCAGATTGAGGGTGTCGGTAAAGCTACAGCCAAGAGGCTTATGGAAGCAGGTATTGCGAATGTGGAAACGTTGGCTGTCACACCTGCAAGAGAAGTAATGGAAAAGGCTGGATACGACAAGATTATCAGTGCCCTAAGAGTCGTTGAGGCTGCCAGAGAAGCCTTGGGCTACAAGTTTATGACCGCATGGGAGCACTGGGAGATGACCAAAAACCGCATGAAGTGCACCACTGGAAGCACAGCCCTGAACACTCTTTTGGGAGGCGGAATAGAAACCCAAGCCATAACAGAGCTTGTAGGTCAATACGGATCTGGAAAAACCCAGCTGTGCAAGATGCTGTGCGTTACCGCTCAGCTTAAGCCTGAAAACGGAGGCTTCGGAGGAAACGTGCTCTTCTTTGACACTGAAGGAACATTCAGCTCCAACCGCGTATACCAAATCGCCGCTGAAAATGGCTTAGACCCAGGCGAAGCCTTGCACAACATAATAATTTCAAGAGTGTACACGTCAGACCATCAGATGTTCCTATTGGACAACGCTTTTGAAAAGTGCGCTGAGGAAAAAGTCAAACTTGTAATCGTAGACTCCATCATATCACATTTCAGAGGCGAATTCCTCGGAAGAGAAACACTGGCAGACAGACAGCAGAAACTCAACCTATACATGCACAAGCTCTTGCGTCTAGCAGAAATCTTCAACCTAGCCGTGGTTGTCACAAACCAAGCTCAATCAGATCCAACACCCCAGTACGGAAGCTACATAACTGACAGACCAGCAGGAGGCAACATCCTAGCCCACGCATGCAACACCAGAGTCTGGCTTAGAAGGGCGAAGGGCGGCGGATCAAAGCGTGTTGCCAAGGTTTTCGACTCCCCATGCCTACCAGAAGGCGAATGCACCTTCAAAATAACCCAGAAAGGCATAGAAGACGCTGAAGAAGAGGGCAAGTAGACTCGCAGCCAGCCCATCTAAACTTCAATGCGTCCAGCCCAGAGACGCAATGAACACTCATGGCTAAACGATAGAGGAAAGACTTATGGCTAGAGGCGACCAGACAGTCAAGATTTACCGCAGACTCTCAAAGAAACGCTACCTTGAAGGAAAATATATGTACGAGCACCTGCGCATCTACGTGCCCATACCAAGCAGATTCCACAAAATCATTAAGCCCTTCCTCGACCAACGCCTAAAAATACAGATAACCAACAAAAACAACGGCCTTATAATCACTTTGCACCCGCTAAAACGTTTCGGCACGCCGAATAGCCCCCCGTAAAATCATGTTCTAAAACCAGCAAACAGCGCCTACCACAATGTTGAAGCTCAAAATCTGCTTAAATATGGGCACGCCGAAACGTTTTCCCCTATAGGCGTTTCGGCACGCAGAACTGTTTTCGCCGAGGTATAGGCATACAAAAACATGTTGATAAACGTGATTAGAGCCTTTAGCCCCAACTTTCCTTCAGCGGGTTTGGGCGTGTGTAACGTGTGGCGAAGGGCAAGGCGAAAAGTGGAAGACTCTCGGTTTTCAAAGGCAAAGAAGCAAGGCTCAACAGAGCCATATTCCAACTCCTTGCCCTCAAGGAACCCTTAGCAACATGTGATGTGTTTAAGGAATTTAGAAAACGAAAAGACATGGCACACATCAGATATTCAGTTTTAATCCGAAGAGTGAAGGCACTCCAAGAATCAGACTACATCATGAAAGTAGGCGAAAGAAAAACAAAACTAGGATCCGAAACCGCACTCTATCAACTAACGCCCAGAGCAGAACTCGCCATTGTTTTAGACCAAACGAACCTAGATAAATTCATCAGAAAAGCCAACTACCATCGAATCATCAGCGCACTAG
>JARYLR010000028.1 GCA_029907545.1 Candidatus Bathyarchaeota archaeon | reverse complement strand
CTGAAACATTTTTGGAAGCCGCTGCAGCCAACGTTCAAGTTCATGGAAAAATCGGCGGCATCTTGGAAAAAAAGGATAAGCTGTTCACTGGCGGAAAAAGCGATGAAGGTGCTTGGATTGCTCATATTGGAAATGCGCAAGCCTTTGACGTCTTATCCAAGGCATGTGATGAAGTGGGCAACGATTTCGGCTTCGAATGCGGGATAGGTATCGATATGGCGGCGTCTTCCCTTTGGAACGATAAAGAAGTGGCTTACGTTTATAAGCGAGAAAAGAAAAAACGTGACTCTGGAGAGCAACTAGAGTTTGTTCTAGACCTGATTAAAAAATATCACTTAGTCTATGTTGAAGACCCATTCTACGAGGAAGACTTCGAAAGCTTTGCAGAATTAACAAAAAAGGCTAAGGACTGCCTAGTTTGCGGAGATGATCTATTCACTACAAGCCGCGAAAGGCTTAGCCGCGGCACAAAGATGCATGCAGCAAACGCCGTTATCATCAAGGTCAATCAGATTGGGACTCTGACGGACGCGTGGGAAACTGTCGAAGTTGCCAGAAAAGCCGGCTACGCTCCGGTAATTTCCCATCGTTCGGGAGACACATGTGACTGGCACATTGCCCATCTGGCTGTTGCCTTTCATTGCCCTCTGATCAAATCAGGAGTAGTTGAAGGCGCACGCATCGCAAAGATCAACGAGTTGATAAGGATCGAAGAGTTTCTGGGAGAAAGAGCAAGAATGGCAAATCTCAGAACCGTTCTCGGAGGATAGAAAAGAATGTCAGACGACGAGAAAGTTGAAGAGGTTAAAATTGAAGAGAAGCAGGATCAAGAAAAACAGGATGAAGTAGCGGCTTCTACTACAACAGAAGAACTGCTCATGCCGCAAGACATGCTGTTGTCTGCTGGAATACACATTGGAACAAGAATGAAAACCGGAGACATGGAACAGTTCATTTATCGAGTGAGACCCGATGGGTTATTTGTCCTAGACGTAGAGAAAACAGATAAGCGCATACGTGCTGCGGCCAAATTCCTTGCACGGTTCGAATCGGCGAAAATAGCAGCTGCAGCAACGAGACTTTACGCGGTAGAACCAGCCAAGAAGTTCTGCGAAGTCACCGGCGCGACGCCGATTCTGGGACGATTTATCCCCGGGCTTCTGTCAAATCCTTTATACCCCCATCGAATAGAAACTGATGTGCTGATAGTTTCTGACCCTAGAGCAGACGCGCAAGCAGTCAGAGAGGCTTCTTCGGTGGGGATTCCTGTCGTAGCTCTTTGCAGCACAGATAACGAGTTCGCCGGAGTTGACCTAGTTATACCCACAAATAATAAGGGTAGGCGTGCGTTGGCAGTGATTTACTGGCTTCTTGCAAGACAGGTCTTACGCGAAAGAGGAGAACTGCCTAAAGATCAGGATCCGCCTTTGACGATTAACGATTTCGAAGCAAAAGTCACGAGGGAGGAAGAGGAGGAAACCTAGAGGAATGGTGAAGGTTCGGCATCCATGCCAAGCCGGAGCCTTCTACGAAAGAACGCATCACGCCCTTAAACAGCAAATTGAAGAATGTTTTCTTCACGAGTCTGGTCCTCGAAAGCTTCCAAAAATTAGTGAAGACAGTATAAGTAAAATAGTGGGTTTGGTCTGCCCGCATGCAGGCTACATGTTTTCCGGTCCAGTAGCCGCACATGCCTACTACGAACTGGCTTTAGACGGCACACCCGAGATTGTTGTTATCTTTGGTCCTAATCACACGGGCTACGGCAGTGGACTAGCCATCATGAATGAGGGAGTTTGGCGCACCCCTCTTGGCGACGTTGAGATTGACCAGAAAGTTGCAGATGAAATTGTAAAAGAGGCAAGGATCGTTGACGTTGACGATTCTGCCCACCAACTGGAACATTCAATAGAGGTTCAACTTCCTTTTCTTCAGTATCTTTACGGATCAAGTTTCAAGCTTGTCCCGATATGTTTCTTGATGCAGGATTTGACATCAGCCACTGAGGTTGGGCAAGCAGTAGCCAAAGCCGTAGCAGCGAGAAACGCGGTTATAATTGCTTCTTCGGACATGACACACTACATGCCTCAGAAAATAGCTGAAAGCAATGACAGGATGGCGCTTGAAGCGGTAGAAGCGATGAATAAGGAAAGGTTCTACTCGGTCATAGAGTCGCGCAACATCAGTGCTTGCGGCTATGGTCCTATAGCCACATTAATCAGTGCTGCCAAGGTTTTAGGTGTGAAAGAGGCAAAATTATTATGCTATAAGACCAGTGGAGATGTAATTGGCGACTACTCTCAGGTAGTTGGGTACGCCGCTGTATGTTTCAAAAATAGTGGTGAAGAATGGGAGTCACGGCCTCAGCTCCCGCCAAGGTGATACTCTTAGGAGAGCACTTCGTAGTCTACGGCGAACCAGCCATAGTCCTAGCTATCGACAAACGAGTCTACGCCACAGCTGAAAAACGCGACGACAAGATTCTCCATCTAAGCTCGGCAAATCTTGCATTAGAAGCCACAATAGAAAGCGGTGCATTCAAGATCGAGAAAGGCAACCCAAGGGAAACTAAACTCAGATTTGAGCCTGTCAAAACAGCAGTGGCAAAAGTTTTGGCAAAGCATGGGGTAGATGTTGGAATAAACTTGGAAATAAATTCAGACGTTCCGGTGGGCGCAGGTCTAGGCTCTTCTGCTGCAGTAATCGCGTCCACAACCGCCGCAGTCAGCGCCCTGCTGAACGTCAATATGTCAAGAGAAGACATTTTCCGCATCACTTTCGAAGCCGAAAAAATCGTTCATGGCACGCCATCAGGGGTTGATCCCGCAATTGCGACATTTGGCGGAACACTTCTTTTTCAAATGGATACCGGTTTCCGACCGGTAGACGTGAAATCTGAGATATCGCTTGTCGTCGGTAACACTGGTGTTGAACGCTCAACCAGAGTTCAAGTTGAGAAAGTGCGCATAGTAAAAGAAAAGTATCCACAAATCGTGGAACCGATGCTTCGTTCTGCTCGTGAAATCGTGCTAAGGGCTGTAGAGGCCTTAGAAAAGGGTGAGCTAGAAACTCTTGGGGAGCTGATGAATATTAATCATTCTCTGCTTCGGGGCGTAGGGGTTTCAGATGACTCTTTGGAGTGGCTAATAAGCACCGCCATAAAGGCAGGGGCTATTGGTGCGAAGCTTACTGGAGCCGGAGGCGGCGGCTGCATGATAGCGTTGTCAAGAAAAGATAAACTTGCCCAAGTTACAGAAGCCATCCAAAGGGCAGGTGGGAACCCATTTGTTGCGAGAAAAACCGATGAAGGCGTCAGAATTGAGCAATCCTAAACCTGTAGTGCTGAAAATCGGCGGCTCAGTTATCACCGATAAAAACGAAGAGATGAAAGCCAATACACAGGTCATAAACCGCTTGGCAACAGAAATCAAAGAAGCAAATGTAGAGAACCTTCTGATTGTCCATGGAGGAGGAAGCTTCGGGCATCCAGCGGCAAAACGCTATAACATAAAAGAAGGATTAAAAGAAGACTCGCAGAAAATAGGCTTCACCCAAACGCATCACTTCATGACCGTGCTTAATGGCTTGGTCATGGACTCACTCATTTGGCACGAAGTCTTAGCAGTAAGTATACCTCCTTCCACGCTTATGATAACAAGGAATGGTAGAATCCAGTCCTTTGAGAATGCCCAAATAAGAAAGCTACTGGCTATGGGGTTTCTGCCGGTTCTCTATGGAGATGCAGTTCTTGATTCGGAACTAGGATTCACCATACTTTCAGGAGATCAGCTAGTCGCCAAGCTTGCCATGCATCTTAACGCATGCCGCATTATCATTGGCGTTGACGTTGACGGGCTTTATGACAATGACCCAAAAACTGGGAAGAATGCGAAGATTTACAGATACCTTACTCTTACGGAATTGAAGAAGCTGCATGGCTCTATTGAAAGACCGATGGCTTCTGACGTGACAGGCGGCATGTATGGAAAGATAGCGGAGCTTATCCCCGCAGTAGAAAGCGGGATACCTGTGACAATTGTGAATGCTGCAAAGCCTAATAATATTTGTATGGCACTTAAAGGAGAGAAAGTTGAAGGAACACTCATAGAGAAGGAATAGAGTTGGCGTCTGAAACAAGGAAACGCAAAACAGATCATATACGAATTGCTTTGAGCAAAAATGTTCAAGCAAGACAGGCGACAACAGGATTTGAAGATGTATTTCTGGTTCATCGCGCCTTACCAGAAATCGACAAAAAAACTATAGACATGTCAACCACTGTTTTTGGCCACAGGTTCTCTGCACCGCTAATGGTCGGCGCCATCACCGGAGGAACCGGCAAGGCAGAAAAAATCAACGCAGCTATAGCTGAAGCTGTGGAAGAACTTGGCTTGGGAATGGGGGTTGGAAGTCAGAGAGTAGCACTCGAAGATAAGAGTCTTGAAAGAACGTTTTCTATAGCTAGAAAAAAGGCTCCTTCAGCTTTCCTAGCTGCAAATATCGGCGGGATACAGCTTGTCAACGGTTACAGCCTAAAAGAGATTGAAAAAGCCATTAGGATGATAGATGCTGACGCCATAGTAATACATCTAAACCCTCTGCAGGAAGCTGTTCAACCTGAAGGGCAGACAAACTTCAAAGGGGTTCTTCGAGAAATCAGCAAAATTGCAAAGGAGCTTGACAAACCATTAATCGCCAAAGAAACAGGAGGAGGAATATCCTTGGAAGATGCAGCAAGACTTGAAAAAGCTGGAGCCAAAGGCATTGACGTAAGCGGCGCAGGAGGCACAAGCTGGGCGGCTGTTGAGTACTACCGCGCCAACGGAAGAGACGATGCTTTCCAGCGCAGACTTGGCGAAGCCTTCTGGGACTGGGGTATTCCTACGGCGGCATGCGTCATCGAAGCCTCTCAAACGGTTCGCATACCCGTAATAGCCTCAGGAGGATTACGCAATGGCGTGGAGCTGGCAAAAGCCATTGCCCTAGGTGCTAGCCTCACAAGCCTTTCGCAACCAGTTTTAGGGGCAGCTGTGAAAGGCGCTGAAGAAACCGTGTCCCTTCTTACTCTTTTGCTAGAGGAATTGAAGAACACAATGTTTCTGGTGGGCGCAGAATCTACGGCAGACCTCCTGAAAACCCCAGTCGTGATCATGGGAAAGACAGCAGAGTGGTTAAGGTCTAGAGGAATAGACACGAATGGTTTTGCACGAAGAGGAAGAAACTAGATGTTAAACATAGAGCAGTTTCTAGAAAAGAAAGCGCCGCTGATAGACAAGACCATTGAAAAGTACATACCGAGAAAATTCTCTAAAAACTCTGTTTTGTTCAAGACTAGCATGCCACGATATGCTTACAATCTTGAAGCTTTGAACAAGGCGATCGCGGAGCCTATCTGGGAATTTCTGGATAGAGGTGGAAAAAGATGGCGTCCAGCGCTGTTTCTCATGATATGTGAAGCCTTGTGCGCGAACTCTGACGAATTGGTGGATTTTGCCATAATTCCCGAAGTAATCCACAATGGCACACTTATGGTTGATGACATAGAAGACGCTTCAGAACTTAGAAGAGGAAAGCCATGCACATACCGACTATTCGGAATAGACATAGCAATTAATGCTGGAAATGCTATGTATTATCTTCCGCTTCTACCCCTAATTGAAAACAAGCCCCAAATCTCAGCAGACAAGCTGCGGCGAATCTACGAGATTTATGTGCAGGAAATGATTAACCTAAGCCTCGGACAGGCAATGGATATCGCTTGGCACCGGGGCATGGCGAACGCCGATGAAACAGGTGAAAAAGACTATCTGCAGATGTGCGCTTACAAGACGGGAACTTTAGCGCGGATGGCAGCCAAGATTGCCGCTGTGTTGGCAGATGCTGATGACAACCTTGTCGAGAAACTCGGACGCTTCGCGGAAAGCATCGGTGTAGCCTTTCAGATGCAGGATGACATACTGGATTTGACAAGCACCGAGTTTACGGAAAAGAAAGGCGGCAGAGGAAAGGACATAACTGAGGGAAAGCGCAGCCTGATAGTTATCCATACTTTGAAGAAAGCGCAGCCTCAAGATCGGAAAAGGCTAATAAAGATACTGAACATGCACACTTCAAGCCAGAAGCTGAGAGATGAAGCTATTTCGATAATGGAAAAATATGGTTCAATAGACTACGTAAAAAGACTTGCTGAAAGCATGGTGAACCAAAGCTGGAGTGAAGTGGAGAAGCTTCTTCCTCCGTCGGGAGCAAGACAGAAGCTAGTTGCCTTTGCAGAATTCTTAATTGAAAGAAAAGTCTAGAACCTTGCAAATGGAGAAGAAGCATTTGACGATTGATGACACTGACCTTAGAAAGCTTGTACGCAAAATTGCCCTATTAAACGCGGTTAAACACGATGGCAAAGCGCAGGTTGGCCCAGTTATCGGCAAGATTCTGGGCGAAAAAGCAGAACTCAGAAATAAAGTCAAAGAAGCAACCGCTTTAGTTAGCAGTGTCCTACGCGAGATCAACAGTTTACCTCTTGATGAACAGAAACGCATTGTAGAAGCAGAATGGCCTGAGGCTCTTGTGAAGGAGAAGGTTGAAGAGGAGAAACGTCTTCCGTCTTTGCCTAACGTGGAAAAGTATCCAATGATCGTGACGCGGTTTTCACCAAATCCTGACTGCGTCATCCATCTCGGTTCAGCCAGAGCGATCATTCTTTGTTACGAGTATGCAAAAATGTATCATGGAAAATTTATAGTCCGCTTCGAGGATACGGATCCAAAGGTAAAACGACCCGTCTTGGCATTCTATGATCGGATAAGAGAGGATCTGGCCTGGCTGGGATGCAAACCTGATGAAGAATACATTCAAAGCGATCGCATCCCACTCTACTACGAATTTGCAGAGAAAATGCTAGCAGACGGAAACGCTTATGTCTGTACATGCGATTCCGAGGTTTTTCGCAAAAGGATTTTGCAGAATAAACCTTGTGGCTGCCGCAACCAGCCCCCGGAAGAGCATCTTGCGAGATGGCAACGTATGCTTGCAGGTGGCTATGAGCAGGGAGAAGTCGTAGTACGTGTAAAAACAGATTTGAACCATCCGAATCCCGCGGTTCGAGACTGGCCTGCGCTAAGATTGATCGACATTGAGAAGTATCCGCATCCCCGCGTTGGAACAAAGTATCGTGTATGGCCTCTTTATAACTTGGCATGCGGCGTGGATGACCACTTGATGGGCGTATCTCATATAATCCGAGGGAAAGAGCATCTGACTAACCAAGTGCGACAAGAATACATGTATCGCCACCTTGGATGGAAGTATCCCGACGCCATACACTACGGTAGACTGAAAATCACTGGTGCAATATTGAGCAAGTCAAAGATTGTTCAAGGAATGCGGGAAGGGCTTTACAACGACTGGGACGACCCCCGTCTAGCCACTTTTGCAGCTCTAAGAAGAAGAGGTTTCTTGCCTGCTGCCATAAAAAAGATGATAATCGACATTGGACCGAAAACCTCAGACGTGACCTTAAGCTGGGAAAATCTAAATGCCTACAACCGGAAACTTCTGGATCCTACCAGCGATCGCTATTTCTTTGTGCAAGAACCAATAGAACTAACAGTCAAAGATATTCCAAGAAAATTCACCGTAAGTCTTCGTCTTCACCCCCAACATCCGGAAAGAGGATCAAGAGAATACATGATAGCGCCTGAAGGAAAGGCAGGTCTTGCGAGATTCTGGGTTGCACGAAGGGACGTAGATGCCTCAAAAATCAACACTACCATTCGACTTATGGAACTGTTCAACATCAACATAAAAAAAGCAAATGTATACTCCGCAGAAGCATCTTTCACAAGTGAATCCTACGAGGACGCGAGAAAGACCAAGGCCCAGCTAATCCACTGGGTACCCATAGGCGAAGACGTACCCTGCAACATCGTTATGCCGGACGCAACAGTTGTGGAAGGGATAGCAGAAAAAGCTTGCTTGCGACTAAAACCAGGCGACATAATACAGTTTGAACGCTTCGGCTTCGTAAGAATAGACCGTGGAAACGGAAAAATCGTAGCTTACTACTCTCAAAAGTGACAGGTGAAAAAGAAATGCGCAAACAAGACAACATAATCATTTGGCCAACTTACTTCGACCTAACTAAGACGAGAAAAGATGGTCGGCGCGTCCCTAAAAGTCTAGCTGTGCCGACTCCGACTATATTGGAGGTGCAGAACGCCGTGCAAAAGCTTGGCTTGAAATACGCGCTACGACCAGACGCAGGTTATGCAAGAACACCGTGGCTGAAGGCGGGGATGCTTCTTGTAGCGAAGACTGAGTCTAAGGAGAAGACAATCTCCAAGATCGCCAAACAACTACTAAAGAACAGAAGTGCCATGCAGGCTCAGCAGGAAAAGAAGCACTAGCTTTCTTCTTTGCCCACGAGAACAGCGTTTATTACGCCATCCTGTCCGGGTCTCGAAGTAACCCTTGCCGGTCCCAGAGCGGTCTCTATTATGGCGCCTTTGGTTATTACTCCTCGGCGGTCATAGTCAATGTTTGCGAGGTTTTTAACCACCCTCACTATTTCCACTTTTTCCGTTTTTCCGCTTTTGACATCGGTTATGCATGCATACTTGTCGCTGAGGATCTTGTTTTTTCTGGTGTTGCCTCTTCCTTTGACGATTTTACGTTTTGTTTCACCAAGTGTAGTCTCGACTGCAAAAGAACCTTGCTCGAATTTCCTTTTTTTCCGGTAGGCTCGTTTTCTGCCTCCCGAAGGTTTTTTCTTGCGCAGTGCACCATGCCACACAGACAATGCCTATTTCTCCTTAACAATGAACAGCGGAATGCTCAATACCAGAGTTTTCCATATAAACCTATCCTTTCACATTTTCTTCTTGCATTTGACTTGCTGCTTCCCCGAAAATCTGTTTGAGCTCTCTCTTCATTGTTGCTGTTTCCTGGCTTAAGCCAAAGTAGTCCGCAAAATACTCGGTTGTCTTAAGAAAGATTGAGCGGCCGCTTCTTTCACCTGTAACTAAGTTCATCTCTTTCAGCATCTTAATGTGCCCGTATGCATGATGTCCTCGTACGTCGATTACTCTTTTCTGAGATACTGGTTGTCTGTAAGCTATGTAAGACAACGTTTTAAGTGGGCCCGTAGAAAGTAGAGGTCTGTTGACAAGTTTTCTAACTAAAGGGGTGTAATCTGCTTTAAGCTGCAATACGTATCTTTCGTCTTTCAGCTCCAAAATCTCCAAGGCCAAGTTTCTATGGGTGTATTCCTGCATAAGCATTTTAACGGTTTTTTGAGCACGTTTCTTCGAGCGTGTCTTCAAGACTGAGCATAACTCATTTACGTCTAGCGGTCGTCCCGCAACATACAATGCAGCTTCAACTAGGGCCAAATCCTGTTTTACCCTGTCCGTGGCACGCTCATTACACGAGTTAGCTTCCTTACTGGACGCTAGCTTTTCGGCTCTCAGCAAGGTTCAAATCCCCAACAGTGATGTATATCTCTTCAGTCTCCTCATCCTGCCATAGGTTCACTTTTCCTTCCTGTGCCAGAAAAAGAAGAGTTATAAAAGTGCGGATAGCTGCAAGCCTTAGCAACCCTTTGGTCAATGCTGAAAACTCAACGATACCTGTTCCCTTAACCATTTCCACAAGAGTAGCGTAAAGCTTCTCCATCTCCGCCTCAATTTCCATCATAAAAACATCAAGTTTAGACATGATCTCAGAAGCAGTAGGAAGAATAGGCTCCTGCGCTGTGACTGGGGGTCGCAGCAGATTTTCACTTTTAAGGACGTCATCTAATACTTCAAGTAGATGTCTGATGGTTGTTGAAGTTAGTTCATGCCTAAGTGGCAGGAAAAGAGGAGGCGGAGTAAAATCCTGCGGCGACTTTGGCAACGGAGGTTCCTCTAGCTTAAGTAGCAGCTTTGATTTCATCAAAAATATCAATGCTGAAGAATCAAGTGCCACTCCTGAGGCTCTGAAATCAATCTTTCCAGTTTTATTCATTTCCTCAAGAAATGAGGCAAGCAAGTAAGCTATGTTCACTTTCCATGGTGTAAGTTTTTCAAGCTTATGAAATTCAAACAAGATATTCCATGGCGGATGCAGATAGAACGGCTTTTTAAGGGTCAGCGAGGGCATTTAAGCTGGCACCTCTAGAAATTTGGCTGAAATAACGTTCGAGACCCCGTTGCGTCCATATACGCCATAGACTTTTTGTGCCTTGTTCAACATTTCAGGCTTCAAGGTAATAACTATAAACTGCGTTTTCTCGGACTCTTCTAAGAGAAGGTCCGCTAGTTTTGAGACATGAAACGCATCCAAGTGTGCGTCTATCTCATCAAGCACGTAGAACGATGCTGGTGTAAACTCTTTCAAGGCAAAAAGAAACGCGACTGCTGACACCGAACGTTCACCACCGCTTGCCCCGCTTACCACAATTGAGGGCTTGCTTGGAAACTGAACAATCATGTCGATTCCGCCGGCAAATGGCTCATCAACGTTCTCAAGCTTGAGTATAGCCTTTCCTCCACTGGTCACTTTTGCAAAGTATGCTTGGAGATTTGAGTTGATCTTGTTGAAGGCTTCCATGAATACATTGCGTTTTTTGCGGTCGATTTCGTCCATGAATTGTATGATGGCTTGTTTTTCTTTTTCCAATTCGTTCATTCTCATTGAAAGTTCCTTGTATCTTGAGATCTGTTCTGCGTAATGAGATAGTGCAAGCTGGTTTACAGCGCCGATTCTTTCAATTTCGAACTGCATCATTTTGATTGACGTTTCAGCTTCCTCAAGCTGTTTCTCCGTTACCTGCAAGGGCTGCTCATATCCTAGCATTCTCAGTTGGCTTTTATGTTGCTCAAGCTGAATCAGCGAGGTTTGGATGCTGAGCTGAAGCTGATTAAGCAAGCGGTCTGTTTGCTCATATTCCGCGTCAAGCTTGCGGAGTTCCCTATCAATGTCATCTATCTGGGCAGTGAACTTCTTGGCTCCTTCTCTCGCTGATAGAACACTCTTTGAGAGCTCTATACGCGTTTTTTCCAGTTCCGCTAGCTCATTTTTCAGAGACTCTCTCTCTTTCAGCGCGTCTTCTACTTCCTTCTCTACTTTTCTCTGCTGCTGTTCAACCTTACCTAACTGGATTTTCGCATTTTTGTAGCCTACTCTCAGGACATTATCAAACTGCGATTGAAGCGTTGAAAGTTCTGTTTGCACGGTGCCGAGTTTCTGTCTCAATGTGATAATGACCTCAGCTAGTCTCTCGCGCTTCACTTCCATTTCCTGAATGGCAACAGGATCAGTTTTTTTCCGCAATGTGATAAGTAAGGATTGGAGTTTATGAGTCTCTTTTTGGATTGCGCTTTTCTCCGCCCGATGGGTCCACATTTGTGCTTTTTCGTTATCTATTTCCTTTGTAAGTTTTGTTATATAATGGTCTACCCGTCTAAGATTTGATCTTGTTCTCTTGACGCTTTTTCTTACCCTAGCTATTTCCCTGTCTAAGGTAGCAATGGATTCCGACAAGTGCGCTATTTCGACGCGTGTTCTGTCTATCTCCTCCTCGAAAGTAGTTATATCGCTACCTCTTTTGGTGAGATGTTGCTGAAGCGCACTAACAGCCTCATCTAGGCTTTTTATGGCGGCTTCGCTGGGAATTATGTTAGAAAAATCTATGGGCGCACGATAATAGCCGCTTTCAAACGCTCCTCCAGCCTCATACACGTCACCATTGATAGTTACTGAACGATAACCATCATTAGATAGAGAAAAGGCGATCCTGTCATCTGCTACAATTAGTGTATCACCGAAAACGAAACGTACTGCCGGCTCATACTGCTTTTCATATTTGATAAATAATGGCGCTCCCCCGTTGACACCCTCTTTCTCCGGCGCCTTCAAAGGTTTAGTGCTGGTAGCGTTTTCTAGGGGGATTATTTTAATCCTTCCAAGCTTCATTTTCCGAAGAGTTTCTGTGCATGCGAAAGCTGCATCAAAATCTTTAACAACAATAGCGTCAAGCCATCCGGTAGCCGCGGCTTCGATAGCTCTTTGATAAGACCTGTCGATCTTGATTAAACTGCGCAGACGACCATAAACGCCTGGAATAACGCCTAATTCGCCCATTTCCTCTATACTGCGTAGTGCTTTTTCTTCGGCTGCAATAGTCTCTGCAAGTTCTTTCTGAGTTACGAACTCGATAACTGCCTCTCGAGCAGAGTCTGCTATCTTTCCTGCCTCAGCAATTTCGGTCTGTGCTGCTTCTTTCTGCGCACTTTTTCGCTCAAGCATGCGTTCCAAGTTTTTAAGCTGTATTTTCTGTTCATATTGAACTTTTTCAAGTTCTGCAAATGATTTCTCAAGCTCGCTAAGTGTGCTTGTAAACCTCTCTTTTCTTTCAGTGAGGTCTTTGAGTCTCCTTCCACGTAGCTTGATGGCGGTTTGGCTTTTGACACTTTCAGATCTTAAGAAAGTAAGCCTCTTGTAATGGCTGTCAAGCTTGATCTCGATTTCACGGATTTTTTTGCTGTTTTCCCCGAGGCTGTCCCACAGCTGGGTTGCTTCTGCGGCTAACGCATCATGTTCAGACTGTTTTGCAGCTATTTCGCCTGCGATGGCGTCGTGTTCGTTTTTCAGCTGCTTGATTCGCAGGCGGTTTTCTCGGATTTCTTTCTGGATAGACTGGTATTGCTGAAGATTGTTCTCTCTTATCCGCTTTAAACCTTCGAGGCTTGCTTTTCCAGAACTTATCTTTGTGGTTAACTCGGTAAGTTTCGACTTGATTTCGCCGATGCGTATCTGAACCTTAAGGACTTGGGAGCCGCCTTCTTCGACGATTTCCGAGCTTAGTTTGCGCCACTCGCCTTCGGTTTCTCTTCTTTTCATTCTCTTCTCGTCGCGCAATTGTCTAAGCTTTTCGACGGTTGCTCTAACCTCGTCAGCACGGGCAGAAATCTCTTCCACTTTCTTCTGTATGAAAGCCGCCTCATGCGAGACCTTCACTGCTTCAAACTTCTTGATTTCGTCCCGAATGAAATTGAATCGTAAAAGCTCATTTCGTTCTCTCTCAAGATCGTCCAATCTTTTTTGGACTTCATCTATCCTGCCTAGCGCCGTCCTTATTGACACATCTGCAGCTCGCAGTTTCTCTTCAGCTTCAGCTTTTTCAGTGTCATATTGAGATATGCCGACAAGGTCTTCGATTATTTTCCGTCGCTCCATTGGAGCTATATCGGTTAAGCGGGTTATCGTGCCTTGCAAGATAATGTTTTGGCTCGTCGAGCTAATTCCCGCCACTGAAAGCAACTCCAGTATGTGCGACCTTGAAATTCTCCTGCCATTAAGCCTGTAAACGCTTTGCCCATTACGGTAGACTTCTCGCGAAACTGTTACCGTAGTCGTGTCCACGGGCATACGCCCGTCTGTGTTGTCGAATTGAATGATGACCTTCGCCATCTTCGCCTTTTCAAGTCCAGCGGTCTCCGAACCATGGAAAATGAGTTTAGCCGCGTTTTCTGCACGCAGTCTTCGTGTACTCAGTTCGCCCAACGCAAACAAAAGAGCGTCTAAGATGTTGGTTTTTCCACTACCATTAGGTCCAGTTATGGCCGTGAAGCCTCTATCTAGATTTATCTTAACGATCTGAGGCCCGAATGATTTGAAGCCTTTAAGCTCGATTTTTTTGATGTAGGGCATTCAGCCTGCGCCTTCACTCCTGAAAGTGTGAGGTTTGACTGTTCAGACCATTTGTACTAGTTTTCTATAAAAAGTATTGCTTGATCAAGTTTTAACAGTTATGTACTTTATGGCGCTACTTTTTACTCTCTAATCCATACGCCGTAGCCATTTTCTTGACAAACTCTTTCACAAGCTCATTTTTACCGTAGACAAGCAAATGGCCATCTTCTTGCGTTTTACATGAAAGCTGCATGTAGTCAGCTGCCGTCTTTATTCTCTCAGCAGTCAATTCTGCTGTAGGCATTATCCGAACCCAATTGTGCCCTCGGGGAAGACCTGGAATAAAGCGTTTTTCCTTCTCGTCGATATGAGGCTTTTTGCTTGCATCATTCACCCTTTTAAGAAGGCTGTCAGCATAGTCGCTGCCGAATCGTTTCTGTCCCTCAGATACAAGGAATGATTCCACGTTTGCAAGATATATTTCAATTTTTATGGCGGTTTCCTCACGGCAAGGATCAGCCTTTAAGATATTCATCAAAGTCCTTGCGGATTTTAGATCGTTCATGACTTTTTCTGGAATAGCCGTGCCTTTTTTCCGAAAATCAGCAATTGCTTGATCCAGAATTTTCCAAACAGCTAAATATTCCACAAGATCACCGATACAATATTTTCATAGCTGAAGCATTATAAAGAAATTGCCTTGGCAAAGGATGATCTAATCATCGAAAATTCTCACAATAAAAAAAACTAGAGGGCACCTTTGCTTTTTATCTGTTGCTGTGGCTGGGCCTTCCAGATAGCCTGTTGGAGACGTTTCGGCAAGAGAAGGTAACCATTATTAAAGTCTTTTGTGTTTGTTGCTTACGAAGCCACCTTCATCCGGATCCATTGAGCGATTCTCGTAGGCAGCTTATTTTGCTAACAGTTAAGCAAAGCTCGCATTTGTCAACATCAAAGCTCGGGTCCAAAGCTTTGTGTAGTTCACAAAGTAATCCTTTCGCTCGTATTGCCTTGCAGATTTCGCAGAATATTACAATAAATTCTTTGCTGGATAATTCTCTTTTTGCCATTCGATCAGCCAAGTTTTTCACTAGTTTCTCAATTTCGTCTTGATTCTCCAGGCAGATGGCTTTTCCACGCATTTTTCTGCTATAGAGGCTTATGGCTGGCTGACTTACTCCAAGAAGTTTGGCTATTTCTGCTTGTTTTAACTGATGTTTTGTTGTGAGTTCTTTGGCTAGCATTGCTCTTACGGGGGGAAGTATGCATTTTGTGGCTATTTCGCATGGGAGTAGCATTTGATGTTGCTTCCTGTGTATTTGTTGTCGAAAGGCATAAATATACTTTATTACAATTGTAATAAAGTATTTGCGGTGAAACCTATGAATTGGCGAAACACAGCACAAATCTCAAAAGACGTCTACTGGGTAGGCGTTAGAGATTGGGATAGAAGGCTATTTGATGCCTTAATACCTCTTCCAAAAGGAACAACCTACAACTCCTATGTTGTAATAGGTTTAAAAAAGAAGGCTCTCATTGACACCGTGAATCCAGGGTTTGAGATAGAATGGGAACAGAAGATTCAGAAGGTTGCTGATCCAGCAGATGTTGATTACGTAATAATGAATCATGCGGAACCTGATCACGCAGGCTCGATTCCACACATAATGCAGCTTAACAATAAGGCAGTGTTAATTACTTCTGCGAAAGGGGCAAAGATGGCACATGTCTTCTACAAAGTTCCCGAAAACAGAATAAAAGCTGTTGCAGACAACGAAACATTAGACTTAGGAGGAAAAACGCTCCGCTTTATTGAGGCGCCGATGCTGCATTGGCCTGAGACGATGTTCACTTATCTTATGGAAAACAAAGTGCTTTTCCCATGCGATTTCTTTGGTTCTCACGTTGCACAAGACTTATACGACGATGAAGTTGAGGATCTGATTGTCTGGGCGCAGCGGTATTTTGGCGAGATAATGATGCCTTTTAGAGTTAACGCGCAGAAAGCCCTAGAGAAAATTAAACCCTTCGAGATAGAGACTATCGCACCAAGCCACGGACCAATTCACCGAAATCCTAAACGGATACTCGACGCCTACCGAAAATGGTCTGGTGGAGAGACTAGAAAGAAGGCAATCATAGTTTACGTATCCATGTGGAACAGCACCGCAAAGATGGTTCAACCAATTGCTGACGTTCTAACTTCAGAAGGCATAGAAGTCGCTAAACACAACCTAGCTAATGCAGACATTGCTGATCTTGCGAAGGACTTGGTCGATTCAAGAGCCATAGTTCTGGGAGCCCCCACAGTGTTAGCTGGAGCGCATCCTCTCGCTGTGTACGCTGCGTATTTGGTGAAGGCTCTTCGCC
>JARYLR010000027.1 GCA_029907545.1 Candidatus Bathyarchaeota archaeon | reverse complement strand
GACGTTGCGGCCGCTAGTTAACCGGTTGTCCGATAGGGCAGACGCCGGGCAGCCACGCCGCTGAGGATAAGGGCTGAAAGCATCTAAGCCCGAAGCCTCTCCTGAAAATAGGCAGCCGTTCCCGAAGATGGCTGGGCTGGCAACAGCTTGGCTTTACGGGACGAGGGCTCCCATAGAAGATGGGTTTAATGGAACCGGGGTGTACGCCGGAAGACTTCGGTCGACCGGCTCAGCCTGCGGTCCCCAACCGCTCGAGGTGTTGGGTCTAAAAGCTGTGCCTGGACGATATTTCGTGGTGAAACTTCAAAAACAGCCTATGTGTGGGCTTCCATCAAGGTAGCTTAAAAAGCCTATTTTTCCAGTATTCTGCCTTTTCCATAGGGGATAAATTCTCTTAGGTTTTCGAGTGATGTGTTTGCGATTTTTTTCTGCAGTTCCTTGGGCATTTTCTGGGCAAGCGCTTTCGCAGCGTGTTGGAGCAGGCTCTTTCCAACAAAGTCGCCAGGGGAGATCTCTATGTAAATGTCTGTTCTGGTTTTGACAGCGTTGACTGGGCCTCCGGTGAATTTGGGCTCGCCGTTTTCGGTGATGATTCCGACTGCCAGTTTTAGTGGTGTTCCTTTTTGCCAGTTTCTTTCTCCTCTGATTACGAAGGCTCCGTGTCCAACTGATTCGCCGGATTGCCCACTTTTGCTTAGTTGCTGGGGTTTTACCCAGTAGACATCTATGCTCGTGAAGCCTTCTCGCCAGCCTCTGGAGTATGATGCGGCGAATTCTGCTGCTTCATGTATGCATTGTTCGCTGGGCGTTTTTCCTTGAGTTTTGACGACTGCAAATGGTGCACCAACGATGTCGGCGTGAAAGACGATGTCGTGTGGCTCTGTGTGTTTTTTGATGAGTACTTCGTTGCTTGTTGCGTCTTTTCCAGCTACTACTAGAAAGCCGTCAGACGAGGTGAACCATCGAAACTTCTCAAACCATTCTTTACGCTTCATCTTATGTTTGACAATGTTCTCCAACGCTTGTGCTGGTTCAGCTTGTGCGGACGCTTCAATTTTGCTGATTTCGGATTCGACTTCGCCAAGTTTTCTATGCGATTCTTCGAGAGCAACGGTTGCTCCTTCAAGTTTCTGTCTCGCCCGCTTTCCCCTCTCATAATAGCCAGTAGCGTTATCAAAGAGGCTTCTGCTCAGATCTAAACTGAATGACAAGCCATCAACATTGAGCTTCAATGTCAAGTTTTTGCTGTCAAACGCCTCAAAAAACCTGCTTGACCCTTTTTTCATGTTTTTTTCAAGCAGTATTTCTGAAATCGTAGTCTCAAAATCTTTTCCCGCGCGTTTTTCGGTTAGAAGCCTGTCTACTAGTGCTTGCAATTCGTTTGCATAAGCATAGATGGTGTCACCAACTTGTCTTTCGTGCTCCATTCTCTCTCTAGCTTCAGCCAGCATTTTTTCTTGGTTTTCGATTGTTCGTTTGAGTCTTTCAGCTTCCCTTTTTAGTCTCTCTAGCTCTGGAGCTGCTGAGGCTTTTTCTGCAGTTTTTGTTCGGATGTAAAATTCGTCTAGGGCTTCGTTGAAGCTTGCAAAAGGCTGAAGTCTAAAAGCCTTGTAGCACTCGAGTCTAAACGGAGTTGCGTCAACAAAGCCTTCTTGGTCATCGAGGATGACGCATGGTTCAAGTTTAGAGGTGACAACTTGTGAAAGCAGTTTTTGCAAATTGCCAAATATGGCTTCTATAGCCTTATTGCTCAACGAACTGCAAGGCTTGGTTTTGTCAATGCCAGCTCTAAGCAAAAGCTCTTCAGCGTAGATCCCACCGACACCAATAAGTCTTGCCAATGCTCTTACGGTTTCCACATCGCCAGAGGCCTTCAAGCCTTCAGCAAGTTCCTGCTTGCTGGTTTTGAAGGGGTTTTTGCCGCTTGGAGGCGGAAAAATGAAGGTTTCGCCTCTGAGGATGTTTCGGTCTCGCATTCGCTTGTAGCTTAGTGCTTGAAGAATTGTGTTTTTCTCGTTGATTAATATGAGATTGCCGTCTCCAAAAAGCTCCATAATCAGCTGATATGAGCCTTCTCTGGTTTTGAAGGTAAGCCGCACAATTCGTTCAAACTCATGTTGCTCAACGCTCATTAGCCAGCCATTTCTGAGATATTTTCGCAGAGCCATGCAAAAAAGAGGTGGAGTTGACGGTTTTTCCTTGTTATAAGAAGTGAGGTGCAATCTTCTGCCAGCTTCAACAATCAGAAGTATGGGCGGCTCATTTGCCCTGTGGAGCTTGAAAACAAGGGTCTTGTAATCTGTTTGGTAAATGTTGCTTACATGGGAGTTCTGAATGGCTTCTTTAAGCTCTCGAACTACTGCTGCAACATCGAAGCTTGTTAACTCTTTCTTGACCAATGGCGTTCTCCTAATGTACGTATCTATTTCTGCGGTTGCTATAAATAGGCGTTCCGTGATAGGCAGATTTAAATCCAAATCCTAAAAAATAGATTGCGAGAGAAGTTTAATCATGTTGAAACCTTTGGAAAAAGTCTACTGGCTGAGGCTAGCTGCAGGGATCGTTGCCGCTTTTCTCTGCACAGGCTTCGGGCTGGTGACGAATTCGATCACAAGCAACTTGGCTGAATTCGAGTTCAGAAGCTTTTTGAACGGGCTCTCCATAGCTTTGCTGGTCTACATTATTTCCTATTATGCGATAAAATCTAAATACCTAGTTTACGTGTCAAAACCGCAGAAGCTTCTCACAACAGGAATCGGAATATACTTCATTGCATGGATAGTTTTCTGGGTCTTGCTCTACACTATAATAGCTGGGCAGCCAGTGACACCCTAATTCTCGTCTTCTTTCATAAAACTCTCTATTGTTGCTTGATGCCCATCAGATTCAGCTGTTTCAAGCTTGTTCGTGTCTGCCTGAGCACTGTTCACCGCCAAGTTGCTTGGAATCTCCATTCGGCTGAGTACGCGCATGCAGTCTGCCCACGCAGAAAAGTAGCCATGATCAAAATCTGCATGGATCTTGTTTCCAACGTGGCTTAAGAATTCGCGCCTGTATGCGTGGAGCGTTGCCTTGTCGTTTAGGTCGAGTTTTGCTAAAAAAGTAGCTACGTCACCGTTGGCTTTGCGTGAAAGAAACATCCCGTACAAGGCTCTGAAGTAGCCTCTGTTCCACTCTGTTTTATGCATCTTTTGTTTTACTCGTTCCAGCTCGCGTTCTGCTTCGGTGAACTGCCTATTCACAAGAAGCTGAAAGAACCGTGTAACCAGCGCTTGTGGAACAGGCATCGTTAACGACCGCGAGGTTTAGCCTTCTCGTCTTCGGAGGCATCCTCTATTCCGTTCTCGGTTATTTTAAATATTTCCTCTCCTTCCGGCAGATACGGGCTTGAAACCAGCCGCGCTATGCGTATAGGACCATGCGAAGCTCTGCGCAGATAGACTCTCGTGTGGCTTGTGTGCCCTACGATATGGCCGCCGATGGGGTGAACAGCGTCTCCGAAAAACACATCTGGCTTAGCCATAACCTGATTGGTTACAACGGCTACCGCATTGAAAGCTCTAGCCAAGCCTATGAGCTTATGCATGTGCTTGTTAAGTTTCTGCTGGCGTGAAGCTAGCATCTCTCGCCCGATGTATTCGCTTCGGAAGTGAGCGGTTAAAGAGTCAATTATTATCAGTTTCACGTTGTTTTCCTTGATAACCTCGTCAGCCTTATCGAGTAGAAACATCTGATGGTCGGAAGTGTAGGCTTCAGCGTATATGATGTTCTTGACAACTTGTTCAGGGTTAAGTCCAAGATGCTTCGCCATCGAAACGATTCGCTCAGTTCTAAACGTGTTCTCAGTATCTACATATAATACTGCGCCGTTCAGTCCTCCTCTTTCAGATGGCAACTGCACATTTACGCATAGCTGGTGGCATATCTGGCTCTTTCCGCTGCCATACTCGCCGTAAAACTCTGTTATCGTCTGCGTCTCAAGTCCGCCGTCAAGAAGTCCATCTAAAGCTTTGCTTCCACTTGTCAAGCGCAGGACGCTCTGGCGCATTTTAAGCAGTTCGTCTGCACGAATAAAAGAGACTCCAATAGAAGCACGTGCTTCCTCGATCATGGCGAAAGCCTTCTTCTCGCTTATTCCTGCAGGCTCAAGTTCACGTGCTGTAGCCATAGCCAGAGACTCTACAGTGTGGTAACCCATTTCCTGCAGCTTTTGAGCGGTCGCTGGGCCTATTCCCGGGAGGTCTTCTAGGAACTCGTATTTCTTGGCGGCGGGTTTCTCCTTTCCCTCTTCCTCAGCCATTTGCATTTCCCTCTGTTTTCGTGTTTCACTTAGAAGAATTAGAAAAGCCATATTTAAAACACGCGAGGCACGGTTGAAGCTTTTCCGCGGAGAGATAGGTTAAAATGATCAACATCAAACCTTGGCTGTCACGAGACAAGATATAAGTATGTGGTTTTTCCATAAAAACCGCCATTAGGATGGGAAAGAATTGGAAACAAAAATTGTGGAAACAACCGCGTTTAACATTCTTAAGCAAGCGGTGATCTACCTGCCAGACGACGTTAAACAGGCGTTGCAAAAAGCCTATGCGGGGGAAACAAGTGAAACAGGCAAGACCCAGCTGAAAGCTATATTGGATAATATTGCGCTTGCAGAAAAATATCAAGCTCCAGTATGCCAAGATACGGGTACGATAATCTTCTATGTCAAGGCAGGAGACAAGGTGAAAGATCTTGACAAGGTTGAAGGTGCAATCATCAACGCTGTGCGCAAAGCCACGAAGGAAGTTCCTCTAAGACCGAATGCTGTTGATCCTTTTACACAGAAGAACAGCGGAGACAACACGGGAAGATACATACCGTACATCAACTGGGAGATCGCTTCCGGCAGCGATTTAGAAATGACTGTTATGACTAAAGGTGGTGGCTCAGAGAACGTGTGCATTGGAGGAATGCTGGTTCCAGGCGAAGGCGTAAAAGGATTGAAAAAATTCGTTGTGGATGCTGTGATTAAGGCTGGTGCTCAGCCGTGTCCGCCAACAATTCTCGGGATCGCGGTAGGCGGAGGCGCTGACATTGCGATGAAAACAGCGAAAAAAGCGTTGTTGAAGCCTCTGAATGAGCCTAATGCTGATCCGGAGCTTGCAAAGCTTGAGAAGGAGATCTTTGAGGCGGCAAACATGACAGGCATCGGTCCTATGGGGCTTGGCGGAAGGACAACTGTTCTTGGCGTGCACATTGACTACGCGTTTAGGCACCCAGCTTCGTTTCCGGCTGCGGTGGCTTTCAACTGTTGGGCTACAAGAAGGGCTTCGGCAAGGATTCACGCAGACGGCTCGGTTGAGTATCTAACGCATAAACTGAAGTGGTGAGGTGAAAAAGAGATGGCGGTTTACAAGTTTAAGACACCAATTTCGGAGCAGGATATTCGTAAGCTGAAAGTCAATGACGTACTCTACGTGACTGGAACCATTGTTACAGCCAGAGATCAAGCTCACCGGAGAGCTTTGGAGTATTTCCAGCAAGGCAAACCTCTGCCTCTGAATCTTGAGGGGCTGGCGGTTTTCCACTGTGGACCAGTTGTCAGCAAAGAAGGAGACAAGTGGAGTGCAGTGGCTGCGGGACCTACAACGAGTACGAGGATGGACATTTTCGAAGATGAGTTCATTAAGAACTTTAAGGTGCGTGTCGTGATAGGCAAGGGCGGCATGGGTAAGAAGACGACTGACGCTATGGCAAAGTACGGTGCTGTTTACGGTGCTTTTACAGGCGGTGCAGCGATTCTTGCTGCTAAGGCAATCAAGAATGTTCGGGGCGCTGAGTGGCTGGACTTGGGCACTCCTGAGGCTTTATGGATTTTTGAGGTTGAGGAGTTTGGTCCGTTGGCAGTGGCTATTGACTCGCATGGAAACAACATCTTCCTTGACGTTGCAAAGAACGTTGAAGCCAATAAGCAGAGAATTTACCAGAAGCTTGGTATACCTACATAGTTTCCTGTTTTCTTTTTTTCTGTTTATCTTTGATTTGTTTTGGGGATTAGTAGCCGAAATTAGGTTTCAGGTTTCTCAAGATTTAATATGATACCTATCCTACTATCCAAACAGTGAAAAACCATGTTGAAAAATTACAGAGACAAGATAGCTGTCTCAGGGATAACCGTGCTTATGATTGGCATAACCCTACTGATCTTCACGTTCATAAGCGCATACAGTTTCTTAACTCAAAGTCTATCCATACTTGCCTCAGAAAACTTGGTTCTCACGTTCGGCGAAGCCCTAGCTCCCTTGATCGCTACATGCATTCGGATAATGTACTTGGGTGTTATGGGATGGGTTGGTTCACTCATAACAATAAGAGGAGTAACGATCATAGCCCACACGCCACACCCCGTAGCTGTACCTGCACCCGTAGCTCCAGCAAAAGAGGCTACTGCAGAAACTAAGCCGCAGCTTCAGCCTAAAGCTCAGCCAGAGAAACCTAAAGTTGAGAAACCGAAAGAAGAAAAACCGCCTGAGGAAAAGCCCAAGGAAGTTGTCAAGCCTTCAGAGCCTCAATTCGTTGTCATACCTCCAGAAGAGCAAGCAGTCACGCCGAGCTCTCAGCCACCGCAGCAGAAAAACAACGATGCTCAGAAGCCTACCAGTTCCTAGATTTAAACAGGCGTTGAGGACTAGGTTTTCATGAACGTGTCTATTCGGATGATAGGGATAGCTACCACAGTTTTTTGGATATTTGTCGTCATCTTTGCTGTTTCAGCGATGTATTCTGTAAAGGACTTGAGATTCGAGTTTGGAGAGCCACAAGCATCCGTAACCTCTGAAGGAAAGATGCTTCTCTCCATGCCAATTACCATTGTTAATACGGGATATTACAACATCAGAAATTTTAACGTAACCACCCTGATTTTCGACGCGGAAAACATGCCGATTGTTCAAGGATCCACCTCGGTGCCCATAATCCAAAAAGGCAGGGAAATAACGACAAGCCATAACATCACCTTTAGCATCGCAGACTTGCTTCAGAAAAGTGAAAGATACCTTTTTGAGGACGTTGCGCTTAGAGCCGAAGAACGTATTGGCTTATGGGCGGCAGAAGTAATTCCAGTTGAGGCAAGGGCAAATATTTCTTTGCCATGGGGAGCGCCACTATACAACTTTGCTCTGGGAACGCCGCAGTACTCAGCCTACAATAGGACGCACATGAGAGCCGAGATCCCGATTAGCTTTGAGAATCATGCATTCTTCGATCTTGCTTGCAACGTTGGCGTGCGCATGTTCGATGATTCCAGCAGGCTTCTAGGCGCAGGTGCTACAAGCGTCGAGGCTTTGCAGCATTCCGCTTATGATGGCTCGCTGACAATGTATGTTCCGGTGCCAACGTCAGACACGTCTATGACAAGCGGCTATTTCGAGGTCAATTTTGCCTCTTCACTCTTCAGCTTCGGGCCGATGGTGATTCACTATGGTTAAGGCGGGAAACAATTCGAAAAGCTTTGCTAAGACGGTGGCAGTTAAAGCTGTAAAGGCTGCTGCTAAAGGTGCAATTTTCTACTTGGCTTATCTTGTGGCTTGGACGTTCATTTCGCCTCTTTCCGATCTTGTTCCCGGTCTTCAGCAGACAATTGAGGCTTTTGTGATGGTTTATTTTGTTCTTATCATAGTAGGCGAATTTGCCTCGGGATCTATTTTTCAGTATTTCTTCAGTGCAGCTAAGATCTTGTTTGTGATTGGGTACATGATGTACACTTTGAATGGCGGGGTCTTCGGGATAACGATTGAAAATGTTAGCTTGATGGTTGATCTTCGGCTGTTTATGCTGATCGCGGTTGTGCTTGGTTTGCTTGGGCTTGCGAAGACGATGCTTCAAGCAGTTAGTTATATGAGTGAAAAAGCTGAGCCGAAGCTAGTTTAGTTTTGAATAGGCGCGCTTTTTTGAGTTGCTTGTTCTTAACGACTTGTCAACAATGTCTAATGCATGGCGTTTGTGGTTTTTTGTTCAGCCGTTGATGTTTGGTCTGTTGAGCAGAAAAACTTTGACCCCCCTATATATAGGCTGAAGGCGTAGCTCGTAAAAGCTATTGTTCTTTTTTGAAGTTTTGCATGCTCTTTTTGTCTTTTAAGATTAGCGCTGGGTTTTGGATGTTTGCTTTAAGAAGAAAATCCATATTGTTTCTTAAGCAGGTTTTGCGTTGATTCAAAAGAAAAAAGAGAAAATGTTTGGGGATGTCTAAGGTGTAGACCCTTTACCAAACATGAGGACTAGCAGAAAGACATCTCTTATATCTACTTTGTTGTCGAAATTTAGGTCCGTAGCAGGGTTCCAGTCTGGATGCCCGATAAGACTTCCGAAGCTTAAACAGATGATTGCGTAATCTTTGAGGTCAACGCAGTCGTCGCCATTTATGTCACCTAAGATTCGGATGTGAACTTGTGTAGTACCGTTTAGTATGTTGTCTGTTAGGTCGCTGTCAAAGGCTATGGTAGCAACGGCTGTGAGGAGGTATTTCTTAGCATGAGGAACGCCTATTGTGCTCCAGTTAAAGGTCAAAGTCTCGATCTTGCCCGGATCGATGGTGATTGTCTGTGTTCCGACTAGTTTGCTCTCTGTAATATTGTAATATAGTTTTATTGTTGCTGTTTCAGTGAAGTTGCCTTCGTTTACTAAGGTAACGTTGATTTCCACCCATCGCTCTTCGTATATCCAGCTGCGGTATGGAACTAAATCGATGACTGCAATGTCGCGTCTTAATACCTGTTGAGACTTTGAAACATTATCAGTCAACCCTTCATCATCCGTCACTGTCAACGTAACTACGTAGTCTCCAAAGGATGCATAGACGTGAGTTATGAATTGGCTTGTTGTGGAAGTAATATTGCCATCTCCAAAGTCCCACTCGTATTCGATGATGCTTCCTCCGTTAGCTTGGGAGCTTGAGGCATCAAATAGTACCGAGGCGTTTTCTAATGCATGAGTTGGTGAAGACGTAAAACTGGCTTCAGGATATCCGACAATCCATACGTCTCCGTTGATTTTAACATTGTTCGTGGTGTTCGTCTCGCCTTGGACTACGCTAGCTACAGCCTTAATCTGGTACTGCCCATAAGTCATGCCGGTGGTATCCCAGATAAAAGTCAGATCTTCAGAAGCACCAGGCGCCAGATTTGTCAGCGACTGAGTGCTTATCGTGTTTCCATCGTAGTAAGCGGTTACGGAGAAGTTTTCGTAAGGCGTTCCAAGGTTCTTGGCGGTTACATATACTTTAACAGGATCTCCTTTCACTACTTTGGCTGAAGAAGTGGAAACGCTTGTTACTGCAATATCTGGCAATGGGACGTGCCCGTCAACCCATGTGGCTCCGTTGATGGTGCCGTGGTTGCCATTGCCTGAATAGTCGCTGGCCGCAGTACCGCTGCCTTCGTCGAAATGCCATCCTCCTGCCAATCCTGTTTCAGGTCGCCCATATTGTCCCACGCCAGCATTATAGTGTGCTAGAACTTCCGCAGATGTTAGCGTCTTATTGTAGATTCGAACTTCGTCAATCGTTCCATCAAAGTAGTATGGGCCATATCTGCCTATCCAGACGTTTTGGGTGCCACTTGCTATATTCGCTATTGTGGTTGATTTGCTGTTGTCTTCTGCTCCGTTTATATAGAGTTTCAGATAGTCTCCGCCTTTGAATACGCCTACAATGTGATACCAACTGTTTAGATGCAGGTTGGTTAGCGACTGTATTGAGTCAGACAGCCCAACCGTTAGCTGTTGCGATACGAAGAAAGAAAATTTGCCTAGCCGAGTGGCGTTTCCACCCATGAAGTAGCCAAACAGATAGTGTTGCTGGTTGTTGTAGACCCATTTGCTGACGATTCCGCCATATTGTTTGAATGAATCCCCTTTTATCCAAGCTTCTATAGAAAGCTCGGACATTCCTTCGAGTTCAGGTGTATCTCCGCAATCAACGTAGTCAGTAGAGCCATTGAAGTCTAGAGCTTTTCCGACTCCATTGGCAGCACTAACCTTTAGTTCAGGCACAAATACCAAAGAACAGCCAAGGGCTAATAGCATCACTAACATGATTCCAAATGCGTTTTTCATTCTTTTTCCCTCTTTTAGAGAATCTTATCCTGTTTGTTGAACTTGTCTTAAAGTTTATGGAAAATCCTCTAGTACAAAATTTGTTCAGGTATGTGCTTTGTACATCTAGGGTGGGTAATTGATGTCTCTAGACACATGTCACGAATCGTAATATAGGTTAAATGCTTTTAAGCAACTACACATATACTCAAAGGAGAAAGGCAGGTTAAAAGAATGGTAAGAAGTGGAGAAGAGGAGAAGATCAAAAGAATCCTGACAGAACCCAAAAAAGCCGCCATAAAAGCCATGCTGGAAAAAGACCACGCCATAGACTGCATCATGCTTCTGCATATGAGTAGAGGAAAATGGAAAGAAGCTAAGGAGTTCATGCGGGAAAACGGGCTTACTTTGAGTGATGGCACGTTTAGGGCAAGGATGATCGAAATTGAGGAGCTGGGTTTAGCGAAGGGCGAACGCATTGATCCTCTCAAGAAGTACTATGTTAAGACGGAGCTGGGCGAGAAGGTGGCGAAGCTTCTGTTGGAGTTCTTTGATAAACTTGGCCTCTAGTCGTAGCATTCATATTTAGTGTTGTACAGTTTCGTTTTTCATGGTTTATTATACTTGTTGTTAGTGTTTGGTCTTGTTTGTTTGTATTTTTGTTTTGCAAATGAGCAATATGGTGTAGTAAGTCGTAAGATTTAAATTCTCAGCTTCCACTAACATAACCAATCAACCCCAAAAGGAGGGAAAAAAAGAAAAATGAGAATATTTAGAAGCAGAAAAGCCCTAAGCCCCGTAGTCGCATCAATCATCCTCATCGCCGTAACAGTCGCAGTCAGCATCGCCGTAGCAGCATGGATGGGCGCACTAACATTCCAATTCACAGCAACAGAACAAATCCAAATAACCAACCTATCATTCAGCGATAATTCCCTGCTCATAATCGCCAACAACACCGGAACATCTCCTGTAACCATCAACGAGGTCTGGGTCAACAACGTCAAAAGAACAACAACAAACCCCGCGCTTCCAGAAGAGATTGCTGCAAACTCTGGACTTGCATTGAATGTGACCATGTCTATAACTTCAGGCTACAACTACCAAGTCAAGCTCGTCTCTTCAAAAGGCAACCAGTTCCTGTACACTGCAGTAGCACCAACGTCATAGATTTTCCATCCTTTATTTGTGAACACGGGGGCAAGGTGAAACCAGGCCACAGTCCCCTACTATTTCCTCCCATGGAGGTGCCACATGAAACATGGTCGTAGAAATAAAAGAATACGGTTCAGCAGAAGAAATAGCCGAAACCCTTGACAAGGAAATATCGCAAACCAAAAGCACCCTAGGCGAATACCTGCGCCGGCTAGACGACATCAGAGCCTTGGCGGAAAAATCAAAGAAAATCCGCGAAGTCGTCCTGAAACTCGCAGGCAAAAAAGCCGCAACCGAAAGCCTAGGCGAAATATCAGTCGGCTCACTAAATATAATCCTAGACGCAAACCCATTCCACGAACTCACAGCCATAGAAGAAGTCGTAAGAAGCCACCAAGAAAGACTCCTAGTTCTTCAGAAAGCCCGCGAAGCCCTAAAATGGCTTGACCAGCTTGGCGACACTGAAGGCCTAAGATACTTGGTCGTAGAAAACGGCGGAGTCCCCGAGCGTATCCTCTTCAAAATCTCTTAGACACCAGGCGTGAAAGGTGAAAAAAATGGATGAAGACGTCTATTCTTTTGCATTAACAAACGCGCTAAACGAGATTCAGAACGCGTGTCCAGAGGTTTTCAATGCCTTCCTGTACAGAGAAGACGGAGAAGTCGTGGCAAAAAACGAAAATACTCAGGAAAAAACGGTTGTTCAGGTCATAGACGCATTCGACGGCATCCTGGAAAAAGCTAACGTATTAGACGGCATAGAAGGAATAAAACTCGAATGCGCAAAGGGCAGAGTAAATGTTTCCCGCATTAGCAACCTCTACCTAGTAACAGTCACTTCCAGAGAAGCAGACATGAAATACGTCAACGCACTAACACGGGTCTTAATCCCAACAGTGCTGAAGCTTCTGGAACAAGTCACCCCTGCCCCCTTCCAAAACAAGAAACCAACAAACGTGCCTGAGCCCGAACCAGAATCTCTCGCGGCTGAGACTGAGATACCTGAAAAAGAAGAAAAGGGAAAGGAAGCCTATCCGCACAGGACACGCAAGGAAACGTTCGAACCAGAAATCCATTCGGAACAATTTCTCTCAGAGCCACCTGTGAACCAGCTTATCGTTGAAAACCTTGGGGGTCTCCTTGTTCCATCTGACACGGTGCGTATCGACAATGAGATGCTTAAACAGTGGCAGGAACTATACCCTGAAAGAAAAGTCGAGGAAGTCGAAATCGAAACCTTCGACGGCAAGGCTGTCCAATGCAAAGTCAAACCGATGAACGACTCCAAGTATGAAGGCAAGGGTATAATAAGAATCCCTGAGAAAATCCAGCTTCAGCTTGAAATCAAAAAGGGCGAACTTGTAAGAGTTAAACCAGTAGTCACTTGATGGAGGAACAACCATGGTTAAAAAGAAACGGGTAGATGAAGAAACAACACTCATAGAGCCCGCAGTTGTCGAGGCAACTTCGCCGAACAAGCTGAAAGCTTGCCTAGAAGAAATCAGGAACTATGAGGGTGTCACAGGATACATCCTTAGAAACACGACATCAGCCGCAATAGACCTCAATGACCCAACAAAGATAATCGACTGTGCCCTTCTCTCGTCCACAGCAGCGGAAGCAAGCGCACAGCTATCTGAATTCTTCAAACTAGGAGAACCAAGCAACATCATTGTGGAAGGAAAAAAAGCCAAGATGCTTTCTCTGGCTATCAACGAGAACAAGATCGCCATTTTCATGGAGAAAAATGCAGATCACGAAAAAATCCTAAAAAGGCTATTTGTGTAGGAAAAAAGCCCCCAATCTTCATTTTTTATTCCATAAAACTCGTCTTTTCCCAGTTCGCGCATTCTTCAAGAACCTTTAAATTTCACTTTGCCCCCTAATATTTCGGTGGGGAAAGGAGTCTCAGCGATCTTCGCTGGGTTGAGAGGCTTGTTGACCGAAACTAAAAAAAACAACAACAGCAGTACGCATCGCGGATGCCTAGATATAATGGCAGATATCCTTGAGGCTTCTCATAATGGAACCAAGAAAACCTACCTTATGTACCGCTGCAACCTAGCCTTTCGACAGTTGAAAAGCTATCTGAACTTCATGTTAAGGAAGAACCTTTTATGTACGATTGTTGAAAACGGAGACTCGAACCTTGACCTATACAAAACCACTGAAAAAGGCAAAGAGTTTTTGAAGGCATATAAAGATCTTAAGGCGCTTATGAACTAGAGGGTTGCAGAAGGAGCTGACGCGCATTCTCGTCAAGTTTTACTTTCCTTTTGTCCTTAGTAAGAATCAGCTCGTAGTCTTCTAAAAACTCTATAATCTGCTTAAGACTTTCTTCTCTCAACTCCATTTTTTTCTGTAGCTCACAGAACAAGTGCCACTCGCCATCGCTAAGTAGCTCTATAAGCTCAGCGATTTTAGACGCCGTTAGTCTGCCTCCCCAGCCTCACTACCTTAAATTAAATTAGTTTGTTTAAATGCCTTCTGAAGCTTTCTTTCAGAACTTTCCTCTAGAAAAATCTCAAACCTTTAGATTCTGCCAGCTAACTCGCGTTCACGAAGTCGTTCCAGACCGCAACACTCATAATTGTGCTATGTCCAACATTCTCAAAAGAGCAGTATCAGCGGAGAACAAGTCGCGTGGCAGAAAAGGTAGATTGGCATAAGGTTTTTGCCAGAATAAGATCCAACGTACAGAGGCAGTTATGCTGGGCACCCAAAGCACCGAAAACTTTCCACACAAACCACGTTCTGGGAGCAGGAGGAGACGTGCTTGAGGAATCTGACATCATTGCTGAGAATGCTATAATGGACACTTTGAAAGACTTCCTGACATCATTCACGTTGATAAGTGAGGAATCTGGCGTAAAAGAGTATGGCAAAAACCCAAAGGCATGCTACGTAACCGTAGACCCAGTGGATGGTTCGACAAACCTTTCAAGAGGAATCCCCTTCTACGCGACCTCAATCGCGGTATCCGCGAAACCTACTTTGGATGCTGTTCACTCTGCGCTAGTTATTGACTTACAGCGTAACACAACTTACATCGCACAGCGGGGAAGAGGAGCTTATCGTAACGGCAGAAAAATCAAGCCTTCAGGTCTTTCTTCGCTGGAAGAAGCTGTCATCGGCGTTGATATAAACACACTTAAAATCAGAGAACTGATTCCAAAGCTTCTGCCAGTCCTTCAAAGATCAAAACACATCCGCCACCTAGGCGCCAATGCTCTTGAGCTCTGCTACGTTGCTGACGGAACAACAGACGCCTTCATAGATATACGCGGAAAGCTTCGCACAACCGACACAGCAGCGGCTCAGCTAATTCTTCGAGAGGCTGGCGCACAGCTAACAACACCTGCCGGAGAACCGTTAAAAGCAAGGCTTGACCCTAAAGAAAAAGTTGCGTTCGTGGCTTCTGCAAACCGAAAACTGCATAATGCCATACTGAAGGCTATGCTTAGCCGGGAGCAAGAGCTGAGATGATTTCTTTAATTCCGAACTCTCCAGCCTTGCTAGTAAAAAGTCAAAAAGAGAGAATAATGGCAATAGCCGACCTTCACATTGGATGGGAGATTGCTCTATCACAGAAAGGCATCCACATCCCCACACAGACACCTAAGCTTCTCCAGAAACTGATAAGCCTCTTAGCCGAGCACAAGCCTGAAAAGTTGCTGATTGTCGGTGACATCAAACACACTGTCGAAACAGCCGCAACAGGTGAATGGCGAGATGTGCCGGACTTTTTCAACAGTCTCCAAAAACATGTAAAAGAGATACTTGTGATCCGGGGCAACCATGATGGAAACCTTGAGCCGCTACTGCCGCAAGACATCAAAATCCTTCCCGCCATAGGTGCCGTTTTCTGCAATGTCGGTTTTTTCCATGGACACTGCTGGCCTTCGCCAACACTTCTAAGATGCGAGACGCTTGTGATGGCTCACGTGCATCCCGTCATAGTTTTCCGCGATCACGCAGGATTTACGATGACAAAGCAGGTCTGGGTTAGAGCTGCATGCAGAGGCGATGAACTGGCGAAAACGCTGATGCGAAAAGGTAACGCGCAAGGGAATAAAAAAGCTGGAAAACCAATTAAGCGCCATTATGGCACTAAGCCTAAAGCCTCTTACATTTTCATAATGCCTTCTTTTAACGACTTCTTAGGAGGTAGGCCTCTGAACCTGAAAAATTATGGATTGAAAGGCTACTCCGGCACGTCATCTGGTCCTGTTCTTCGCTCAAAGACGGTAGACATGGAAAATTCAGAAGCCTATCTTCTGGACGGAACTTTCCTCGGCAATGTGAGCCAGCTCCGAGTCATAGCATAAAAGATACGGTGTCTCAGCAATTAAGTTAGCATTCTTCTGGTTTATAGAAATCAGGTCTGACACAACGCTTATAGACTCCCAGTTTTCACATTACCTAGTGATTGTTCATGTCACCGGAAGATGATGGTTCAGAATGGTTCAGGAAATGGCGCTCGCCGTTCTTCAAAAGCTGGGGTTTCGAAGACTTGGACAGAATGATGGAGGAAATGGAGAAAATCCTGGAAAACGAGTTCAAAACATTCACAGCCAAGATTCCAAGAGACTATGTCAAAGAACGCAAGCTTCCAGATGGGTCAACAGTACGCGAATGGGGACCCTTTGTCTACGGCTACAGTGTGAAAATAGGGCCAGATGGGAAGCCTAGGATCCGCGAATTCGGAAACGTCAAGCCCAGTCTTACCGGTCCGAAAGTCAAAGAAGAACGCGAACCACTTGTAGACATAGTTGAAACAGACGGCGAAATCCACGTGGTAGCCGAGTTACCTGGAGTGGATAAAGAGGAGATACAGCTTCACGGAACCGAGGATTCGCTCACGATATCGGTTGACAACCCGCAACGCAAATATTTCAAGGAAGTCCGCTTGCCTGCAAAAGTGAAAGTGAAAGAGGCAAGAACGGCCTACAAGAATGGCGTCTTAGAAGTGACGTTTCCAAAGGCTGATA
>JARYLR010000026.1 GCA_029907545.1 Candidatus Bathyarchaeota archaeon | reverse complement strand
ATTGCCATAGATGACGAACCGCTGGCCCTTAAACAAATTGTGGAATATATCAGGAAAGTCCCTTTCCTCGACCTTAAAGCAGGATTTGACAGTTCAATAAAAGCTGTCTCTTTCCTTCAGGTTTCTGATGTTCGCCAAGCATTCTTTGGGGACGAAAACTCGCTGTATGGAGTCGAGCGGAGCGCTGATTACTTCTTTATCTCTGAAGCGACAATAGTAGAGATATTCTGGAAAATGTTTTCTGAAAGTGTCGAGAAATGTCTGATAGTTCTTTGCAGTATAGAGCTTTTCTGCTCTGAAAAATCTTGTTCCTTCAAACTGCCATGTTCTTTCCAGAAATTCGACTTGAAAAAGCTCTGCGAATCGTGATGGGATGTACTTGAGGAATGCGAAAACTCGGTTTGCTGGGTGATCGTAGCCGAAGACGTTGAAGATAAAGCCTTCTTTCGTTACGAATGTGTCCCCATCCAGCGGTGTCCAGCCAGTTTTCTCCTTCATCACGTTCGGCATCCACAGCAGTCTGGTTGGAAAACATGCGTTAAAACTTATTGCTCACAACCATTCTCCAGCAAGCAGTTCAACAGATCCTTTACTGTTCTTGGTCAGCGTGTTCCGTAATGTTTAAAATGCTTCGGGAACAGAGCATCTTAAAGTGAAAACATTGAAAGAGAAGTTACATCCGTATGTAGTGTTTCTTCCATCCGAACATAAAACCAAAATCTTAAGCGCAATCTTCGGATCAAAAGCAGCCGTTGGCATACTGGAGTTCGCGCTTAACCAGGGCATATCAAGCAAGACGTATCAACGAGACTTGGTTAAAAGGCTCGGCTATTCAAACAAGACAGTAATTGAAAACCTGAAGTCACTTACTGAACTCGGAGTATTAACCGAAGTCATGGAGAAAACGGTGCAGAAAGGTCGCATTGTGTGGGTTAAGGCTTACCAGCTTTCAGACACTGGCAAGTGGTTTGCGTTGCTGCTTGCAAGAGAAGAAAAGCTCACGCAAGAAGAAAAAGCCGAGATTCTACAAAACCTTTTCAAGGCGTATGTTAGGTGGGTTCGAGATCTATCAGAAAAACTTCATGTAAGCAAGCACCTGCTGGAAAAAGCCTTCGAGGAAGAAATGAGGTAGAAACGTGCAATGAAAGCAATAGTGGTTGCTGTTGTCGGAAGCAAGAAATCTGGCAAAACAACCGTCATCGAGGCTTTAACAAGAGAACTCGTCAAAAAAGGCTACGCAGTTGCCTCAGTAAAACACATCTCGGAATCAAATTTCACAATCGACAGCGAAAACAAGGACAGCTGGAGATTCGCGCAAGCAGGCGCCAACACCATAATCACGGTAGCAGACAAAGAGGTCGCTACAATCGAAAAAAAGAACACTGAAAACCTTTCGCTGGGCGAGATCCTGCAAAAATGCAAGGGTAGCAATGTCATATTTATAGAGGGGCTGAAAAAGCTGGTTGCAAAAGACAAGCGAGTCTGGAAAATTGTGATGGCTAAGTCTCGGGAAGAAGCCCTTGAAGCCCAAGGAAGGTATCATCCAATTCTGGCTTTCGCAGGATTCCCCCATGCTATAAAGCTAGACTCAGAAATCCCGTACGTGAACGCGCTTGAAAAACCTCGAGCACT
Source organism: Candidatus Bathyarchaeota archaeon (assembly GCA_029907545.1). Lineage (GTDB taxonomy): Archaea > Thermoproteota > Bathyarchaeia > Bathyarchaeales > Bathycorpusculaceae > JAGTQT01. Next base: position 14,740 of record JARYLR010000026.1, on the reverse strand, counting down.
CCGCGACCTCGTCGAGAACCTACTGAAACCGCAAAGAAAACCATAGCAGAGCCGCATCACAAGGCTTAATTCTAAAAAAAGGCAATGCAGTTCAAGAGGATGCTTATTGTTTGAGATAATTGAGAAAAGCTTAGAGTCAAAAGAGGCGTCTCGCGCCAGCCTCGTTCAGCTTAGAGGGCAGAAGCGAACCATGACGCTCTGCACGGTTCTTAACAACGTGCTGGAAAGCTTCTCTCGCATAGACTTAAGCGGTGTCTCCGCGAGAACCCTTATTCAGAACAGGTCTTGGGGCTTCAGCTCCACTAACCGGCTGAAAAAAGAGAGTGTTGAACAGACGCTGAAAACTGCTGTTGCTCTTGCTTCAGCTTCTGCAAGGAATAAACCCAAAGAAGCCGTGGTGAAAGAACCCCCTGCTCAGGTAGCAACCGTAAAAGCAAAAGTCAAAAAATCTTTCGAAAAAGCCAGCTTAGAAGACATCAAGGAGATCCCATTTGACGCGTGCCGAGGCGCCTTAGAGGCAGGAGCCGAGGTGGCTAGCGCAAAAGCCACTTTTCTAGCAGTTCAAGATCAGAAATGGTTCGCAAGCTCAGAAGGCTCGCGCATATATCAGGAATCAACGCGCCTACTTCTGTTCGTCGACGTTATTGCGAAGTGTGGAAGCCTCTACTGTCCAGCCTCGGAAAACCTTGGACACACAGGCGGGTTAGAGCTTTTTGACATGATGCCGCCTGCAAGTTTAGGAAAGGACGTTGCCGAAAGGGCAGTGAAACTTCTCAGCGCCAAACCGCCACCGTCTGGAAAGTTTCAAGTTATATTGCATCCTACAATCTGTGCTACCTTGCTGCATGAGGCAATTGGACATCCGTTAGAAGCTGATCTAGCTATGGAAGGCGGCGGATTCGGTGGCTATGTCAGCAAACCTGTGATGTCGAAGCTTGTGACCATCTATGACGATGGCGTGGTTGAGAGAGGATTAGGTTATCTACCGTACGATGATGAAGGGATCAAGAGTAGCCGAACTTTTCTTGTCAGAAACGGAGTGCTGGAATCCTTCATGCATGACAGGACAAGCGCTGCCGCCATGAACGTTTCGCCAACTGGCAATGCCCACGCATGGGACTACAGCGTGGAACCGCTAATCAGGCAGACAAACATAGGTATTGAGAAAGGCGACTTTGAGGAAGAAGAGATGCTTGAGGACATAAAAGAGGGGCTATTTATCCAAGGAACTTTTGGAGGGCAAGCAGACGCCAGCGCAGACTTCACTTTCGGGTTTCAAAACGCCTATTGGATCAGGCATGGTAAATTGGCAGAAATGACTCGAGGCGCCAATCTGTCTGGAAACGCGATCGCGGTATTCAAGACCGTGGACGCGGTCTCCAAAGAGGTTGTCCTGCGCCCCGGCGCTTGTGGGAAAGGGCAGTTTGCGATTCAGGGGCGCGTTGTTCCTGCTGTTCGCTGTGAGATACTGGTTGGGGGTGCTGGAAGTTGAGCTTGGAGCGTTTTGAAGAGGACTGGCAGTTTCTAGGCGACACCGCTAGGAAAGTTGTTAGACAACTGGAGAGAAAAGGCGTAAGCGCCGCGGAAGCATTCTTTTCTGCTTCCCGAACAACAGAAGTAACCATTCGAAACTCTCAGGTTTTGACCGAAAACGCCATTGAGGACATGGGTGTAGGCTTCCGGGTGGCAACATCTGACAACCGGGTCGGGTTCGCTTGCACCAACATAGCAGGCGACGAGAAAGTTCTGGCTGAAACGGGAGAAAAAGCGTTCTCCATAGCGAAACTAAGTCCATCTTCACTTCATTTTGCTTTACCGGAAAACGAAAAAAGCCCACATGTGGATGGTCTCTTCGATAAGGAAGCAGCCGACATAGCTGTAACCGAGTTTGTTGATGTTGCTTACCGCTTGATCCGCTCAGTGGAGAACGTCGACAGGCGGGTTAAAGCTAAGGATGGGCGGGTTTCATGCTCGCACAGCAAGAAAGGCGTAGTGAACTCCTTCGGCGTTGACAAAGAAGCAGATGAGACGTACGTGTTTGCCTACGTTCTCGGAACTGGAATGCAAAATGGCGAGGTTACGCCAAGCTGCTACGATTTTGAACTGAAACGAAAGTTTAAGCTGAACCCTGAAGATATCGGCGCAAAAGTAGGCAGAATGGTTGTTGCCCAGTTTAACCCTAAGCCCATTGAAAGCTTCGAGGGCGTTATGGTTTTTGAGCCTGAGGCTGTGTCCTACCAGATCTGTGACGCGCTTATACATGCGTTGAAAGGCGAAAATGTCGCCGCGGGGAACTCTTGTTGGGTTGGAAAAATAGGCAGCGCTGTTGCCTCTGAAAAGCTAACCATAGTTGATGATGGTGTTTCAGAGAATGGTTTTGGATCAAGAAGCTTTGATGACGAAGGATACCCATCGCAGAAAACCGTGCTCGTGTCGAATGGGAAATTAGAAAGCTTTCTCCATCACGCCGCAACAGCAAACAAGCTCAAAATGAAAAACACTGGAAACGCATCCCGCTTTAACGCAAGTTTTGAAGTGGCTAAACAAATAATCGGCAACGGCTACAAAGCCAAACCAGAAGTCTATCCTTCAAACCTTATAATACAAGCAGGAAAAAAAGATCAAAGCCAACTGATTTCAAAAATCAAAAAAGGCTTACTTATCGGAAGCATGGCAGGCTTCGTTCAAGCCGGTTCAGGGCTGATTAGTGCTCAGCTTGCCCGTGCCCATTACGTGGAAAACGGTCAATTGAAGCATCCTGTCAAAGGAGGCATGGTTACGGGCATAGCCTTCGATTGGCTTAACCGAGTAAGCGATCTTGCTAACGATTCGAAACAGTTCCAAAACTCAGTAGTCCCATCAATTTGCGTGGAAAACGTGAAAGTCATCGGAAGCAGATAGCTTTTCAGAGTTTGTTTGTGGGGTTTGGAGATTTTTTCTTTCTGAGGGGGAGATGGGAGAAAGGAGAGTGCTTCAAAAAGAAGAATGATTCTCCAAACCTTTCCACACTACCGCTGCCTAATCTGTTGCCTTCACCACCTCTTACAGGGCTTTAAATGCGTCAAACCACCGGTTATAGAGGGTCAACATGTCCATTGAGACGCTGGGCTTTCTCTCCTCAAGGGTCTGCTTGAAATCGTCCATTGTTAAGGCTCTGGGGCTTGCTTGCTTGTTATTAGCTTGACCGGACTCGAAGAACTCGCCTATAAGCTTCAGCTGCGTTGACTGGCACACGTCTCTGATGTCGCTTCCGGAGAAGCCTGAAGAAATTCTGGCTAGCTCATGCAGATCCACGTTGGCGTCAAGCCTTAGATGGCTTGTGTACAGCTTAAACATCATTAAGCGGGTATGATGGTCAGGAAGAGGCACAAGAATTCTTTTCTGGAACCTTCTTATGAAAGCCCAGTCCAAGTCCCATGGCTTATTTGTTGCACCAATGACGTAAACGTGGAGATTCTTCCCTTTATCCACGATTCCATCCATCTCTTTCAGGAACTGGTTGCGGACGCGAACTTCTCCTCCAACTTCGTTAGAGTGCTGTCCCATAAGTGAGTCAAGTTCGTCGATGAATACTATGGAAGGCTTTCCTTCTAAAGCTGATTTTCTTGCCGAACCGAAGAGTTTGGCAACGTTCTGCTCTGCTTCCCCAAGCCACTTAGACATTATCGAGGCAGCATCAATGGACACGAAGGTTGCATCAATCTCTGTGGCAACCGCTGCCGCTAGGAGCGTTTTTCCGCAGCCTGGTGGTCCGAAGAGAAGCATTCCCCTTGGCCAGCCGAGTGGAAAGAGGTCTGGTCTCTGAACGGGATAAACTATGGCTTCTTTTACTGCTTTTTTGGCGCTTTCTAGCCCAACAACTTCTTCCCATTTTACACTTGGCTTCTCGGTTACTATAAGTTCCTCGTAGCTTGATTTGCTGCCTTCTGAGGTTCTCTGTTCTTCGGCTTCTCTCGAGTTTTGCTGTGGATCCGGCGCCATGACAGCGCCTTGTATGGCTTTGATTCTTTCCTGATAAGCAATTGCTCTTTGAATGTAGACTTTGTTCAGGCTGTATTCGGGGTAAAGCTGGGTTAGTTTTAGAAGGCTTTCTATGGCTTTTTGGTACATGGTGATAGCCATGCCTTTGGATCCCTGCTTGTCCAGCCGAACGGCTTCAAGTGCGTAGTTCGTGGCTGCTTTTTCCAGTTCTTGAGAAGCGCTCATCTTCTTCTACCTCTAGTTTTCTGTTTTAACTTCGATCTTGATCCTTCCTTTAGCGCCCAAGCTTTCAAGGGCTTTTTCAATCTCCTCGTTTGATGTATCCAAATCGACCGAACAGCGTTGAAGGTCGATTTCTCCTTTACATTTTCTAACATACTCAAGAAGCGCATCTTCCAATGCTGGCTTCTCAACTTTCAAAGAGATTTCTTTAATCTCGGATTTTTTATAAGAAAAAAGGGTTTGAGAGGCGTCCAAGCCGGATCTTTCAGTCTCGCCACTCACAGACTGTGAGCAGTTTACCGCTAAAGCAACCATCTCCTTCAAAGCAGTTTCAGCCTGAGGCACATCAGCGGCAGTGGGCGGTTCAGGAAGCTTCTCCGAGATTTTTTGTTCGAGGAAATCTGTGACCTCATGCATTATTTCCTCGCCTCCAGGCGTTTTTCTGTTCACTGGGATCATTGACTCGTCTGCAGTTATTCTTGTCGAGTGAAGTGTTTCGCTTATTGTCTCGTTGACTTTGCTGAGTTCTGAAGACACGTCTGGGAGCACTTGAAGCAGTTCTTGAGATACGCCTTGAAGAATTTTTAATGCTGGTTTGAGGTCGAAGACTACGTCGCCTAGCTCCTTTACGGTTTCGAGTCTGAGAATGACGCGTTCTATGGCAAGCTGCACGTTGTACATGAACTGGATGAGTTTGCGGACTTCGGCAATTTCGTTGGCGCAGATTGCTGCGCGTTCCTTACACTTGTTTTTAAGTGCGCCTATGCATGTTTGGAATAGAGCTTTGTCTCTTTCTCTAAGTCTGTAGGTTGCCTGTTCAAGCTTGTTGTGCTGTACTTTGAGGATTTGTATGGATTTGACTACTGTTTCCCGTATCGGTGGAGGGTTTGAGTGAAAAAAGTTTTTGATGGTTTTTCCCTCCGCCCACCGCTGTGTTCCGTAGCTATATTCCGGTTCTTCCTATTTCCTTAACGTAGACAACTACTGGCGGTTCCGGAAGCTCTGGCGATGCAGGTGGCGTTGTGGAGCTTTTTGACTTTTCTGGTGAGGGTTCGGTCTGTTTTGGTGATTCTCCGAGCAGGATGTTTGAAAGCTTGTTTCGGGTCAGTTCCAGATCGCTTTTCTCCACATTGACTCTCTTAAGATTGTCCTGGATAACGTCGAATGCGGTGGCGTAGGCTTGGTCGTCTATTTTTCCTATGGCGTGCTCGATTTCCAGATGCACCAGTGCGTAGTTAAGTGTCTTGGTTTCTTCGGCGCATCTGCTGATTTCTTTGTCAATTTCTTCTATGAGGGCTTGAGCTTCGTTTTTCAGTTGTGCTAGTGCGCCGTCGAAGCTTGTGTGAAGTTCGCTGTAGAGTTCTTGCGAGATTTTCTTCTTGTTTAGCAGCTCTTTCAGGGCTTGGTCTTTGCGCCATATGAGGGGGATTTGGTCGCAGAATGCGGTGGACTCTGACTTGATTTGTGAGAGTAGAATGGCTTCTGATCCGTCGAGCTTCAGGTGCTCCACTGACTGCTTCTGAAATCTGCCATCGCCCTTTTCGATGAAGACATTATCGAATTTTCCACTAGGGGTTACTGCAAAAGAGGCTACTCTGCCTATCACGCGACCATACTCGTCTTTGACCGGCTTTCCGACTGAAAGAAAAAGGTTAGGATTTTGCGACATCTTTGTCGACTCCTATTTTTAAGAGGTTTCGGTGGGCGCCTTCTCGCCTAGCGAAGATGCTGGAATTCCCGGCATTCCTGGTGGCAGGTCGGGGAACTTTTCTTTGATTCTTTGCTCTGCGACTGTGGATGCTTCGGTAAGAATTTTGGCTGCGTCTTCGTTGACTGTGTCGAAGTTGAGCGTCATTCCTGATCCTTGTCCGGCTTCGATCATTATGCCGCTTAGCAGGTTGCCGATTTCGCCTAACTCGTTTTCTGCTTCCGGGAAAACGCTGACTAGTCCGGCTCTTACAGATCTGAGTACGCCGACTGCTGGTCCAAGGGTGGAGACTACGTCTCCTAGTTCTGATACGGTTCGTAATCTTAATACGATCTGTTCAAGTGCAAGTCTTGCATTGATTATGAGTCTTTCCATCTTGCGGATTTCAGCTAACTCGTTGGCGAACACGTTTGCGCGTGCGGTGTCATGCTTCGTGTAGGCGTCAACGATTCTGGCGAATATTGTTTTGTCTCTTTGCGAGAATCTTTCGGTGGCTTGGTCTAGTTTCTGAACTTGGAGTTCGATTCGTCTTACAGCAAAGTCGAGACGTGGCTTCAGAGGGCCTGGTGGTCTTACTGCGGTTTTTATGCGGTCTGTGAATGGTTGGTCATCTCTTCTTGATTCCCATTTCTTGCTAAATCTTTCTGACAAATTGCTTACCTCCGGTAACAGAGGTTGCGTGGAGTAATCTTATACATTGTTAACATGGGGGAAACATGCGCGTATATATGTGGAGATATACGCTTGAATTGGCGGGGTTTTAGGCTTTAATTTTCTAACTAAAAGATGATGTGCGCGGTTTTTCGATAATAGACATAAATGTGTAAGTTAGACTAAAAAGAGGCTTGAATTTAAATGCTATCCAAAAGGTGGTTCAAATGAACGAAAGGTTCAAGATTTTCGTGTTCGTGGCTATACTGGGGTTCTTCGCAGGAGTTATTGCAGACTTGTCGGCTACCTACGTCATCCCGTGGCTGTCAACAGTGCTTCCATCGTTTCTCAGCGCAAGATATCTGCTTTCGGGATTTGCAGGTGCTTGTCTCACTTTGCTCTTGGTAAGTGTTTGGGCTTACATTAGTGGATCGCCGGAACGTTAACCTCTTCTCTCTCTCCTTTTCTTTTGTCTGCTGAGGAATTTTAGCCCCCTTTTATATAGTCGAGTTTAGCTTTGTTTGCGGAGCGCTTTTTTGGACTCAGGAGCGGAAAAAGAAGTCATTCGCTAGGCGTCTTCGTACCTCGATTTCCTCATCGTCCAAGATTCTAGGAAACAGGCACCCTTATTTGCATTTCCCGATTACTCAACACGTTAACAAAAGAAAGAAAAAGGGAGTTAGTGGACGTTTACGATGTTGACAGGCTTTTTACGCAGTTTAATGGAGGCTACCGCGACAGCTATGGCAATTGTGCCTCCGAGCATGATTAGGAGCAGATTCACCGGCAACCATGAAGTGACTTCTTCGAGACCCAGCGAGGGGTCGTGTTCCAGAGTTGGCATTTATACATTTCTAGAGCCAATTCTCCATCCACAGATAAGCTGAAAAACCTATATTCACCCGACAGCAAATAATGAATCAACATTGCAAAGAGGTTTGGACGTAATGAAAGTAAATCCTGTCATCCAAACAATGCTTGAGCACCGATCAATCAGAAAATTCAAAGATGAAACACCATCAGATGAAACAGTACAAGCCATTTTCCGAGCAGGCCAGCAAGCGCCTTTTGCATTTCAACTCTACAGCGTCCTCCTATCACGAAACAGTAAACGCAACCCTTGGAACGCGCCCCTTTTGTTCACGATCTGTGTTGACTCACATAAGTTCGAACTTATCATGGCGAGAAGAGGCTGGAAGATGGCGACCAACGATCTCTCACTGCTTTTCTTTGGCACTCAGGACGCTGCCTACATGGCGGAAAACATGGTCATCGCCGGCAGAAGCCTTGGACTTGGAAGCTGCTTCCTAGGAAGCGCCCCGTACATAGCTGACAAAATCGCCAAAGAATACCAGCTACCGCAAAGAGTCTTCCCACTAGTGCAGCTAGCCATGGGCTACCCAGCCGAAAACCCGCCGACACGACCAAGATACCCCAAAGAATTCGCCTTATTCGAAGACAGGTACCCAAAGCTAGATGATGAGACCGTCTCCAAAGCCATGAAACAGATGGACAACGGCTACCTAGCTCAAGACTATTACCGAAAAGCAAGATACAGAATCCCGCTGGAAGACAAGAAGAGAAAGGAAACCTTCACCTTCGACAACTACAGCTGGACAGAACACATCTGCCGAAAAGTAGGCCAATGGTTCCCAGAACCTAAAGAGCTACTTGAACAGCTTGAAAAAAGAGGCTTCCACATAGATAAGAAAAAGACCGCGTAGAAACCGAAATGAAAAAGCAGCTTCTAACCAAAGATGCCGAACGCGTTCGGAAGCCGAACCCTCCGAAAAAGAGGCTTCTGAAGAAGCATGTGAGGAAATAGCCAAGTTTCATGGAATAACACTCGATAGCTACGAATAAGTTTAAAAGCACCCTCCAAGTTACGATGCGTGTGCAAGAAGCCTCGGTTTTTTGCACTAAATAGTAGAAGGAGTTGAAAAAGAAAAATGTCCGGTAGAGAGATGCACAAGGCAGTCTGTGCTGATTGTGGAAAGGAATGCGAAGTTCCTTTCAAACCTGACGGTAGCAGACCAGTATACTGCCGAGAGTGTTATTCCAAGCGAAGAGGACCTAGGAGATATTAGACTCACAAGCTAACATCTTCAAAAACAACATCTTTCTTTTTTTGTTTTCCCCCAACATTATTGTCTCAAACAAGACTTTTATGAAGCCCCTTGATTTCTAGTTAGAGGATAAACCATGTGCGGCATCTTCGGCTTTGCACTCACCAAACCTATCCATCTAACCAAAACTTTCAGGCTACTTGAAGCTCTCGAAACCCACCAATACCCACAGGAACCCAGACCAGTAGGCGGCTTCGGCGCAGGCATAGCCATCCTCCAGCAAGACAGCACCGTCTTCATGAAGAAAGTTGGAAAAGTAAATGGCTCTCCAGCGAGAAAACTTTCCGAATCAATAAAAACCGCAGAAGCCTCGGTCTTAATAGCGCATGTGCGCATGCCTAGCCCCGAGTTCATGGCAACGGCACACTGCATGGAAACGGCGCAGCCCTACATAGCCACGTGCAACCCGAACCTAACCGTGGTCTCTGCACATAATGGCAAAGTGGGAAACTACCAAGAAATCCGCAACGGACTTTGCAAAGAACATTTTTTTGATTCCGAAAAGATTCAGCTCATAGACTCGGAAATCATTCCACACTGCTATGAAGAACTTCTAAAGCAAGAAGGCATGGCGAACAAGGCGCTGGACAAGCTTTGCATGATCCTGCAAGGCTCGAACACAATAAGCCTACTCCAGCTAAGCAAAAATAAAGCAACGCTGCACCTAGTCCATCAGGGAAAGTCACGAGGCTTAACCGTATGGAAAAATGACGAAAACGAAGTTGTTTTCTGTTCAAGAAGAGAACCATTAGAAAAGGAATTCGGAGAAATACTAAGAAAAGACAAGTTCACTGAGAAAATCTTCATCCCATACAAAAAAGAGGAAAAGTTCACCGCGTCTTTCCCAATAGAGCCGCCGAAGACATAAGCCACGCGGACGCTGCCATCTAGATACGGAAATTCACTTTATGCCGCTCGACCAAAAAAGCATAAGAACTTACTCAATGAAAAAATATGGCACATGGTAAAAATTCGAGCTTACGAAAAAAAGATTTCGTTGACTACGTGGCCGTACTGGAAAAGACCACGCGCTGGAAGAAGAACGCCGCAAGCATGCTGACAGGCAGGCTGGAACAGATGAAAAAGGGAGAGCAGGTGTGGGTTGCCGAAGTAGACACGAGAGGCGTCGGCTTCATGATTCTTGCCCCAAACCACGATGATTCTTTGGAGGTTGACTGGCTTGATGTTCACCCAGATTTCCAGAGACTGGGAATAGGCACACTTCTCCTCAAGAAGGCAGTAAGCGTGGCTAAAGCAAAGAAAAAACAGGCATTAAGCATCCACACTTGGGAAAGCAACCAAAAAACGCTCGGCTTCGCCTATAAGAATGGTTTCGAGAAATACGAGACAATCAAGAACTTTTATGGCAAACGCAAAGACGCCGTCCGATTGAAGAAGAATATACTGTAGCTGAGAACATTAGCGTTCTGTATCGCAAACGTCAATTGCATTTGATGGCAGAAGCCGTGATGCCGCTTCACTTAGACTTATACATGCTGTTTTGCACAAGCGCAAAATCGACAGGCAGCCGCATCGCATTTTTGCCAGAAATACTTTCAGGTTTAGTCTTGAGAAACGCGTTAGCCAACATCTCTCGAAGAATATTGTACTGGGTTAGAAAGGCAAGCCCGTCGCTGCTGGCTTTGAAAACTATCTTGTTCTCTTTTATGCCTACCTCAACAAAGCCAAGGTTAACCATGTTCTGAAGATGCTTCTTCAACTGCGAGAAATTAACACCCGTCGCCTTCATCAGGTTATACCGGCCGTTTCCTCCATGTCTAACAGCCTCAAGAATCAAGGCCATTATCTCGATTTCGCTGCGATACTTTCGCTGCAGCCCGAAACAGACTACGTTACCTTGCTCTCGGTAATTTGCCACTCTCATTCTCCCCATAAAGGATATCTATATTGAAAGGATTAAGCGCTATTTCCATTGACCGCGTAGAAAAAGGTTGAAATAAACATGTGTGCATGTATATATTGTCAACTGAATCAATTGAATGGGGCAGAGAAGAAGACTTGTCGGTTGCCAAGCTGACGCGGGTTGAGCTACAAGCGCTACGGGAGTCTTTGACCTCTGATTACAAGAACATATCCATACGTTTGCGGGAAGGCGAATATCAGTATGACCTTGCAAAAACGATCGCCACCTTCCATCTAGAGTCAAGCTTCCCAGACGTGAAAAACATCATCAGCCGACTGTACGGTGAAGAGAAGACTACTGATATACAGTTTGTCCGCAAGATACAAACAATCCTGAAAAAAATGGAGAAAAGCAACATCGTCAAAATCCTTCCGAAAAAGACCCCTTGGGAGCTTCAGCGATACGTCCTTCTAAGCTTCAGATTTCAGGACAACGAAAGAAACCTCGTAAACCTCGTCACCGACGAGCAGAGAGATCAGCTGCAGAGACAACTGGAAGCCGTGATCAGTGAACAGCAAGAACCGTCTGCTATAAGCTTGCACAACCTGAAAGTTGCTTTTCTAATGCTGGTTATACTGTTTTCATACATCGTCATCGTGTGGGAGATTTCTCAAGCAATACTCGACCTTTCAATCCTGATAACCGCTCTCTCCGCTGCTACGGCTTTTTCTCTGCTACTTGGGAAAACCCTTGCGCGTAAGTGACCGCCCTTGATCCACTTGACATCTGTTGTAGCGATTAAGCGGGGTATGAAAAAATGATAAAGAAAATTACTTCATACGGAATTATTATTCTATTTCTGTTTCGCATGCTCTGCTTTTGCAATAGCAGTACTCTGGTAAATGCAGCAAATCAAGAATGGGTCGTGGATAAAACTGATCCTAGCGCCTTCCAAACCATTCAGCAAGCCATCAACAACGAAAATGTGCAAACCGGTGATCTGATATACGTAAAAAACGGAACCTACGTAGAAAATGTACATGTAAACAAGAGCGTCCGTATAATCGGCGAAAATCGTGAGACCACAATCGTTGAAGGAGCCTCAAGCGACGTATTCAAGATCTCTGTAGACAACGTGGTCATATCAAATCTCACAATAAGAAGCGGCCTCATCCATCGCAAAGGAATAAAGATAGAGCCAGGCTCCGATAACAATCTAATCAGCCACAACAAAATAATAGGACACAACATTGGAATCAACATGTATCTTTCTTATGGGAACCTTATTGTAAATAACACGATCTCTGGAAGTCTAGTCTATGCCGTAAACTTGACTTCTTCTACGAGCAATGTTTTTTCAAACAATGAAATTTTTAACAACGACTATGGTCTCTATCTCACCAACTCAGTTAATAACCAGCTTGAAGACAACCTCGTTCACTCAAATACCGGCTATGGAATAACCTATGTATTTTCAAGCGGCAACATAGCTTCTGGCAACACCTTAATGAACAATTCTGTAGGAATCTTTTCCATTGGCAGCAAAGACAACTTGGCTTACCATAACAACTTTGTCAGCAATCACGATTCTTTCGTTATCAGCGATCCTCAGCCGAATATTTGGGATAACAGCTTTGAAGGCAACTACTGGAGCGAATACAATGGCATAGACTTATGTAGTGGTCCTTTTCAAAACGAGACAGGAAGCGACGGCATTGGAGACACCCCTCATCTTCTCCCGCAAAACAATAAGGACCAGTTCCCTCTTATGGGCATGTTCCATAGATTTAAGATTGTTTCTCAAGGCGAAGCTTATCATGTTGCTCTTATCTGCAACTCCACTATTTCCAATTTCAAGTACAAAATCGGCATGGAAACTGGAAACAAAATAGTCTCATTCAACGCTTTAAGCAGTTCTGGCTCAGTTGGCTTCTGCAGAATTGCAGTTCCTAACGAGTTAATGAGGTATCCCTATATCATGTTAACGGACAGCGAAGAAACCGTTCCAACACTGCTTGCCAACTCCAACGAAACCATCGTTCGCTTGTATTTCACCTACAAAGGCGGAAATCAGACTATTACGATTATCTCTTCAAGGGTGCAGAGCAGATATGATGAGCTGCTTGCCAACTACATGGAAGTGAAGTCAGAGCTGGATGCTTTGAACATAACATATCATGCTCTTTTCGACAACTACCTGACTGTTCTGCAGCAGCTCTCAAGCCTGAACATGTCACTGAATGCAGCCCTCGAAGACTACCTTGCACTGCAAGCCGAAGTCAGCGCCCTCCTCGGCAACCTTACAACGCTGAAAAACCAGTTCTCCGCCTTGAACACATCTTACAATGACTTATCCTCTAGGTGCTTGGGGCTACAGGCAAATCTTACTGAAATCAGCCAACTGTACAGCACACTTTTAGGTGACTATCTATTTTTGAAAGACAATTTCACCAATCTAAACAAGATTCACAGCGAGCTTTCAGTAAGCCACCTAGCGTTGCAGACGCAGCTTCGCCTCGTGAATGGAACATGCATCAGCATTCTTCAGAGTTACAATAATCTTCTCGCAGCTTTCAACGCGCTGAACACTTCTTACGAAGACCATCTAGCTGACTCCGCAGAGCAGGAGCAGAAACTGCAGGCTATGATGTACTTGTTCGCGGCGATGGCGGCGATACTCCTCGTGATTACGACTTACCTATCGAAAATAGCTCATGAAAAAGGGCAACAGTGCAGGCGAACTGCAAAAAACGACGATGACTATGAGAGTTAGCTGGAAGCTGTGTTATCAGCAAAAGATAAGAGCCTTCTTTATCTCTAGTTTGTAGCGAAAACAGGTAATGAACAGCCAGCCAAACGTGTTTAAGCTTCTTGCTAAGCCAATTCAGGAAGGATTAAAAGAGCAGGGATTTCTGGAGCCTACGCTGCCTCAGGCTATGGCAATTCCACATGTTTTAGAGGGCGAAAACGTGCTCTTGATTGCACCTACTGGAAGCGGAAAAACAGAAGCTGTTCTTCTTCCCCTCTTCTCTAGGCTAATCCAGCAGAAGTCGCGAAAAGGAATCTCACTGTTATATGTAACGCCTCTGCGGGCTTTAAATCGAGATATGCTGAAGCGCTTGTCTTTCTGGAGCAACTGTCTAGGCATTTCTGTTGAGGTGAGACATGGGGATACGGAAATGAAGCTTCGGAGAAGGCAGGCGATTTCTCCGCCAGACATGCTTGTGACTACGCCTGAAACGCTTCAAGCTATTCTTCCAGGCTCACGCATGAGACAACATCTTAGCCAAGTGCAGTCGGTGGTTGTTGACGAGGTTCACGAGCTTGCAGGGGATAAGCGTGGCACTCAACTTGCCGTAGCTCTGGAGCGCTTAAGAGAGAACGCTGAAAGCGACTTTCAAAGGATAGGTCTGTCAGCCACGATAGGTAATCCTAAAGAAGTGGCGCAGTTCATTGCTGGAGCAGATCGAGTAATCAGAATTCTTCAAGCTTCGCCAGCTAAGGGTTACAGGTATAACGTGGAAACTCCAAGTCCACGTGAGACTGACTACGACTTGGCTGGGAAGCTTAGAACATCTCCAGAAGCAGCCGCGAGAATCAGACGCATGATCGAACTGGTAGACAGCCACAAGTCCACATTGATCTTTGTCAACAGCAGGCAGAACGCTGAGATGATCGGCTACAAATTCAGTCAACTTGGCAGAACAGACATTGCAGTTCACCACGGCAGCTTGTCGAAAGAGGAGCGCGCTCAGATTGAGGACGAGTTTAAAGCCTGCAAGCTAAAGGCGCTTGTCTGCACAAGCACGTTGGAGCTCGGCATCGACGTAGGCAACGTAGACCTTGTAATCCAGTATCTTTCACCGAGACAGGTCAGCAGCCTCATCCAGAGAACCGGTCGAAGCGGTCACCGTCTTGACATGGTTTCGAAAGGCGTAATCATCACAGCTTTTCCAGACGACACACTTGAGTCTGTTGCAGCAGTAAAGAACGCCTATGAAAGCAAGCTTGAGACCGTGCCTATCCATGAAGGTGCTCTGGACGTTTTGGCTCACCAGATCGTGGGCATACTCATGGATAAAGACGCTATCAGCGTAAAGCAGCTTCAAGCAATTCTGCGGAGAGCCTATCCTTATAGGCGCCTGTCCGAAGATCAGCTTTTAGACGTGATAGACTATTTAGACAGCC
>JARYLR010000025.1 GCA_029907545.1 Candidatus Bathyarchaeota archaeon | reverse complement strand
TGATCTTCTTTTCAGCGTATCAACCGTGGAGAAGGCGCTGGCAACTCTGAGAAAAAAACCGGTAGGACAGTGATCTCGTTTCCTCTGAGGAAATTAGCCCCCTATATATACTAGCCAAGCGTTGAGCAGTAGTGTTTTTGGCGGGCATACGTAGGTTTAAATTCCCACATCAAGAATTACTGATTTACTGTGTCGATGGAAGAAAAATGGGAGCTCGAATCTCTCCCGGGCTACTACCCCAAAACGGCTCGATTTTGACCTTAATTTGGATACGAAAAGACTACGTTTCGATACGTTATGCCATTGTAGGTGAATGATTGATTGGTGCGAAAAATTTATTTTTTGATCTCCATATGAAAGGTCAGGGAAAGTTGCCAAAAGGAAAAATTTCTGGAATAATGCTGACAATGTTGCTAGTAAGCGTTGTGATGTTGGCAATTAACATTCAATCTGTGGAATCAGACGGAATAATTGTTCCAGATGATTTTGCAACAATACAGATGGCAATAAACAATGCAAGTGATGGAGATGTCATTCGCGTTAGAATGGGAGTCTATAACGAAAACGTGGTTGTGGATAAATATGTTTCAATAGTTGGCGAAAACAGATACAATACGATAATTAACGGAAGCGGTAGCGCAACTGTGATTGACGTTCGCAAGGATAATGTAAAAATTGTCAACTTCACTATACAAAACGGCAATCAATTCTCTGGCGTTTATCTGGCCAAATATACTTGTTCGGGCTGTAACATCAGCCAAAACATAATAAGAAACTGCAACAGGGGCGTTGCCTTATTTTCTCGCGCTGTCAACAACTTCATCGCTAACAATGAAATACTGAACTGCTCAACAGGCGTCTACTTACCTGGTGCTTATGGCAACTTTATCATCCAAAATAGCATATCTCTTTGCAGCTCAGAGGCTATCTATTTGGAAAGTTGTAAAGACGTTATCATACAAGGAAATAATATTTCAAATAGCAATATTGGAATGCTGCTGAGAATAGCTACGACCAACATTACCATAGTCGCCAATAACATTTTCAACAGCTTAGGAGGCATAGTACTCTATTATACAGATCATAACAATGTAACCAACAATCAAATCTCATGCAAAGATGGGGGAATATACCTTTTATTATCCAATTACAATATTTTTTAAAGGAAATACCGTCTCTTCGAGTGAAGGAGACGGGATAATCCTCGAAGGTTCCAGCGGCAACAACCTTTCAAATAATACAATGCTGAATAACCAATACAATTTCGGAGTTGAGGGTGAAGAGTTTTCTGATTTTGACAATTTCGTAGACACAAGCAACACCGTTGATGGCAAACCCATCCACTATCTAATAGGTTCAGCCGATGTTGTTTATGACTCTTGGTCGTACGTGGGCACGCTCTATTTTATCAACTGCACCAATGTCACTGTAAGAGATTTGACCTTAACGAATAATCATTGCGGAATATTCTTTTTCAACACTAATGGCTCAAGAATCGAGAACGTCACCGTTACAAACAACCGGTATGGAATTAGACACTACGTTTCCAATCAAAACATTCTTGCTAATAATAACGCATCATCAAACGTTAACGGAATAGCAATCTATGACTCAACCGATTATATAATCGCAAATAATGATGCAATCTCAAATGAGCAAACAGGATTCGAGCTTAAATACCTATACAATAGCCTGTTAAGTAGCAACAATGCAACAAACAACACAAATGGGATATATTTCAATGGATGGTCGGAGAACAACACTCTCATAAACAACTTTGCCTCAAACAATACAGGAGGATCGCAAAGCGCCGGATTTTATCTGTGGGGCGCTAATTATACTTTGCTAAATAATACTGCTCTAGGCAACCACCGCGGAATCTACTGTTCAGGTGCGTTTGACAGTTGCATTTGGAACAACACTTTGTCAAGTAACAACGCAGGAATCTACCTTACATGGTCAGCAAACGTTACAATCATCAAAAATACAGTTGAAGAGGGCGAAGTGGGAGTTTTTCTCTACAATCCTTGGTACAGCTCAACGATCACAAATAACACAATCTCAAACAACACTATCACACACAATGAAGTTAGGATCACACTCAGCAACGCTGAAAAAAATATGGTTACATACAATTCTATAATGAGTAACCAGAAAGGCGTAGGATTAGAAAGTGCTTCGAATAACACATTCTACGGTAACAGTTTCATAAACAACGCAATACAAGTCTATAATTATACATCTGGATGCGTCAACTTCTGGAACAGCTCATACCCTGTCGGTGGCAACTACTGGAGTGAATTTAAAACGCGTTACCCCGACGTAGAAGATGTTTACAGCGGTCCGAACCAGAACGAGCCGGGAAGCGACGAAATATGGGATGAACCATATCAAATTGACGAATACAATGTAGATAATTATCCCATAGTTCCAGAATTCTCATCAAGCCCGATCTTGCTACTAATAATTATAACATCACTACTAGCAGTGATCATCTGTAAAAGGCAACACTTTTGAAGTTATTCAAAGCTCAAACTCTGAACGCGCCGACTTGTTCATTCTTGGCGGGCCCGGAGGGATTTGAACCCTCGATCTCCGGCTCCGCAGGCCAGTGTCCTAATCCAGCCTAGACTACGAGCCCCTAGAGCTAGATTACTCTACTCTAATAATATAAACGCTGATGTTGAAGGGAGAATAGTCAATACTTGAACCGAACACTCAAACTAGGATGTAGGAAAAATCAGTACGTATCAAGCTTTTTAGAGAAGGCGTTTGATCTGGAAAAATGGAGACAGCTACTTTTTATGGCTGGAAAAGCCGTGATAACAAAGGAAAAACGTACCTAATGTGTCCGTTGGCTAGAAGAATCGTTTCTTCTTTTCACGTTGCCTCTTAAGGTTTTCTCCGCGTGATTCCTCTTCAACGGTCAGCGGTTCTGCGACTTCCGTGACTGTGACGATCTCTTCTTCCTGCTCTTCAGGTTCCGCGTAGCTTTCTTGCTGTGCTGATGGTCCAGGTGTTCGGTCAGCGCCGAAAACGTTTGGCATGGCTTCTGTTTGTGGAGGATTATCCCACTGCTGGGTTGTCTGTCTGAGTTTCTGTTCGAGTTCCTCTATTTTGTTTTCTAGCTGAGTTATGGCGTCGCGCGTGGCCTTATTTGTGTTTTGAAGTTCGGCGATGGCGATGTTCTCTTCGAGGATTCTTGTTCTCTCTTCTAGATTTTGCTGTCTCTCCTTGAGGGAACGTGACTCTTCCTCTAGCTGTATTCTTTTTTCTTTGAGTTTTTCAAGTTCACTCATTTTGCATCATTAAGGCATGCATGACAGTTTAATAATAACAGTTTTATGAAAGCAGAATACGACTCCAGAATTCATATTTCAAGCACCAATGCTGTGGTTGAACGTGAAAAGGTTAAACCTTTGATCATCCAAGCTTATCATGAGAGAAATAGAAAAACAAGAAGAATGAATATGACTGGTTCAAAGGCTGGACAAGAACCTGTTCTTAATAAAAAAGTGTTGGGAATGCCATTAGGCGAAATTCTCGCCTGGATATTTGCCTACTTGATCATAGCTTGGAGCTTGACTACACTGCTTGTGGTTCTAGGCCTGCTTGCCGAATGGTTTCCTTCAGATATTTGGCAAGCCGTAGGATGGATAGTCGGCTTAGGCTTACCTCTGGCAATGATCGGCATAGGAGTCGCCAGTATCCTGCCAATGTCCGAATACGCCTATATGAGAGGTGCTGGCAGAAATCCAGTCATAGCACGAGAAAGCGTTAGACACCAAAGAAGAAAACCTGAAAAAAGAGGATTCGGCATACTTGTAGGAGTCGTCGGCGCAATGTTTCTCGGGCGGCTTAACCCTCCAGACCTTCTGCTGACGGCTGCGGTGTATGTTTTTGGCAGAGAAATCGCAGCCGCTATGACAATAGCTCTTCTTATTCTCTTGGTACACTTCTACAGGGAAAAGCTTGCAAACATAGTGAAGTTCGAAAACTACTAGACTCAGTAAGGTTTTATGGCGACTGCCTTACTCAAAGCAGCATTCACGTTGTCTTTTCCCATAGCAAGAATGTAAGGGCCAAGTCGCGGTCCCTGTGGCGCGCCTATCAGTATCGTGTAAAGTGTTTTGAAGAACTGTGCGGGTTCCAGATTGTGTCTTTTTGCAATGTTGAATATGGCGTTCTGTATCTTGTCAACATCTTCTTCAGTATTTAGAACCTGCACAAGTTCGGCAACTGCGTCTCTTTCTTCAGCGGTCAAAGTGATGGCGGTTTCTTTGATCTCTTCGAAATCGTTAATCCAGTTAGCTGCATAGCGGATTCTGTTTTTCAAGTCTTCATCAATTGCCTGGTCTTTCCTCAGGTAGCCATAGCTCACGAGTTTTTCCCTGATGAATTCGTCGCTTCTGTCTTTGGGCGCCATCTTGACGAGAAATGTAAGTAGGTTGTAGGGCACGTGTATGCTTGGCTTGGGCGGTGGCTTAAGTGCCCAGCAGTATTCGTAAAGGCCTTTGAGCCTAGCCAGCTCCTTCTCGTCTTTGACAGGTCTCTTTCCGAAGTACACATCTTCCAAGCTGTCTAGCTCGTTTACGTAAATTGGAATGTCGGTTACGTCTAATGTTCGGGTTCCCACGAATCTTTTTAGCATGAGTAATATGAGCGATTGTGGAGAACCGTAGCGGAACCATACTTGCGGAGTGAAAACGTTTCCGGTTGATTTCGAGATTTTTTTGCCGCTTTTGTCTAGAAACATCTCGTATCTTGCATGCGAAGGAGGCTCATAATGGAGAATTTCGCGGCAGATCCTGTCGTTCACGCGGACAGAGTCAGCAATGTCCTTCCCATAGGCTTCAAAGCGGATGTCAAGAGCCTTCCATCTGGCTGCAAACTCGCTTTTCCACGTAAGCTTACCTTCGCCTTTGCCCACATCTGCCTCGCCTTTGAAGCCGCAGCCCTCAAGCCACTTGCCCTTGATCTCCATGCCCTCGCACAGGTAGGAAACCTTGTTTTCATCAGGAAAATACTCCAGCGCCTTGGTTGTGTAAATGCGCCCGCAGTTGCCGCAAACAGCAAAATAAGGTAAAACTTCAGTGTAGCGTTCCTGCCCGACCTCTTCCTGCACTATTTCTCCAACATGCTTCGCATTCGACAACAATGTCCTAATCTCGTTGTTAAGCATTCCTTTTTCGTAAACTCCCTTAGCAGACATATAGTGGTACTCGGCTCCACACTTATCAAGAGCCTCAAGCAGAAGCGAACTCATATGCCTCCCAAAGCTCTCGTGGCAGCCGTAGGGGTCAGGCACGCTTGAAACTGGAAAGCCGATGTACTTTTCCAGAGAGCTCGGCAATCCAGCAGGAACCTTACGCAAACCGTCCTTATCATCGCAGAACGCGACAAGCTCAGAGCGGAAGCCTTGCTCTCTCAAAGCCAAAGTGACAGCAAATGAGCGTGCCGCATCGCCTAGGCTTCCGATGTGCGGGAAGCCGGATGCGCCAAGCCCCATTTCCGTTCTCAAAAGGCTGAGGCTTCTTCCAAGCTTCTGCTCCCGCTGGATTATTTCTGAAGCCATCTTGTCGTACCATGTGCCGCGACCGATTATTTTCTCACCCATGCACCGCGTAACTCCACCAAACTTTATGGGACGGTAAATAAAAAATGTTTAGAGAAAATAAATGGAGGCTACTTAAGTTTCAGAGCAGCGGCTATGGCGATAAAGGCGAGAGCTATCAAGACCATCGCAAGCGAGTAGAACCAGCCGTAGCCGTAAAGGAACCATGCTCCGCCCACAGCGACAAACAGCACACCCCACGACAAGGTGCTAAAAGCTCCCCGCTCATATTGCTGCGGACGGGCTGCACGTAAGCCCGCCAGAACCATAAGCCAGCAACCCGCGAGCGCAACTATCAGAGGCACAATCAGCAGCCAGTCTGTAAAGAGCTGTAGCGGCTGATATAGCAGTATGCTAGCAACCATTATCAGCAGAAACACACCTATGGATAGCAGCCCTCTTTTTCCACTGTTCGACAACCTAGTGCACCCCTTATTCGAGGCTTGTGCCACAGTCCGGACAGAACTTCGAAGATGCCGGAACTGTTTTTCCACACTTGGGGCAGGTCTTCGTTTCCCCAGAGGGCGGAGTAATCTGCCCCCCACATTCTGGGCAGAACTTTGAGGTTGCCGGAATCTTGGCAGAGCATTTCGGGCAGATCACAAGCGCCGCGGCTGGAGCCTGCGCTGGGCCTGTTGGCGTCATGACCTGCGGTATGAGAACCATGCCTGTGCCTAAGCCTGCTCCTGAGGATTTTCCAAGCTCTTCTGCTGCCTTCTTCACAGTTTCCATCCGCAATACTTCTTCTGGAGTGGCTCTTCCCGTTCTCAGCCAGAATAGTCTTTCACGGTACTCCGGAGTCGTGTCAATACCTTCAAAGCGTAGATCCGTAAGTTCTAAGCCTAAGCGCTTGAAGTGATCCATAATCGTGTTTTTCACGACAACCGAGGTCTCGTCAAGTCTCGTGAAAACGGTCAGCAGATCATAATGCGACAGCTCATCAATCACTTTCTCGTTAAGGAAACCTCGCAGAAAACTGTTAACGCCTTCCGTCGTGAATGCGTGCTGTCCGCCCACTATCTCGTTCACGAAAAGTTCTGGGCTTTCAACCTTGAACCAGAAAGAGCCATGCACCTTTAACGGTGCAAGCTCGGTTGTCTGCGCCTGAGTGCCGTATTTCCCAGCAAACACTTTTGTAGAGATGAAAATCACCGCGGCTTTGAAAGGCTTCTCCTTGAATCCTGCAATACGAGAAAGCAGGCCAGTTATTAACGGAAGATTCAGCGTTGTAAGCGTATGTCTTCCAGCCTTGAAGACGTCTAGGGCTTTACCGTCTCTAAAGAACACGGCAACTTCGTATTCGTGAACAATCAGCTGGGCACCCCATGTTATCTCTTCTTCTGGATATCTCCAAAGGATGTTGTCTTGTCCCGGGTTTTTCCACTCTATGACCTGCGGCATATCAAGTCACTCCTAATATCACTTCTTCTCTTTGACTAAAGGTTTTTTCAAAGGCATCAATTGTCTCCGTTAGATGTTGAATCCTATCGCGTGCCTTCTTAAGGTCTTGTTTGGCGACCTCGGACTTGAATGCACTGGCTTCTTCGCAGATCTTTTCAACATCATCCACCAGCTCGCTGTCGAAGCCGATCATGCGGTCAAGGTTTTCTTCGTTAATTTTGAAAGTGTCAAAGAACCCGGCATATCCATAAGAAGCATGATTCACCTTCTCGGCAACACGATCCATCTTCGCAACCAGTCGGTCGAGGTCTGTAAGAAACTCAAAAGCTCGCCGATCAGAAAGCTTTTGGAAGACGCCTTTAACATCTGATCTGGCTTCAGAAAGTCTCTGGTGAAGGTGACTTCGAATAAGCTTGTCAGACTCCCTTCTCAGCTCCTTCTCCTTATATCCGCGAAATCCCGGCATTGCAGCGAGAATTCTTTCGGAGAGGTGCATCTGCTGCTTCGCCTTGTCATACACATTCTTTTTTTCGCTCAATCTGTATTTCCTCTATTCTTGTATTCAGTTTTGTAGATGAAAGAGGGGTTGCTTTTAAAGTTTCGTTTACTTCTCAGAAGCACCCTTTCTCTTATTTAGGGGGGCTAGAAGCTTGGCGGGGGAATATCGCCCTTTATTCCCATTCCAGTGGCTCCATCTATCAGTAGCTGGTAAACCCTGCCCTTATACTCGTACTTGATGAACCATATCGGGGCATGCAAATAAACCATCTGCACGATGTCTACCTCAGTTTTCATTTCAACAATCTTGTCAACATCCTGCGTCAAGAGGAAACGGTGATGTTCCTCTATCTGCTGCTTGGCAATCTGTTCTGCCTTGCTTCTGTCAATCTCACTGTTCAAGACTTTGGCAAAACCCTCGATTTTCCTAAAGTCGTAAGGGATCTTGCCTTCCAACGGCACGTCATATTCCCTTGTGGGAAACATCGATGCCTCCCGCGCCAAGACAAGCCAATCATACTTCTTCTCTATTTTTCCCTCCTTAACAATTGGAGGGCTTATGCGCTCAAAGATTCCCTTGTAAGTGCTTCTGGCTTCGGCTGAAACCATCCAGAAAGGCAGGTAAATCAGCTCCTTCTCCGTAAGCCTCGCTTTTTTCGCCAGATCGCTTGGTTTAAGAAAACCCGACCTCATCCAGTTCCTTATAGGCTCCTCGATCTGAGAGGCGTCAAACTTATTCAGCAGCATGGAATGCTCATACTTAAAAGGCTCCCCAGTTTCTATAACGACGGTGTAGCCGCAGTACTTGCATGTAGCAAGGATGTCGCCAGGCTTGAACGATATAGGGGCGCCGCAGTGAGAACATTCTATGCTTTCAATCACGGACATTGCGCTAATCCTTCAGTTTCTCTCGCCTTATGATCTCCCGTGCCACGATGATACCTGAGGCTGATGCCTGAATTAAGCCTCTTGTAACGCCTGCGCCGTCACCAACCGTGAAGAGGTTGCGGATCCTCGTTTCCAAGCAGTTGCTAAGCTGAAGCCTAGAAGAATAAAACTTCACCTCTACGCCATAGAGAAGGGTGTCTCTTGAATGTATCCCAGGCGCGATCGTGTCCAAGGCTTGAAGCATTTCTCTGATGTCGGCAAGGTACCGGTAGGGCAAAACAAAGCTTAGGTCGCCGGGTGTCGCGTTCTTTAATGTTGGCGTCACTACGCTTCTTGCGATTCTTTCAGGCGTTGACCTTCTTCCGGACTCTAGGTCTCCTAGGCGCTGTATTATGACGCCTCCGCTGAGTAGATTTGAAAGTCTGGCTATGTACTTGCCGTAGGCTATGGGTTCTTTGAAGGGTTCGGTGAACGAGGTGCTGACTAGGATGGCGAAGTTTGTGTTTTCTGTCTTTCTTTCAGCGTAGCTTTGACCGTTAACTGTGAGAACGCCATCATATGACTCGGTGATTACTTCGCCGTAGGGCGCAACGCAGAATGTGCGAACTTGATCGTCAAATGACCTTGAATAGTAGATCAGTTTGGGCTCGTAAAGAACCCGTGTAAGCTCATCTGTAACCGAAGCCAAAACCTCGACGCGTATTCCGATGTCAACCGGATTGTTAAGCGTCTTCAAACCTAACGCCTGCGCCTCTGACTGAAGCCACTCGGCACCGCTTCTTCCAGGAGCGACGATAACGTATTTTCCGAAGAACTTTTCCCCGTTTGAAGTCTCAACGCCTTCAACAACATTATTTTTGACTATGAGCCCCTTAGCTTCTGTCTTGGGTTTAAACTCGACTTTGCCATTTAATTCCTGCCGCATTTTGCGCAAGGTCTGGGCACATCTTTCTGTTCCCATGTGCCGAACGCTTTGTCGGATAAGCTTAAGCCCAGCCAAGGATGCTTTGCGTTCAATCTCATCGATTTTCTCGATATCACCGCCATAGGTGTGCTCCGGTGCCCCGTACTTCAAATATATGCCATCTGCGTAATTGACAAGCTCCAGCAATTCTTTTGATGACATGTACTCGTTAAGCCATCCTCCAACGTCGCTTGACAGTGTAAGTTTCCCGTCACTGAAAGCTCCAGCTCCGCCCCACCCTGACAAAACAGCGCAGGGATCGCAGTGAACACATTCCAGTCCGCGGCTTGCCGGGCACTTGCGTTGGTTAATATCGCGTCCTCTGTCCAGCATTAGAATGTTGAGGTTGTTTTTCTGCGTGAGCTCTAGAGCCACGAATATGCCGGCAGGGCCTGCTCCGACGATGATTACGTCATACTTCAAAGGGTTGCTCCCCTGAAACCCAGAAGTAGATGTGGCAACTTGCATATATCTCTAACGAGCAGCAAGCCGGTCTATCACTTCTTATGTGGCACAAGACATAGAAAGCTTAGAGCCTTTTTGCCGGTGTTTTTGAACTGGTGCAGCTCATTTTGGGCAACAAACACAACATCTCCGGCCTTGAACTTATGCTCTCCATTGCTGTTGACAACGACGCCTTCGCCTTCCAGTATGAAGACCTCATGTTCCCATGGATGCGAATGCAGCGGGCTGTATCCCTTTGGCTCCAACTCAAACAGTCTCATTGCGAAGTTCGGTGCACCCATCTCCTTGGTGATAAGCCATCTCACTTTCACACCAAAGGTTCCTTCACCAGCGTCTTCAGCCTTAACTTCTCTGTAAGGAAAGAGTTTCATCAAACCACCTTGAAACATGTTGCGAGTTTTCCAGGCGGTTCTAGATAAGAATCCGAGATTATTAAGCTTCCTTCCTGAACGCCATGTCATTCTTCTTCTAGCTTGATTACCTTGCAGCATCTCCGCTCCAAATGACCCATCAAATCCACGCCAGCCTTCGCTCTTTCCTCCTCTTCTTCAAGATGCTTCTCAAAACCTACCTGCGTAACACGATTATAATTGTCAATCACAAACGGATACCATTCACGATGATACGCCGTCCGCTCACAGGTCAAGTAGTCATCGCAAAGAAGACAGCTTTCAAGTTTCTTTTCCCGCGCACACTTTCGGTTCTCGCATGGCGCGCCACCGCCGTTTAGACACATTGGACACTGAGCGTTAGCAAACCACTCCAAGCCCTTTCTAAATTCGCTGAACTTGAAAGACTTGACCACCGATTCCATCCATTCATAGCGAACAGTGTCAACAAGTCTCTTCAACTCGCCCGCGATCGCCTTCACCCTTCCGTTTCCGCTAGGGCATTGGCCACAGTAAACGCCGCATACACCGAATTTACGGTTCCCCTCTTTCATACAAACCAAACCTAGCAAACAACATTCACTAAACCGCATATAGCTTTAACTGAAAGAAGCCTTAAAATGCTCGCTGGCACATTTATTGACGAACACACCTTTAGCAAGGCCTTCTCCAGAGAGAGGTTCATTTAATTAGATTATTAATAGTCAAAATGCGGTGAACATTTTTATGATCGCGCTGGCAGACTACACAGTTCAGAGGGACAGCATTTGACTGCAAAGAAAAAGGTCAATTTGACACCGCTGCCGGAACTTATTTCTCTTAAGGGGAAAAAGGCGTTAATCACCGGTGCAGGAGCAGGCATCGGTAAAGCGATGGCATACAGGTTCGCCGAAGCAGGCGCAGCACTAGATCTCGCAGACGTTAATGAGCAAAGCCTACGGCTGGTGAAGACAGAACTCAAACATTTCAGCACAAAAGTCAATATACACAAAGTTGACTTGTCCAAAAAAGAAGAAATAGACATGTTCTGGAAGAAACTGGAAGGAAAGGAGCCAGACATACTGATAAACAACGCAGGCATCTATCCCGCCAAACCATTTCTGGAAGTAGACGAAGCTTTTCTCAAAAAAGTCATGGACATCAACCTTAACTCCGTCTTCTGGATGTGTCAGAACATGATAAGAAGCAGACTGAAAAAAGGCGGAGTAATCATCAACCTAGGCTCAATAGAAGCCATAATGCCCTTCAAAGACGAACTATGCCACTACGACATCACCAAAGCGGGAATAATGGTTCTTTCAAGAACCCTTGCCAACGAATACGGCAGAAAGGGATTCAGAATAAACGTTCTAGTACCCGGAGGCATATGGACTTCTGGAACCCGAAACGTGGCAAAAGAAGCATTACAGTTCAAGCTGGGAATCATCAAATCAGGAATCAAATACAACCTTAGAAATCCCATGGGCAGACTTGGCAAGCCGGACGAAGTCGCCCGTATGGCTCTGGTTTTGGCAAGCGACCTCTCAAGCTACGTGCACGGAACACTCATAGCCGTGGATGGTGGCTTCTTGTCGGCATGACAGAAACTGTAAAAGTAGTAAACCGATCTTGTTCGCATTCAATTACTGTAAAAGTCCGCAGTCCTTTGCTGCAGTAACCCCCCTAGTCTTTGATTGCCTCGATCAAGCTCATTACGTTCCACAGTTTTACCCGCGTATAAGGAGGCATATTTGGATCTTGCAAGATGTCATCCAGCATCGAGATAGCGTTAGAGGCTCGTACCGCGGGCGTGAACTCCTCAGACTGCAAGGCATCCATCGAGTCCTTAGCCGCCCTTCTAATATTCCTCGGAGTGGTCGTGTCTTCAGAAATCGCTCCCAGCACTGAAAGCGCCTGTTTTATACGTTCCTCGTACTCCTCCATCTTCTTCTTTTTAACCAACTGCGCTGTCACCCCAACACAACCGCGATAACCTTGTTATATAAGCTTTCACACGTATTTACTTTGAGGTTTCAGACTTGCCCCGCGACGAAGAAGAAAAGCACATGGAACGCATGGTTAACCTTCTACGCCAAGGATCAACCCTAACAGACCTTGCTTGTCCAGCCTGCGCGTCGCCTCTGTTTAGACTGAAAAACGGGGAACTCTGGTGCGCAAAATGCGAAAAAAAAGTCATAGTCATCAAAGAAGGCGAAGAAGCCGCAAAAATCGCAAGCTCCATGGCAATGGAAAGTCTTGAAAAGACCATGCTGGAAAAGATACAGGAGATCCAAGATAAAATGCGGAACGAACAGAACATCGATGAACTGCAGAAACTAGGCACCGCTCTCAACGGGCTTCTGGAAACCCTTGAAAAAGTAAGAAAAACAAAGAACATTTAGCCTAGGATGTGCTGCGATGCTTGGAACCTACGCAGCCTTTCCACAGCAAACACACAAAACAGTTCAATATGCTTTTTCCGTCTCAAACAGGAAACTGCAGCAAAACCTGCTTCAGACATTCCAACAAATTAACTGCGAAAAATTCCTGCTAGAAGACATTGCGCCGCCATCTACGCCGCGGTGCACAGTCGTTCTTGAACTTGGAATAGCTGAAGATCGCGACTTCCGTTATCTAGACACTGAAGAAACCAACGAAGCAAAGAAAATCATCCAGAAATCACCACTCCAAGTAATGGACTTCCTGTGCATCATACGATATTACAGAATGCAAGGGGAAACCGCCTTGCCGTTAAGATTCGACTACTACCTAATCAGAATTACATTCAGCGACAAAACACTGGAAACGCAGCTATTCCATGAAAGAGGACCTAGGCACATTTCACCTGAAGATCTTGTCGATTTTATTTTTCGCAAAATTAATGAAAGCCTCTCCAAAAGACTATTGAAACCTTTCGACGATTCTTAGCTTAGGTTTTTTAGGAAGCTTTTTACCGCGTCTAGAATGTTGTCTGAAACTTTCTCAATCGCGTCGTTGCCGTCAATCATTATTAGTTTGCCCTTTTCCACGTATTTCACGTACACTTCGCGCACTTTCTGCTGTGTCTCCAAGTTCTCCATCACTGATTTCTTAGGCTTCAGTCTTCTAATTGCCGTGCAGGGGTCTATGTCTATGAAAATTGCCAAGTCTGGGCTCAGCGCATTTGCGTTAAGAGTTTCAATCCACTTTAGATCAAGTCCAGCTGCCCCCTGATATGCTAGAGAAGAATAGAGGTAACGATCAGAGACAACAAGTTGCCTCCTGTCGAGAGCGGGAATTACTTCGTTTCTCAAGTGTTCAACGCGGTCAGCTGCAAATAGCAAGGCTTCAACCACGGGTGATTCGCGTTGCCTGCCTTGGAGACAGTAACTTCGGATGAATCTTCCAATCCTGCTTTTGCTGGGCTCAGAAGTGTAAACTGCATCGTAACCCAGCTTCCGCAGTTTTCTCACAAGGATTTTTGTCTGCGTTGTCTTTCCGCAGCCGTCCAAGCCTTCAATGCATATGAAGCATCCTTTTCTCTTCATTCTCTCATCCTGAAGCGTTCTGGCGCTGTGCTAGGCATTATAAGAGTGAACCCACATTAATAATTGTCTAAAAGGGCAGGGAGAAAACAAGAATGCTCAAAAACTACTGGGGGGAAATAAAGGACCCAGTTCACGGCTACATCTATATAACCAAAGAAGAAAAAGAAATCATCGACTCTTTCCCCGTTCAGAGACTGCGCAGACTGCGTCAGCTAGCTGGTTCCGAGTATGTTTACCCGGGCGCCAACCACACGAGGTTTGAGCACTCTGTCGGCGTCATGTATCTTGCAGGAAGAGCCGCGGAGAACCCTTCAATATCTACGCATATCAGCAGAGAGGAAGCGGAAGCAGTGAAGATTGCTGGCTTGCTTCATGATGTTGGGCACGGCCCATTCTCACACGTCTTCGAGCACCTATTGGATAAGGAACTGCAGAAGACGCATGAGGACATGACACGGTGGATAATCGGAAGCAGTGAACTAAAAGAGAAAGTTGGCAGGCTCGGTTTTGTTCCAGATGAGATTGGTAGACTTGCCACTGGAAGGCTTCGCAGGTCTGGAAGGGCTTTTCTGGATCAAATCATAAGCAGCACTGTAGATGTGGACAAGTTGGATTTTATTGTGCGTGATACATACCACACTGGCGCGGAATACGGATTTGTTGATATATTTCGGCTTATTCACGCGCTTGATGTTTTGGATGACAGTTTAGCCGTTGATATTGGAGCGCTCTCTGCTTTGGAGTCGCTGGTTATTGCTAGAATAGAGTCTTTTAAAAGTATATATTTCCACCGAGTTGGACGTGCCGCGCAGATAATGCTGGCGATGGCGATGGAGAAAGCAAACAGCGAACTCGGATTAACATCGTTTAAAACGCCTGAAGAGTATCTGACTATGGACGATTATACGGTATGGACGAGACTGAAGAATTGCAAAAAATCTGAAGAGATTATCTGCAACCTTGAGAAGCGGAAGATGCTGAAATGCGCCTACGAGAGAACTTTCTACGAGAAAGACGCAATGGTATCAAGTGTCTTCAGCCGCGAAACCCATCGAAAACAGCTTCAGGCCGAAATAGCGAAAGAAGCCAAAGTGGACGACACGGCAGTTATAATTGATGTGCCGACGGTGCCCTCTGTTCCCTACCATCATTCAGGTCTGTTAGAAGCGGAAATTCCAGTCTTTCACAAGACAGAAGAAGGCAAAGCCTTTCAACGTGTAAGCGAAATCTCGAAGATCATTGAGACACTCCAAGGTTTCATAAATATGCTGCGCGTTTACACAGACGACGAGAACCGGGAAAAAGTAAGCGGCGCCGCAGCCAAGGTTCTAGGCGATGTTCCTTCGACAGCAAAAATATCTTGCTAGAGTGGCAGCTATGCGTGAAATAGTTCTTAAAGGGCGAGGAATAGTTGAAGGCTGCTGTGAGGGCGAAGCCCTTGTTTCCGTTCAGCCGATAAGCTTTCTAGGCGGAGTAAGCCCCGTCAACGGCAAGATAATGAGCAAGAACCATGATCTGTATGGAAAATCCATTAAAGACAAGATTCTGTGCTTTCCGCATGGCAGTGGTTCCACAGTAGGCAGCTACGTGCTATACTCGCTGGCTAAAAAAAAACTGGCGCCTAAAGCTATCATCAACCAGAAAGCAGATCCCGTAGTCGTCGTAGGCGCGGTGATCGCTAAAGTCCCGATGATTGACGGAATAGACATTCAGCAGATAGACACCGGAGACATCGCCAAAGTAGATGCGTGCAAGGGCTTTGTGAGGGTAGCCAAGCTGAAGAGGTGACGCGGTGTGCATTTGACGAGAGAAGAGGAGCGAATATACTGTGGAGAGCACGGCTGGGCAAGTCAGATGTGCATGGAGATCCTCGTTCAGCTAGGCGACCTTTTCAAGGCAGATAGACTTATTCCTATAAGGTCTGCGCATGTTTCCGGTGTTTCCTACAAGACTCTGGGTGATGCACCGATCGAGTTTCTTAAGGCGTTAGCAGACGCCGGAGGCAGAGTAAAGGTTATAGCGACGCTTAATCCTCAAAGTTTTGATCCAGATCTGCTTGGAAAGAAGCTGCCCGAACGCATCCGAAGCAAACAGCAAGCGATTTTAGATCAGTTCGACCGCATGGGCTTTGCAGCGTCATTGACTTGTACGCCTTACTACCTAGTCAAGGTTAGTAGCGGGTGGCATCTGGCGTGGGCTGAATCTTCCGCGGTTGTTTATGCTAATTCGGTTTTGCGTGCGCATACCAATAGGGAAGGTGGGCCGAGTGCTCTCGCAGCGGCGTTGATTGGGAAGACGCCTAACTATGGCGTGCATAAGTCTGAGAATCGGAAGCCAAGCATACTGGTTCATGTAGAAGAACCTCTTGTGAACGAAATTGAGCACGGTGCCTTAGGAATCTATCTTGGAAGAATTCTAGGCGATAAGATTCCGCTTATTAAGGGATTGGGAAAGCCCTCTTCCGAAGATCTGAAGCAGCTAGGCGCTGGTTTGGCAGCGTCCGGCATGGCAAACATGTTTTTGACGGAAAACACGTACCGCAGAAGCATTGAGCCGATTGAGAAGGTCAGCATAGAGGCTGCAGATATTAAGAAAACATGCGGGGAACTGTCAACAGACCCGGCAGGGCGGCCTGATTTGGTTTTTGTTGGGTGTCCGCATTGCTCCTTGCATGAGGTGCAGCGTATTGCCGAGCTTGTTGATGGAAAAAAGATACGCACTCGGGTGCAGTGTTGGGTTTGCACTTCCCGATATGTTAAGGAAAGGGCTAAGGAGGAAGTTAAGAGAATCGAGAAGGCTGGTGTCCGCGTGCTTGTTGACATGTGCACAA
>JARYLR010000024.1 GCA_029907545.1 Candidatus Bathyarchaeota archaeon | reverse complement strand
CTACCAAAGAGGTTAACCGCTTGGTTGAGGAGGAGTTCGGGGTTAATTACTCGCCGAGAAGCATGCGCAGAGTCTTGCGATCGCTGAAAATGAGGTATGCTAAGCCCTATCCTAGGGATTATCGGAGACTTGAATCCTATCGAGCAACTCTGGAGATGCCTCAAACGCGAAATATCAACTGCGTTCTTCTGGTGCAGGGAAGAATTTTTAGCGCTGATAGAGAAATCATACAAACAGCTCTCATCCAGAATAAGCTTTGCAAAAGGATGGATCGAAAAGTTTCTACCACAACAGTTCAACCAGTTATGTCCTCAACTATAAATATCGAAGTCTTCTACTAACATGTTTGGGAGAGTAAAAACAACTTGACAGCAATGGTTGAAAAGGAACTAAGAAAAATAGGCATAACGATATCCAAACCTATCTTGGCAATCATCTGCATCATCTTCGGAATAATCGTTATCGTGTTGCCTGCTCTGATTGGATGGTTGGTGGGTCTTTTCTTCATTATAGAAGGCATACTGCTGCTGACAGAGTATATGGAGCTGCAAAAACAGCAACAGCGACCGCCACCTCCGCCGACATAACAGAAAACTATGCTTCTCTGCTCTTTTCTAGAAATCCCAGTTTCACGATTTTCTTTAATAGCGGAACACCCGCCACAATGGACACTAACACAACAACACCATCCTCAACGTAGGAGAGAGCAGCACCTTCAATAAAACCCGCGGTCACCACTTCGAAATCTAGGAAAAACAGCGAATGAAGACCGCAAGGAACCAGCAAGAACACTCTCACAAGAGAGTCAGCAGCAACGCAGACAAAAGACAGAAGAACCAAAGCAACTGTCAACTGCCCAAACTCTTCTCTGAATAAGCCCTTACTCAGCTTTGCAGCCGGATAAATCAGAAGTAAAGCAGCCAAAATGTCAAGCACCGTCCACAAAGGAAGAGCCAGCCCATAGGGATGCACAAAGTAAGACAAAAGCATCACAGCATAAACCAGCAGAACCGGTTTCCACCTGCCTCTTGCTAGATGCCCTGCCATCATGACGCTTACAGGCTCCGCAATTATGCCAAACATCCAGAAATCACTAGGCTTGGCCATTCTGGCAACTGAGCTACCGATCAAAGCAGCTAGAAAACCGAGATTTGGACCTAGAATGATTCCCTCGATAGGTGCGATGTATATTGCCCAGTTGCGCCACATCCCGAAAGAAACAAAGTAAAGTACAGCATGTAACGCTGCGAACACAGCGGTGAGGCTTAGTTGACGACTACGACGCATCTAACCACAACCGATAGTATCAAGGTTAGTTTAAAAATCTCACCCTTGCCTCTGTGTACCACAATGGTTTAATATCAAGCCTTACGATTCTAGGTACTCTTTAAGAGGTTAAAATGATGACTGTTGTTGAAAACTTGGAAAAGCTTTCAAACGTCTGCGGTGTCGCTGGCAGAGAGCAACAAGTTGGAGCACTGATGAAGAAGCTGCTGAAACCTTACGTGGACGAAGTTAAGGAAGACAAGCTTGGCAACATCGTCGGAATAAAAAAAGGAAAACAAAACGCGCCAAGAGTTATGCTCGCAGCCCACATGGACGAAATAGGGCTACTAGTGAAAACAATCTCCAAAGAAGGCTTCCTACAGTTCACAAAAATAGGCGGAATAGACGACCGTGTCTTAATGGCGCAGAAAGTCGTCGTCTACACCGAGAAAGGCCCACTTCATGGAATAATAGGCTCAAAGCCTCCGCACATACAGAAGGAAGACGAACGCAAAAGAGCCATGGCATGGGACGAACTCTTCATAGACATAGGAGCCGAAAATCAGGAAGAAGCAAAGAAAATGGGCGTGAAAATCGGAGATCCAGTTGGCTTTGACATAAAGTTCGCACACATCGGAAAAAACGTCGTGATCGGCAAGGCGTTCGACGATCGCGCTGCATGCGCAATCATGGTGGAAGCCATGAAACGCCTTGAAAAAACAGAATGCACCGTGTT
Organism: Candidatus Bathyarchaeota archaeon; assembly: GCA_029907545.1. Classification (GTDB taxonomy): domain Archaea; phylum Thermoproteota; class Bathyarchaeia; order Bathyarchaeales; family Bathycorpusculaceae; genus JAGTQT01. The sequence goes on along the minus strand of JARYLR010000024.1, from coordinate 14,579 downwards.
CGCAGTCGGAACCGTGCAGGAAGAAGTTGGCTTAAGAGGAGCAATAACTGCTGCCTACGGCATAGACCCAGACGTGGGCATAGCCATAGACGTCACGGTAGCAGGAGACACGCCAGGCGTGAAGGAAATCGAAGCGCCAATAAAGCTTGGAAAGGGCCCATCTATATCTATCTCTGATGCTGGACTGCTTACCCATCCTAAGGTTCTGAGACTGCTAGTAGACGCTGCAGAAGAGAACAAGATCCCGTACCAGCTTGAAACAGGCTTAGCCGGCTCAACCGACGCGGCACGCATTTCGCTGACAAAAGAAGGTGTACCATGCGGAGTCATATCAATCCCGACGCGGTACATTCACAGTCCGACTTCACTGCTTAGCCTAAAAGACGCTGAAAGCGCTGTCAAACTCACGGTTGCCGCTCTAAAAAAGATTCCAAAACACTTCTAACAACTTCCTTTCTTCTGCAGTAGTGATCGGATGAACTCTATGGAAGCACTTTCCGAGAAGGCAGCGGACTACTTTCTGAAGGGCTACAACTGTGCTCAAAGCGTGCTAATGACTATGCAGGAGCGTTGGGGCACCAGTAACGAGCTTATCCCCAAGATAGCTACGGCATTCGGAGCAGGCATTGGTCGTTGCGGCTCTGTTTGCGGCGCATTAACCGGAGGAGTAATGGCTATAGGAATCCAGTATGGGACTGCAGAGCCTTCATCGGAGAAGCGGCTGAAAGCCTACGGTTTTGCGCGTGAACTCTATAGGCAGTTTGAGGCACGACATGGAAGCGTCTTATGCAGAGAACTAATAGGCTATAATCTCTCAGACTCTGCGCAGCTAGAGGAAGCCTATCAATCAAATGTATTCAAGAACAAGTGCCCAGCCTTTGTGAGAACCGTTATCCAGATACTGCTAGATTTTGAAATCTAGATTGCCCGAATGAATTTTCTTACGACGACAAGCATTATCGCTGTTGACAGAGCATATGGCATAACTATTATCACTGCTTGACTGAGCAAAGGAAGCGCCATAACTGTCTTCGCTGCTTCTGGATTCGATGTAAGCCCGTCAAGAATGCTGTTCCAAAGTCCATGCGCTAAAATCAGAGGAGCCAGATTTTGTGTTTTACTATAGAAATAGCCAAACATCGCACCGATAAAAAACGTTGAAGCTATGCGCAAAATCATGTCCGCTAGATTCAGAGGAAAAATATGCCACACAAAATGCCATACTCCGAAAAGAAACGCTTGCAGAAGAAACGCTTTTACTACGCTAAAATGCCTCTGCAGATGAGTCTGCATATAGCCTCTGAAGAGCCCTTCTTCACTTATGCCGACGCATAGAGTCATGAACGGCATAGACATAAGAAAAGTCACCGCATTGAAGGACTGGAACATTTCTTGACCAGTGAAAACAATTGTTAGAAGGTGAATTCCCGCCAACGCAATCAAATCCAGCAGCGAAAAGAGAAGTAAGCCGTAGAAAGCCGATTTTGCAAGGTTTCCTGTCTTGAATCCGAATGTCTTGATATCCGTTTTTTCGACAAGAACTATTGTTAGGATTACGAGATATATTAGCGGGGTTTTCTCGTATGGCGCTCCGAACAGCAGCACAAAAGGCACCCGCACCATAAGCGCCAGCGCAAAAAGCATCAAAACCCAAAAGAGCATGGTCTCCCTCCTCTTGAGTGTGGTTTCCTTTAAAAGCTTGGCTTTCTTAAAATAGTTTCTGCACCATAGAATCAGCGGAAGCAGAAGCAGTATTGACAAAAACACCGCAAGGTCATAGAACAAATACGCGCTCACAAACAGCACAAAAGCCAGAGCAAAATACACCGCAACAGTTTTCAAAATAGCGCTATCCACTTGTTCTCCATCCTTAGCCGCACTTTTGATTTTCCCAAATGGACAAAATGGTTAATAAAATGATAAGTCTCCATTAGGCTTATGAGTCATACAGAAAGCTTCGAGTTTCTCGAGCATACAGCTGACGCCTATATAGCCGCGTATGGAACAAACATGGCTGAGGCCTTCGAAAACGCAGCCCTCGCCTTGTTCGAGGTTATGACAGACACAAGCCAAGTGGCTCCAGCCCAAGAAGACTACGTAGAGGTCACAGCAGAGGACGAGTTCTCTCTCCTCTACAGCTGGCTTGAAGCGTTATTGGTGAAATCTGAAATAGGCCAGATGCTGTATTCCAAGTTCAAGATTCTCGAAATCGATGAGGCTTCTGACAGCTTCGGGCTTAAGGCGAAAATTTGGGGAGAAAAATTCAGTTCTAAGAAGCATCTGCAGAAAGTCGGCGTTAAGGCAGTCACGTACCACCGAATGGAGATTCAGAAAGAGTCGAAAAAAGTCACTTTGCGCTTTATTCTCGACATTTAGCTTGATGCTAGACAAGTTTTAGTCTCTTCAGTCCTTTTAAGATCTCTTCAACAGCTACTTCAGGCGACATTTCCAGTTTTTCACACTTAAACTCGACAACCGGCGTATTTTTCTCCCGATAGAATTGGAGAAGAGGATGTGTCTGTTTTTCGTAAACGTTAATTCTGTCTTTTATGACCTGCGCTGTGTCATCGGAACGCTGATAGAGGTTCCCTCCGCACTTATCGCAGATGTTTTCAACTTTTGGTTTGAGGTAGCGCACATTATAGACTTCGCCACAGTTCTTGCATATTCTTCTAGTTGAGAGCCTCTCAATGATTATCCAGTCGGGCACTGTTAGAAGGATGACAGCATCAATATTGGCGATTGCTTCCAGCGCTTTTGCTTGGTCAACTGTCCGCGGAAACCCGTCAAGTATCAACCCTTTCTCCTTCGGGATTTTGGCAAGATGCGCCTTCAACACCTCGACAACAACATCGTCTGGGACAAGTAATCCCTTCTCAACAAACCCCTTGATCTTTCTGCTGAGTGGCGTATCTTCTTTCATTACTTCTCGAAAGATATCGCCCATGGCAACAACGCTTAACCCAAGCTTTGTCTGCAGCCGCGAGGCGTACGTTCCCTTACCTGAACCTGGTGCTCCAAAAATGATGAGGTTCACGTTTTCCATGCTCCTCTTCGCTGTTTGATGCTGTTAGTTTTTGTATGAAGGCTATGTGTCAGTAATTAAGCATTGCTATGACAGCGTCATCGCGCTAACGGATCAAAAATGTCATTTCTCTAACCAGTGTTTCCGGAACAAGCGCTCTTCCTCTTCGTTTGGTCACCTTTACAAAGCCTAGTTTTCTCAAAGTCTGAATGTCTTGATGAACATTCTTGATGTTTCTTCTAACTTTTTTAGCGAAGTCATTAATTGACTCAACTCTTGTAGAGGCAAGCTGATATAGAAGTTCTATTCTCTTCGGCGTAAGCAACGCAACTTGCTTGGGCGTAAGGCTTATGATTTCCTCGATGCTGTAGTCAACCTGTCCTTCTTCTATGTAGCCCTTGTAACTGTTCACAAGTTCTGCCCATTCAAAGTAGGCTCTTCCCAGCTTGGCTTCTAACTTTTGTCCAGAATATTTTTCTTCAAATTCTTCAAAACTCATGCCAAACTCTCTCTCGAACCATTGTATTCTTTCGACTACTTCTTCTGAAGCGAGACCTCTGACGATTCTGAGAAGCATAATGTCTCACAAGAAGAGTTAGCTTGGCAAAGTTTAAAATTTTCACTGAAAAACCTTAATGCAGCATGTTCCTCATAGTCCATGTGATTTAAATGCATGTAACCAAAGTCGCAGACCACATCTATCTCGTTGATGTTGAAGCAGGCGGAATAAAAAACTTCATCGCCAGCTACGTGCTCAAAGGTGAAAAAACGGCTATAATCGAAACCGGCCCCACATCATCAACTTCAAACCTTCTTCTAGGCTTGAAAAAGCTAGGAATCGCTTCCGAAGACGTGGCTTACGTTGCTGTTTCGCACATTCATCTTGACCACGGAGGAGGCGCAGGCTCGCTTATCAAGCATCTGCCAAAAGCTAAAATCATAGTCCACCAGAGAGGAGCACCGCACTTGGCGAATCCGGAGAAACTCTGGGAGCAGTCAAAGATGGTTCTCGGAAGCATAGCTGACATCTATGGTAAACCTGAACCAGTTCCCATCGAAAAGATTGTTGCTACCAGCGATGGCGACGAAATCGACCTCGGAGAAGGCGTTGTCCTCAGAATCATAGAAACCACGGGACATGCTTCGCATCATCAAAGCTACTATGAAGCCTCAGGCAAAGCAGTTTTTCCCGGAGATGCTGCTGGCATTTACCTAAGTGAGATCGGTGTTGTCGTGCCGACTACTCCTCTGCCTTTTAGAATGGACATTGCACTCGCTTCAATAGAGAAGCTGAAGCAAATTGAGCCTAAGCTTCTTCTTTACAGCCACTTCGGTAAGGCAGACGACGCTGAAGCAAAACTGCAAGCCTATGCGGATCAGCTTAGGCTTTGGGCTCAGATTGCCTATGAAGGAATTAAGGAGGGACAGCGGCTAGAAGCGATCAGCAAAAGAATTGTGGATGCTGATGAATCTATACAGAAAGCTTTGAAGTACATCGAAGCTCACGCGATTCTAAGCAAGACCGTGTTTGATCAGAGCATGTATGGCGTGGTAGACTTCGTTGAAAAGTTTGACATAGCCTCTGTGTGACTTGTTTTGGCTTAGACGCCAAAATCGTTTATATCTTCCTACACCAATTCCTCTTAGTGGTGAACAAAAATGGGAGAAGACGAGAGCCATCCTCCAACCGAAAAGGTGCCGCTGGAAAAGATCGATGATTACTCATGGCTTATCCCCAAATATAAGGCTGGCATGCGGGTTCCAGGCATAGTGTTTGCTAATAAGAACCTTCTAGACAAAATAAAAACTGATAGAACCCTTGAGCAGTGCACCAATGTCGCGCATCTGCCAGGAATATACAAGTACTCAATCACCTTGCCAGATGGGCATGAAGGCTACGGCTTTCCCATAGGAGGCGTTGCCGCAACCGACTATAATGAAGGCGTCATCAGTCCCGGCGGGGTTGGATACGACATTAACTGTGGTGTACGGATTCTGACAACGAATCTTTCGGAGAAGGACATACGCCCCAAGCTTGCCCAGCTTGCAAACAGCATTTTTGACAATGTTCCTTGCGGGCTTGGAAGCAGGCGAAAGGACTTTCGGGTGACATTGAATGACTTGGACAGGCTTGTTGTGGAAGGAGTTCAGTGGATCATAGATCAGGGACTAGGCTGGTCTGAGGATACTGAGCATTGTGAAGAGCGTGGATGCATGGAGAATGCTAATCCGGATAATGTTTCAACGAACGCCAAGAACCGAGGCTTACAGCAAGTAGGCACCCTAGGATCTGGAAACCACTTCCTAGAGGTTCAAAAAGTTGACAAAATCTTCAACCCTTCAGTAGCTAAAATCTTCGGCGTGGAGTTCGAGGGACAGGTCGCCGCCATGATTCACTGTGGCTCAAGAGGCTTCGGACATCAAATCTGCTCAGACTACCTTCGTGTAATGGAGAGAGCAGTCCAGAAATACAAGATTGTTCTACCTGACCGCGAGCTTGCATGCGCTCCAGGCAACAGCCAAGAGGCTGAAGACTATTATCAGGGTATGGCTTGCGCGGTTAACTATGCGTTTGCAAATCGTCAGGCAATTACACATTGGGTTCGGCAGAGTTTTCAGCAGGTCTTTAAGGAAGATGCTGAAAGGTTTGGGCTCAAGCTTGTTTATGATGTGGCTCACAACATTGCGAAGATCGAAAATCACTTGGTGAATGGCGGATCTAGAAAGAAGGTTTGGGTACATAGAAAAGGAGCCACGAGAGCTTTTCCGCCCGGTAGCTCCGAGATTCCTCCTGATTACAGGTCTGCCGGTCAGCCTGTGCTTATCCCAGGAAGCATGGGAACAAGTTCTTGGCTTCTGGTGGGCACGGAGAAGGCTATGCAGGCGAGTTTTGGCTCAACGGCTCATGGTGCTGGGAGAATGATGAGTAGGGCGGCTGCGAAACGGAATTACTGGGGAGGAGACATCAAGAAGGGATTGGAGCAGCGGGGCATCTATGTACGTGCTGCGAGCTCAGTTGTCTTGGCTGAGGAAGCTGATCCAGCTTACAAGAACGTGGACGAGGTTGCTGAAGTAAGCGACAGGGTGGGGATTGCAACAAAGGTTGCAAGGCTTACGCCGATAGCCGTAATCAAAGGCTAACATACTACTTTATTCTTTCTTACATGAGATAGTCGGTAGTTAAATCTGAAAGAGCGAAAAGAAGTTTATATCTAAAGCTTCCGCTTTTCTAGGTAAGTGATTCGTGGTTTCGATGCCTCTGAAAGAGCAATGCGGACTCTGTAAACGTGTTTTCCCGTACCGAAGGCTTAGACGATGCCAGAGATGCGGTCATCTCTACTGCAGAGATTGCATGGTTGAAGATGTCTCAACCGGCGATCCCATGCGTCCAGTTTGCCTGAACTGCGCTAGGCGCGTAGTTGCCCCTAGAATGGTTGGCATGTACGAGGGGCTTATGCGTCACCTGCGTTTCAGAGGATCATTTACCAATGTTGTAAGGCTGAGTTTTGCGCAGATTGACGGGATTATCCAAAACAATCTGCCTATGGAGGCTTACAAGAATGAGGCTTGGTGGAGCAACTTGTCTCGCAACGTTCACTCTAAGAGTTGGCTTGACGCGGGCTGGAATGTGAAAGAAGTTAATTTGAAAAAGGGTTATGTGGTTTTTATAAAAGTGAAGACAACGCAACCTATGGCCTATAGAAAGAAAAGGAGCAGTAGCCAAATTGAGAAGCCGTTTACACCTGCGCCTACTCGTCCTCTTAGAAGGAAAGCGTCTTCTAAAACGAAGCTGTCAAAGCTTTATGCTCGAATAAAAAACATTGAAAGGCAGCGGACTCTGCCAAAGCGGCGTGGAGGCTTCAAGTCTAAGCCAAGCCATGAAAAACGCTTGTTTAAGCCTGATGAGAAACCTCTTTAAAAGCAGAAGAGATCTGTTTGATTATATCGATACAGATTTGCTTCGCAGTCTTTTCTAGCGGCTCATGAGCATTTAAGCATGACTGAAATTAGTGCTGCTGCGTTGCATGAGAAGTGAATATGGAAAGGTATCTGCTTTGTATATGCTCAGAAGACTTGGCTACTGCGAACTTATCCAGTGGAGCTGAAGGGAAGTCTTATCTAGTTTTTCTCTAAAAAGTAGTGTGCCATCTTGCGGTCGTCGTCTAGGCTGGTTTAGGACACAAGCCTTCCAAGCTTGCGATCCCGGGTTCAAATCCCGGCGACCGCATCACGATTGATGACCCTGCTTTTAGGCTAGACGCGGAGCCTCCCCTATATATAATGGGGGTAGAGTCTTTTCGGGTGCAATAGAGCAAATCATTACTGCACATGCTTCTTTATTGCTTCTTTCAGCGCTGGCAAGATCTGATACAAGTCGCCGACCACGCCGTAGTCTGCAACCTCAAATATGGGCGCCTGCTCGTCCTTGTTAATCGCCACAACCACTTTTGCATCCCGTATGCCCGCCACATGCTGAATCACTCCTGAAATTCCGCAGGCGATATACAGCTTCGGCTTAACCTTATGCCCCGACAAGCCAACCCACTCGCTGAACCACTTCCGATCCTCAGCCAACGGGCGAGAACAGCCAACCTGCCCACACAAAGCCTGAGCCAGCTCGTCCAGCAAAACCCTGTCCTCCTTGTTCTGCAATCCGCGACCGCAGCTAACAATCACTTCAGCATCCTCAATCCTCACGCTGGACGACCCCAATGGTTTAACACCAACAACCTCAGTCCCAGCAGGCTCAATCTTCACATCAATCTTGACTACTTGCCCGTCATGTTCTTTCGGCGCAGGCTTCTCAAACGCCCTCTGCGGAACCGTTGCAATCTGCGGCTTACCTCTAAAAGCAATCTTTGCAAAGGCGCTTCCCCCGTACGTGATTCTCTCACAGACAAGTCTCCCTTCGCCATCAACATCTAGCCGAACGCAATCCGGAACACAGCCTACACGAAGCCTTGTCGCAAGCCTAGAAGCAAGAGGTTTCCCATTCTTCGTCGAACCAATCAAAACCACTTCCGGCTTATAATTTGCTACCAGACTGTGCAAGACGCCAAGGTAGGTTTCAACCTGAAAACGCTCCAGCGCCGGATCACTAGCCAAGTAAACCTTGTCCGCCCCATGACGAACCAGCTCATTCACCCTCTCATCAATGTCGCTCCCGATAAGCACCACACTCAGCTTGCTATGCAGCTTGTCCGCTACTTCCCGCGCTTTTCCAAGCATCTCTAAAGTTAGATCAAACTTTTCGGAAAATATCCAGACGCCCTTGAACTCGCTCATAGCTTTCACCTTCCGACAACGCCCTCTTGAACCAGCGCCTTCGCAAGATTCTCCGCAATCTCCGTTGCGTTCTCGCCTTTTATCCTGATCTTCTTCCGCTCCGTCTTCGGCGCCAGCACCTCAACCACCTCAATCTTCGGTTCAAGCAGTTCCTTTGAAACGCCGAGATCAGCCATGCTCCAAGCCACGATCTCCTTCTTGGAAGCCTTCATAATCATCATCAATGACGGAATTCTCGGCTGATTAATCTCACGCGTAACCGAAACTACCGCGGGCATGCACGCCTTTACAGTCTCGACGGCATCCTCTAACGACCTCTCCGCTACCACACATTCTCCCTCGACAGAAATCTTCCTAACCGAAGAAACCAAAGGCAAACCAAGAAGCTCAGCCAGCCTCGAACCCACAAGCCCGGAAAAACTGTCCAAAGAAGTCTCACCGCAAAGAACAAGATCAAAACCGCCAATCTTCCTTAAAGCCTCAGCCAAAACATAGGCAGTTCCAAACGTGTCCAAACCCGAGAAAGCAGCATCATTAACCGAATAAGCCTTATCCGCGCCTATCGCAAGCGCCTCACGCAGCACGCTCTTAGCATCCTCGCTGCATACAGTAACAGTGAAAACTTCGGTGTCACCAAGCTTCTCCTTAAGCCGAACAGCCTCTTCCAAAGCGTTCTTGTCAAAATCACTCATCTTCCTCGGCGCACTAGCAGTCACAAGCTGCCTCGTCGCAGCGTCAACCTTCAACTGGGCAACATCAACAGCCTGTTTAAGGCAGACAATGATCCTTCTCATGAGCTCACCTCAAGCGGAGAACTAGATGCTTAACAATTCGAATAATAAAAGTTTCCATCCACAACTGCAAAATGTTAAAGCTAAATATCTCACCAACCGCACAGAAAGCTTGAGGCAACCTAAGTGAACTACGAAATCATATGCTCATCCTGCAACAAGCCTGCCGAAAGCCTTCTTGCATTTAAATGTTCATCATGCGGCAACCCACTAAGTGTCCATCTGCATGACAAGTTTGACCCCGCCAAAATCCGCAAAAAAGACTACAGCGGCTGGCGATACGCGGAATCCTTTCCCTATACCTCAAAAACAGAAATAATAACGCTCGGCGAAGGCTGGACGCCACTAGTCAGATTCGCCAAGAACATTTACTTCAAACTGGAATCCTCCAACCCCACAGGCTCATTTAAAGACAGAGGCTCAACCGCACTAATATCCGCCATACACAAGCAGATTAAAAAAACAAAAGGACACATAACCGAAGACTCATCAGGTAACGCAGGAGCCTCAATCGCTGCATACGCCTCCAGAGCAGGACTAAAAGCAAGAATCTACGTCCCAGAAAACGTTTCCGGCCCAAAATTCAGTCAAATCCAGTTCTACGGCGCCGAAGTTACCAAAGTCTCAGGAAGCCGAAGCCACGTCGCCGAAGCCGCACAGAAAGCCACGGAAAAAGGCTTCTATGTTGGGCACATACTTCACCCTCTTTTCAGAGACGGCGTCAGAAGCTTGGCATACGAACTAGCGGAACAATTTACATGGAATATGCCTGAACGCATCTACCTTCCAGTATCTGCGGGAACACTGCTTCTGGGAATAATTGAAGGCTTCAAACATCTCTACGCTTCTAAAGCAATTAGGTACATGCCGAAAATTGTTGCTTGCCAAACCGAACAGGTATCACCGCTCTACAACCGTTTCAGAAAACTGCCCTATGAGCCTCCTCCAACCTTGAACTCGGTGGCAGATGCATTGGTAAGCGTGAATCCTCCTCTCCTTGACCTAATGGTCAAAGGTCTAAGGGAGGTTGAAGGCGCAACGGTGATTGTTAAGGAAAAAGAAATCTATAGTGCTTTTCTAAGGCTTGCAAAAAACGGCTTCTTTGTCGAGCCAAGCTCAGCAGTAGCCTTCGCGGGATTCATGCAGCAAACCGACAAAAAAGAACTGGAAGAGCATGAAAAAGCGGTAATCATCCTTACCGGAACGGGCTTGAAAACCAGTCTTCAACCACGCTGAAGTAGCGGTAAGCCTATGTTTCTGCAGCCGTTCTGCTTGCTGATAGATATAGATTCGAGAATTTCTTCGTCAACTCGCGCAAAGAGTAGACAGTTGAGCAAGACTTGAAAACCAGCTCCATTTGCCGGCTTTTCACGCCTATAGCCAGAACCGCGATGTTTTTTCCAGCAAGGAAATCCACGGTCTCCGCTAATGCGGTACGCATGTCCTGATAGCCATAGGGCCATCCATCGGAAATAATCGTAATCAGCCTCAGGTTCTCTGCTCTGGATTTCAGCAGATTTGCCGCCATCTTCAGCGCGTCAGGCATATACGTGAATCCATCAAAATCTATTCCGCCGATTCTGGCTTTGACTCGGGCATTGTATCTTTCATTAAAATCCTTGATAATTAGAAAGCGATCATTGAAGGCGTAGGCTCCCCAAGACGCGGGATCCAGAAGAAGAGAACTTGCCACATCAGCTAGAAGTATGAAAATCTCCATAGCAAAATCCTTTGTATACCTGATGCTTTTGCTGGCGTCAAGCAGAATAGCCCAAGAATAGCTCTTGCTAAGATTTTCATCCAGCATAAAAACGTCCATTCGGGGACTTTTGCTGGCAATAACCTGTATAACTTCTTGAAGGTCTAGAACTCCGAAGTCTTTTCTCGGATCCTCATCTAGTGCATCACGAGCCACGAGAAGGCTTTCCAGAAGCCTGTGCGCCTCGCTTTTACATGCCGACTTTGCACGCAGAAATTTTGCATAGTCCTGTTCTGGAATCTCTATGGACTTGAACTGGGTTAGAGACAGAAGCTCACCGTACTTAGCGATAATGTTTTGTTCTTTCTCCTGTTGGCGCTTCCATGACTCAAAAACCTGCGCCGCCTCAGCCTCAGCAACTTTCAAATAGACTTTGCGATCGTCTTCCGAATAGTATGAGCTGCCGCCTAGATGAGCCAAGCACCTTTTGAACTCTTCCTCAGAGGTTATTTCTGTCTCAACATTATAGAAAGGAAGAAAAATGGAGCAGGAACCCAACTCCTCAGTGTGAGGCAGAAAGGGGCACTCCGTTATTGTGCCAGCATCCTGTACCGTATTGTATATAGTGTCGGCAACTTCCAGCTTTAATTCACCTAGCTCGAGATTCTTGTCCGTTAGAGATAGAACGCTTTTCTTCCTAAACTGATCAATAAGATCACAAAGATAAGCCAATGGCGCATCGTCTTTTCTCTTTTCGCCGGCAACGTGACCAGCGTTTAACCAGACGAGCAGGCTTGCCATCATTCTTGTTGCAGGATTTATGAATCTGTCTACTTTTCGCAGCTTGTTTAAAGCTAAGGCGTTTGCAAACGCTAGGTCAGCAAGCTTGTCTGTATATTTATTTTGGATATAAGTGTAAACCGCCACGTCTTCCAGAAGCGCCGCAGTAAATTTAGACAGCCTAACATCTTTGCGTGCACCCCACTCGGCATAATCATCTGGATTTGTGCAGACAGCATGGGCACCCAAGTGGGTTACTGCCGCTCTGAAAAGGCGTGCAAGCTGAAGCTTCCCTAAAGCGCCCAATGGAAAGTTGTATCCCATAAGTGACACCATATCTTTGCCATCGATTTTTTTGGTTACAGGCTCAGGGACGATACAAACAAAGCCTCTTTCATCGCGAAAAAGCTGGGGAAACCTGAACCTTGGAGAAACAAGCAGTCTTGCCTTTAGGCAGTCTTTTTCGAAGAACGTAGACCAAGCATAGTCAAGCCATCCCACCGTCACTCACCGCATGAGAATACACTAGGTTTTGAATACCGATTCAACTAGCCTACGGACATCCCCCTGAACTTCAACACTGTCGCTTGTCAAGGCAACAATCGTCTCCTCGGCAGCGGAAAGCGGGTCAGATCCATCTTTAATCAGCACCGCCCAATGGATCAAATCGCCGATGGATGGCCCATAGGGAAGATCCCCTGTCTTGTACTGTCTTCTCATCTCTGCGCCGACACGTATGATCTTGTATGCAGTGTCGCTGTCCAGATTGGTCCTTTTAATTAGGAGATTGATTTCCTGCTGCGAGATCTTCTCTCCAACGCTCTCATAGTCAAAGTTCACCCACACGCTCATGCGTCTCCTGAAAGCAGCATTCAAAGGCTTAGTTCCAGCGAACTCGGCTGAAAACGGGTTCATGCTGATTATGAGATACGCATATGGATGACGCGAAACAATCTCGTTGTCCTTCTCAGTTAAGACAAGATGCCCTCTGGTGTCAAGTACGGGATTAAGTCTGGTCGCAACATCCTGCTTCATCATGTTAGCTTCATCAAGATACAGAAGCCCACCGAATCTAAGCCAGCTTGTAACCTGCCCATCAACCCAGTTCTCTTTTCCAAGTCCAATAAACCTTCCGATGAGGTCATAAGAAGATGTCTGGAGACCGCAGTTTACTTCCCAAACAGGCAACCCCGTCAACTCAGCAACAAGATAAGTGATGTGCGTTTTTCCCGTGCCAGAAGGACCTATCAAAGCGCACTGCTTAAAGTAATAAAGCGCTCTAATCATCCTTTCAACATACCTTTGTTCGCTGTCCACATATTCAGGTGTGCCGGAGGGAATGAGGCTTTGGAAAGATTCTGGGAAAATATAGCCGGGATGTAAATCGTATTTTGCTATGTCATATTTGTGTAGGTGTGGGGATTGTGACATTTCGCGTCTTTTGCTTATGCTGACTGTGATTTTGGAGTTGCCTCTTTTTAGGGAGAAGGATTCTGTTTTTGTTGCGTATTGGGCTGCTCCCTTTATGGCATCTGTTGCGTATCCTAGGGAAGCGGTTTTCTGCTCTTGTTTCATTTGTCTCTTCCTTGACATATTGGGGGACTACGAGTCATAAAAGTATTGTGTCTTATGATACAAGATTAGCTTAACATATCACAACATTGTATGTCAACTCCCTACACAGACACACCCTTATAACAAAAACAGAACGAACTACCAACATCCCATTCATCCACAAGTGATTCTGCATGACCGAACAATCCCCAAACCCAGCATCACAAAACGATCAACCAGCCGCAGTAATAGACGCTACACCAGCGGAAGACACACAAAACAAGAAAAACGAGGAAGCAACATTATCCCTAAGAGAAATGATGGAAAACGCTGGGCAAATAGCCGAACTCATGACCGAAGAAGAAAACCTCGTAACCGAATTCTTCAAAGCCACAACCAAAATTCTTAAACCGTTCAGCAGAACCATTGAACTAGCCACATCTGCCCTTCCCAAAAACTACGAAGGCAAAATAAGTAAAGCCTATTTCTACCTCACAGGACAACTCGTACTCGTGTACAACAACGGCGAAGTCGAAATACTCAACTTGACAGAAAAAGAGAACTATGACCTACTATTAGAGGTAACAAGCGAAATCATGTCCAAGCTAAAAGGCATAATAAGCCTCTATAGAGCGAAAACAGAAAGCAGAGTGAAATTCCTTCTGTCTATAACTAAAGAGCTGCAGAAAATTGCAGCAATATTCTCTGAGGGGAACGTCTAAAAGCCAAGAACTTCGCTCTAACATCACCTGCATAGTTTATCGATCAATAGAGATTTCTTAATGTTTTTTCTCAGAAAACCTTATATTGATACGCTGTTTTTCTTGTTGACGCAATAGGAGGAATCAACGGTATGGCATCACCATCAGGTGGTGTTCCAGTTTTAGTATTAAAAGAAGGATCAAGTCGTTCTCGTGGAAGAGAGGCGCAGCACACAAACATAGCAGCGGCAAAAATAGTCGCTGAAACAGTAAAAAGCGCTCTCGGACCAAAAGGCATGGACAAAATGCTAGTAGACAGCTTCGGAGATGTAACAATCACAAGCGACGGCCGCACCATCCTGGATGAGATGGACATCCAGCAACCAGCAGCAAAAATGATGGTAGAAGTCGCAAAAACCCAAGACAACGAAGCGGGCGACGGAACCACAACCGCCGTCATAATCGCCGGAGAACTGCTAGCAAAAGCAGAAGAACTCGTGGAAAAAAACATTCATCCAACAGTCATAATTGACGGCTACAAAAAAGCCTCGGAAAAAGCGTTAGAAACACTTGAAAAACTAGCAATACCAGTCAACCTAAACACACAAGAACACCTAAAAAAAGCAGCCATGACCTCCATGGCAAGCAAGCTAGTAGCCGACTCCAGAGAATACCTAGCCGAACTTGTCGTCAAAGCCATTCTCGCAGTCGCGGAAAAAGAAGGCAACAAATACAAGGCCGAC
>JARYLR010000023.1 GCA_029907545.1 Candidatus Bathyarchaeota archaeon | reverse complement strand
ACCATCACAGGGTTAGAATTCCTATCAACAGTTCTAAGAGAGATTACTGCTGAAATATGGCAAGATGTAGCGATCGACGCTGTCAGGCTTTTTGCAGCATATGTTATCGCCAGAGGATTATCAATTTGGAACCTGCCAGCAGCGCTTATTGCAATGGCGATAAAAGGCGCAATTCAATATGGTTTATTCTTCGCAGATTTGGTGAAGGAAGGGTGTGGATCACCGAAGATGTTAGCTACAACAATCGCCAGCATAGTGATGGGTGCTCTCGCTATCGCTACGAACATTGCCGAAACTATCCTCGAAATACTTATAAATATTATCGCAGGTCCTGTTTTATCAGCATTTACGTTGGCTACGAGGGGAATAATCACCCTAATGGCGCCTCTGGAGATTATCCGGACACCAGTAGATTACATAGAGTCCTTCGTAATCGAGTTGCCTATCGCTATTTTAGCATGGATTAAATATATAGGTTTGTTGGGATGAAATTATGGAAACCTCAGATGACGAGAGAAGAATCATCAATCTGTCGGTGATTCCAGCGGCGATCTTGACGTATATTTTAGTCGCTTTGTTCATATATATTATTCACAGTCAGCCTCAATGCTCATTAATTCAATATTTGTTGTATTTCGGAGTGCCTTTTGTAGTGGGGATGCCCGCCGCTGTTCTTCTGTCATACGAGATTCTTTCTAGTCAGAAATCCAATGAATCATTTAAACGTCATTTCAAAAGATTTCTACACCGCATGTCGATAATTATACTTGGAACCGGAATATTCATGATCATTATGGTGGCTATGTATCTGGTGCTGTCTCTGCAAATTGGTGAGTGGAATGTCTTACTCATAGCTGGGACGCTTTGGTTTTCAGTTTGGATTCCATTAGTTTTTCGTTTTAGAAAAACGTTCAGGAAACTCTCAAATGACTTGTAATACGCTCATACACCAATCAGAACTCAGAGTATTCAAGGAATTCGGCAACCTCACAAATCTTGACAATTTCCAACAAAACAAAGAACAAACGAACAACCACAATAACCAATGTCAAATTGAAGTCATTTAGTCAGTTTCTCTTCCTCCAAGCTTTGCTTAAGCATTACCTTTGCATCCGAAGACACATCACGGTAAACCACCACGCCCGGCCCAATCCAGCCGTTGCATCCAACCTTCACCCCAGGCATCAGAAGCGCACCTATCCCTATCTTCACGTTGTCTCCCAAGACTGCTCCAAGCTTACGTCTTCCGCTGTCCACCAAAGCGCCTTTAACCACCATCTTGACCGAGCCGCCATCAAGTCTAAAATTGCCCGTGATGGTGCCAGCACCAAGGTTGCAGTTTTCGCCTATTATGCTATCTCCAATGTAGGAAAGGTGCCCGACATGAGCCTTGTCCATGATGATGCTTTCCTTAACTTCGCATGCATTGCCAAGGCGCACCTTGCTGTTGATGGTCGTGTAGGGGCGGATGTAGCAGTTCGGTCCTATATCGCACTCTTCGCCAATAAGCGCAGGCCCCTCTATGTAGGTTCCTGAACGTATCCGCGCGGTTTCGGCAACCGTGACTTCGCCAATGATGTGCGCGCCGTTCTCAACCGTTCCGCGGATCTTATGCTCCATCCTGTCAAGCATCCAGCGATTTGCCTCAAGCAAGTCCCACGGCTTGCCGATTTCAAGCCAGTCCTCGCGGGAAAGCTTTGCCGCTGTGACCTTCTTATGCTCGCCTAGCAGACGGGAGATTGCGTCTGTAATCTCTAGTTCACCTCGTGGCGAAGGCGAAATCTCCTTAATCTTTGCGAAGATCTCCGGCGAGAAGACATAGATCCCAGCGTTAGCTAGGTTAGATGGTGCTTCGCTGTTTTTGGGCTTTTCAACTATGCCTTTCACGTTTTTCTCGTCTCCGGCGAGCTCCACAATGCCGTAGCTCTCTGTGTGCTCCACGGGAACAACAGCCATCGTCACCAACGGCTTTTCCGCTTCATGGGCTGCAATCACAGTTTTTAGCGCGTTCGCCGTGAAAAGCAGGTCACCATAGACCAGAAGGAACTCCTCTTTTACGTAGGGTTCGACAACGCTGACAGCGTTGCCGGTTCCGAGAACTGCCTCTTGTTCCACATACTCTATTTTCAAGCCAAACTTCTCTCCGCTACCAAAGTGGCGGCGGACGGCGTCCCCCATGTAATGAACAACTACAGTTACTTCCTTTATTCCTGACGCTTTTATGGTGTTCAGGCAGTGTTCAAGCAGGGGCTTTCCTGCAATCTTTAGCAGATGTTTTGGTCTGGTCGCTGTCAGCGGTAGAAGTCTTGTTC
Source organism: Candidatus Bathyarchaeota archaeon (assembly GCA_029907545.1). Lineage (GTDB taxonomy): Archaea > Thermoproteota > Bathyarchaeia > Bathyarchaeales > Bathycorpusculaceae > JAGTQT01. The sequence continues at coordinate 17,488 of JARYLR010000023.1, read as the reverse complement.
CTTCGCCGGCAGCCAAGATCACGCTTTTCATCTACATTTCTCCTTGACGATTTTCTTTACGAGACTGGAGCTCTTTTGCATTATTTCTTTCGCGGCTTTTAATGATTCACCTTCAACTGTTACCCTTACAATAGGCTCGGTGCCTGACGCTCTAACCAGAATCCACCCGTTTTCCAGAGCAAGACGGACGCCGTCAATGCTGGAGGAATCCTTGTACGCTGGAAAAGAAGTCTTGAGTCTTTCCTCTGCTTCTGTGACTGTTTCCTGTTTTGCCTTGTCGTGGCATGGGATGTTTTCTCTCAGCGTCGGATACTGAGGAATCTCTTTGACAAGTTGGGATAAGCTTTTTTCTTCCTCTTCTAAGGCTTCGAGAAGCAGTGCAGAGGAGAGCATTCCATCAGGGCAATAGTGGGATTGCGGATGTATCCATGCGCCGCACGGTTCGCCTCCGAAGACTGCTCCGTGCTTTTTCATGGCTGATGAGACATAGATGTCGCCGACTCTGGTGCGAATGACTTTTCCCTCATAAGCTTCCACGGCTCTCTCAAGGCTCATCGACGCTTCCACATTGGTAATGATGACTCCGCCTTTCCTTTTCCTCATCGCATGCGCCGCGAATGCTGAAAGCACGCGGTCAAAATCTGCAAAGCTGCCTTGCTCGTCGATGAAGGCTACTCTGTCGCCGTCACCATCATAGGCAACCCCCAAGTCAGCGTCAAGCTCTCTAACGACTTCGCCGACGTATGCGAGAGTTTCAGCTCTAGGCTCTGGGCTTCTTGCGGGGAAATGTCCATCTGGCTGTGCGTTTATGGCAGTGACTTTGCAGCCTAGATTTTGGAAAACTTTCGGCGCCATGTAATATGTTGCACCGCAACCTGGGTCTAGAACTATGTGCCATTTTTTTGTAAGCTTGACTTTTTTCCGTATCATATCTATGTAGCAGCTACTTTTGTCTGTTTGTGTTATGTTGCCTATGCTTTGCCAGTCTGCAAGCCGAAATTTTTCGGTTGCCACAAGGTTTTCTATCTTGTCCTGCTTTTCCTCGCTGTATGCAAGGCTGGTTCTGTCGAAGATTTTTATCCCGTTATACTGGGGCGGGTTGTGTGAAGCAGTGATCATAAGCCCCGCATCAGCGTCAAGCCTTCTTGTTAAGTAGGCTAGGGCAGGTGTGGGCAAGGTTCCCAAGCACAGCGCGTCTGCGCCGCACGCTGTGATTCCCGCGACTGCTGCTTTTTCCAGCATTTGTCCAGAGACTCTTGTGTCTCTGGCTACTGTGATTTGCTTAGCCTTGGAGAATGTTGCAACAGCCATCCCTATTTGCGCTGCTAGAACAGGTGTTAGATCAACGTTAACTACGCCGCGCACGCCTGAGCTTCCAAAAAGCTTTGTCGGTTTCGTCAATCTTCTTGTTACACCTTGTTCTAGCGCTTTATGTGTATCTAGCTTGTTCTAGGCAAAAATACTTTGGGTTGCTGTTTCCTGCCGACTTGAGAGAGCGCATATTTCATAATGGTTTATTGCTTTACTTTTTCCTTACGTCTTTCCTCTGCATTTTTGTCAGAAATTTCAGAAGCTGTTTCCGCGTAGGGTGCTGTGCGGCAGGATTTGAAATGTAGTAGGCCGCAACCGCGTTTGCCAACATTAACCTGCAGTCATCTGGTAGTTTGTTCGCGTCTCCGAGAATGTTTCCAGCGTTCCATGCATCTCCTGCACCGGTTGCCCTCAGAACTGGCACCTTAAATGAGTGCACAACTTTTTCGTCTTTTTTCGTGTATGTGGCTGAGAAACTTGTCGTATGCAGGTCTATTCTTGCAGACAAGTGCTGTGCCAGAGTTTTTGCTGATTGTTTTGCTACCTGTTCTGGTGTCGCATCTTTTGAAGATGCCTCTTTTTTTGTGCAGAAGAATTGGGCGTACTGAAAAGCCTCATTCTCATTCACGCTTAGAATATCTAGGTTCCTGCTTTGGAGAACCTTTCTCACAAGCTCAGCAGCTTTTTTAATATTTGGAGACGGATCCGCGGTGTCATAGTAGTTCCTGCCTCTGCCCCCTTTCTTAGATTCTTCGAAGACCTTGGTTGCGAGGGCGGCTCCGAACCTTTTTGTGCCCGCCCAGTTGAACACGCAAACGTAATCCGCTCTCTGGATGGCTTCAAAATCACGGTCATCTAGATCGTCTGGACCGAAGTGGATGAGGGAGCCTACGTCTCTTAGCATGACGTTAGCTTTTCCTTCTGCTGTCTCAAACTCGATTGCCGTTGTTACGGATGCTCTGCCAGAAATCTTGACGTGGGAGAGATCAAGCTTACCTGATCCGAAGTAGAGTTCAAGCATTTTGAGTCCAAGCTTGCTTGTGCAGATTATGGGAGTCACCTTTACTTTTAGGGCTGCCAGCGCTGAGGCTGTATTGACGGCGTTTCCCCCTCTGATGTCAGCTTGTTCTATTCCGTCGATGCTTCCGCCCTTTCTCTCCGCAATGGGCTTCAGGTTTTCAGAGAACTTGTCTACGTTGAATTTCACGTTTACTAGTCGGTCAAGAAAGAAGTCGGGCATGACAACCACTTCGGTTTTCTCTGCTTCTTGTTTGAGGAGTTCTCGCACTTCTTTCGGGATGTCCATAGGTGATGAAGGTCTCCTTGCTTGTCGAAGGCGACTACGAGTAATGTTGTTTCGTAGACTATTTTAGCGTGTCTAGATACTCCGCATATCGCACGGTTTGCTGAAAAAGCCGGAAGAATTGCGTTAGCCACATACGCTTAGGTAAGTATCCATTTCACAAAGAGCCACACGACGTCGCCGAAGACTAGGGCGACTACCAGCCCAACGGCTATGAAACTCAGCATGGGCAGGCCAGGCGTGGCCCAGACTTTGTTTTGGATTATTCCCTTGTCGGCGGCTTGGCTTAGGCGGTTGACTATTTCGTTTCTTCCTTCGTCTTTCGGCATTAGGAGCAGTTTTCTTTTAACTGTGCCTTGGCTGTTTTGTTCGATGTCTTCGAGCGGGTAGATGTGCCATTTTTCCCTGAGTTTTTCTATGGGCATTTTGTATCCTGTCATTAGGACTAGGGTTTTTTTGGCGATGGAAACAGTTGTGTGTTCTCCTTCGAAGAGCGTTTTCCTGGATGCTTTGTGCGAGACTATGTTGTAGAGAAAGAGGTATGCTGCGGTTGCGGCGGCAAACAGCACGGCGTTGGTGAACACCGTTATTGGGAAGGCTAGCTGCGAAATCAGCGATGGTTCTCCCGACAGGGGTGTGAGCAGAGGCTGAGGGTAGAAGGGCAGAGCAAGCGCTAGACACATGAGGGCTTTGGCGTCTGCTCCTCCGAATCCTCCTGCGTAGAAGATTATCATGGCGAAGGCTGAGGTTAAGCCTACGCACACCCCATAAAAAAGCAGCATTGGCTGGTCGAAGATGTATATTTCTGTGAATGTGAGAATGAAGGCTAGCGGCGCGAAAAGCATCCAGACCTTGTTGCTTACTTCTCGGCTTTGGTTGTCCTTCCAAGAAGAATATACGAGAAAGAGTAAGGCCACAGAGGTTCTTGCCGCACTAAGCCAAACCTGCACATCGAGCACCATGATAGCCCTTTTTATTCAAATATGGTGTTTTTGAGTATTTTGGAATGCTGGACGTAAAGCAAGAATATTGGGTTTTTATGTTGGAGCTTGTTCAGGCCACGATGGCTCTCCAAGTATGTGTCCGGTGGTGAATACCACTTTGAAGTAGTAGGTGGTTCCTGATGTCCAGTTGTAGTTTAGGGTAATTGTTGAGATGCTTCCTGCTGGTACGGATATGGGCATTGTCTGCGTAGGGGTCTGTTCTTCTAGTGCTCCGGATGATGCTCCACAGTAGACTTTTGAGATTGCGGTGTCTGTGGTTCCGGAGTTTCCTATGTCAATGTTTATTTTCTTAGTTGTTCCTTGTGTATAGAAGCTTACGTTTGCTTTGTAGGGCATTACTCCTGCTTGTTGTCCTGCGCTGCTCATGTAGGTCATTATCCACGCGTATGTGACGACGATGGCTGCGACTGCTATTATGATGAGGAGTAGTGTTGCGAGTATTGGTGATATGGCTTTTCTGGATTTTAGTCCATGATGGTTTGTCATGTTTTCACCTTTAGGTTTCGTGTTTAGGAAGTATTATGATTGTTTATTTAACTCGTATGAACCGTGAATAAGAATTCCAAATAAGTCCACACTTCGCTCTCCCTAATTTTTCGTTGTTACCGTCACTATCGGTGGATATTCCACAGTTATCCATAAACCTGACGTGCTGCCGCCGATCTCTGTGTAGATGGGCATTGTGTTATCGAAGGTTACGACTGCTCCGTTCCAGGTTATATCCTTCGCGTACGTGAACTGCGCCTGAGAAAGCGTTACTGGAAGCAACTCAATCGTTCTAGTCCCTCCGCTGACAGAGTTTCTAAGTGCGCCTGTCTTGGCTCCTGCAATAGAGTCAAAAACGTAAAGTTTGCTGTTGGCTTCGTCCGTGAACATTAGTCCAGCTCCTGTTGTGCCCGATATCATTTGGCTCCAGTGGTGCGCCCAAAGCGACGCTGAATAGTTGTAGAATGTGCCCGTAGTGCTTGAGACTATTGGGAAGCCTCCTGCTGTCCCATTTTCGGTCTGCGGCGAACCTGTTGAACCAGCTATTCTGATTGGGCAGAGGCTGGTTATGCTTCTGGCCTGCTGTGACTGGATAAACATGAGACGCAGCTGATAAGTGTAATAGGTTGCGTTTGCCGGCAGAGTTAGAACAACATGTGCATACAGGTTTGGACAATCATCCGCCCCATTATTCCATTCAGATTCTTGGTGAACTATGTCTCTTACAATTCCATGATGAATCACGTAAGCCTCATTTGCCCCATAGACGCTGGCTTCACCGTTGATACGCATAAACGTCGCCGTCCAAGACGAGCTCCCCACCGTAGATGTCAATGTAAATCCACCGCCAAATTGTAGCGTCAGAAGTCCGTTCGTAAGTCGTCTGTTGCTTTGATCGTCTCCGGTGAAATAACGGTTTGTAAATGCATAAGACGTTTGGTTAACGCGGTCGCTGCCGTTCCACCATACTGTTATTTTGGAAACGTTGCTGTTCATGAGAAAAACAAGCATCGTTCGACTATCAAATACGCTTGCGTTATTCGTCAAGCCTAAAGGTATCCTGTACTCCGAAGCCCAATCCTCGATCTGGAAGGGCACTCTGCGGTTTACTCCGTTTATCGTTTGGTTTACCTGTATTATTCTTATAGGGATCGGCGGAATCGGCTTAGCTTGAGTGGTCATTTGAAGGTTTTGGCCAAGCCAACGTATCGTGCCGTTTTGCAGCAACTCCGCAACTATCGTAGCGTTCTGCACGGTCATGTACAAGTCCTGAACAGGCCAAACCTGTAGCAGTGTTGCGTCTATTTGCCAGCTATCTTGCACCGTGTCTCCAGCAATGTTGGTGTCTTTGAATCTGATTGTAAATGTTGAGGAATCTAAGTAGGGTAAGACGGAGACATTGTTCCATCCGTTGCTGAGGCTTGGAAGAAGGTTGTTCCATGTTCCCCCATGCCAAACATCAACTTGCAGGTTTTCGCTGGAACTCGAGTTAGCATAGATCAGCAGGTATTCCGTGGTTCCGTTGAAGTTCGTGTTCATCCACTGAACCTCCAAGTCCAGCTCATAGGCGTGTCCTCCGATGGCTACGTAGATGACCTGTTTTTCCGTTGCTTCGACGCTGTTCCAGTTAAGTCTGAAGCCGTTTGACAGGAAAGACGTAAAGTCGGCGGAGCCTCTGAGAGTGAAGGCGCTGGAGCCTGTTCTGTCTCTCCAATTGATGATTCTTGAGTTTGAGGTTTCCATCTCGTTATCAGAATCTGATAGGTCATCTGGGTCTTCAAACCATGTTGAACCTCTTTCCGTTGCAGAGGTTGCCGCGCCAAACGCAAGCTCGGCAGTTGACCCTATGGAAGTGGAGGATGTTCGTCCCTGCGTTGCCAGCATCAGCAACATCGGCTGGAAACCCACGCTTGTGACATCCTGAGTTCCTACAGATGTCGCCGAGTTGAAGCTTCCTACGTCATAGTATCCGCCTTTGAGAGCTAGATAGAATATTGGTGTGTTTGACGATGGAGCATCAGCCTTGTTTAGTCTAAATCCGTCTGACAGGAACTGGCTGAAATCGACTACGGCGTCTTGAGCGCCTGTTGAAGGAGAAAGGAGAAGGATGCATGAATTGGTTCTCTGCTGCTGCCACGTGTCCATAGTGGATCGTCTATCTTCAGAGACCGCGACCATTGCAGCACGTTTTGTCGAAGACGCGGCAAATCCTAAGCCTACCTCCGCGTCACCAGTGCTTGAGTCTACGTTCTCTGTAAAAGTCCAAAGGAACATTGCAAAATCAGGCTGAAAACCGAGTCCTGTCACGTCCTGTGTTCCAGAACCCGTGCTAAGCGTAAAGCGGCCTGCTCTTGCTCTCGTCAGGTCTGCCCCGCCTAGCGCAATATAGTGTATAATGTCTGCTCTGTTTTCGTTCGTCTGCCAGTTCAGCGTGAAGCCGTCACCACCAAAGCTTGTTATTCTTGCCTGCGCCGCCATCGTCGGATCTCCGCTAGACAGCATAATAATGCAATAAGTCTCAGATCTTCGTCGTCCAGCATTCGAAGAGCCAGCATTGTCGTCTGAAGCAAAGGCAACACCGTAATTCTGGTATGAGCCTCCGTAAGCCGTTGCGAAACCGTAGCCCAGCCGCACTGCCGCAAGTTCGCCGTAGGATGTTTGTCTAGTCCACCAGAAAATGACTGCTTTAGGCCGGAAGCCCACGCCGGCGATGATTTGTGAACCAGTTGTCGTTGACTTAGCGAATGTACCTTTCTTTGTCAGAATGTCCGTGTGGGCTTCGGTTAGCGTATCAAAGATTCCATCAAAGTTCTGCTGCGCTGTAAAGCTGCTGTGGGCTCCTTTATCAGGAGAAGAATCTACGTCAGATATGTTGTTATCCACGTAGTCTTGACCCGCTCCCGACATGCTTCTCCATGTTGGCGTTATCTCGTAGCGGCTGAAGGAAGAAGCTACAACGATTATTCCCCTAGAGTCTTCCACTTGGATAACATAGGAGTATGGATCTACTCCGGATGGGATGTTGATCTCATAGGTGCCGTTCGAGTAGGCAAGAGGCTCAATGCTTGGGCTCACGAGAGCCCATTTTGAACTCGAGGTGTCGTAGCAGTAGAATTTGAAGTTGCGTTTTCCAAGGTTTATCAAAGGCTCGTTTTCATCCTTTACAACCTGTAGAACAGCTCTGTCACCTATTGTTTCAAGGATTTGCACGCTGAGTTTGCATGAGGTTTCATAGGTTATTCCAGAGATTCCTAAGCCTGTGAGGTTATACCTTACTGCTAAGTCTCCGGTGCTGAAGCTGTTGTTTGCAAACCAGTAAGTGTAGAGATCGGAATCGTCTACGCTGAATGATGTCCCCCACTGAGGGTGCATGCTAGCTATATTAACGAGCCCGCTTTCAAGATACTGCAGAGCAAGTCTTTTGGCGTATGAGGAGTTGCCTGTAACCTTGAGGACAGAGCCATAGTAGCCGACTGTGAACCCTAAGCTCTGTTTCAACGCAAGATTTGTTTCGTCAATGGCGCTTAATGTTTGAGGTTGCTCCTGTGTGGCGCTGTTGCGTATCGTGGAATAGGTTATAATTACCGTAGCAACGAGAATTACGGCTACAAACAAGGCGGCTATCAGCGAAAATTGTCCCTTATTATTCATTCTAGGCGCCTCCAACCTGTCCAAGCTGCAGAACCACAAGCCTTGAAGTTCCCACAGCCGTATACTCGGATCGGTAAAGCCTAGGCTTAAAGTCAGACAGAATTCCGAGAGCCGTCAACCTGATGTCCGGAGTCCTTGTAACTCCCAACGCGAGAAGAGACCCTCTGAATCCGCTTGTCCCATTGACCGTAGCAGTATGCCTATAGACGGCTCCAGGATTGTAGCTTCCCACCTGATTGAAGACGTATGTTGTGACAGTTAGATGGTAAGTGCTTGTTATCCATGATGGTAATGCTCGCGTGGCTGTCTGGTATGGTGAAGGATAAACTCCATAATAATTGGAGTAGTATCGAGCTTGATCTGACAGGTAAACGTCGCCTGGTAGCTCGTGTGTGATCCATCCACTGTTATAGACGTAGCTTTGGTTGTCTAGTCCTCGTAGAAACGCGTTGAGTCCTGCTGCCCCAACCTGTCTCATTCCATAGATTCCCCAGCCGTTCTGTTCACTTGGAAACAATCCTGTGTTAGCTACGTAGTAGAGAGGGTAGCCTACGATGCTTGCCCATGTCCAATTATACTGCAGAACCCTCTTACCCAAAGTGTAGCAGTACAGTGCGTATGAGCTTGAGCCTGTATCGTATCCTACGCCGTTGCTGGCATAGTATCCAGATGGAATCGGCACGGCTTCTCCGCAAGTGTTTATCACGACCGCGCCCTGTACCCGTTCGTTCTGGATTGAAGTTCCGTTTAGTATCTGTCCTAGCTGCTGAGTGTTCTGTATCATGATTGTTGTTTGGAAATACGGCGAAAGCAGATTATACAGGTCTTCAGCTAGGCTGTGAGACGTGTATCCTGTGATCCACCAGCCGTTCGCATCGCTGCAGTTCAAGATGTACAGTGTTCCTCCACCTGAGCGTTCACCGACTTTTTCTGGAATTACGCTGAAAGTCACGTTTGAAGAAGCCACTAGGTAGGATGCGGAATCTGAGCTTACACCCAAGCTTTCAGCATTTGAGATAGATTTCTTAACTGTGTAAAGCGTAGTCTGCCCGCTGGCTATCTCGTAGACTGTTAGGTTGTAAACGATGTTCGGAGGGAGACATGCTGAAAGCGCTATTTCCAGTTGTCCCCATGCAGAATCGTTAGCCTGCTTAAACACCGTGGAACTTAAGTCATAATCAACATCCAGCATCTGAAGCGTGGTCAACGCTAGCCTGCGAAGATTGAGCGGAGAAACCTGCCTAGGCGAAGGCAGAACCGCGAACAGCGACGCTATAAGGAAGGCGCCTGTGATTATAATGATCACGAGAAATATCTCGATTGTCCGCATCATGCTAGCTCACCACCTGATAACCTTCCAAACTCCACAGCGAAAGCTTCGCCTGATACGCTACCCCATTGACTAGAACTTGACGCAGATCCGTCGCCACCCACTCTTTGCCGCTAGGCTCTCCCCCGAAAACAACGGGAAAAGCCATAGAACTTATACCCCAAGGCATCAACACAACACCATACTCGTTATTACTTTGATACGTGATTATCAAGATGCCTGGATTAAATGTTGGAATAGTGAGATTCCAGTACGTCTTCTCAGTTCCATGCCCATAAACGATTTTTCCCAGTTTTCCAACAGCGTCCTCCATAGGCATTTCACGTAGCTCAAAATCCTCAGTCAACATCACAAAAGTCGCATTAAAAAAGACAGCAGACTCTGGAGGACCTTGGTAATGCACATCATAGCTGTGCGCAAGCAAAACGCGTCTGTCTGCGAAGCTGTCTACTAATGGGATCACGTAGCGCTTTGTGCCGCTTGCCCGTTGATGGAAGCCTATGCCAATAAGTCCGCTCATGTGTGCATAGGCGATTAAGGCATAAGAGTCATCACTGTCCACATCTGACACGCTGACAAAGGTAGAGCCGTCATCATTCGTGTATGTTGTTCCAAAAAAGCTTGAATAAGAAGGGCTGCTCTGCCCTCCTTTTTCACTCACTTTCAGAAAGCAGTAGCTTACGGTGGCGTTTGCAAGTGGGAATCCCATGCCGGTTACCTGCACTTTAAGTATTAACGGATTTCCCGCTCCAACCTCGGTTACGGAAACAGCGATAACTGGCGTTATCGTCAACTGGAATCCGTAGGTGTTATTCACTCCCAAAAGCTTCGATGCAGTGGAATAGTTGAGCGCCAGCGTGTATGGAACCAGCAGAAAATTGCCGAATCCCATTGTGATATTGCTGTAGTATATGCCTAGGGGAGTATAGAAAACCGGCTCTCCGTAAGAAGACTGCAGACGCATAAGCGAGTATGGGCTTAGCCTGTACTGTGTAAACTCTGGATCCTGTAGCCCGAAGCTTGTCGGCGTGCCATTCGTTTTTCCCCACTCAAGCGGATAACCTGGGTTAAGCAGTATATTATCCAACATGTCGCTGCACTTGGTTGCTAACGCCTTATGTCTCTGATAGATCACAGCAGTTTGAATCATCTGGTTAAACAGGCTTATAAACAGCAGCATCGCCGCTATGAAAACGGTAACCGAAATCAAGTGGTCAATAGTTGAACCAGCCATGCTTCTTTTCCTCACTCGCCAAACTGCAGATAGACCAAGCCTCCAACCTTGCCCGCGCTTACAACAGCGCTTGTGGAATTGCTGTAAAAGGTTGAATTCACCCATCTAGCATTAGGACCCAGAATCACCGAGGTTGTAACCGAGTTCTTGGTGCCAGTAAGCGTCATAGTAAGCTTCAAAACTTTTCCAGAGTTTACATCTGCGCCTACACTCTCCAGAACAGCTGTTCCGGAATAATACTTATCTTCAATGAAAGGCGGCAGCCCAGGCGAGCATGTTATGTTCGCAGACGTGATAGTATCGTGGTTAAGCGAGAAGTACAGCTGCTGTATGATGCTGCCTAGGTGACCTGCTGCGTCTTGCAGCACCAGCGTTCTACGTGAATCTACCCATATGTTCATTAGCCAGCTGGCTGTTAAGGGAAAGAGGAAGATCTGTAATATCAAAACTGGAATCATGATGGTGTATTCGATGGTTATATGCGGCATCCATATACTCCTCCATGGTTCTTAGATGTGTAGTCCCAGCGTTAAGGTGACATTGCTTCTGTAGAACTGCATGATCGAACCGTTGGGAACGTCGATTTCCTCTGTGATGCCTGCAAAGCCAAAGAAGTCTTCGTCGAAGCCGATGCTTGCCTTTGTCATGGAGACCTGGATCTTGATCTTATCGACATTGCCCTCAGTGTTTACGGAGACTCCGTTTCCCTCGAGGGTTATTGACTGTGACCTGTACGAATGGTTCCCAGCATTAAGCAGAGGCAGATATAGTTTGACATAGTTCTTCAGCTCTCCACCAGCTGAAATCGTGGAGTTCAAAACTCTTACTGAGGGTATGGCGACGATTCTGATGAAGTTGCCGTCATTCATTGGCACTTTTTCAATCACGAACACAGAACATACCGGCGCTGATGTGCCTTCTTGAATGAAGGAGCTGGATGAAGGGATGATGCGTTCGCGATAGTTGTTTCCCATTGAGTATCTGCCTATCGGCATGTTGAAGAGAATCATGCCCGTACTGAAGTTGGCGATGAATTGGTAGCTTCCTCCCCTATAGACATAAAGCGAGTATTTCAGGGCAGCAGATTCGTAGTTGACAAGTCCGAAGCGGCTGGCGTATCGAATAGTCTGTGTCCGTCCAATAGTCCAAGCCACGTCGTCTATCTGCAGTCCGATGGTTTGCATGAACTGCTTCATGGCGCTGAACTCGTTTTCTCCCAGCCTTCCGTTCAGGAAGTTGTTGGCGAAGACGATTGTGGCGAGAAGAAGAACGACTATGGCGCTTGTCAGAATCACCGTAGATATCGCTGGGCTAACGGCTCTCCTGTTTTTTCCGAAGTTTCGTAGAGATTTTCCTTTTTTCGTAGCTACTTCTCTCCTATCCAAAGCTTACAAACATGGGCACAACTTTCGCCGCTACAACAGCAATAATCACTAATATTGACGCATGTTTGAAGCCGGCCGCAACGGATTCCTCGCTGATTTTGCCTGCAACCAAGCCTATCAAGTAGCTGTGGAAAATCACTGACGTAGTGAATATCGTAACCATCGGCCCCATATCTCGCGGGTTGCTTGACTCGGCAACACCCAGAGTTCCAGTTGTGAATCCAAGCATCATGGTCGTAGTTGCCACAAGAAGGATGGCGGCAAAATAAGGCATCAACATGTAGGGGCGCACAGCCATCTTCTTCTCTTTCTCCACTTCCTGAGTTAGGTTGTTGAATCTTGCAAGTGACTCAATCATTGCTATGGTTCCGCCGCCCACGTCGATGGTTTCCACAAGCAGGAACATTATGATCTGAGTCATCCAGCTTTTTGTCCGCTTAAGAAAGTCCATAATCACCTTCCGAACAGGGATTCCCCAAGAGATTTCTGAGCTGATCTTGCTAAGTTCCTTAGTAAACTCGCCATAGTCCCTGTGTGCCAAGCTTTCAATGCACTTCTCAGGCGAGAGCCCTGTCTTCCTAACCTCGGTTAAGTCGCGAAGGAAATTGTTTATTCCCGCCTCCATGCTGGCCTTTTTAGCAGCAAGCCTAGAGTGCACGACTGCTGCAGGTGCAGTTGCGATAAACAGGGTTAACGCGATTGCTACTGGAAGGTCTACTATGGTCTGGATTGGGTCTAGAAACTGGATGTCTACAAGACCCATGAAATCTGTGAGTATTAGAAAGATGACTATTCCAATGGCGCTGCAGATGCCGTAGACTTTGTATGGTCTTTTCTCGATCAGCGGCGTTTTGGGCTGCATGCTATGGGCTAAGTAGATAAATAGTAGCGAAAGCATCGGCGTGAACAAGTAAGTGTAGAGAATGATTCCAGACGACAGCGAAACTCCCATGCTGTAGATGGACTCTACGCTGAAGAGGATGTAGAAACACAGAGACATCAAAACCATCACGATAATAAATGTTTCCAAAAGCATTCCCAGCCTCTCGGCAGCAGCCTTGACACGCATGGCTCTAGCTTTGAATATATCTTCGGCTTTTCTTTCTAAAAAGTGCCCGATGTCGCCGCCTATGATAACCGTGGAAGCATAGCCAGCCAAGAAGTCTTTGAACACGTCAAGTGGACTCTTTTTGGCTGCATTCTCTATGGCAGTAAGCGGGTCGATACCGAAAATCTCTACGTCCCTTATGATTTCTCTTGACTCATAGCTCATCGACGGCATCAACTCCACTTCAGAAAGCCGCTTGAAACTCGTGTAAGGAGCAATGCCTCCTGACGCCATCACGCTGATGTAGGCAGCTGCAAAAGGCATTTCACGTTCAAGATTGCTTGCTCTTTCACCTGCTCGGGAAATTGGAGTAAACAGGAAACCAATCATCACGTAAAACGGAATCGGCACGAGGAAGATTATCGGAAGAAAACCGTACAAGAATAGGATGGCTATCGCTATGGCAGATATGGGAATGGTAAGCAAAGCGACAAAGAACATTAAAGAGACATACGTTTCCGGGTAGATCTTGATCTTGGCTCGTTCCAAGTAGTCTTTGAAGGAGAAGACATGCTTCAGAAATGAAGGTGTCGTTCTACCGAATAGGCGGAAGGACCATGCTTCAAGGGTTTCTAGAAACGGCAACCGTTTTCACCTCTTCTCCAGCTAAAACCTTTTCATAAATCGCTTTGGGCCTCGCACAGTATTCCGCAATGATGGCCGCAACATCCTTGTAACTTCTAATGTTGCGTTCTCTCATCCAATGCAGAACCTGCTTGCGTCTCTCTATTTCCTCCAGAATCTCCTTTTTCGTCATTCCAATTTTCTCTGAAATCGCGTTTATTATCACGCTCTTATCCATTGACGGCACATGCTCGTCTTTAGAAGGATTCCACCTGAAGGTCGGCCTATAGTCCTGGTAGTCTGCAATCTCGTTGACGTTCATTACGCGTCTGTACGCCTTTTTCTCTGTTCCTTTTATGAGGTGAACGCGTTGAATTGACAGTATGATATTCATCAGCGGAATGTACGCAGGCGCAATCTCCATAGGCTTCTGCGTAAGACGCTTAACTGCCGAGTCCACGTTCTCAGCGTGCATTGTGCACATGCCACCGTGACCTGTTGCTAGCGCTTGGAAGAGCACGTATGCTTCCTGACCTCTGACCTCACCCACGATTAGGATGTCTGGGCGATGTCTTAAGGTGGCTTTGACAAGGTCGAATAGAGAGACTTCTCCGATGCTGCTTCCGCCTAGACCGTAGCTTTGTCTTGCGATAAGTGAAACCCAGTTTTCATGTGGCAGGTTAAGCTCCGCAGTTTCTTCAATTGTGATGATCTTGCTTCCAGGCTTGATCAGGCATGCTAGGGCGTTTAATGCCGTTGTCTTTCCAGCCGCGGTTCCACCTAGCACCATTATTGATGCGCGGTGTTCGAGGCATTGCCAGAAGTATGCAGCCATCTCCTCTGAGAACGTGCCTATGTTTATCAGGTCTATCATTGAATAGGGGTCTTCTCTGAACTTGCGTATGGTGAAGGCGGTTCCGAAGGGTGTGACTTCACGTCTGTAGCAGACTGCGAGTCTGTGTTTGCCTGGCAGCGAAGCATCTACTATTGGGAAGGCTGAGCTTACGTGTTTTCCAGCCATGTGGACAAGTTTGACAACCATGTTGTCTAGTTCTTCGTCGTTTTGGAATTCGATGTTGGTTTCTATGCTTTCATAGTTTCTGTGCCAAATGTAGCAAGGCTTCTTTACACCGTCGCATGAAATGTCTTCTATGTTTGGGTCTCTCATCAGCGGGTCTATTTGACCGAAGCCGACGAGGTCTCTTTCAGCATGGTAAAGGATCTTATACCACGAAACGTCGGGAAGCCAGCCTAAACTAATACGATACTTGTCCACTATTTTCTTGGCTTCTTCAGCGAAGAATTTTCGGGGATCGAGGACTTCTCCTTTAGGTGATTCGATTTCTGCGAGCAGGATTTCTAGAATGCGGTTGTATACGCCTCTTTCAAGAGGGTCAAGCTGAAGCTCGTCGAGTACGTATTTGTGTTCTCCTGTTTTTGGGTTTTGTACGATGGCTACGTGGGCGAAGGGTTCGTAGAGTGGGTATTTTTCTATGATTTTGAAGCCTCGGGGCACTGGTTTTGGGGGTGGTGGAGGTATGGTTACTTGCTCGTGTTTTCCAAGGCTTAGTTTGATTCTTACTTTTTTCAGTTTTGTGAGTGATTCTTTTAGGCGGAGTTGTGTCATTTTGTTTCTCCTGTTTTCCTATATTATTGATATGTCCAGTCTATTAAATATTACGTCTTGCGATATATGTCTCATGACTGCTCATTCTCATCACCAAACGAAACCGCAATCACCTTCAACTTAATCAAAACGGCAACCACAACAACAATCACTATCGGAATGGCAATCAAAAGCATCGTCAGCAGAGACCAGCTCCCGTCACCCTGCGCCGCCTCTTCAGGAGTGACAGTTACCATCGTATGATTCCATGATGCTATGTAGCCGTTCTTAGAGACATTAACCGAAACAGTCACAGGCAGCTGAATCATGGTTCTTGGAGCAGTAAGAACAAATGAACAACGTCCATTGAGGTCCGTCGTTGTATTTGTTACTGCAAAGCTTCCGTTAGTTGCGTGCACCGTAACCTGCGCATTGGAAACGCGGGTGCCGTTGGAAGCTACATAGATGATTATGACCGTTGGTTCGCCAGATTTAACTGTTTTTGGAGAAGCCTCAACTGTGATATTGAAAACTCCTGGGTTTACGGTAATCTGCTCGACATTAACTCCATCAGCATATCCGATTTTGGAGGCACGTGTTGTTATGGTAACGGTGCTTGACTCATTGACAGGGGACGCAGTGAACCTGAAGATCGCTCTTCCGTTCTCATCGCCAACCACTGAAGAAGCGGAGAAGTTGCCTCCATTATCTGAAGCAATTGTGATGTTTGCTTCGGGGATCGCTATTCCATTGTACGAGACATAAGCGGAAATATTAACCGTGGCTTCTGAAAACGTGGTCTGCGGCGTGATAGTGACCTCAACATTAAGTATTTTTGGTCTTACGAGGATCTTAGCTGACCCTTCGCCAGTTACATAGCCGCTTTTTGTCGCCGTCGCGGTGATCTGTGCATTAAGCTCAACAGTTGTTTGCGGGGCTGAAAACACGAATAAGGCATCGCCATTCACGTTTGTCATAGCACTAGTTGGCGAGAAATTGCCTCCTACATTTGAAGCTACTGTGACCGCAACATCTTGCACCGGTAAAGTATCGGTTGTTACATGGACGGTTACAGAGGAAACGGCTTCTGACAAAATCGTGTCAGGATTCACGTTGGCTTCCACATAGAGGACTTTTGGTTCTACAATGATCGTCTTCTGCCCGTAGCCGTCAGCGAACCCTGTTTTTACAGCCATCGCCATTATTGTGACATCTATCTGGCTAAGTGTTAGAGGCGCAGTATAGGTTGTCTGTAAGCCGCCATTAATGTTGGTGATCCCGCTGGTTGGTGTGAGAGTGCCGTTGGTGGTCATCAAAATCACTGAAGCATCGCTTACTGGCTCCAGTCCGCATGAAACCTGCACGGTTACTGGTGCTGCTTGTTCTGATTTGATTGGTGAAGAAGAGAAAATCTCAACTGTAAGTGGCGGGAGCACCTTCAGATACTTGTAGTCAGAGCCGTCTGCGTAACCTGTCTTAACTGCCTTTGCTATGACTCTGAGATTTGTTATGTCAGTTATGTTTGGTGCAGTCAAAGTTGCTGTGAAGAAGCCTGAGGAGTTTGTCAACCCTGTTTGCGGTGTGATTATGGTGTGATTTTGCGGTGTGATTTGCGGTGTGACTGAAAACAACGTGACCGTGGCATTGGCAACTGCGCTTACTCCATTCGACACATACGCCGCAATAGAGACGTTCTCATTATAGTTCACGGTGTATTCGCTGAGAGTAACTGTTACCTCGAGAGACGGATAATTCCGGACATATACCGTTACCGAGTTTCCAAGTCTTTCAGCGCCGAAGTCGTCTCTAACTCTCAAAGTGACAATATAGTTCCCAACAGTTGAGTATGTGTGCTCACACGTCGATAGTGTAGTCCATCCACTGGAGCTTCCATCTCCGAAAGTGAAGAGGTATTGATCGATTCTCCCATCATCATCATAGGAATCTGAGCCTACGAAGGTCACAGGCTTGTTTGGCGCTACGGTACTCTTGTCTGTCCAAAGCACTGCGGTAGGAGGAACATTATTATGGTCAATTGGTGCTGAGAGGAAAAATATGAAGTCGAGATTTAGGCCGTTGCCTCCTACAGAGTTGCCTTTGCCGTAGGGATTCAGTGAGGGATGTTTCGGGCCGCTCCAGTGACCCCAGTAGTTATATGTGGCATTGACGTATGCAGAAAACGCTGCATCCATTCCTATGTTATTGCTGATGATGTCGTTGAAGTGGGCTTCGTGGCTTAATCCTCTATCATAAAATATGCCTACCGTGTTGTTGGTGACATAGTTGCGAGTAATGTAGGTATCATCTTCTGTTGAGACATAGAATCCGTACTGGTTTTCTGAAAACGTATTGTTCAGTATGCTAATGGCGCTCAGAGAGATTGCCTCAAGACGAATGCCTGCCTCTATGCTTCTCCGGATGTTATTCCTTTCTACCGTTATTCCAGAAGCCGAGTCACCTGTTATAACAATAGCATCCCCATTCGTTTCCAGCGTGTTATCGCGTA
>JARYLR010000022.1 GCA_029907545.1 Candidatus Bathyarchaeota archaeon | reverse complement strand
CATCAAGGTCATTGGGGCTAGAGTCGTCATCGCCCACCAAGAGAATTAGAACTTGAGAAAGATAAAAATCTATAGTAATCATGTGATCTATTGTAGAAGCATGCTTAAGCATATTCAGGTAACTCCTTTGGCTGGCGAAAGCCTCGGTACCCGTTCAATGTGCACGTACGTAGAGACCCCTGACGTGAGAATTCTTTTGGACGCCGGAGTTTCGCTGTGCCCGAACCGTTTCAAACTTCCTCCGCATCCTCTAGAGTTCAAGGTCATAGACGAATCTCGAAAAAGAATAGCCGAATACGCCAAGAAAGCGGAAGTAGTAACCATCAGCCACTATCACTTTGACCATCACACGCCTTCGTTTGAAGACTGGCTATGCAACTGGACTGCGCGAAACGAAACCGCGCAGCAGGTCTATGACGGGAAAATGGTTCTGGCGAAGAATTCAAGCGAAAAAATCAACTCTAGCCAAAGAAGAAGAGCATGGCTTTTCCAG
Source organism: Candidatus Bathyarchaeota archaeon (assembly GCA_029907545.1). GTDB lineage: Archaea > Thermoproteota > Bathyarchaeia > Bathyarchaeales > Bathycorpusculaceae > JAGTQT01. The sequence continues at coordinate 20,736 of JARYLR010000022.1, read as the reverse complement.
AAAACAGGCGGAAAACACGCAAAAAAACTTGAAATTGCCGACGGAAAAACCTTTGCGTTTGAGGATTCTACGAAGCTACGTTTTTCGGAGCCTGTCTTTCACGGTGCAGAGGGGTCGGAGCTAGGATGGGTTCTAATAGCTACGGTGGAATTCTATAATGAGCGATTCGTTTATGCGCCAGACGTTCAAGGACCCATGTCCCTAGAAGCAACCAAGCGGATATTAGCGGAATTTCCAGATTTGTTGATGATCGGGGGCCCACCCACATATCTTGTGGATTTCAAGACAAGCACCAACCAAATACGGTTCGCGTTCGAAAACCTTGAAAAGATTGTTCAGAAAGTGCCCTGCGTCATTGTTGATCATCATCTGCTGAGGGATGAAGGCTGGCGAAAAAAGGCAGGCAGTGTATTTGAGGCAGCGAAGAAAGCTAAGCATAGTGTTTTGACAGCTGCAGAATTCGTTGGAAAGGAGAACTTGTTGCTCGAGGCTTTGAGGAAGAAACTTTACGTTGAGAACAAACCTCAAAAGGAGTTTGAGAAGTGGATGCGCAAGAGTGATGATGCTAAGAGGTTTTTCAAGCCGCCAATTGATGGCTGAGCTTAGTCTTGAAGTTTCTCGAAGGCGATTCTTCTCTGATCCTCTTTTATATTCTCGATCATGTTTTCCACAATCTCGTCTTGCGGCAACCTGCCCACCACGTGAAGAGTTCCATCCGTCGCTACGGCTATCGACTCCGTCACAGAGAGACCATAGGATTCATAGCTATATCTGTGAGGATTCGTGTTAACCACTATGGTGTTGATTCCCTCATGCTTGATTAAACGCGCAACGGACTTCACGTCTTTTACTGCAAGTTGCTCATAGTCACGCACGATGACACGAACTTCGTCAATCTGCCGAACGTCACCTGTCTCGATGCTCTTTCTTAAAGGAACGTTGGCGCTGCCATCCGTTATGATAACCATTACTGGAACAGTTGAAGAATCTCTTCTTTTAGTTTCCCGCAGAACTTCCCAGCCCTTCAGCATTCCGGCTGCCAACGGTGTGAAGCCGCTTACCCGCAGATTGACAAGCTTGTTAGCAACAACACGCAAGTTTGTCACCGGATGCTGAACAACAACAGCGCCTAATCCTTTTAGGGCAACTATGCCTACACGGTCACGGCTTCTGTAAGCATCAGCATGTAGCTTCAACAACGCTTCCTTGACCGCGTTCAAGTTGAAAAGCATCGATCCGCTTAGGTCGACAACGAACACCATGGTCAAAGACGCCTTATACACTTTAAGTTTCTCGCGTATATCCTCCATCGCGATTGCAAGCGCCATTCCTAGAGGTTTCTCGCGCGAACCTTGTTTTCTTGCTGCTTCGCGAATAGTTGCAGGAAGATGAATGTCAGAAGGCTTTCCATGCGGGATTCTCCACGCGTAAGGCTTACCCTTATTCAATGTCGTCACCGCTTGCGCGCGTCTTCCGGCGTATACGCCTGGCTTCCGTGCCTTGATTTTTCCCATTTTTAGAAAAAACTTCGAAGGCGAGACTACCTTGTCTCGAAGACTACCTAATATTGGAAAGCCTTGTGAAATAACCGTGGATCGTGCCGCGTCGCTGACGGTTGGGATTCCCTTGCCTTTTTGACTACCATGTTCATCCTCAAAGGTCTCTCCTTGGATCTTCGCGTTACCAACTGGAGATCCTTCAACAATCGGCGCCTCTTTAGGGCTTTTCTTTAGCCGTTTGCCAAAGGCGAAAAGCAGACCGCCGAAAAGCCTGTTAATCATATAGAGCAGTCTAAACTGTGCACGCCGTAGTCTTTTGAAGAAGCTATCTTTCTGTGCTTCCTCTTCTTCCTTTGGGGTGGCATCTGTTCTAGCCCAGAAAAACGTCCTTCCCTTAAGATTCTTTCTCCTATCCATATCTTCTTTTGTTGTCTCTCCTGTTTTCTCAAACTGGAACAACTGCTTTAGAGATGCCGTGAAGACTTCTCTGATTTCGGCTGGTGACGCAGGCTCCAGAAAGCCTCCTTCTCTTGTTCTATGGCTAAGAGCCAGCTCTGCAGCTACGACAACATCGTCAAGCGACGCTGTGGTGCGCTTCTCGAATGCTGCTAAGGTTGCTGCGGCTTTCGCTATGACGATGTCGGGGCGCAGCCCGTCAACCTTGAGTTGGAGGCACGCCTTGCATATAGCCTCGATCACTCCCTCCTTGAGAGTTACTTCCTTTAATGTGCTTCTTGCTTGCACGATTCTGTTTCGAAGCTCCTCTTGCGTGGGGCGGTTTTCTTCGTAGAACTTTTCAGGGTCAGCTTCAAACTCCATGTTCCGCTTGACTACTTGAACTCGGTCTTTAACAGAGGCTATAGTTCCCACGCTTACCGATAAGGGAAATCTGTCAAGAAGCTGAGGTCTTAGCTCGCCTTCTTCTGGGTTCATGGTTCCGATGAATATGAATCGGGATGGGTGCCCAACCGAGATGCCTTCTCTTTCAACAATGTTCCATCCTGTTGCAGCCGCGTCAAGCAGGTCGTCCGCAATATGATCGGGCAGAAGGTTCACCTCGTCCACGTACAGAATGTTCTGGTTGGCTTCAGCTAAGACTCCTGGCTCCAGGGCCTCTATGCCGTGTTTTATGGCTTTTTCAACGTCTAAGCTTCCGATAACGCGGTCTTCTGTGGCGCCTAAAGGCAGATCCACGACGAACATCTCTCTTTCCTCGGTAGGCAGTTTCTCGCCCTTGCGGTATTTTTCACTGCAGCTTGGACACATGTTGGAAGGGTCAATGGGGCTACAGTTGAACGGGCAGCCTTTGACGACCGTTATCTTGGGAAGGATGTCTGTTAATGAACGGGCAAGAGTGCTTTTTCCCGACCCTTTTGGGCCTCTGATAAGTAACCCGCCTATCTTCGGGTTTATTGCATTGATCAGAATTGCCAGTTTCAGTTTCTCTAAATCTACGACTGCTGAAAAGGGAAAAACCAGTCTCTTTCTCAGCATGTTCATAGGCTCCGTATTATTATTGGTGGAAGCTATTTTTAACCTCTTAGTCTTTAGGATTGATGTATTTTGATGTTAGGACAGTGTAGGTGGGGCCGGGGCCGAGATTTGAACTCGGGCGCTAGGCTTTCTGCCGATCCATAGAGCCTCGTCCACAGGCCTATATGCTGCCAAGCTACATCACCCCGGCCACATTTTGGTGACTCCGGTCTCTTTTTTGGATTTTTTCCGTTTGTGGAGGCTTTCCCTTTGTCATCATAGGTCTAATGCTTATTTACGTTTCCGAAGGGAATATAAATGTTGAATCCCTATTGCCTCAGCCTTAGTAGTGTTTGTCTATGATTAAAGCTGTGCTGTTTGATATTGGTGGGACGCTGATAGCAGAGGTTACAAAACGTGAAATATACGAGATCTATGACATGATTCTTCGCGGTCATGGTGTTAATCGGTCTAGGAAGGCGATTGCCTTAGCTCACCGTAGGATGGAGCGAAAGTACCTGGAAGATGAGCGAGTTGTCTTTGACAATTTTTGGGTGCGATTTAATACTGATTTTCTCCAAGATCTAGGCGTAGATGGAAATGTTGCGGAGTTGGCAGAGGCAATAGACAGGGAATGGTGGAGCCATGCTAAAACCGAGCTTTGCCCAGATGTTTTGCCCGTGTTGTCTGCTCTGAAAGCGAGGGGTCTGAAACTTGGCATAATCACCAATGGTTTGGAGTCTGACATTAAACGTATATTCCAAAAGGTTGGTTTTCCAGAGTTGTTTGACATAAAAGTTGGTGCAGACACTTTTCAATGTGCAAAGCCAAACCCAACAATCTTTCAATTCACTCTGAAAAAACTCGGAGTCAATCCAAGCGAAGCACTTTTCGTCGGAGACTCTGAGAATGCTGACTATGAAGGCGCAAGAAAAGCTGGATTAAAAGCTCTGCTAGTTGAGAGACGGCAGAAGCTTGGTGGAAACAACGCTGGAAAGATCAGTAATCTTCAAGAACTGTTTCAGCATCTCTAACTTCTGTTTTTAGCTACGTTGTTTCTTGCATGATGTGGAAAAAGCTATTGTTGAAAGTCAAGCCTTAAAAGACCAGTCGCAATCCATATTTTCAACAGCCGTCAACATCCTTGAATCACGTGGGATGCGTTGTCATGGAAGCGCAGCAGAAACGAAACGGTCGCCTTGCCCTATTAGGAGCAGCGCACTCATTTAATCACTCACTTTTCGTTATTGCTCCTCCATTGCTCTCGTTGATAATGGCTGATCTTGGCGTGGCAAAATCTGAGATCGGCCTTGTTTCCATGATAGCTTCCTTCATCTACGGAGCAGGCTCTCTTGTAGGAGGCCCATTAGGAGACAAAATTGGAGAAACCAAAACCATAGTGATCTGTCTAAGCATTTCAGGTCTTTCCACTTACGTTATGCTTGCGGCGTGGGCTACACGGACGATCTACATTTACGCTCTTGGCTTGATTTTGATGGCTGTTTGGGCAAGCCTTTATCATCCCACTGCAAACTCGTTTATCTATAAAGCCTTCAGAGGCAGAGTCGCAGAGGCCATGGGGCTTCATGGCGTAGGAGGAACACTAGGAGTAGTGCTAACTCCTACAGTAGCGTGGTTTATAGGCGCCTCTTATGGGTGGCCGTGGGCGTTCGTGGCTTTCGGCACATTGAGCTTTCTGCTTGCCCTGTTCTTTGCAGACAAGTATATGCGTGTCCGTTTGGGGTCGTTCATTTTGTGTCTTGTGAGTTTCGCGTTTTTCTGTTTTGAGTTGCTGCAGTACAGGCTGTTTACTGCAGTGATTTTGTCTTGGGTTCTTAGCTTATGCTTCATCATTCTATTAAGATCTTTCAGGGGGGAAAGGCAGGTATTCCGAGAAGACAAGCGGGTTAACGGGGGATCAATATTTGATGCGTTGAAAATCCGTGAGCTTTGGGTACTTCTTCTTTTCAACGTAGCCATTGGGCTTTTCATGAAAGGTATCGAGCTTTTCTTTCCAACATACCTGAAGGAAAACAGGGGAATTGATCCCATGTGGGCTTCAGTAGCCTACACGCTAGTCCTGGCCACAGGCGTTCCAGCGCAGTGGATTGGGGGCAAAGCAGCAGACCTTGTGGGTTCAAAGAAGGTTCTGATCGCTACATCTCTAGGGGTTTGTGTGAGTTTGCTTGCGCTTCTTTTAACCCCCCTATATATAGTCGGAATAGGCATCTTCATCTTTATTTACGGGCTCAGCTTTTATGCGCATCAGCCGGCTCTGAACGCGTTAACAGGTTTTTTGTCTCCGCAGAATCAGCGTGGAGCTGTCTACGGAATCTTCTTCTTCACATCCTTCGGCATAGGCTCACTTTCACAGTCGATAGCCGGCTTCATAGGCGACATCTATGGGCTGGACATGTCCTTCTACATCCTAACAGTCTTCGCTTTCATTGCTTTGCTGTTATCTCTTAAGCTACCTGAAAAAAGAGAGGACAAGGAAAAGGCTACAGCCTCACCATTTGAAGAAGCCTGAAGGCTATCCCACCTAGGAGGAATGCAAGAGCAATGTCAATGAAAGTTATTGCTAAAGCCTTTCGCCATCCGAACTCTCTCTTGCAGGCAGCGATCGTAGCCAGACACGGAATATAGATCATAACGACTAAAGCAAAAACTATCATCTGCACCGCTGTCAGCGAATCCAGCGCAACAGTTTCGCTGAGCAGCACAAGCGTCAATTCTTTACGCAAAATCCCAAAAATAAGTGGAGCCCCAGCTTCTGCACGAAGTCCAAGCCATCCCTCGAGAAGCGGGCTTCCAGCATAAACAACATGCTGCAGCACTCCAGACAACGCTAAGGTTTCGATGGCAACGCTTCCAACAACGATTATTGGGAAAGCTGAGTAAACAAATTCTTTTGTCCTAGCCCACGTCTTCACAAACATGCTTTTCAATGAAGGCTTTCGGTAAGGCGGTATCTCCATTATCAATCCCACAGGTTCGCCCGGCAACACCTTAAAGGCTATTCTGCCGAGAACAAAGACTAGGATGAGGTCGAAGGCGTAAAGCGCTAGAGCAGCATGTAAACCAACGTATTTTCCAACAAGCCCCAGTATCACGACCGTTCTTGCCGCGCATGGAATCAAGACAACAACAAACGCAGCCAAGAAGCGTTCGCGCTCTGTCTCCATTATTCTGCAGCCAATGCATGCTGGAACGCTGCAGCCATAGCCCAGAATCAACGGTATGAATGCTTTCCCATGTAGACCTATCTTATGCATCAGGTTATCCATCAAAAACGCGGCACGAGGCAGATAGCCGCTGTCCTCAAGCATCGCGAGGATAAGATAAAAGGGTACAATATAGGGCAGGACAATGGTTACGCCGGCAACTACGCCTGATACGATTCCTTTGTTCAGCAAATCCACAGCAAAGCTTGGCAAGAAAGGAGATAACGCCACATCGACATATGCCGCGAGGTTGGCGAAAAGATAGTTTAAAGCATCTGACAGATAGTTTCCTCCGATGAAAATTAGCGCAAAAATTGAAATAACCATGCCTGCGAGGATAGGGTACCCAAGCACTTTATGGGTCGTTACTGCGTCAAGCCTGTGCTCAAGGCTTGCTTTCGGAGGAGTTTCAACAGTTGTCGTCTCCTTAGCCCATTTGCTTGCGATACTGTATCTTTCAGAGGCTATGACAATGGGAGAAGGTTCACCATGAAGCTTTTCCAGATCCGCAGCCAAATCATACGCAAAGTCAAGAACCTTCTTTCCATGTTTATAACTACTTAACTTCGAGGTAAGATCCTGATCTTTCTCTAAAAGCTTAATCGCGACCCATCTTACAGGATATACCGCCGCAAGATCAGGAATTTCAGCAGCAACAAACTTCTCGACAAGTTCCACTTTCCTCTCAATTTCCTCTCCAAACTTAACCCCACGAACCTGCACTTTTTTCTCGTCAAAAGCAACTGAAACAGCTGCCGAAAGCAGTTCACTTATCCCACTTCCTGCCACAGCTACAGTTGGAACAACAGGTACGCTCAAAAGCGCGGAAAGTTTCTCAGCGTCAATTTTCAAGCCTTTTTTTGCGGCTAAGTCAACTTGATTTAGGCTAACCACTAATGGTGCTTCAAGCTCCAGCAGCTGCTGTGTCAAATACAGATTACGTTCAAGCGCTGAAGCATCAATCACATTAATCACAACATCAGGCTTCTCTATTGCGATGTAGTCTCTTGCTACAATTTCCTCAATAGAAAAGGCCGAAAGCGAATAGGTGCCGGGAAGATCGACTACTCTGATAGTATAGCCTTTGAAATAGAGTGTCCCCTCCGCCTTTTCCACAGTTTTTCCAGGCCAGTTTCCCGTCGTCTGATTTAAGCCTGTAAGCTGGTTAAAGATCACACTTTTCCCGACATTCGCATTTCCAGCTAATGCGATGCGCAGCTGGCTAACCATCTTGCTCTTCCTTTGCTGGTTTGACAAGAACCTTTGAGGCTACACCGCATCCGAGAGCAAGACAAACCCCTCTTACCTCAATTTCCACTGGTCCTCGAAGTGGACATTTCCTAAGAAGTTTCACTTCAACCCCAGGCGTTAAACCCATCTCAGCTAATCTTCTAACTAGCCCGAGTCCTCCGGATGCGCTGACTACTACTCCAGTTTCGCCTTCTTGCAATTCCGCTAGGGAGCTTGGTCTTTCAGCGCAAAATGATCTCTGTTTTCTACGCCTTCTATGTCTAAACTCCATTAGTCTTTTCCTCCATGGTCTTTACCCAAACGTCGGTTGCGTCTTCATTGTCTATTACGCACTCTTTTTCAGCAATGCGCAAGATGATGTTCGAGGGAGCCTTTGCTACCACGTAAGCAAGAGCCCCAGGCGTTAGTCCCTTGCCAGCGAGAAAAGTGAGCTTTTCTTTTCTTTCGTCAGTTACTTTTGTCACTTTGCAGTAAGCACTTAAATCAGCTTCTGTCAGCGGATGGCAGCTCTCTTCTTCTATTATGCCTTCTTTTGTTGGTATCGGATTCCCGTGAGGACAAGCTTTCGGATGCCCTAGCTTTTTTTCCAGCAATAAAACTAGCTCCTCGCTGAAAGCATGCTCAAGTTTGCAGGCATTATCGTGAACATTTGCCCAATCCGCTTCTAAAACATCTGTTAACAGTCTTTCCAAAAGTCTGTGTTTCCGCAGAATTTTTACCGCAAGCCTTTCGCCTCGTGCAGTAAGCTTCACCCCTCTGTAGGGCTCATGTTTCACCAACCCATGCTTCTCCAGATGTTCAATAGTGTTCGTGACAGATCCGGGTACAACATCGAGTTTTCCAGCTAGTTTTTGTGTTTTCGCAACTCCATCCTGTTTCTGCAATCTGTAGATTGTTTCTATGTATTCTTCGGCTTCGTATGAAAGATCTTGTTTCATGTCGTCCGCCCAAATTTACGAGATCTCGTAACCCTACATGGACGGCGACGGCAATAAGGCTTTCGCTGACTTCGAAGACTAACGAACCTTATAAGAAGGCACATTACCCTTTCCTTCCTCTCAAACGAGAAAATCACACCTGACTGTTAAGCCTTAGAAACTTTCCGAGAACTTGACAAAGCAATCGAAAAGAACGTTCAAGTTCTATGACTAGTTTGCCCTACTCTCCTTTAGCGTCTTGCGAAGCACTCTCGGACCATGCACTTTTGCTTCTAAAATGTAAAAAATAACCTCTACTAAATGTTGTCATTGATACATGAAACGCGATATATCGCAAAAAACAAATGTGCACTAACTCCAGCGTTCTCGAATTAATACGCTGACGCAACTGAACGACCAAACCAAGCTATGCGCACGGTTCTCGCTTTCATCAGGCGTCTTGCAGATCGGGTTATGCCTACTCGAACGTTGTCGAACTTTAAAAGACCAACAAACTGAATCCATCATGAATGCTGTTTAGCGAGTTGCATCACCTTTTTCTATGGCTGTCTTCCGATAAGCAGCTATGGCTTTCTAATAATTGTGCTGCTTAGCGCATTTTTGGTGTTTCTAAAGCGACGAACAGTGGCGGAGAATAACTTCTTTTAAGCAAAAACATCAACCTCAATATGTAATCCACGTTTTTTCACTTGAAAACCTAAATCTAGCAGCGAAACATGTAGCTACTGATTGAGCGCGTAGGCGAACTGCCAAAAAAGAATTGTCTAAAGCTTGTGAGCCTAATACTCTGTTGCTCTCAAGGTTACTACAATAAGACTCATCGGACAGCTTTAGCGCTCACCGATAACTTGGATTATTACAGTTCTCTTTCTCGGGTAAACATCTGTTTCCACAAACAGAAGAGACTGCCAAGTTCCTAGCTCCACATGTCCATCAATGATTGGCAGTGTCCTATCAGGAGGAAGCAGCATCGAACGCAAATGCGAATGCGCGTTAGAAGGATGGTTATATCCGCCGTCTTTAGGTACAAGTTTCTGCATCAACGCTTTAATGTCACTTAGAAGTCCATACTCATTCTCTGTTAAAATCAGTATGCCGGTCGCGTGCGGGGCAAAAACATGCACCAAACCGTTCTTGACTTCAGACCTAGAAACGGCTTCTTCAACCTTTGAAGTGAGGTCTACGAATTCGATTTCGCTCTTGGTTGAGAAGCTGTAGCTTGTGTTATAGACGATGCTTGGCATGCGGGCTCACTCCAACAGTCTGGTCATGGTAATCTCGTCTATGAATTCGTTGTCTTTGAAAAACTTTTTAGGCACGATTCCAGTTCTGACAAAACCTGCCTTTTCGTAAACATGGATCGCGCGCTTGTTAGTTGCGAAGGCGTTTAGAACCAGAACCTTCAGTCCCATGGTTTTTGATTGTTCTATCAGCATCTTCATCATCTCAGTGCCAATCCCGATGTCCCTGTAGCCGTTCTTAATCGCTATACCTAATACTCCCACATGCCTTTCGTAGCCGCCTACCGCTCTAGCAACCTCGGAGTTACCAACAACTTGGCCATCCACCTCGGCAACCACATAGAAGGTTTCATCTTTCTCCAAACGAGTCAGTGCTCCAGCCAACCAACCGACTTCGTCATCTCGCGAAACTTTCTCTGTTCTGATGATATCTGCTTTTTCCTCGACAAGCGAGTTGATAAGCTCAAGCAAGTCATCCAGGTCCTCCCACTTAGGCGTTCTCAAGACAACGTGCCTACCGTTTTCGGCGGTGAAGCTTTTTAGAATTCTTCCAGATTTCATAATTATCAGAAAGGGCGATAAGTCCTATAATGACTTTTGCTTGCTGAACTTTTGTTGATGCTTTTGTATACGCTTCTTAGTGTTGCACATATACAGTGAAGTATGGTGACATGTAAAAAGCATATGTAATACTTAACTAACTAACCTCACCTAAAAGTAAAAAGTCAACTTTAACGATCAAAGAAAATGTGCTGCCTAGCCTACACAGAATGGCGCAAAAACCTAGTGCGATTTAAAAGAAGCCGAAACTAGCCTTTTCCTATAACTCAAAAACACGTGTGATAACGTTGGTGAAGTCCACTTTCTCTTATCGGAAAAACAAAAGTGTATACACAAACATCCACAAAACTAACGAACTCCGGCTTTATTATCTTACAAATAAGATGCCGCAAACCCGACTGTAATGGACAACGATTCCAAGCATGAATCAATTGACCACCCTTTTTCGCAAGGACAGTAGACCGTGCTCCCTATTAGGATAAGCTTCTGCCTATAGGGAATTTGTTGCCCTAAATGGATTCTCTAGAGCAAAGGCTCGAAGCAACATCGAAGACTACAGGCGTTTGCTTCGCATGGAGATTTTCAATGGTTTTTCTATAAGGCCACGGTGAAGACCATGCCTCCGCCTTTAGGCTGGGCGTGAAAAGGCTAAAATAGGCTGTTTTCGGTATTTAGAGCGCAAAATTAGCTTTTTGGTTTTACGTGAGGCCGCAAATTCTGGAGAGGTTTTAGATGCCGATTATGTTCGATCGGTTACAGGAATAAATTTGGGCTTTTTTGAGTTAACCGTCAAGATTTGAGCTTCTAATGCGCTTAGAGACTTTTCGAATACGCGTTGTTTTTCCGCTATGGTCAGCTATGTTTTGTTTTCTTTTATATTATGAATTTAGAAATAACCGCTTTAATTGTTCGTGCGTGTTTTCTTGATGAGAAGGCGAAAGCAGCAAAGGTGCAGAAAATGCCCATTAACCACTTTGGCAACGAAATCGAGACACTGGAGAAGACCGTTAACGGTTGGAAAGTTAAAGTCAAATGGGACTGGGGCAAATTTAAAAGCACCGAAGGATACCCAGTAGATGACAATCTAATAAACTGGGCAATAGGACAAGATCAAGCACTGAAAGAATGTTTTCTATGTCTGGATGAATGGGTACACAAGCTAAAGTGGCTGGAAAAAAACAAATGGTACGACAGCTGGAGCAACCCTGACAAGTCCAAGCCTTCAGCCAAAACGGTCATAAGTCCTGGACCTTACCTGCTACTACTTGGCGATCCCGGCACAGGCAAGTCACTTATTGGGAGAGCTTTAGCGGAAAAGCTAACGCAGGTCTACAAGGAGAATGGCATAAAGATTTTTGATGTCTTGTGCTGGAAAAACTCTGCTTTGCCGAGTCAGCCGAAAATTTCGATCAGCAAAGGTGGCGAAGGAAAGAGTATACTTCAAAAAGAGCAGCTTAAGGAGTTTAAGCGCAAGTTCGTTACGAAAATAGGGTTCAAGATACTGCAGCTTTTCCTGATAATCACGGGTTTGACCCTGATAAGCTTGGGTTTCTATTTCATGTTGCAGGCGTGGCAGACATGGCAGGCAAATCCTAACTACATGGGCGAACCTCTTCAGGACTACTACAACGGCAACTTTGGAGACTATCTTATCGGCAAATTTGTGGGGCTAGTGCCCTTAACGTTTATTCCTGGAGGCAGCCTGATTTTCTTCGGCATGTTCATGTGGTGGTTCTCCAAACTCGGCGGCTTAGGGAACATGAAAGGAATCAGCGGGGCTCAGCAAACTGACGTTCCCAAACTCATTGTTGACAACAGCCAGGGACACGCGCCTTTTGTTGATGCGACTGGGCATAGAAGCGCCCAGCTTTTTGGGTCAGTGGCATGGGATCCATATCAGACCGGGGGCATGGGCACACCTGAGCATCAGCGTGTAAGCGCCGGAGATGTGCATCGTGCATCTTTGGGGATTCTTTACATTGATGAGATAAAGAACCTTGATCCTGAAGAGGCGGTAACGCTGTTGACTGTGCTTGAGGATGGCCAGTTGCCTGTAACTTTGAGGGGAAGGTGGCATGGAGGAGACACGGCGGCGATGGCTATTTCAACCGAACCTGTGCCGGCCATAACTTTCCTGGTGGGCGCAGGAAACTTTGACAGCATCGGTCAGATTCACCCGGCTTTGATGGATAGGATTTATGGTTACGGTAAAGTTGTGAAGATGAATAATGACATGCTTAACACTGTGGAAAACAGGCGCAAGTATCTGCAATTTATCGCTCAAGAGGTTAAGCGCTTTAACCTTATTCCGTTTAGCCGTGATGCCTGTTACGAGATTGTTGAGGAAGGCAGAAGAAGAAGTAATAAGAAGAATGCTTTAACAACAAGGTTCCGACCGCTCATCTCGATTATCAAAACTGCCGCTGTTCTGGCGATGAATGAAGACTGCAAGCTCGTTGAAAGGAGACATGTTAAAGAAGCGATAGAGCAGCACTGCAAGACGATTCAGCGGCAGATACTTGAGCACGAGATAAGTGAGCGAGGCAAGTTCTTGGAGATAAAGCCTAAAGGAGTTAAACTTGGACAGATACATGGTTTGGCAGTTGTTCGCGATCCTTTCAGCGGAGAAATGACTGGCAGCGTCCTGAATGTGAAGGCAAGCATGGTTCAGCGAACAGAACTTCCTCGGGATTACTCGCTAAAAGGATACTACAAAGTCACAGGAGTCGCAAAAGGGCAAAGTTTCATTTCCGACAGCATCGCCAAAGTCAGAAGTGTAATACTGCAAAAATACGGTGTCGACATAGCGCAGGACTATCTGACGCACATAGACTTTTCTCAGTCCTACGGAGTAGACGGCCCATCCGCAGGCGTCACGATGGCGATCTTGCTCTGCTCGCTGATCGAAGGAAAACCAGTGAGACAAGACGTTGCCGTAACGGGCGAGATAAACCTCGGCGTAGGCGACTCGATACAGATCACGGCAATCGGCGGAGTCCATGAGAAGATAAAGGCTGCAGAGGCATGGGGTTTCAAGAAAGTGGTTATTCCGCTGAAAAACTTTGAGCAGTCGATAGATGCCCATGACTATTCCATCGAAGTTGTGCCTGCCGCAACGTTAGACGATTACTTGAAGGAATGCCTTGTTGAGAAAGCCTCGATAAGCATTCCGTTACAGGCTCGTCACAGAAGAACCTAGCTTCTTAATCTTTAAAAGGCAAAGTACTTCTTACACTCTTTTCTGCAACTTTCGAGAGATTCAAATGGATAGGTTTGTGGATAAAGATAAGATTCGGAGATGGAGAAAAAGAGGCTTCTACAGCGAGAACGCACTTGTCAAACTCTTATACAAGCATGGTTTCAACGCTGTACGCGTTCCAGTAAGCAACCCAAGTCTCAACCCTCTGCCCGATGTCATGGCAAGAAAAGGCTTGCACATTTACGCGTTTGAGGTTAAAAACGCTTCTTACTATGCGTATTTTCCAAAACAGCAGATAGAAAAGCTGTTTAGATTCTTAGAAGAGATAATTCCGCTGGAAAATCAGTACAAACACGCTGTGCTTGCGGCGCACTTGGGGAAAAAATGGATCTTTAAGAAATTGGAGTGGAAAGGCTGGGAGAGGAAGAAACTGCCTGAAAAAGTGAGGATTCTCAAAAGAGATCGAGGAAACATGAATCTGCAAGATGAAGCAACGTAGGTTGGAGCAGTCTGTCTACTCTAAAGCCTTGTTTTGACAATCATGTTTAGAGCAAGCAGAACTTACTTTAAGAAATCTCGTGACCGAATCCGCATAGGCTGGTAGCTGCAGAATGAAATCTTGAAGCTGGAGTATCGGAACAACAGGAACTTTCTCCAAAAACTTTGGGTGCCCTTCGGTGAGGGTTAAGACTGCTGGGATTATCTTTGCATCCGCCCAAGCACATCCTAACTGATCTCTGCCCTTGGAAAAGCTTGCGAACACTGATGCACGGGCTACTTGTTCTTTGACGACTTCTTTTAGGCTCGATGGAGGCAGGTGACGATGCCAGTGTTTGCAGTCTGCGCAGACGACTAATGGTCTCTTGCAAGCAACAATGTCTATCTCGTACCTTCGCTGTTCATATGTAAAATGGAAGTTTCTATGAACGTTGAAGCCGTTTTGCTCAAACGCGAACGCTGCGATATGTTCGAACTCTTGCCAAGTAAGGAAGCCTGCAACCCTTTCAAGGTCGGCTCTAAGATGCAATGCCTGGATAGCTAACTTGAACCGTTGCAGACTACTTGTTTCAACCAACGATCCTTTAAAATTAACCAGATCGTCATTTTGCATTTCTTGAAGCAATTCCCGTGTTAATCGTGATCCAATGGTTGCGTCTTTGCTGATTAGTTCATGTGAAACCAGTCCATTTCTCGTCAGTTTTAGTATGGAAATTATCAGTTCCTTTTCAACATTCAAGCTTCTGCTCACCAATAATAAGCATAAAAATGTCTATAGCACGTTGCGTTGAACGATCACCTTAAAAAACTTTCTATAAAATCGCTTTCAAGAATCATTTCTTTTTCTTCCCTATAACGTAACGCATTATCAGCCGGCTTTTGGATCGACGGAGAACCTCAACAAAGCCCGCTCTACGGAATGAGGAAGCCAAACCAGTATACACAAAGGGATCAGGCTGAGCTTTCGCAGAGTCTGTCGGATAACCTTCCACCATGCTTCCACCTTTTTCCTCTACGTACTTTATTGCAGCTTCCAAAAGCTTAACGGTTAAGCCTTTCCGCCTAAACGGTTTAGCCACAAAAAAACACACAATAGACCAGACTGGTTTATCATCAACGCGCTTAAGCGTTCGCGACCTTTCTAGAGCAGGAAAAGACTCTCTGGGGGCAACTGCACACCATCCCACTGGTTGGCCATCAATGTAGGCGAGGATTCCTGGAATCTGACCGGAATCCACAATTTCCTTGAGGGCTTTTCGGTTTCTTTCGCCCTTGTTCTTAATGAAGTCGGCTCTGCTGATACGCCACCACATACACCAGCAGCCTCCGCTTGCACCATGCTTGCCAAACAGCTTCTCCAGATCCGCCCATCTTTCAGAAGTCAACGGATGAAACGATAGATCTAACGACATCGTTCTAGCCCTTCTCAAGATTATGGTAAGATCTTCTTAAGTCTTTAATACTGCATATGCGATGTGGATTATGTGCACATGATAAAAGCAGCTTTGTTTGATTTACATGGGACATTGGCTTACGTGGAAAACCCTATTACAGATTCCGCAATTTCTGAACGCCTCTTCAGTAGGGGATATGAGGTCTCGCCACAGCAGTTTAGAGCCGCAATGAGCCTTGTTTCGTTCATAGATTACCCAAAATATGGCTATCAGAGTTGGCGCTCTTACCTTTCGAGAGTTTTCTGGAGATTGAATGTCAAGGTTGATGAAGAAACCCTTCATGAGCTTGTTAACCTGCTCAACAGCAAACCATATCAACTCTACTCTGATTCTGCCGACGCGGTGAAGAAAGCAAAAGAAAACAGTTTCAAAACAGCAATAGTCACCACAATCACCTATTTCAAATTTGAAAAAGCCATACGCCCAATCAGAAGCTATTTGGATGTCGTCATGACCGGATACGAGGCAAGGTGTGACAAGTCTAGTCCGAAAATGTACAAAAAGGTTTTGGATATCTTGAAAGTCAAGCCTCAAGAAGCTGTGATGATTGGAGATGATGAGCAACTTGATTTTGTTCTCCCGAAAAGTCTCGGTATGAATGCCTTGCTTCTTAAGAGAGAGCGCGAAGGAAAAGGCAAAGTTGTTGATGCTTTTGTATACAACCTAAAAGAAGCCATGGAAACCATAATAAGACAGTGCTATCAGAGCTGAAAAAGCAAAAGAGGAAGTATCTGAAAGTGTCAAGCAAATATGCTACAAAAACACCCAAGTCCAAAGCTCTCTATGAACGAGCCCAAAAAGTTCTTCCAGAAGGAGTCTCCTACAGGATCAGGTTTTTCGAACCTTACCCATTCTACACTGCACGTTCGAAGGGCAGCAAGCTTTACGATGTTGACGGCAACGAATACATTGACTTCTGGCTAGGGCACACAGCGTTGATACTTGGTCACAGTCCGCTGCCCGTTGTTAAAGCTGTCAAGGAGCAGCTGGATAATGGCACAATCTATGGAACCTCGCATGAGCTAGAAATCAAACTTGCCGAACAAATAGCCAAAATGGTTCTATGTGCAGAAATGACTCGTTTCGCCAACTCAGGCACAGAGGCAAACATGTACGCCATACGACTGGCACGCTCCTACACAGGAAGAAGCAAAATAGCAAAATTTGAAGGCGGCTGGCACGGAGGCTATGACGCCTTGCACGTTGGAGTTAAACCTCCTTTTGATGTGCCTGAATCAGCAGGCTTAACTGCAGGAGTGCTTCAGGACACCATTGTTTTACCCTTCAATAACCTGGAAGGCGTAAGAAAGAAGCTTGCAGAAGAAAAAGTAGCATCAATCACTGTTGAGCCCGTTCTCGGAGCTGGAGGCTGTATTCCAGCGGAAAAAGAGTTTCTGAAAGGACTCAGAGAGCTATGCAATGAAAAAGATATTCTGCTGATTTTCGACGAGGTAATAACAGGTTTTAGAATGGCTCCTGGAGGAGCACAAGAATACTACGGGGTGCGCCCTGACATCGTGGTGTTTGGCAAAATCCTAGGCGGAGGCTTTCCTATAGGCGCATTCTGTGGAAGCAAGGAAATCATGGCGAGAATAGACACTCGCCTATACAAGAGACCAGCCAACTCTTTTCACGGAGGAACATTCGCAGCCAACCCCATATCGATGACTGCGGGTTTAGCAACCCTTAAGCAGCTGGAGAACGGCAGACTGATAGCAGAATTAAACAAGCAGGGAGAAGCCGCAAGAAAGAGGTTGAAAGAATGTTTTGAAGATGGCAAGATTGACGTGCGAGTCACTGGCGCCAGCTCACTTTTCAACGTTCACTTCGCACGTGAAAAAATAAGAAATGCAGATGATGCTGTCAAGGCTGATAAAAACAGGCTTCTTGACTACAACCTCAACTTGATTACCAATGGAGTTTTCTTTCTGCCAGGACACAACGGAGCGCTAAGCACTGCCCACTCTAAGACGGATATGGAAAAACTGTTCCATGAAACAGAAGCCTACGTGGCGCGTTTAAAGAAGAAATAGTAACGATATGTCAGAGGCTAGTTGCTTGCTTAACGCTTAAGCAGAAACTCTGCTTTCTTAAGATCTTGACGTGTGTTAATGTTCAGAAATGTGTTGAGCGTCGGATCCAGCTGCTGAATAACTAGTGTAGAAATGTAACGCACACCTTTGAGGCTGCTTATAATGGATCTAACGTCAGTGTGACAAGATAATAGTGCTTTTTTTGCGGCTACGCAGGCGCTGCTTGTTTGATAAACTGCTTGCAGAGGCTCTAGGTTACCGTTTGGCCAGCGTGGGATAACCGCGCTTTTTCCAATACATAGTTCAAAAAGGATTTTGATAACCTCTTTTGAGACAAACGGAGTGTCGCAAGGAAGTAGGAGTGAATATTCTCCGGTTGACTTTTCGAAGCCCGCTAAGGCGCCTGCCAACGGCATTTGCACATGGCTTCCGTCAACAACAAGCTGAACATCAAAGCCAAGAATTTTTGTATAGCTTTCCGCCTGCGCTGAAGAGTTTACAACCACGATTCTCTCGTCAACAAAAGGGCAAACTCTGTCTAAGACATGCATTACCAAGGGTTTACTTCCAAGCGGCATGAGCCCTTTGTCTTGCCCAAGCCTGTTGGAAGTTCCTCCTGCTAGAACTATTGCTGTTTTCTTCAAGGATGTTATGTCTCTTAAGATTGGGTCATGCTGTTTTCAGAGAATGTTGCAGGGGTATAAGCTTTTTGCGTGAAATATTACGGCTTCGGAATACGGTATATTATGCAAGAAAGCCCTTATCTTTATGTGGAAGGCTGAAGGCTCATGAATGCTGAAATTAGAGAGTTAAGCCGTATGATATGTAATCGCTGCGATCAGAAGGAGTATGAGAAGTGCAAGACATGCAGGTTTCATCAGCTAGTAAACATGATTGCTGAGAAATAGCCGCTTATCCTATGCTCTTTTCTATATCGGCTGCCAGTGCATTAAGCATTCTAGTGAATGGGTGATCAGGCTTGTCCTGAGCGAATATCGTGCTTCCCTCGGCTTTCAAAATATCGCAGTAGCATGGCACAACTCCGAGAAGAGGAACCTGATAGAAATCTTTAACCGTGGCTTGAAGATCGTTTTTGTGCCTTGAAGGGCTCTCTAAGACTTTGTTTAAAACTAGGTACGTCTTCTTTTCAAACAAATCATAGAGTTCACGTAGCATCCGTTGCGTTCCATCCATGTCCGATCGGTCAAAGGTTGTTGCTACAACCACGAGATCGGCTGCAACGATGGCATTTATTGAGGAGTACTGTAGTCCAGGGCTTGTGTCAAAAACCAGATAGTCGAAGCTTCCTACATCAGATATTAGATTTCTGAGCGCCAAGAGCCTTCCCAAAGCGCGCATTTCCCATTTCCTGTCCTTAGAAGACATCTCTCTTATTGCTTCCGTGTTAGGGTTAGCAAGCGCGACACATAGCTTTCCCGAGTTGCCTACTCTTTCGCTTATGTCTACGAGAGCCTTTTCGATTTCGCATGATCCATTTAAGTAATCGTTTAGCCAGCAGTTTGGGCTTTTGACCTTTAGCAGGGTTGCAAGGCTTGGGGCTCTGAAGTCAAAGTCGAACAGGCAGACTTTCTTGCTTGTTTTTGCAAGCGCGGCTGCCAGGTTTATGGAGAGAAGGGTTTTGCCTGTTCCGCCTTTGTATGAGTGGACTGCCATTATTTTGCCCATTCTTGTCACCCTTGGCTTTCTCTTTCTACGTAGAAGTATGCTTTTCTTCCTTTTCTTTCCTTTTTCAGGTATCCCATTATCACAAGCTGGTTGAGGTAGGCGCTTTCAACGGCTCTGGCTCGATGGGTTTGCTGAGCGATTTCATCTGCTGTGGCGCGGCCAAGTCTGCACACTGTCATGGCTGTTTTTCTTAGGTGATCGGGCATTGAAAGCAGTGTCATCACGTCGAGCGGTGTGTCGGTCAGCGGCGGAGTTATGTCTTTTTTTCCGTGTTTTTGGAGTTCGATCATTACTTCCATTTTTTCGTTTAGTTTCTCTAGGTTTTCCTTGATTTTCTCTAAGACGTGGAGGGGTTTTTTGCTTAGGATTTCTTGGCTTGCCACCGGTTTGTCTCCTTGATGTTTTACGCTTGTACAGTAGGGTATGGAGGACCGAGTTTATTAAGTCTTACGAAACTCGTCTACTGATTGATAAAACAAATGTTGAAGACAAACCGAGAATTACTACGCTTGCTTTATTGACGCTGCTGAAACGACTTCGCGCAGTATAAGCCAGCAAGCCCTATAGTTGCGAGTGCAATCATGAAGACTAGGCTAACCGAGTTTGCCGCCATAACTGCAATCTGCTCAAACATAGCCATCAATAGAAAGATAGGCGAGTTATGAATAAAAGACGTGTTTCACTGGTGTAAATATGTCAAAAGGCGGAATAGTCGGGAAGTAAAATGATGTTGGGGGATGACCTGTCTAATATGGGACAGGAGCTTTGTTGCGCAGTTCCTCCACGATTGGGAGGACTTGTTTGAGTTCTCTGAAGTACTTAAGCACCATTATCCCTCTCTGGGTTACGGCGTAGACGACTCTGGTTTTGCCTACTGTGCGTTCTTCGACAAGATTCTGCTTGATGAGGAAGTCAAGATACTCCTTCAGCACGCTGCAGTTTACGTTAGCCTTGTACATGATGTGAGTTAGCTTTAGTGGCCCCCGATGGGCTAGGACTTTGAGTATGTCGATATACATTTCTAGTTTGGAACGTCTCATCATCCAAACCTCTTTGCGGTTAATA
Source organism: Candidatus Bathyarchaeota archaeon (assembly GCA_029907545.1). Classification (GTDB taxonomy): domain Archaea; phylum Thermoproteota; class Bathyarchaeia; order Bathyarchaeales; family Bathycorpusculaceae; genus JAGTQT01. Next base: position 614 of record JARYLR010000022.1, on the reverse strand, counting down.
CCATGTTTTTTATATAAAGCTTTTATGGATTCAAGCTATGACTTTTTTCTAAATAGTCTGCATTAGTAGCTTCTTTTTTGCTGTGCTCTTGTTAACACGTTTATTCTATTTTGGAAGGCGGTGACAAGGTCGTCTAGCAATATTTTTTGTAATTCGGTTGAGAGCTGCTTGATGTCTGGCTTGAGGGCTTTGCCGATTTTGGCTTCAAGCTCTTTTCTTTCCTTGATTGTTAGTTTATGTTTCAACGGTTATCCTCCAGCTTTATGTTCGGAGAAATAGGTTATGAGTATATAACTGTCTTATGAATTAGAAATGTGGATTCTAGATTCACATTTTCAGCCCAAAGGTGTGTGGAAGAATCAGCTTTCCCTTATGTGAAGAGGGCTCATTGCGGCACCAGCGGGTATCGCAAGCGGAAATAGTACTGAAACATGGAAGGGTTCACCAATTTTAGACTGAAACAATGTTTCTATAACCTTTTTCTACTCGTATCTTCGATAGATAGTTTGGGGCAGGTCGAATAAGGTCTCGTTCACCCGTTCTCCCTTCTCCTTCGGAGGCAATATGAGACTTGCCCCGTTGGCTTCTTTTTCAAGACATAAAACACAAAAACG
>JARYLR010000021.1 GCA_029907545.1 Candidatus Bathyarchaeota archaeon | reverse complement strand
AATCACGTCATACGGTGTAGTTGAATGCGTTTCCGGAAAGGGTATGGTTACGCTCTTTCCAAACTTGTAGTTATGCAAGCCAGACAGGCCTATGGCTGCTGACACGATGGAAGCTCCATGAACTATTCTAGTTTTTATTCCTTGTTTTGCTGCATCGATTCTTAAGGCAACATGGGTAGTGGCGATAAGCGGGTCACCTGGCACCAGAATCACTGTTTTGCCAGTTTTCGCTGCATCAAGGACTACTCTGCCGTTCTCGTCCTCAAGCTCCTTACGCGTTGCTTCGATGATGGGCTTACCACACGCTGCCTCAAGCCGCTTAATTGAGAGGTCAGGCATTAGACTGGTGTAAAGCTCGATGAAAACTTTGTCGGCCGTTCTGGCTTCCTCCAAGCCACGAAGACTCATTCCAGCCTCGTCATGCAGCCCAAGCCCAACAAAGACTATTTCACCCATGAAACCTCACTACTTCACGCAATTATGGCATGCTATTCGAAGCTATTAATCTTGGCTTATCGAGGTTATTAGCTACGAGTGCATGTAGAACTAGAACTTTCTTCCAAAACCAATATCTATCAGAAGTGTTACTGACTTCGCATACCACAATAAGAGGATAGCAAGAAGGCGTCTGAAAGACGAGATGGAGAGAATAACCTAATATCTTTCCTCTTGCTACCCCCTCGCTTCTACTTTTGTTACTTCTTACTTTTAAATTTTTTTGTTCATTAACCATGTGACCTAAAGTAAGTTCAAACATAAGTGCATATGTTACAACATCAGTAAGACTTAAAGAGCTTCTTAGAAAAACGTTAAAGCTTACGCAAAACAGGCAAAGAGAACCAGCACTGAAACATGCTTCAAGCTCTAAATTCAACCGCAAGCTCTATATTTTTTAACGAGTTCTCTCTCAAGCAAGTTTCGAGGGCCCGTAGCTCAGTCAGGCTAGAGCACCGGACTCTTAATCCGGGTGTCGCGGGTTCAATTCCCGTCGGGCCCGCTCCATTTTCTCAGCAAGTAGTGGAACTAGAATTCTCTGGGTTTCTTAAGGACTAAGTATAATGTTGTGGCGATAAAGAAGACAGTGGTCACCACCAAGATGGCGACTACACGTCTTGTGTTTTCAAGTTCTATGACGCCTTGAGTCCAGTAGGTTTCATTGAGCATAGTGTAGTTTCCCCACAGCTGCTGATAAGTTTCATTCAGCTCCTGCAGCTTTCTTTCAAGTTCTTCTAGGTAAACGTTCCTCACATAGGTTATCGCGACTACTTTGTCAAGCCTTTTAGGCTCATCGGCAATCCTATAGGCGCACTGAAGTTCAGCATAGGTTGTATCCCACACATCTTCTGGAATTGCGGTGTCGTTTTGATAGGTGATTGTTTGATTGAAGTTTAGCGGCGTTGCAGAAGCTATGCAGCGCCTATTCAGCAGCAAAGTTTTTTCTTTTCCTTCTCGGTAGCCATAGATGCTGACATTTAAGCTGTCCACAGTAACGTCCAGTGACCTGCATGTGATCGACAAGATGAAAGTAAGGTTCTGTCCGGGGACGGTTTCGCCTGTAGCGTTGAGCTTGATTGCCATTCCCGAGTAGACTTGGTCTAGGAAAATCTGTGTAGGAAGCGCGTCGGCTGCGTGCATGTTTCTAAAAGAGGCGAACATTATGCAGAGAGCTATTAACGTAATTACAAGATTTTTATGCTTCATAGGCTCACCGGCTTAAAGTGGTGATGCTAGGTTTAGTTTGGACTGTTCTTAAAGTTTTTTGCTACCTTAGAAGACACTGATGCATAATTGCCCTATTGAAGGTCAATCATCGTATTGACCTGACAAAGCGCAGATACAAAAAGACAAAATACACTGCCGTAAAAAGTGTAAGTGCAATCTCGATTGCTAAAATGGCTGGGTTTCGCTCTACTGCGGTGAAGTAGCCGTGTTGAAGTATGTCTGTGAACACCAGAATCTGCAGGAATATGGCGCCGCCTAGGCAGCTTAATCCCAGGCTGTGGAACAGTAGCTGTATTCGGCGGTTGAGTTTGGCGTTGGCTATCATGGTCTTTCTTGAATAGCAAGAGTAGCGATAGCATTTTATGCATTACGAATCCACAATATGAACTTAAACTAACGAGCAAACATCCACGCTAGGGATAAAAATTCTAGGAAAGCACGTACTCCTTCCCCCTCTCCGGCAGACACACACGCTCCTTCCAGTCCCGCATAAGCCCAGCAAACAAGTCAGCATGCTCAGTATGAACCGGAAAAATCTTTTCTGCATCAAGCTCACCGAGAATGTTGCGAAGCTGCAGGGGCATTATATGCCCCGAAACATGCACATGGTACTGAGGTAGCCCGTAATGCTTAAGCCAGCTAACTAGCCTTTCAAAATCCATCTCCATCTCCTCATTAAAGGGTTCAGACGCGGAAACCACGTAGCAGCTGCCTGCCTCGGGCTTGATGTCAACAAGCTGCTCTAAGTCATAGAATGACAATGTCAAGGTGATCTTGCACTGGCGCTTCGAAAGCTCGAACACGTCAACAACCCTTTCAGAGTACTGATCAGCAATTTTGCTTTCCCACTTCTCATAGCGCTTCTTCGATTTTCGAAAAATCAAGACGCTTTCATCATCCAAACTTGGGATCCTCAGGTTTCTGTCACAGCGCAACGCGTTCAACAGGTAAGCCTGCCTAATTGAAAGAGCCAAACACCGACCATTTTTCTTGGCAACACGGTAAAAACTGTTCAAGCGATCAATATCGGCAAATGCAAACTCTGCTAACATAATTCCCTTGGTCTGACCAGCAATATTGCCGAGTTTGTTCTCAACTTCACTTTCAGAAGAAACAGAAGCCCCAGTCATGTTCGTGGCTTCAGTTACTACGGCAACAGGATCGGAAGCTTTTGCCTTTTCAACGAAATCCCGTGTCATCTCAGGCTTTGAGCCGTGAATTCTGAAATCTCCTGTGTAAATGACTGGGCCAGCTGAAGTGTGGATGATAAAGCCGTATGCTCCTGGAACAGAATGGTCAACGTGGACAGGCTCAACCGTCACGTTGCCAACGCAAATCTTGTCTCGTGTTCTAAAAGAGTTAAGAGACAAGCCTTCAACATCAAACTCCAGATCTGTTCTTCGTATTTCGTCAAGTGTCTGTAAAATGGTTTTAGTTGTTTCTCCACAGTGAATGGGGATGCCTCTGTTGACGAAGGAGAGGTTGGCAACATGATCCAGGTGGGCGTGAGAAATGAAAATCGCGTCAATTTGAGGCGCTTTCTCGTCGAATTTGTAGACACCTTCAAGTTTTGGAAGAATTCCGAGTTCCTGCAAGCTTTCTGCAGTTTTCGGAGAGAGAAAGGGAGGCGAATAAAACCGCTTTCTCATGGCGAAGGATGCGCCAAAATCAAAAAAGATCCTAGTATCCCCGTCTCTGAGCAGTATCTTGTTCCCGCCTATTTCGTTCACTCCGCCATAAAAGGTCAGAGAAACTTCTTGCTTTACCATGCTTGCACCTTCAGTTTATCAACTTTCCTGCAGACATTCGATATAGTAAGCATTACCAGCGGAGGTGTGAAGACGCTGAAAACTTTGGTGTATTTTGGAGCGCTTGCCTTTTTGACAACTTCAGCTTTTCCACCCGCTTCTAAGTATCCTTTGGCGAACTCGCCGGCAACGGTTTCCGCAATGTTAGTGTTGGTTAGTGGTGGAAGATCGTGCCCCATGTAATAAAGGAACTCAGCTACATCCCACACTGCGTCGCCGCCACGTGAAGCCTGCTCAAAGTCCATTAGAAAGATCTCGCCGTGTTTGTCTATTATGATGTTCTGCGGTTTAGTGTCACCTAGGGCTATGCCGAGACGATGCACCTTCGCAAGTTTTCTGCCAACTCTTCTGATAAGTCTAAGATGCTTTCTCCTTTCTCCAGCAGATTTAGCGGTTGCAATCTTTTTTATGATTTTACTAAGGTTTTCGCCTTCCACATACTCCATAAAGACGAGGCGGTCACGGTGACTCACATACAAAATTCTAGGAATGTGTAGCCCCTTTTCTCCTAGAAACTGATTTATAGTGCACTCTCTTTCCAGTCTTGCTTTGCCGGAAACAGCGAAGGCTCTGGTGCCAACAGTCCACAGCGTAAGCGGAAACCATTTGAAACTCGACCAGTCTTTAAACCGTTTAATCACCACTTTCTTTTCCTCGCCGTAAACCCCTGCTCTAACAAGGTAAACGTCGTTTAAAACACCGCCTACTTCACTGATTTCTATGGGAACGTCATTGGCGAGAGAAAGCACCTTTCTGGAAACCGTTTTTATGTCACCTCTCTCTGCCAATGAAACCAGTCCTCGTGCGGTGGGAACGAAAAGGTATTTTTGAGGAGACTCAAACTGCCTGATGATTCTAGACTCCAAGTCTCTAGTTCTGCGAAAGTGATGATAAATATCTCTGTTCTGAGAGAACGAGTCCAGCATCCTTGGAACAATTCCTAAGACTGACAAAAAGAGGGCTCTCTGCGCTGATCTGAACAGGCTTGTGAATTGAAACTTTCGACTCCGAATCTTGTCTGCAAACTCTTTAGCAATATTCACGTATCCGTCTGAGAAGATGATTGCTTTCTCCTTTTCTAGATGTTTCAGTGCCTTCAAGTATCCTTGAAGAACCGTATTCCCGCTTGTTTTCCATGCTTTTTCTTGGCTGAAGAAGAGAAAGCCGTAGATTAATGGCGGGAAAAGCCGAACTCTGCTCATTATGGCCTCGTACATAAAGTATTCAGGCTTTATGCACATGTCGAGATGCATTGTGGAAAATTCCAGAATGAGATTTTGAAGCAGCTCGCTGATAAGCCTCTTTTTAAGCTTGATTTCTTGAGCATGCAGATAGTTTGGGTTTGTTAGTGCAGTGTAGGGAAAGATTAGCAAACCAGCTAAGGCTTCTCCTAGAAAACCTCTGTCTACATCTCTTTTAAAGACCCATTCGTCTACAGCAACTATTACGACGCTTTTTCCTTCCCAGCTTCGTAGGTGGCTGATAAGTCTAGGTTGAAAACCGCGAATTATTAGTAAAACTTCTAATGTTGTTTTTTTCTCAAGCAGCTGCAATTCATAGGTGCCGCCCATGCATACCGCTGTAATATGAGAGGAGCCAGCTATGCTTCTGCAAAAACTAAGAATCCACCCAGCAAGCTTTTGGTTAAGTGTTTCTTGTTGGCTCAACATCGCACCTAGGAAGGAGGCTGATCAAGATAGAATGCTTAGATTCACAAATATAGTTAGTGTTTTCCAGCGATCAAGCCGTATGTCCTCAAAACTTTGAGCGCTTGCACGCCTTTTTCAGGAAGATTGTAAACCGGAATACTTGTATTGGCTAAAACACGCTGCACCAACATAAAGTCCTCTCCTCCAGCAGGCACATCGACAACTGGCTTGTGTGGATGTCTTGCAGCTATTTTTGGGATAATTCTCGCGTCTTTTGGCTTGAAAAAGGTTGACTTAAGCATATTCACAACTACCACGCCGTCCACGTTCCTATCCGCAAGTACGAGGTCTAGAACGTCAGAATACCTTTCAGCCCGTGCATCGGCGATTAGGTCAATGGGGTTGGTGGCGTCCACTCCAGGATACTTCTTTTCGATCGCGAGCTTGGTCTCTTTTGAGAGTGCCGCAAGCTTTAAGCCGTTTTTGGCAACAGCGTCTGCTGTGAGTATGGCAGGTCCGCCGACATTGCTGACTATCGCCACATTGTCGCCGCGCATTGGAGGCTGTTTGGAAAGCGCTATAGCAGCGTTCATCAAGTCTTCAATATTTTCAACCCTAATCATTCCGGCTTTCTTGAATGCGGCGTCGAAAATGTGGTCTGAGCCAGCTATGGAGGCGGTGTGAGATTTCGCTCTGTGCGCTGAGGCTTCAGTTATTCCTCCTTTCAGAACGAGGATTGGCTTGTGTTTAACAATTTTCGCTGCTTTAGTTACAAGTTTTCTGCCGTCCTTCGTTCCTTCCATGTAGAGGCAGATGACTTTGGTGTTTTTGTCCTTTTCAAGGTATTCTAGCAAGTCGAAGTCGTCTACGTCTATTTTGTCGCCCATGAAGGCGAGCTTGCTTATGCCTACGCCGAAAAAGCATGCCCAGTCGAGGAGGTATGCGCCGACTCCGCCGCTTTGAGAGACTACGGCGATGTTGCCTTTCTTCGGCATGGTGCCTCTCTCAAAAGTCGTGTTCAGCCCGCTTGCAGTGTTTATCACTCCCATTATCGTGTTTGGTCCTAGGATTCTGACGCCGTGTTTCTCCTTAAGCTGCAGTAGCAGTTGGCGCTGCGCGTCTTTGAATCCACCGGTTATGATGACGAATGTTTTGACGCCTTGCTCTGCAAGTCTCCATGCGTGGTCTATGCTTTGCTTCGGGGGAAGCATGAGAACTCCAAGGTCTGGAGCCTTGGGCAGTTTCTTCGGCACGCCCTTTTTAGCGTCAATGTCCAGAATACGCGTTTTTCCTCTGAAAAACTTCCGCATGTTGTAAGCTACGTTTCTGAAAAGTTCAGGAGACGCCATGCCAACCTTCTCGCGGGTTTTGTTTGAGCCTATTAGAATGACTCTTTCCGGCTCGAAGATTGTTTTCACCTGATTCATTGACTCAGCCTTCAAGTTAGACATGGACGAAAGAGAGGAAAAATACGTTCTTCATACACATAAATTTAACCTATAGGAGGGTTCATTTTCGCTCAATGATTTTCATGTACGCGAAGGCGGCGCTCAAAGTGAAGATTACAGAGAAAACCACGACGTTGAATACCATGGTTGGCGAGAAGGATGGGTATCCTAGAAGAAATGACCGGATCATGTCAGACGCGTTACTCAGCGGGTTTATTTCCGCCAGAGTTATCAGCACCGTTGGAAATCCGCTGCTTGCTAGGCTCTGAATCAGGTAAAGCGGATAAAAGACGCTGCTACAGAAGAACAGCGTATAATAGACGAGACCACGTGCCGTGATGAATTTCTCGAGGCTCGAAGTGGAAACAGCTATCGCGATGCTTAATCCGGAAATGCCTGTGGCAAGAAAGAAAAGAACTGCCAGTATGAGGAGAAACTGCTCGATTGTCGGGAAGTTCGGCAGCAAAATAAGGCAGGTTGCAAGCAGCGGAGACATGTAGAGCATGCCGCGAAGCCCGCCAGAGAGCACGCGACCCATTGCAAGCTCAAATCTCGTCATAGGCAAACTCAGCATGTAGTGATGGACTTCCCGCCGGCGCTCCATGTTGATTTCCCTTCCAATCATGAACGCCGACGCAAACAGCCCAGTCACGGTGAGCCCGGGCGCGAAGAACTGGAAGTATCCTCCAATTGTTTCAGTGACTTCTGGGTTCAGCATGCGGTTGTAGACTATCGCCATGATAAAGAGGTCGGCAAGGTTCATGCTTATCAAGCCTACGAGCCACCATTTGTAGCGGAAAAAGTTTCGGAAATCGTGTTCTAGTATGTGGATGATAGCTTTCAACTATTGCCATCCTCCGCCTTCTATCCGCCTGTCATAGATCATTGTGCCCAAGAACATGAACACCGCGAAAAACAGCATCACGCCCAACAGCGGCACCAAAGGATTGTCAAGCGTTATTATTGCTTCTATGCCTGTGCCCCATCGGAAAAGGTCGGAAGCGAAAGTTACAGGGTTGAATTTAGCTATCCACCCATAGAGAGGGTTAGCTTGAGTTACGTATGCCAGCGGGTACATTGCCGTGCTCAGTCTGACAATCAAAGCGTCCAGCACACCCATGAGGATGTCGAAGCGGTCGCTGGACTTTATCATCACGGCGACAGTGATACTGAAGCCGGAGACTCCGAAGGCGAACAAGAACAACGAGAACAACGCTACCAGAAAGTTAAGTGGGTTAACCGCGCCAATGACGTAAAGGGACACAGCAATCAGTGGACCAACATAGATGAAAGCTCTTAAGCCGCCTCCGATTGATCTGCCTAGAACCAGTTGCCGTCTTGAAACTGGAAGACTTAGCAGGTACTCAAAGACCCCGTGTTCTGCCTCCTCGTAAATGTCGAAGCCTATGAAGATGGCGGCGGAGTAAAGCGACATAACAGACAGCCCTGACACGTAGTAGGGAAAGTAGTATTGAACCGAAACTAGTCTTGAGGCTATGATTCCGAATAGGGCTATTTGAGACATGAACCATATGGCGCGCATTATGATTAGAAACTTGTATTGGAAGAAGAGGCGCACGTCTCTTTCGATAACAAATAAAAGCTTGTTGACTTCCACGCCTATTCACCGCTTTTCTGTGCTTCCTCGATAGTTAAGCCAGTATAATGTACGAAAACGTCGTCAAGGCTTGGCTCGGTCATGCGTAATGAAACAATCGGCGAATCCTTTTTGGTAAGCATGTTTACTATCTTTGGGATTACTTCCTCAACCCTATTAAGGTAAATACGTATGTTGGACGGCTTCAGCTGGAGAACGTCAACGACTTCTTTGAACTTTTTGAGTTCCTGAACAATGTCTAGCGAAGCCGCCTGTTCAAGCTGGATGTCAATGATGTCTCCTCCCAACTGCCTCAGTCATAGCCTCGGCATACACAGCTCCATCCGAAGTTTTCGTTGATGACGACTACACAAGCTCCACACCAGGTTGGGGCTACGATCACTTTGCCAAGATACAAGATGGTGTCGACGCGGTCCTTGCATACGGAACAGTGCACGTATATGATGGAACATACAACGAGAACGTTATCATCACCAAAAACGGGCTAAGTGTTATAGCAGCTTCTTCGCCTGTTCTTGATGGAACAGGCTTAGGTACTTCCGGATTCCTCCTAATGGCTGACCACATACAAATCAACGGATTCACAATACAGAACTTCATGTCACCTACGGCAGGCATAGCTGGTATAGAACTAAGAGGAGCAAACCATTGCTGGTTACACCATAACGAGATGAAAAACAACAACTACGGCATTGTGTTCGGTGACTCCACGATGACAACGTACCCAAGCAACGATTACAACCTTATCGAGTATAACAGCATCCACAACAACAACCCCTCTTCACCATGGTACTACACAGGAATAGGCATAATGTACTGGTACGGCACATCCAGCCACACCACGGTATACATGAACGAAATCTATGATCATGACAGAAACGCCATCCTCGCAGGACAGCACGAGAGATACAACCCAGACAGCGTTGGTTACGGAGGACATAGCTACTGGCAGATAATCAAAAACAATATAGGACATAGTGGTTGGTACGCGATTGAAATAACAAACGGATTATATAGCGTAATCCAAGAAAACACAGTTACGAATGCCGGAATAGGTATCCTAGTACAAGCATGGGACTATTCAGCGCATCACATACTCGTCGACAAAAATGAAATCCAAAACTCTGGCACCGGCATCTACTTGGTCACACAAAACACAACAAAACTGCCTCTCACTACACTCGGCAACATCAACGTCACAAACAACAAAATATATTCATGCACCTCATATGGGGTCAACACTTGGTCAACCTCTACAGCCCAGATAAGCAACTGCATTATAAGCAATAATATAGTCCACGATACAGGCAGCATAGGAATGTACCTAATTAATCTTCAGGACTCAACCGTGAAATACAACAATGTATACAAGATCAACCATGTTGGCCTATACTTGGCTTCCTGCGATAATACATACATTCGATATAACGAGGTTTACAACTGTACCTATAGTGGAATCCAGCTACTCAACACCGCAAGCAGTCGAGCCGAACATAACACGGTCTATTACAACGGCTACAGCGGCATCTACGTACACAATGGTTGCACGAATATTCTAGTAAAATCCAACAATGTGCATGACAATTGCATCGGTTCACTTGCAGGAACAGCCGGCATCAAGGTGATTTCAGATGGTACAACACTTGAATATAACTTGATCGAGAACAACAAACTTGACGGACTTTATGTAACAAGCGACAACAACATCATTCTTCGAAACACAATACTCGGAAACACTGGGGCATACTCAGGTATTCACCTAACGAACACGGCAGATGGAAACGAGATTCATTACAATTGCATCGTTGGCAACACGTGAACAAACGTTTACGGAGTGTACAAAGAAGGTGGAACAACTGTGAACGCTACTTACAACTGGTGGGGCGACAGCACAGGGCCATATCACCCAACAAAAAATCCAACAGGTTTAGGCAACCAAGCCAGCGACTACGTCCTTTTCAAACCATGGTTAGTGGCTTACTTCGACTATTTCCGCAAGAACCCTGTAATCAACGAACCCGTGGCATTTGACGCTACCTATTCAACAATGCCATGCAACACAAAACCAATAGTTAGCTACACATGGAGTTTCGGTGATGATAACGTGACTATCACTACAAATCCCATTATAGTTCATTCATTCGCTGCTCAAGGCGCATACAACGTCACCTTGACACTGAAATACGAAGATGATACAACATTTACAGAGTGGGCAGAAGTATACGTCGTGAAGAAACCATATCTTGCTGTTACTCCGCAAATTATAAACGCGAAACGCCTCAACTCGATAGTCCAAGTTAATGTAACCATAAATGATTTAGATGCAAGCCAAAGAATAATAGCGGTTCAATACAGAATCTGGTTCAACAGAACCTTGTTGCAATACATAAACGTAACAGAGGGGCCATTCCTCAAATACTATGCTTCTCAACAACCCGGATCGTTGGGTTGCATGCTATTTACAAACTACGATGAAAGTCCTCCTTACGGTCCAAGCGTGATAATTGGCGTACTTATACTGCCAAATGGTACAGGCTATTGGAATCCGCCCTTCCCAGAAGGAAATGGTGTAATAGCCACAATCAACTTCAAAGCAATTTTGCAGCAAAGGGGGTTAGAGAAGCCACCTTTGACATGTGCGCTACTAATGAGTGATACAGACGTATTTGATGATGATGGCATAACAATACCATATGATACAATAAATGGTATATACAAGATGTGGCCAACACACATAGCAGACACAAATTTCGACGGGAAAGTGGACCTAAAAGACTACTATACAGTGGCAGCTGCCTTTGGCTCGGCTCCTGGACGACCAGAATGGAATCCAGTTGCTGATATAAATGGAGATCTGAAAGTGGACCTCAAAGATGTATTCATCGTCGCTCAGGCATTCGGTTGGGTAGATCCATAGATCGAAACGTTGAAACCACCGTTTGCTCCACGCTCCTATTTTTTTATTCCTGTGAAACATAGCCATAATTTGAGCAGGAAGAAATGGAAGAGAGCGACAGTAGTGCAATAAAGGATGTAATTCGCTGATGGGGGACTCAAAAATCTTGACTAGCGATGTCCAACTGTAGCCTCCCGGAATGATAATATATTATACTCAACTGCAACGAGCTAAGCTAACTAGTGCCATATAGTAGTAGATACTCAAAGAAAACCGCTTCCAGTGGAAAGAGAGACTTAATCTATTATTTCCTCTAAATACATAATCACTATTGCTTGCCTTCTTATAGCTTGAGCTTTGGACCTTTATCCTTTATTTCATATGGCAACTTGCTAATCTTAAAGACTACGAGTTTTTTGTTAAACTCAACTAGGTAAGCTAAGACAAGCTTCTTGCCTCTCTCTGTCAGAGCATATACTGGAATTGTTACCCCAACCTGCAGAAGCGCCTCGTTGCCGACTTCGCTTCGAAGTATCGTCGAAGCGCTTGTACAGACAACATCTGCCTTAGCAATGTGCTCCACGTCAATGTTCCGCACGCACGTGTTGCAGACTGAGAAAATCACCACGTCGCCTCCAACATCACGGATAAGACTAATTGCCTCAGCCTGAAAACCAGCCACACTCACCGCAACACGCCTAAATCCAGACTCAAAAGCCCGCCTAACCCCTTCAACCTGATCGATCCGCGCACAAGCCTTATCCAGAACCGTTCCGCCCTCAACCTCAATGTATTCAATAACTTCTCGAATAGGCGAAGTTCTAGCAATCCCAGTCAACCGCGCTCCAATCGCCTGCACAAGCCCGCCATTGCTTGTAACAACGGTTCCAGCGCCCTCGCAGACAACAACTGCGCAATCAACAAGCCTCTTATCAAGCCAGACATGCATCATCTCAGAAGCACCAAACGCCACCACCTGACCCCCATCAAAAACGCGGCTTCCACAGCAGAAACCGTGACCAGCAATCTTCATCTCTACGCTTCTGCGCACGGCTTCACGATCAATCGTCCCTGTTCCATACAGCGCTTCATGTAAAGGGCAGTGCTTAACCAGAGGTTCGCTCAAAACCTCTACGCCTCTCTCGGAAATTTTGACTCTTGCCCCGCAACAAAAGATTTCATGCTCGCCTTTGACTTTCAATGCTTATCCACGCCGTCTTCTGCAAAGAACAAAAGTGGAATCGTAGTTATGGCTTTTCTGCTTCTACTTGTTGGTCATCTCGTTGATCTGCTGCTCCATCATGTGTCCACGGCAGTAAATCAGCGCCTTCTTAACCCCAGCAATCTTCAAAGCCGCATTCTTGATATCTGTAGCCAGCTTAAAAGCAATCGGACAGAACGGGCTTGATGGAACAAACTCAACCTTCACCACGCCTGCCTCTTCTTCTTTCACGCTGGTAATCATCTGCATCTCAGCAAAGGTCATTCCGGTCTCAGGGTCAACAACCTGTCCCACGGCTTCGCGAACCTTATCCTCTATTTCAGTCACGTGCCTTCACACTCTGTTAGGTGGACTGAATAGGGAGAATTGCACAATATAAACTGTTGCATAAAACCTAAGAAGAACATGCATCCATACACAGCCTACAGTGCAGCTGCATGGAAGACAACTGCGTTTTCTGCATGATCGTGGAAAAGAAGGTTCCGGCAAGCCTCGTCTACGAGGACAAACACACAATCGCGTTTATGGATAATCACCCTGTAAACGAGGGACACACGCTGGTGATCCCGAAAAAGCATTATGCAACCATCTACACGCTTCCCGAACGCGAGACCGCAAGACTCTGCAGAGTAGTCAAGAAAGTCGCTTGCGAAGTGAAGAAGGCAATCAACCCAGACGGAATCACCATAAGCCAGCAAAACGAGAGAGGCGCAGGACAAGACGTATTCCACGTGCACGTCCACATCATCCCAAGATACGCAGGTCAAAGGATGCCTAGATTTGAGGAGCTAAAAGAGGAAGCGAGAGAAAAACTTGACTGCGCCGCTGCAAAGGTCAGACAGCACATTTAGACGCCTCCGAAGAGAAGACGCTCGTGATGCTTGCAGCTTGCCGCTTTCCACTAATATCTAAACATGCATAAACAGCCGATTTGGAACTAGCCGGATTCTCTCTCCTGCCTCTTTTTCTGGTGCATCTTCCAGCTTAAAGCCATAGTCTTGGGATGCGATGCCTTAACCTCGTCAAGCCTAGTGACAGCAGTGTTATGAGGAGCCCCTGTGACTATCTTTGGGTTTGATCGGGCTTCTTCGCAAACCATTCTCAAAGAGTCTACAAAGCGGTCAATTTCCTCCTTCTCAGCAGTCTCAGTAGGCTCAATCATGAGCGCTTCTTCAACAATCAGCGGAAAATACATCGTCGGCGCGTGCACACCATAATCTAGCAAGCGCTTTGCGATGTCCACTGCTGCAACGCCTGTCTCACTTTTTAAAGGCTTAGCGCTGAAAACGCATTCGTGCTTCCTAGGCTGATCGCCATCGTAAGGAAGAGTCAAGCCCTTAACCTTCTCCAGTTTGCGCATCAAGTAGTTAGCATTCAAAACAGAAACTTCGGCGACTTCTGTCAAGCCTTCGACTCCTAGGCTCAAAATGTAGGCATACGCCCTCAAGAGAACTGCAACGTTACCGTAGAAACCGCGTATCTTCCCAATGCTGTGAGGGCGTTCATAATCCAGACGGTACATCTTGCCGTCAAAAACAATTCTCGGAACAGGCAAAAACTTGGCTAACTTATCAGAGACTCCAACTGGGCCGGCGCCTGGGCCGCCTCCGCCATGGGGCGTGCTAAACGTCTTATGAACGTTAATGTGAACTATGTCAAAGCCCATGTCTCCCGGCCTTGCCTTGCATAGCAAAGGGTTAAGATTCGCGCCGTCATAGTAGAGCAAGCCGCCTGCGTCATGGATGATTCTTGCTATTTCATCGATGTTGTTTTCAAATACGCCTAGCGTATTTGGGTTAGTAAGCATCAGTCCAGCGGTTCGCTCTGAGACCGCGGCTTTCAACGCTCCTAGGTTTACGCATCCGCTGTCGTCAGAAGGAACCACAACAACATTGAAGCCTGCCATCGCTGCGCTTGCCGGATTTGTACCGTGCGCCGAGTCGGGAACGATGATTTCTGTTCGTCTTGCTTGTTCGCCGCTGGCTTTGAAGTAGTCCCTCATGAGAATTGTTCCCAAAAACTCTCCATGCGCGCCTGCCGCTGGTTGCAGGCAAACCTCATGCATACCTGTCAACTCGGCAAGCCAACGTTCAAGCTTATAGAGTGCTTCAAGAATGCCTTGCACGGTGGTTTCGTCCTGATAGGGGTGGAGCATTTCCAACTTTGGCGAATGTGTCAGAAACTCGTTTATTTTTGGGTTGTACTTCATGGTGCAGCTGCCGAGGGGGTAGAAGCCGGAATCCACGCCATAGTTCATTTCTGATAGGCGTATGAAATGTCTTATTACCTCGACTTCTGAAAGCTCTGGAAGATCAGGCGCACTTTTCCGGCGCATGTTTTTGGGTATGAGTGCTTCAGCATCGCCAACTGCCTGCTTAACCTCTTCTTCTACTTCCGATAGCAGATGCCCTCTTCGACCTTTTCTGCCCAAGTTGAATATTACCTGTTCATTCCAGCTTGCTTGTCTAAACATCACTTATCTCACCTACCACCCCAAGGTTCCGTCTAGAGCTTCTGCGAGCCTTTCGATGTCAGCCTTCGAGTGAATCTCCGTTACACAGTAAAGAGCGGTCTGGCCGAGTTCCGGAAACTCTTTCGATACGTCTTTGCCGCCGTGTATCCCGCGCTGAAGAAGCTTCGCGTTAACATCCTTCACAGTTAAACCTGACTCGTCAAAATTAACGGTAAATTCTTTGACGTGTGTTGAGTTAAAGACCGGTGTTTGTACACGGTGCACCTTGGACAGGAGCCTCATTGCATAGTTCGCCTTAGCCATACATGCCGCTCCAAGATCGCGCAGTCCCTCCGGTCCAAGAAGCGCCAGATAAACTGCAGCTGCGACAGCGCACAAAGCTTCGTTCGTACAGATGTTTGACGTAGCCTTCTCGCGTCTGATATGCTGCTCTCTCGTTTGTAGCGCCATGCAAAAACCCTGTTGCTCCCCGTTCTTAGTGGTTGTCAAGCCGATTATTCTTCCAGGCATCTGCCGCAGAAAGCTCATATCGTCTCGGCAGGCGAAAATCCCAAGCATAGAGCCGCCGAAGCTCATCGCGTTGCCTAGCGGCTGGGCTTCGCCGACAACTATGTCTGCGCCATACTCTCCAGGCGGCTTTAGGATTCCAAGTGTGGTTGGATCAATGCCCACGATGAAAAGAGCGTTGTGTTTATGGGCGTTGTCGCTGATTTCTTCTACTTGGGTTTCGATGAACCCTAAATATGAGGGATTTTCGATGTATACTGCGGCTGTTTTCTCGGAGATCTTGGCTTCCAAGTCTTTCAGATCCACTTGTCCGCTTTTCGAGTCATATGTGACTTGCTTCACAGTTATTCCAGCGGGCTCTGCATACACTTTCAGCGTAGCAAGTCTTTCAGGGTGAATTATGCAGGGAACGAGAATTTCCGGCTTCCCTTTTATGCGCGACGCCATCCTTGCAGCTTCGCCTAATGCGGAGGCCCAATCGTAGACTGAGCAGTTGGCGGCATCCATTCCTGTTAGCTCGCAGATCATGCTTTGATACTCGAAAAGAGCTTGAAGCATGCCTTGAGAGATTTCAGGCTGATAAGGCGTGTATGCTGTGAGAAGTTCACTGCGCTGAACGATCTCTTGCACGGCGGCAGGCACGTAGTGGGGCCAGCATCCCGCGCCTAGAAATGTCGGCATCTCCTCGCATGTCTTGTTCCGTGACAGCAGCGTTTCAATGTGCCTTTTAAGCTTCATCTCGGATAGGGGATGCTCCGGCAGCTCAAGACGCTTCTTCAGCTGGCAGTTTGCTGGTATGTCCGTGTAGAGTTCTTGGATGTTGTTTATGCCTATTGCTTTCATCATTTCCTTTTTCGCGCTGTCAACCGAGTTGGGAATATAGGGATGGCGTTTGCTGGTCAATTGGGTCACCGTTGTGAGTTAAGACTTCGGTTGACTGCTTCTTTAAGCTTTTTCAAACCATGTTCCATACATTTGTGTTATACTGCGGTGTTTTGCTTGTCTGACAATTTGAATTTTAAACGATGTTGTCGTAGTAAATCACGTGATTATAGTTTGATTGTAGCGCATACTATACATTCTGTTTACTCTTTAGTGCAAAATCTAGGTGATAGAGGAGAGAAACTAAAAACCTTTATGTCTTTTGCAGTTTTCTGCAATCTGTAAAAGATATCACAGATTTAACTGGAAAATTTGCGAACATGCCAGATATGAGTGCGTCTTGGAGTTTAGGCAGAGTTATGGCTAATAAGATCGTAAGAACTAAATAAGTGGCTTCGCCTACTATCACAGGTAGTATCGCTTTTTCCAAGGTACTTTCTACTTCAGCCGAAAAAGTGTCCAAATGAAGATTAAGGTAGATATAAGTAAACTCGCCCCATGCGTGACGTAAGTGGTCAACTACCGTAATAATCATTGTATCACCTATTCATTTCAACCATGCCATTGTACCGATGACCTTCCATTTTCCTTGTTAACTTTGTTATTAATTGATCTAATTTCTCTGAATCGGGTGAAGCGTTTTTCGTAGCCGAATGTAAATGAATACTTGCACAAAAATACGGGTAGCCCAGACAGTCAGTAACGTGGTACTGAGCTCAGGGGTAGACACTAAATTGGCAACGGTCATGGCTGCGAAGATTACCTCGATTACAAATAACGCTAGTAGTGCTTTTTTCCAGCTTAACCTCTGGTTTTTGATTTCCCGTAACAGCAAAATAAACGCTATGCCTGCAATGTAAAGAAATCCGCCCCATACATGTATCAGGTGCTGCGCAAATACTGAGATGTTCACTTCCACCACGCCATTGTGCTAGCGGTTTTTACTTCTTCTTTGATGGTATTATTTGATCCCCAGTAGTAGATTATTGACGTAGGTTTCCAAAAAAAGAAATCCCATGCTGCAAAAGCCGCATATATCTGTGGAGCTTCCGCGATTATATAGGCGCCAAAAAGGCTGACTAACCACATGTAGCGAGGGGTATTCATTACCATCGTATAAGTCCTTTGCACAAGGACTACCGTGTAGGGTGTTACATCAAAAAAAATCAAAACTATCATCTTGGCTTTTGTCAGCCGAGTACATTGTGTTATAATCTATGTTCATCATGGCGATTATGGCGGTGCAAACTAGCGCAGCCAAGCCGCCTGCCAATGTTGGAGCCAACAAGCAGATAAGAATTGGCATGAGAACATTCAGCGCTGCTAGTGCCGTCCCAAGGTTTATAGCATCTACAGGTGATAGGTGTACATGGGCTCTTGCACCTAAAGGGATCGGTATTATCCAAAAATAATACCACTCAATAATCTCTACGAAAGATCCCTCGGACTGAATCTGTATTTTTGGTTCATTAATCTCCAAGATTTTATCCTTTGTCTGAATATCTGCTAGGGTTCTGTCTGACAACGTTGCGTTTAATATTTCGCTACTGCGTATGAGCTGGCTAAGGTTTTGACTGCTGTCGATAGTGTGAACAATATAGTTCTCTTTTGTTTGAATTGTAATGATTATCTCTTGCTTATAGTTAGTTAATATTTCTTCTTCCTCGATTGATTCTTGCTTTTTTGTTGATAGTGCAAAAGTTACAGAGGCAGTCTTATCTTCAGTTGCTGTTTCTTTCAGCGTATTCCTTCCTACATCTGCCTTAGTTTGTTTATACCCTGTCGTGGAAGGAGGTAGTATTAATATCATGACAAATAGCGACACCATGCATAATACGAAAACCAGGATTCTCTTATCTTCACCCGTCAACTTCACTTTTGGTGAATAAAGTTTTGTTATGTTTTGCAATATAAATTTTGTTGTCATAGGTGATACAGAAAAGGACCATTATAAATAGCCCTCACAACACGAATTCTGTGACGCAATGGGTAAATCTTTCCTTTTGCAATGCCGTTAACAATGAACACAGCATAGTTAATCAGTACTGAATTCCCTTTGTGGTGACAGTTTCCTTTGGAGCTTTGACTTCTACGATTTCAACAACAAAATCCGCCCTTTCAACAAGCTCTCTCGGCGCATATCTACCCGTCAAGACAACATCAACATTCTTCGGAATTCCATCCAAGAAATCCACGACTTCGCTGACCTGCAGAAGCCCGCAATACAAAGCTAGGTTAACTTCGTCCAACACCAGCAAATCAGGTTTTTTCTCCTTTACAGCTTTCTCGGCGAACTTTAATCCTTTCTTGGCTAATCTTTTGTCTTCCTCATCTAAGGTTCCCAGCCCTATCCAGCCTCTGCGTCCAAACTGGTAGATCTCATAGTAAGGTTTAAGCAAGCTGCGAATCTGATATTCTCCAGTGTTCTTCCACCATTTAAGAAACTGGATAATCACGACTTTGCGTTTATGACCCACTGAGCGCAATGCCAGACCCAAGGCGTTCGCAGTTTTTCCCGCACCTGTACCAGTGTAAAGGTATATGTATCCCAACCAGAATTCACCTACCATTCTTTCTTTAACCGTTTATGGTAATAAAGCTTAGAACACCGTGTTGCGCCGTCCTTTTAGGGCTTTATCGTGAACAAGACTTTAATACGATTACAAACATCTTTTTCATGGAGACCGTTGAATGAGCTACGACTACGAGAGCCTCTTAGACAGAGCGCGTTCGCAGATACCTGAAATCACAGCTAAGCAAGAGCGCTTGGAGCTTCCCAGACTACGCCTTACTGTCATCGGCATGCGAACCATAGTGTTCAATTTCAAGGAAGTCGCTGACATTCTTAACCGCGATCCCCAGCACATCATCAAGTTCTTGACAGGCGAGATGGCTACCGCTGCAACTACTCAGGGGGAAAGAGTAATTTTTCAAGGCAAATTCAACAGCGAAACATTAGAAAGACTTTTGCAGCGCTACGTGGAAAGCTTTGTAAACTGCCCCATCTGCCACCGTCCAGACACCAAAATCATAAGAGAAAAACGTCTCTCCTTCCTGAAATGCGATGCATGCGGCGCACGCTCCTCAATCAAGCAACTGTAAGAGTGCTGAAACGAATTGGAAGTGTACATGAACATCAAGAAAACTGAAAAAAACGTAGTGCTGGCTCTATGCGACGTTGACATGATCGGCCGAACACTGTGCGAGGGAAAAATCGTCTTCCAAGTACATGAAGAGTTTTACAAGGGCAGAAAAATGGACATTGACGAAGCCCTTATGATGATTGAGAACTCGACAATCGTGAACATGATCGGCAAAAACGTGGTTCAAAAAGCAATAGAAAAGGGGTACGTGCACCCAGACGCTGTTCTAAGCATAGAAGGGGTGCCGCACGCGCAGATAGTGAAACTCTAGAAGCGTAAAATTGGTAGTGTTTCACTAGAGTAGTGACAGTAGCCACATCACTCATCTTGAGGTAGTATCACGTTTGTATACAAAAGCATCAACAAAAACCATTTTCTAAGCGCGTGGCATAGACAACCATTTTAAGCAAGATACGCACTTCTCTCAGAGGAACACGCCGAGGTGCTGAATTGGGAAAAAAGAAAGTCCTAAGTGAAGGCGAGCTAAGCGAGCTAGTTCTTCCCTCGCAAGGCGAGCTACTAGGCGTCGCCACGAAACTTCTAGGGTTCGACCGTGTTCTCGTCAAATGCCAAGACGGCAACGAGCGACTGTGTCGCATCCGAGGAAAGATGAAAAGACGGGTGTGGATCAGAGTCGGCGACGTAGTTCTCGTTTCACCATGGGATTTTCAGTCAGACAAGAGAGGCGACTTAACATGGCGCTACACAAAGGCTCAGGCTGAAGAGTTGCGGCGAAAAGGGTATTTATCAATTTGACTTTACAGATTTTTTGAAATGGAGAATATTTAGTGTCCTTTAGAAAACATGTAGAAAAAAGACTTCTAAAAAGAGAGCGGGCATACGAAACCGAGCAACTAATGAAAGAAAAGCGAAGCGAAGAGTACGAAGCACTTGAAGAAGTTTTCGACCGCTCAACACTCATGATCATCTACGACTTTATGAACAAAGGCGTAATCGACGAAATCCACGGAGTAGTAAGCGCAGGCAAAGAATCCCGAGTCTACTGGGCCAAAAACGCGGAGGGAAAAGAGCTTGCAGTCAAAATTTACTTAACACTCTCCGCCGAGTTTCGCAAAGGCATCCTCAAATACATCGAGGGTGACGATCGATTTAAAAACGTCAGAAGAGATACGCGGTCACTTATCTTTGCTTGGGCGCAAAAAGAATTCAGAAACCTACAGCAAGCTACCGCCGCTAGAGTACGCGTGCCTAAACCTATAGCCGTCCGAAACAACGTTGTGGTGATGGAATTCATAGGTAAGGATGGTGCTAATGCACCTTCCATGAAAGAGCTGCCTCCAAAGGATCCGGAGAAAATCTACAACATCCTTATGATGTATCTGGAAAGGCTCTACCGCAAAGCAGAACTCGTTCACGGCGACCTAAGCGAATACAATGTCATGATCTATCGAGGGCACCCCGTACTGTTCGACCTTTCACAAGCCCTCCCCACATCACATCCGATGGCCGCCTATCTGCTAAAAAGAGACTTAGAGAACATGAACAAGTTTTTTAGCCGCCTCGGTGTCAACGTTCCCTCAGTAGACGAATCTTACAGGAGGGTTATAGGGCATGGCAACACCTGAAACATACCTTAAAATTCCAACTGAACGAGTAGGCGCCTTAATCGGGTCGGAAGGAAGAATAAAGAAGAGCATAGAAGAAAAGCTCGGAGTCATCCTTGAAGTGGAAAGCCAAACAGGCGGCATTACCATCGCTCTGAGCGACCAGTCTAAAGATCCATCAGTCCTTTTTAAAGCCAAAGATGTGGTAACCGCAATTGGAAGAGGATTTTCCCCTGAACGCGCCTTCAGGCTGCTTCTAGACGAGGAAAATATGCTGGAAATTATAGACCTGCAAGCAATTTTCGGCAAGTCTGAATCCGATCTGAAACGCGTGAAAGGGCGGATTATAGGCATGAACGGCAAAACCAGGCAAATTCTCGAAGAGCTTACGGAATGCGACATAGCCGTATACGGACGCACCGTGGGCATGATCGGGCCTTTTGAAAACTTGCAGGTTGCAAGAGAAGCCGTGCAAATGCTAATTAGAGGAAGCATGCATAACGTGGTTTACCGGTTTCTTCACCGTAAACGCAGAGAATTCAAAAAGAAGAAGTTGGAGCTTTGGGAAAAACCTCCTGAGACGAAAGAGAAAGGAAGCGCAACTGGTGACAGCCGAGCTGGAAGCAAAAATAAGAAAAGCCGAAGACGCGCTTAAACAGATAGGCCGCAATGGAGAGGCGGCATTGTCGGTTTTTGGTTTCCACTTTATTGATTATCATTTAATAAGCGCGTATACAAAAGCATCAACAAAACTCACTTTTCCAGCGCCTCTGTAGTGGCGGGCTCATCGCAC
>JARYLR010000020.1 GCA_029907545.1 Candidatus Bathyarchaeota archaeon | reverse complement strand
TGCAGCGTTAGTCTAATATCTGGAGCAATGTCTGTGACAACGCCGTACCGCAAGGGAATAGTGTGCAAAACGGTTTCGCGAACATCTTTTTGATCGTAGTAGGCTGATACACCCTGTTTGCCGACAACGTCCAAATAATCAAGCTGAAGCAGAGTCATCAAATTTGAAGTAGGCGCCGAGCAGTATATCGGCCCGTCATAGCCGTACTTGTAGAGAAAAGGCAGCAGCCCGCAGTGGTCAAGGTGCGCGTGGGTTATGATAACAGCGTCCAAGGAGTCAAGCTCAAAACTAGGGTTATCAAGTCTTGGAAACGTTTCGAAAGGTCGGTTGGAGCCGGGGTTGATGCCGCAGTCCAGTAGGACGCTGCTTTCTCTTGTCTGCAGAAGGAAAGCTGATCTGCCGACTTCTTGTGCAGCTCCTAGAACGGTTACGCGTACGTCTCCGACGTCGAAAACTTTGGATCTAAAGATTCTTTCTCCGACGGTGCGCAGGATGCGTTCTCTTTCTTTGGTTTCTGAGTGAAGATAATGGCGCATGTGAGTTATGATTTTGGAGCGTAGAGGAGGGGTTCTTAGGACGTGCGGTCTCCATCTTGTGCGTCTGATTATTTCTTGGAGCACTGCACCGTTTTTTCCGATAACTAGTCCCGGTTTTTTGGCTTCGATTATTATTTCCCCAAGGCTGGGGTCGAAGTAGATCTCTGTTAGTTCTGCTTCGGAAGAAAGAATTTCGCGTGTGATTTTTTCTGCTTCGTTCTCTGGCAGTCTGACCGAGGGGTCTGACCGTATGACGATGCGTTTTCTTATGAAATTGACGATATCCGCGATCAAGTTGCTTTGTTCAACAAGGACTTCAGGCTTCTTCGTGTAAACGGCTAGAGTTGATCCTTCATACTCTATTCTTGTCACTTCTGCTTCTTTCGGAACATGTTCAAGTATGTATTGGCTTATCTCTATCTTGTCTTTATTAGAGTTCACTGGCACACTCTTTACTTCCTCAGCCGGCTAGAAGCTGTTTCTTCTCTTTTTCAGTAAGTTCTCGGTAACCTTTCTCGTCTATCACTACAATGTTATAGTTGTTCCCGCTTGCTGCATCCCTTTTCATCGCGGCGTTTACAGCCTTAGCAATGATGGGCATGCCTTCTTTCACAGACATGCCTTCCTTAAACTCATCTTCAAGGACGCCGTAAGCCACAGGCGAACCTGAACCTGTAGAAACCAGCTTTTCTTCGGTAAGGCTTCCAAATGGGTCTAGCGAGAACACGTGTGCCCCTGTGTCGTCTACGCCTCCTATCAAGACCTGCGTCAATAGAGGCACATATCTGGCGGAGAACAGTAGGTTGGCGATGAGTCTTGCTGCAGCGCTTATAGGCATTGGTCTGTTCATGTTCAGCCTGTAGAGCTGGGCGTTGGCTATAAGTATGTCAACTGTTCTCTGCGCGTCTGCCACCGTTCCAGCTATGGTCATGCCGAGGTGGTCGTCTATCTTGTAGACTTTTTTGCCCTGTTTGTGGGCAACGTACATTCCCATGGTTACTCGGGTGTCTGAAGCCAGTATTACGCCATCTTTGCATGCGGCGCCTATGGTTGTGGTTCCTTTCAATATCAACTTGTCTACTGCATCATTGTTTGTCAATCGATTTTCCTCCAAAACCTAAGTGTGTCGGGAAATTACTTCGCTAGGAAGTAGCATCATGTTATCACATCCATGAGATTTATTAATATTACGGTCTAAAGCTGCTGATTCTTCACGTCTTGTTCACGTGGTCTCCAATCGTGGCTTCCGGAAAGTTTTAAGCTTGGCAACAACGAGATTAGGTGCGTTTGTAGTTATCAACCGTGATCAAGTTGACTCTAAGCTTTCACCGCATGCAGTTGCCCAGAGAAGTGGTTGTGGGAAAAGAAACCATAGAAAGCATTGCTGAAATATCTAAGAGACTCGGATTTACGAAATCCGCATTGCTGATTGCGGGCTCCAAAACGTACGAGGTGGCAGGCAAAACCGTCAAGGAGATTCTGGAAAAAGAGGGAATGAAAATACAGACGTTTCTCACAGAAAAAGCATTAGCTAAAGATGTGGAGGCGGTTGAAGAAAAAATAGTGAAACTGAAGCCGGAAATTGTCTTCGGAGTAGGCGGAGGAACAAAAATAGATGTGGCAAAATGCAGCTCCTCTCGGCAAGGAATCCCGTTTATCAGCATTCCGACTACGGCCTCTCACGATGGGATTGCCAGCCCTCTCTCGTCGATCAAGGGTTTTTCAAAACCATACTCAGTAATGGCTCAAGCGCCTCTAGCCATAATCGCGGATACAAACATAATAATGAAAGCTCCTTGGCGCCTCGCCATAAACGGCTGCGGCGACGTAATCTCAAAAATCACAGCAGTAGAAGACTGGAAACTCGCTCACAAAGACAAAGGCGAATACTACGGCGAGTACGCTGCAAGCTTAGCCTTAATGAGCACCAGACTCGTTATGGAGAACGCTGACCTAATTCAGCCCAACAGCGAAGAAGGCTTACGCATTCTTCTTGAGGCATTGATTAGCTGCGGAGTGGCGATGAGCATAGCTGGAAGCAGCCGTCCATGCAGCGGCTCAGAACACATGTTCAGCCATGCCTTAGATACTATAAGACCGTGTTGTGCCATGCATGGCGAGCAATGTGGTCTAGGAACGATAATGATGTCCTATCTGCACGGGATGGACTGGAGAAAGGTAAGAGATACCTTGAAGAAACTCGGAGCGCCGATTAACGCTACAGAGCTGGGTGTCACGAAAGAAGATGTAATTAAGGCTTTGGAGATTGCTGTTTCAATTAGACCTGAACGCTACACAATCCTCAATAAGCAGGATTTGTCCAGAGAGTCTTGCGAGAAAATCGCGAAGGCAACAGAAGTAATCTAGCAGACAGTGCCGCGACTAGGTTTGATCCGCGGTTTCCGTGGTTTTCTTTTGTTCTGTCTTGAAGGTTTCAACGAACTTGATGGTTGCGACTTCGGGTAGGAATCTCTGTATGTCAAGAGCGGTGCCTCGTTTGGCTATTTGAATTCCCTCCAGATACAAAGCTTCTTCTGGCATCTCCATGGTTACCGTTTTGGCTTTAAGTGTGAAGCGGAACTTGTTTTCCTCGACTTGGGGTATTCTTCTGTGAATCAGTGCGGATATTTTCTCTTCCGGAGTCTCCAATTTCTTCTTCACGCTTACCTCATAAACCAGCGTCTTTCCAGCCAATGGGGGATTGAAATCCAGCAGAACTCGGCCTGCTCCTACGGCGCGTACAGTTGCCATTTTTCCATTAAGCTCGATACGTTGCCCCAATGTAGGCGTAATTTCCTTAGACGTCAGCTGCTTAAGCGGAACGCGTTTAACCTTCTCTGGGTCTCTTTGCCCGAATGCTTTTTCCGGAGGAATTTCAACGGTCGCCGGCTTGTCTATCTCCATTGTTAAAAGGCTCTCGTCCAGCGCGGCTAGAACCCATCCTTCGCCGATGACGACGAGCTTCGGCTCGTAGATGTCTCCCTCTTTATGCAAGTGCTCTTTCTTCGCGGTTTCTTCATTGGTTGTGTCGAAGACCTCGCCTGTTTCTTTAACTTTCGCCACGTAGTCTATTAGTACAAAGTCGCCTTTCTGCAAAGTCATAATACATCATCTTGAGATATTGCGAATGTAAGTTTTGAACTTTGAATAAAAGCTTTCGCCCAGAAAAGAGGTTAGGCTCGTTTTTCTCTTACCAGAAGTAGCATTGCAATCGAGACAGCGGTGAGAACCAGTGACAGATAGAATGGCGTAAACTGGTTGTATGTTTCCCAGAGCAGACCCGCTAAGAGCGACGAAGGCAGCGCGCAGAGACCAACCACCATCTGGAAGCCGCCTAGCGTGCTGGCTCTGTAGTCTATTGGCGCAAGTTCGGCCACGAAGGCCTTTTGAACAGTGTCCAATGCCCCTCTATGAAGCCCATACAAAAAGAAGGACAATATTATAGCTAGCAAATTTTGAGACAAAATGAAAACCACGCTTACAAGTCCCCATAGCCCGTAGGAGAGCAGCAAAACGGTTTTTCTTCCCACTGTGTCTGAGAGTTTTCCAAATGGCAGAGAAAACAGAAATGCAACCGCCGTGAACAACAGATACAGAATAGGGGTCGCTCCCGCTTCAAATCCTGATTCTTTAGCAAACAGTAGAAGAAACGAGTAGCTAAAGGAGCCGAAAGCAAAGATTGCGCTTAACGTGATGAAAAGCTTAAGGTTCATATCTAGCGCTCGAAGCGACATCCCCTTGTAGATCTTGCTCTCCGCAGGCTTCTTTTCTTTTATTATCGTCATGATCATCAGCGCCCCTATTACTGAGGGCACGGCTGCTATCAGGAAAAGGGTCTGGTACCCCAGTAGCCCAAACAGAAGCAGGCATGTTATGATGCCGCAGACAGCGCCAAGGTTGTCCATCGCCCTAAGCAGCCCGAAGTTTCTGCCTCTATTCGCGTTTGTGGACGCGTCGGCAATTATGGCGTCTCTCGGGGCACCGCGCATTTTTCCGGCTCTATCCAGTATTCTGAACGGTACTAGGTGCTGCCACGCTGTGGACGCAGCGTAGCCTACTCTTGAGGCTGAGCCGAAAAAGTAGCCTGTCCAGACAAAGATCTTTCTCTTGCGTGTTCGGTCAGAAAGATAGCCCGACGCTGCCTGCGATATGGAAACGATTGCGTCACCTAATCCGTCTATAAACCCTAAAGTAAGCATGTCTGCAAGGAGTATGTCTTTCACGAACGTTGGCCATATCGGGTATATCATGTCTGAGCCGAAGTCGTTGAGAAATGATGCTGCCGCGAACGTGTGAACCGTCTTCTTTGTTTCTGTCTGGCTCATAGCGTTAGCCTTCATAATGTTTGGGCATATAAGCATATTCAGTTACCATTCGACTATTTCATCTGAAAGCGTTTATTAGAAACAAGTGCAGAGGATGAGAAAAAGAGGCGAGTTGGATGTTCGAGTTTCTAGACGTACAGACGCCACTGGGTCTCAGCGTTGGGCAAACTCTCTACGTAGCCGCCATAGCTGCTGTCGCCTTTGTTTTGGAGAGAATAGTAACTAGGTATCTTCGTCGCTTTGGTAGACGAGCGCACTTAGCTCCAAGCGTCTGCAACAACCTAGTTTTGACTTTCCGAATCCTAATCCTCGTCGGCGCTGCGGTTTCAGTCATCTGGGTTGGCGGTTTACCTACTGAATGGTTTGTTGCTTTCTCAGCTCTTGGCGGCGCTGCAATCGGCTTGGCTTCCACCCAGACTATTGGAAACTTTGTGGCTGGCTTGTATCTGCTTGCAGCTAGGCCCTTCAAGGTTGGCGACTACGTTCGGCTAGGCACAGTTGAAGGCGTCGTGCAGGAAATCACCATCAACTATACAAAGGTATTGACAATCGGCAACAACGTGGTTTCGGTTGCCAACCTCCAGATTCTGCAGCGAGACATAACCAACTGCCGCTATGAGGACGGAGGCGAAATGGGCGTCTACTGCTGCACTTTCGAGATGGGATTCGACCACAGCGTGTCAACAGAGAAGATGGCCCAGATCTTTAGCGAAGTCTTTGAACGCCACCGCCATAAACTTCCAAGACCGCCAAGCTTCATGCTACTAAGGTCAGGCGGGTTTGAAAGGGTCTACGTGGTCTACCTTTACGTGGAGCACCCGGAAGACATCTTCATCCTAAGACCGGTAATTGCAGAGGAAGTTTTCAAGCGCTGGGATCAGGAAAGAAGAAATCCTAAGCCATGAAAAAGAGGACATGCCATTTTTTCGAAAACGCAAATAAGAAAGAAAACACACAAAAACTACGGGGTCAAGAAAAACCAGGCAAAAACAACGAGAAAAACCTCACAAAACCCTGCGAGGTTGATGAAAAACTGGGCGGGGTTGCCCTAGCCTGGTAGGGGGCAGGCCTGCTAAGTCTGTGACCGAAAGGTCGCGTGGGTTCAAATCCCACACCCCGCGCCATACTCTTTGTTCAGGGAATAGCCGTGTTTCTGGCTTGTTTTTGATAAAGCTGTAAAAATGTTTGCGTTTTCTCTGTCACACGTGTGTTTTGCAGCGTGTACATTATCCGCTAGAGGTGTCATTTGCCTTCTGCTAGGTGAAGCGTCACGTTTCCCTCTTTATCTTTCGTAGCTCTCACACGGATCTTGCGCGGGGGCTTCTGGATTCCTCGGCGCCAAATCTGTTCGTTAACTTCGCTGCTTATGATAAGCTTCGCCGGCTCTTCTTCCTCTTCCTCGTCTTCTTTGCGCGCTTCAAGCTTCATGTGCTTGGCAATGAACTGTTTGAGTATTCGCATGGCTTTCGGCGCACGCTTGTTTGGAGGCATAATCCAAGCCTTGCCCAACGGAACCGTGTAGGTGCGTTCCTCAACTATTTCCTCTTCCTCTTTTTCTTTTTCACGTTTTGCCGGCTTGGCTTCTTCCGCTTCTTCCTCAACTAGAGCTTCTTCTACGGTTTCGGTTTTCTCTTCTGCTTTTGTCTCCTCTGGCGTTTCCTTTTCTTCAGGCTCTTCTTCTTCCTCAAGAAGCTCTGCTAACTCTTCGTCTTCCGGCTCTTTCTTGAGCTTGGGTTCTTCTTTGTCTTCTTCCATAGGCTAAACAGTCCTAAGCCCTTATTTTTCTTGAACGCCACTGTCTCCTCTTCGGGTTTGATCTTACCTTTCCCGCAGTTTTACCTATAACCCATGTTGGGACAGCGCGTTTCTGTTTTCCAGCGCTGGCGAGCCTCCGCTTTTTTGCTGTGGGTTTGTGCCTTGCCATGATCATATCCTTCTTATCTTTGTTTCACGCTTAACTGACTGTAACTGCACTAAAATCTGCTTCAGCTGCGCGTCAGACAATGGAATCGGCAGCTTTCCCTGCTGCGCAAGCTGAATCAGCTGAAGCTCCAGCTGCTCCGTGAATTCGGGTTTGATCATTTTTAGGTTGGTGAGTCTCTGTCTGGCTTCTGGGCTTAAGATGCTTCGCAGAATCGCCTGTTTCTGGAGTTCCAGTTGCTGCTGCATTTGAGCCTGTTTCTGCTCTTCGTTCATCTGCCTCTGCAGCGCTGAGAGTTTTCTTCTGCGAATACCCTCAAGCTCCTCGTCAGACACGCTTATTCACCTTTCTGGTATTTCTCCATTGCCGGCAACGTTTTTACAAGTTCTTTGCCAACATCTTCAGCTAGCTCTTGCAAGAGCTTTCTGCCTTCTCGAGTGATTCTTCTGCCCTGCGGTTTGGCTGTCTCCACTAAGCCGGCTGCTTCAAGCTGCTGTAGCGCCTTTCTGACTATT
Source organism: Candidatus Bathyarchaeota archaeon (assembly GCA_029907545.1). GTDB lineage: Archaea > Thermoproteota > Bathyarchaeia > Bathyarchaeales > Bathycorpusculaceae > JAGTQT01. The sequence goes on along the minus strand of JARYLR010000020.1, from coordinate 15,864 downwards.
GAGCCGCCTGACTTGGAGGCATGTTCTCTTTTGCAGCCTGGTCGTTTTCTTCCTCCGTAGTCGGCTCTGAGTTTTTCTAGGCCTATTGGTCCATGTATGTAGACTTTGCGAAGGATTGAGGCGCATCTGGTGTACCACCAGTTTGGGTCTTGAGGTGGTTTTTCTACGTGGGCGCCTGTCTTTGTCATTCTTGCCCATGGTGGGGGCGTGATCTGTTCAACGTTGTCTTTTAGATGCCTAGCTAGTTTTTCTATGAACTGTGGTGCTGGGATGTCGTTGGGCGTTATCAAGATGGTTTTTCCTCTTAACTTTCCTTCAGTAAAATCATTCAGCCTCATATAAAGGCTTTCACTTTTGGCGTGGCTTGTAGAGCATGAATGTGTGGCCCTTAACTTCCACTAGTGAGGACTGTGTCTTTTCGGCGACTGATGTTGCTAAATGCTTGGCATCGACCTCTTTTAGGGCGGTTTGCAGGATCTTGACTTTAACCATTTTGCTCTTTTCAAGCTGTTTCTCGATTTCTTTAAGCACGTCGATCGATGCTCCGTCCTTGCCGATCCACACCGTCGCGTTTGCGGTGCCTAATGCACGTTTTACAAAGCGCCGTTTTCCCGCTGTTATTCCACTCAATTCTCGTTCTCCCACACGTGATAGAGAGGCAAATAGTGTCTCCATCTATATTTGTTTAGGGTTTAGCTGCCTTTTTTCTTAAGTGGTATTCTTGTTTGTTTGCCGCAGTTTAGGCAAGTGATTGTGACATGTGGTTCGCGTCGCTGTCTAATGCGTACTCTGCAGTTCTGTCCGGGCAAAATGAGGTTTTTGCAGTGCTTGCAGATGAGAAGGCGGTGTTCTTTTGGGAGGCGGATTTTTGCTGCCATGGCGACTTTTCTCGCAATAGCCGCGTAACGTTGGGCTTGGGTGGGATCTGTGTTTTTTGTTTCTTTAGCGAGATTGAGAAGCGTGTGGATGCGTCGCATCGCTATATTTTTGGTTTTTGCATCTGCCTTTCTGTTTCGGGTTTTCATCAGAAAGAGTATAGAATGAGATCGAGAGAGATTAGGTTTTCCAGAAACGAGTGTTTTAAGATGGGAATCAGCGAAGTTGTCTTTGCTGAAATATAAGTGCTTTTCATTTGCACGTTGGAACCGATGTTCAACATGTTTCGTATATAGTCACTGTTTATTTTTTTCTATATGGACATGCGAAGAATTATTAATTGTAAGGAACATAAAAAGTGATGAGTTGACGGTTCATGACTCTGATAAATGCCAATGCCAAAATGATAGAAAATTTCCGAATAGCGGTTGATGATGGAAGGGCGCATAGCGTTTGTGTTGATCTGCCTCCAGACTTGGGAACCGACAGAGGGCCGACTGCTCTGGAGCTTGGAGTGATGAGCTTCGCAGGCTGTGTAGCAACAATATTCGTTTTGATGGCTAAAAAGACAAGGTTGCGTTTCAGCGGCTTAGAGGTCAATATGAGGGCAGAGAAACCGGAAGGGGCAAAAACGGTTACTAAGGCTGACTATGAGGTGATTGTTAAGAGTGATGAAGCTGAGGACAAGCTTAGAAGAGTTTTGGAACTGACAAGGGCTAACTGCCCTGTCGGTCTTATCTTCGAGAAAGCAGGCGTTGAAGTCAGCTACAAGCTTACTATTAGAAAACAGTGACCCTAGTGTGCGGCTATGGCCAAGACATTTATGATGAGACTGGATAAGCTGCAGCCCAGCCAACTTTTCATCAGTTCTGCAAAGCTGTCTGAAGTAATGAAAGTGTTTGATCCAGACAACATTGCGTCAATGGAGCCGATACCCATCAAGAAACTTGAAGACGACGTTGTCTTTGTGGATGGGCACACAAGGGCTTTTGCCGCTTTCCTACACGGTTTATCCTTGGTTCCAGTGTACTGGGAAGAGGAGGAGCTTGACTGGGATGCCTACTTGGTTTGCGTTGGATGGTGCAAGAATGAGGGGATTCACACGATAGGTGATCTCAGAAACAGAGTGGTATCTCAAGAAGAGTATGAGCTATTGTGGTATAGACGTTGCGAGGAAATGCAACAAGACTTGGAAGCAAAAAAGAGGCAGATGCAAACCAAAGAGAAGCCCAAGGCTTCTGGGAAGCGGTTTTGCCCTGAATATTAGAAGCATCTCGACGTTTCCTTTTTTCTCTGCAGTGGATGGATGTATGCTTGTTGTTTAACGGAAAAGCATAGTTTTTCAGAGTAGGTATGATGTTGCTTGAGGTAGCTGGACAAACTGAAAAAGCATAGGACTATTAGCTTGGCGAATACCTTTTAGATTTGAAAAAAAGCTTGGGAAATAGTGGCTTTTAGATCTTTTTTCTTCTGCTTGCTGCAGCATATAGAATGGTCATTGCCATAAACGTCAGCATAAGGTAGGCCGTGGTGAACTCTGGAATCACATGATACTGCAGATCCAGTTCCAGTTGCGCGGTTGTTATGGTGTTGTTGGCGTTGTCTTCGGCTATTATGATGTAGGTCACGGTCGTGCAATATGGAAAGGCGGGGATCGTTCCGTTGAAAATGTCTGTTGAATATGGGTTCATTATCTGAGTGAACCATGTTCCGTTGCCTGTAGTGTAGTTCAAGATAACCTGTTTCACTCCGCTCAACTCGTCAGTCACGTTGGCAAAGATTTCAACCGCAGTATCTGGGTGCACGCTGTCTTTATCTGGGTTTTGAGTTACTTGGTTTATGTCTGGAGGTTTCGAGTCTATTGTTGCTTTGAAAACGTAGAGGCTGTCGTATCCTGGTCCTGCCATCGCTATGGTTTCGCCAAGGTCGGACATTGAAACCATGTTAGTGAACTGTGGAAGCACAAAGTCGTTTAGAATGGCACCGTCTGATGTTAGGAAATAGGCTAAGTAGCTGCCGGTCATGTTCATCGTTGGAACCGCCATTAGGTTGCCGTCTGTGCTTATGGATATGTCATACACGTTGACCGTTTCCAGCCGTACCCAGTCTTCTGATTGTATGTCTGTCCGTGTTCTGGCGTTGCTCCAAAAGTGTACGCTCGTGTAGTAAATGCCTCCGGCTACAACAGTATCTCCGTTGCCGCTCATGTCGATACGCCAGAAAGATCCAGGGTCAGTCCATGTGGCGTTAGGGTCACCGGTTAATTTGGTTGCATTCGCCCAATAGTACAGTGTTCCTATGCCTTCTGGGACGTCTACTGCGGCTACTGCATAGCCGTCATTTGAAAGTGCAAGGTCGATGATGTGTGTGGGAAGCTGGCTATGCGCAAACCATTTTGGAGAGACATAGCCTGACATTGTTGTTGCGTTTTCGTAGAAGACAACAAAGCCGTTGAAGCCTATAGCGCCTCCGCCGGCTACGTACCTGCCGTTGGCCGAGATGTGTACGGTGTAGAATTCCGAGCCTACGCCGCTGGTCCATGTATGCATGTTGTCTGCTCCGGCTCTTTTGTGGCAGTCAGCAAAATACCATATGCTGGTTCCAGTGCCGCCGACGACAGTGAAGTTGCCGTTTGAAGACATGTCTAACGTGCCTTTTTCTATCGGTCCACCTAAGTCAATGCTTGTCCAAGTTGGCTCTGTCTGCTCGTCTGTTCTGGCTCTTGACTGGTTGAAGTAGTGCAGAATGCCCTCATTGTCTCCTGCTACAACGTAGTCGCCGTCTCCAGATATAGCAACTGACAAGAAGGTGGTGGATGGCTGATACCACCATAACGGAGTTGAGCTGTCAGCGTCAAAGTAGTGTAGTCCAGTGTTGTTTACAGCCGCTAAGTAGTTGCCATCGTCTGATACGGCGACATCGTGGACAAGCATGGGGTTAAACCATTCTAGCTGAATTACTATCTGAGCGGCATGAGCAATCATTAGTGTGCGGGCTGAAGCTAGAAAAAGCAATGCTAGAAGCGCAGTTAATAATAACTTTCTGCTATTTTTTGCCATTTATCCTCACGGTCTATGCCTCTTTTCAGAATTTGCTTTTATGTTTTTGCTTGGCACGCAAACGGCCTATTCCTCTCTATGGGCGGGTTCTTCCAAAACCAAGTCCGGTCTCGCGTTTCTTCTTACGCATCCAAAAGTCTCAACCTAAAAGACCAGAACGCGTGGGAAAAGGTTTTTAGTTTAGTTGTCGTATGAAAGTCTGCAAACATTAGATCATGCTATGAGGAATGATGAATGTCGGTATTTGCAGCACCAGGAGCATATGACCGCGCCATAACCGTGTTCTCACCAGATGGTCGACTGTTCCAGGTAGAATACGCTATGGAGCTGGTTAACCGTGGAGCAACCATCCTTGGAATACAGTGTTCTGAAGGGGTTGTGTTAGGCGCGGAAGAGACTGTTGACCCGTTAGAAGAGGCCGAGTATTCTTGGAAGCTCTTTAAGATTGATGAGCATATCGGCGCCGCGATAGTTGGCTTAAGCTCGGATGCACGCATCCTTATCGACCAAGCCCGCGTGTATGCTCAGAGCAATAGATTGACCTATGATGAGCCTATAGATGTAGAGGTTATAAGCAAAAGGGTCTGCGACATCAAGCAGCTTTACACACAGCACGCAGGGGTCAGACCTTTCGGCGTGTCAATGATTCTTGCTGGAGTTGACAAAACTGGAAACCGCGTCTTCGGAACACATCCCAGCGGAACATACCGGGGCTACAAGGCAAGAGCTGAAGGTGCCGGAAGAGAAACCGTGTTCGCCATACTTAAAGACGAGTACCGAGAAGACATGAGACTCGAAGACGCTACAAAGCTGACGGTGAAATGCCTAGTAAAAGCTTTAGAGGCTAGACAGCTTCCACCCCGAATAAAGGTAGCAGTAATCCCTTCAGAAACAAGGAAAATGGAGTTGCTCACCGACAAAAAAATCGAGGACTACGTGAAAGACCTAGGTGTCGGTAAGTGACATAAGGGATGGGCGAAAAATATACCACAGCGCGAATAACAAAGGATAATGAGCATTTCGAGGTTCTGGTTAAACCACAGAAAGCGTTAGACTACCGTCTAGGCAGAGTAGCATCGATAACCGAGGTTCTTGTTTCCGAAACCATATTCTCCGACGCTAACAAGGGAACCAAAGTCTCTGAAGAAGCGCTACGCAAAGCCTTCGGAACTACTGAGCAGCTTAAGATAGCTGAAATAATACTGAAGACGGGAACCCTGCAGCTTACAACCGAGCAGCGGAGAAAAATGATTGAAGACAAAAGAAAACAGATCATAGACTTCATCTCGAGACAGTCCGTTGATCCAAAGACAAACCTTCCACACCCGTCCATGCGCATAGAAAACGCCATGGAGCAGATCCGCTACCCCATCGACCCATTTAAGTCCACTGAAGAACAAGCAAAGGAAATAATTAAGCAGCTAAGACCTATTCTGCCGCTGAAAATGGAGCAGGTTGCCGTCGGCGTCACCATACCCGCGGCCTACGCTGCAAGAGCGTACGGCACGGTGAAAGGCTTTGGAACGATAAAACGTGAAGAATGGCGCTCGGACGGCTCGTGGTACGGGATACTTGAAATGCCAGCAGGTTTATATGCCCCGTTCCTAGAAAAACTCGGAGACGTAACTAAAGGAAATGGAGAAGCAAAGATAATCGCTTAAACATGTTTGCTTACAAGTATGTTTGGATGTGAAGAATGTGCCAACATTTTTTGAAAGAAGACAGGTTGTAACCCTAGGAGACCTGCTTGCGGAAGGCGACTACATAGCGGGCGAAAACGCGTTTCTAGAAGGCAACAAGATTTACGCTACGCGAACTGGGCTTGTGGAGTATGATAACAAGAAAGTCAACGTAGTGGCTCTCAAAGCATTCTACGTGCCAAGAATAGGCGACTTAGTCATCGGCACCATAGTTGAGATAGGGTTCAACGGCTGGACGGTTGATATAAACGCGCCTTACCCCGCGCTTTTACGCGCCTCAGAGGTTTTAAGCAGACCTTTTAGACCACAGCAAGATGATCTGCCGCAGCTTCTTGACATCGGCGACCTTATTGTCGCCAAGATAGTTGCCTACGACAGGGCGCATGACCCCCAGCTTAAAGTAGACGAACCAGGACTCGGAAAGATAACACGCGGGCAGATTTTGAAGATCACGCCGACAAAGATTCCCAGAGTCATAGGCAGGAAGGGCTCAATGATCTCGATGATAAAGCAGGAAACAAACTGCCACATAATCCTCGGACTTAACGGTATAATACTGATCACGGGGAAAAGTGTTGAAGACGAGCAGCTTGCTGCAGCTGCCATTCGCAAGATCGATGAAGAGTCGCATCTAGCCGGTCTAACAGACCGCATAACCCAGATGCTTAAGAAAGAAAAACAGAAAATGGAGGAGAATGAGAGATGACGGATAAACCAGAAAAACTGATTGATAAGAAAGGTTTAAGGCTTGATGGAAGAAAACCAGACGAGCTGAGACCGATAAAAATTGAGGTAGGCGTTATTTCTAACGCTGACGGCTCAGCATACATTGAACAAGGGAAGAACAAGGTTCTAGCAGGCATCTACGGGCCTAGAGAGGTTCACCCGAAGCACTTAGCGCTTCCCGACCGGATGGTTCTGAAATGCCGTTACCACATGGCGCCCTTCTCGGTTCAGGAGCGAAAGTCTCCGGCGCCTTCAAGGAGAGAAATAGAGCTTTCGAAAGTAATCAGAGAATCCCTTGAGCCAGCGATTTTTGTTGAGTATTATCCGCGGACAATGGTTGACATTTTCGTAGAGGTTCTACAAGCTGACGGCGGAACAAGATGCGCCAGCATAACTGCCGCTGCCCTAGCCTTGGCTGATGCAGGCATCCCGATGCGCGACATAGTTGTTGCATGTGCAGCGGGAAAAGCAGGCGACACGATAGTGCTGGACCTGATGGATGAAGAGGATAAGTATGGGACTGCTGATGTGCCTGTTGCCTTGATGCCTAACCTGAATGCGGTAACGTTGCTGCAGATGGATGGAATATTGAGCTATGACGAGTTTGAAAGCGCTGTGAACCTCGCTATCGAAGGGTGCAAGAAGATCTACGCCATGCAGAAAGAAGCTATACGTAGCAAGTATGCAAGCGCTAAGGAGGAAGGTGAAGAATAATGTCTGCGGTGATAACTAAGGTTAAGCAAAAAGAAATTGCTCAGCTCATTGAGAAAGGAAAACGGCTGGACGGAAGAGGCTTAACAGACTTCCGAGAGATCAAAATCGAGCAAGGAATAATCGAACGGGCAGAAGGCTCCGCGAGAGTCCGGTTGGGGAGAACAGATGTGCTCGTGGGAACAAAAATCGAGTTCGGTGAACCCTTCCCAGACACGCCAACCGAAGGCGTGCTGACAGTCACCACGGAGCTTGTGCCTCTAGCTTCACCCGTGTTCGAGGCAGGGCCGCCCGACGAGAACTCGATAGAGCTTGCAAGAATCGTTGACAGAGGAATCAGAGAGTCAAAAGCAATAGACACTGAGAAACTGTGCATAGAGCCAGGCAAGAAGGTGATCGTGGTGTTCGTAGACGTGTACGTGCTTAACCATGACGGGAACCTAATTGACGCTTCCGCCTTAGCTGCCATGGGAGCGCTGCTGAACACCAAAGTGCCTAACTACGAGGTCGAAGACGGGGAAGTGAAGACCACGTCAGGGCATACCCAGCTTCCGATAAGGAGAAATCCCGTGACCGTTACCTTTGCGAAGATCGGAGGCAAACTTATAGTTGATCCTTGGCTGGAAGAAGAGCAGGTGATGGATGCAAGGCTGTCCATCGCGATTGATGATGATGGAAACATCTGCGCAATACAGAAAGGCGGAAACGGCTATTTTGAGCCTGCCATGATCTTGGAAGCAGCTAAAATAGCTAAGGACAAAGCGAAAGAAATTCGGAAAAAACTCGGCTGGTAAGAAACATGGGCGGTCGAACCAAGAAAGTTGGCCCTACGCGTGGGCTTGGATCACGCTACGGTGCTACTGTCAGAAAGCGCTATGTCCGTGTCTTCACTGAACTGAAAAGCAAGCACCCGTGCCCACAGTGCGGCTTTACCCGCGTCAAGAGAGAGAGCGTTGGCGTTTGGAAATGTAGGAAGTGCGGCTTCACCTACACAGGCGGAGCATACACCCCGGTTACGAAGCTGGGAATCGTTGCCAAGCGGGTTGCCAAAGGCGCGCCTGTTGAAGAAGTTGAAAAGGTCGCGGAAAAAGCAGAACAGGAAGAAGCTGAATAGCACTTTTTCTCCTTCTTTACACTTGATCCTAACCACCTTTTCCAGAACATGCTCGCAGGCTACCAAAAAGGGTTGAAACTTGAAAACCAGCGCAGTTGTCAAACTGAAGTTCTCTTCACCCAAAATCACCGAGACCGTTCTAACCGCCTTAAAGCCAGAAGCCACCAAGCCTGCCACCGCAAGATCCAAGATAACCGTAGAGAAGAATGGGCTCCTTCTTACTATAAAAGTGGAAGCTACCGACACAACTGCATTAAGAGCGACGCTAAACTCCTACTTAAGATGGACAAGCGCTCTAGCAGACGTTCTAGAAAACCTGAAACCCGCAGAAACCCAGCTTCATGCAGGCAACCCTGCCTAGTATAAATAGGGGGTTTTAGTCAACTTCGAAGACAAAAACCCGTTTAATGCTTGGCAGATTCCCTGCGAGGCTTTTTCCTCTTACGCCGTTTCAAGTATTCCTTAACCGTGGGAAAAGCTTCTGAAACTCTCTTGAAACGTTTCTGGGCATCTATTGCGTGCTGAAGCGCGGTAAAATCTTTCGGCTTGCTGAATCTTTCTGTTTCGCCTGTTTCTCTTTTCCGCGAAACCGTGATGCAGTCGTCAACAATGCAGTTCAGCACGCAGGCTCCGCAGTATATGCAAAGCTCCTCAGTTATCCCCACTTCCCCAGCCTTCCAGAACAAGGCATTAGTCGGACATGCCTTGATGCAGAGCTTGCATTCTACCCCCTTGCAGGTTGCCTTGTTTATGGTAATGGTTCCTTCAGTGAAGTACTGCTTTACGTTGAGCGGTGCCAGAAGCTCCTCTCTTTTTCGCTGTTTAGTCTCTTTTTCTGTTTGGGTTAGAACTTGGAAGATGTCTATGCCTGAAGGCTTTTCAGGCTTCCTTTTCCTTGGCATCGGCTTCATCTTTAGCAGTATGAGTCGTCAAGTAGCCTATAACATTCGTGGATTAATAATTACTTATTCACCAAACTCGATGCTTGAATCTATCTAGAGCATGTTATGGCGATTCTATGAAAACAACATCAAAACCATAACCACATCGCTAGCAGAAACCTATAACTAAAGTAGCCGCAATTAACAGTATTGGATTGAGTAGTAATGTGCGAATTTAACGTGATCCTCAACGGTAAAAACGTTGCAAAAGATATAGTCTACGCAAAAGCAGACACCACTGCCGTAACGGTCAAAGATGCTCTCGGACAATCTAAGCAATTCAAGAACTGCAAAATCGTCGAAGTTGACGTAAACTCCACTCGGCTAGTTCTGTCAAACACTAAACCATAAGCAAAACAGCCAGCAGAAAAACATCAAGAGATCGGATTCAGAACGTTAAAAAACGCGTATTCTATATACTATATACGCTAAACATAACGCGTATTGCAAAGCAGGAGCCTGCCACGTGGGCACCGAAAACCTAGACAAAATTTTCAACCCCAAAAGAATAGCCGTAATCGGAGCCAGCGACAGAAAAAACTCCGTAGGCGCCAAACTTCTCAAAAACCTTGTCGGCGTAGGCTACAGCGGCGTAGTATACCCCGTTAACCCCTTCAGAACCACCGTACAAGGCATAACCGCCTATCCCAGCGTCGCCAAGATACCTTGGCGCGTAGACCTAGCCATAATAGCCACACCCGCCCACACAGTCCCACAGCTCATAGAAGAATGCGGGAAAGCAGGAATCCCAGCAGCAATAATAATCTCCGCAGGCTTCAAAGAAGCCGGAAAAGCCGGCGAAACCCTAGAAAAGCAGATTCTCAAATCCAAAGACGAATACGGCATGCGCATTCTAGGCCCAAACAGCTTCGGCATCATGAGACCAAAAATAAACCTAAACGCAACGTTCGCAAACAAGGCAGCACTTCCTGGAAAAATAGCCTTCATCTCCCAGAGCGCGGCGCTATGTGCTTCGGGACTTGATTGGGCATCACAGGCTTACTTAGGCTTCAGCGCCGTAGTCTCAACAGGGTCAATGCTGGATGTAGACTTCGGAGACCTAATTGACTATTTTGGAACAGACGCAGAGACACGAAGCATAGTTCTCTACATCGAGTCAATAAAGAACGCTAGAAAATTCATGAGCGCAGCAAGAGGTTTCGCTCGCGTGAAGCCTATAGTCGTCGTCAAAGCCGGAAGGTTCCATGAAAGTTCAACCCCAACGTTCTGCCACACAGGCGCCCTCTGCGGGGAAGATGCCGTGTATGATGCGGCTTTCAGGCGCGCTGGTGTAGTTCGCGTGGAAGCCGTAAGCGATCTATTCAACTGCGCAGAAGCGCTTGCCATGCAGCCCAATCCGAAAGGAGCTAGGCTGACGATAATCACGAATGCAGGCGGACCAGGGATCATGGCGACAGACGCTCTTATAGCTGGAGGCGGAAAACTTGCATCGCTAAGCAATGAAACAGCTGACGCTCTCAGAAGTGTTCTGCCTTCCTACTGTAGCGTAGTGAACCCAATTGACGTTTTGGAGGAAGCTACATCAGACCGATTCAAGAAGGTAATGGAGATCTGCTTCAAAGACCCGAATGCAGATGGCTTTCTCGTAATTTATACCCCTCAAGGCGCCGCAGACCCCGCGGAAATTGCCAATACGATCCTAGAGGTCTCAAAGCAGACAGATAAGCCTCTGCTAACCTCGTTTATGGGCGAAGACGGCTGCTGGAAAGCCCGAAGGCTACTGCAGAAAAACGGCATCCCCTCATTTGCAACGCCTGAAGATGCCGTCTCAGTGTTCATGTACATGTTCAGCTACACTCAGAACTTAGAACTTCTATACCAGACGCCTGAAGAGTTGTCCATAGAACTGTCTATTCCAGTGTTTCTGAAGGAGGCCTTGAAGAAAGCTTTTGCTGAAGGGCGAAGCGTCCTCAGCCTTCCCGAGTCGCTGCAGTTCCTTGACGCATACAAGATACCCATAGTGGAAACCGCTGTTGCAAGAACGCCTCATGAAGCAGAGCTCGCCGCTTCCAAGCTTGGCTATCCAGTAGTCATGAAAGCCCTGTCGCCCCAAATAGTTCACAAGTCGCAAGCCGAGGGAGTTGTCCTAAATGTTTGGTCATCAACTGAGGTCAAGAAGTTTTTTGACGAACTGGCTGAAAAAGTGAAAAAGTATGTTCCTGATGCTGAATTTCAAGGCGTAGCCATCCAACCGATGCTGAGGAAGAGAGGATATGAGCTTCTAGTTGGCGCGAGAAAAGACCCGCAGTTTGGCGCAGTCATAGTGTTTGGAATGGGAGGAATAGCTGCGGAACTGGTGAAGGATGCAAGTATTGGTTTTCCTCCGCTGAATCAGGTTCTTGCCAGACGGCTCATTGAAAGAACCGCGGTTTACAAGCATCTGGAGTCAATTAACTATCCTCTTAATATGAAGCTTGAAGAGATTCTTGTTAAGTTTTCCCAGCTTGTCATAGACTTTCCAGAAATAAAGGAAATGGACATAAACCCAATAATCTTCGACGGAAACGACGCCGTAGCCGTCGACACCCGCATCGCCATTGATACAGAAAGAATAATGCAGGAAACGCAGCCCCATGAACACCTTGTGATAGCGCCTTACCCGAGAAAGTACGTAGCCGAGTGGACGATGAAAGACGGAACTCCCGTAACCCTTCGCCCAGTGAAACCTGAAGACGAAGCTCTCCTGAACGAGATGTTTAGCACGCTTTCCGAAGAAACCATGCGCTTCAGATTCTTCAACATATTCAAAGACATGTCCCACGAAGCCTTGACAAGACACTGCAACTTGGATTATGACCGCGAAATCGCCATAGTTGCCGAGACACAAAAAGACAAGCGCATGCTCATAGGCGCCATATGCCTCATACTCGAACCTAACCTGAAAAGCGGAGAATTCGCCGTAGTCGTAGCAGACCAGTGGCAGGGACGCGGACTGGGATCAAAACTTATGGATTCAATGATCGAGGTCGGGAAAGACATGAACCTGAAGACAGTGTATGGCTATGTTTTTGCAGCTAACTCTAGAATGCTTGATATGTGCACGAACAAAGGTTTCAAAATGCAACCGGTTGACGAAGAAATCACCAAGATCACTCTAGACTTATCTTAACTTCTCTCGTCCACCTTCTCGATCTGATTCTCGGCAAGTTTAGATCAAAAGTCACCATTGATGCTTATAAGCGCCAGAACTATAGAAATTGCGAAAGCAAGGTTGAGCGAAAATGTCTTTGAGCAAGGCAGAGAACGTTTTAAGGGAAATCGAAAACTCCGCAAGAAGGAAACTCCTTCCCATCGTTGGACCCAGCAGAGGCCAAATTCTGGTAAAAGTTGTTCGTGAGATCAAGCCCAAACGTGTTTTGGAGGTCGGAACCCTTGTCGGGTACTCGACAATTCTAATGGGGAAGGAGCTTGAGAGCGACGCTCACTTGATCACTATTGAAATCGACGCCAACAACGCAAACACAGCGAAAGAGAACATAAGAAAGGCGGAGATACCGCCAACCGTGGAAGTGCTTGTCGGCGACGCGGTTGAGATCATACCAACGCTGGAAGGCATGTTTGACCTAGTCTTTATAGATGCTGATAAAACAGAATACCTAGACTATCTACGATTGATCGAAGATAAGCTCCATAAAAGAAGTGTTATAGTTGCAGACAACGTGGAGCACGCGCCACCCTACCTAGATTACGTGAGGTCTTCAGGGAAATATAATAGCAGATTCGAAGCCGTAGGATCTGTCCCAGTTACTCAGCGTCATCAGCATCGCCTTGAAGACGGACTTGAAATAAGCGTAAAGCTGTAAACGTCAAGATTACCCGCGTCGCCAAGAATTCAAACAGGTTTTATGCGATTTGGCGCCGGGGGTGGGATTCGAACCCGCGCGGACCCAGAAGGTCCACAGGCTCTCAAGGCCTGCGCATTATCCACTCTGCCACCCCGGCTTTTCACGTCAAATATGAGGGGATGTCTTAAAACTTTTTGTTTTGGAGATGGCTTTGTTTTGCTGCATTTTGGGGTAGCATGAAGTCGTCATTAAACCTATGTAAGAATGTTTGTTTTATGACAGAGGCTCCGGAAAATTGCGTATGCAGGATGCTTTTTTTGGTTAGATGTTCTAGAACATTTTTTCATAACTCATATCTATTAGTTAAACCCATATTCTTATGAAGAGAGATGAAGGCTTCTTTCAAGGTTTCTTTACTAGTGCTCTTAGTGGCAGCCTCTTTGCTTATGTCCCGAATTCCTGCTGCTAAATCAAGCACACGCATATATATCAGGGCAGATGGAAGCATCTATCCTCAGGACGCGCCTATCCTCAGCGAAGACAACGTCACCTACATTCTTACAGCCGACATATCTGAATCCATAATCATTGAGAGAGACAATATCGTGATTGATGGTTTCGGGCACACTGTCAGAGGGTTTGGTGGCAGTGTTGGGTTGAACTTGACTGAGAGGAGCAACGTGGCGATTCAGAATATCTCGGTTAAAGCGTTTCAGCACGGGTTCTATCTTCTCAGATCCGCCAACATTACGGTGTCCGGTAGCGTGATAGTAAATAACACGTATGGCATTTGGTTTTCGCTGTCTTCAAGCAACCTTGTCTCAAGCAATCTCGTGACTAATAATAGCTATGGCTTCGTGCTGATTTTGTTTTCAAACCTTAACGCCATTGTTAGAAATGTAATATCAGGCAATGTCTACGGCATTAGACTTGACTACGTTTCAGAACAAAACATCATCCATGGGAACGCTATCGAAAGCAATCAAGGCGGCGCGCTTTTTATCCTTTCGTCAAACAACTACATTTACCATAACAACTTCATCAACAACGTTGCCCAAGTTCAAGTTTCCGGCCGGTTCCAAAATATCTGGGATGACGGTTATCCTTCAGGCGGGAACCACTGGGGCGACCACGCGCTGGTTGATGTGTTGAGTGGGCCTTTTCAGAATGAGCTGGGCAGCGACGGAATAGTTGATGTGCCTTGCATAATTGATGTTGACAACATTGATCGGTATCCTCTTGTTGCTCCTTGGAGCCCAACGGCAATAGCTGCTAAAGTGTCGGTTAAACCGGATGTACTGAACCTCGGCGTCAAGCAAGGTTGGGTAACAGTCTACATTGGATTTCAAAGCGGTCATAACGTTGGCAGAATTAATGCTTCTAAAACAATGGTTAACAGCACTTTGTCTGCTGAATCGTCGAGGGTCATTGGCGACTATGATGGTGATGGGGAATCTGATTTGGCGCTTTTGTTTAACCGAACACTTGTCACGAAATATATTTGCTCAAAAGGCCTAACCACCGGAAACATTGTCTTCAGAGTTTCCGGGAGTTTTTTTGACAGAACGCCCTTCGTGGGTTACTGTGCAATTAAAATAAGGATGAGCGGAGATGTGAACATCGATGGAGTTGTTGATTTGAAAGATGTTCTTGTTGTTTACTTGGCATTTGGCTCATATCCTGCGCATCCTCGCTGGAATGACGTTGCCGATGAAAATGAGGATGGGCAAATTGATCTGAAAGACACCTATTTAGTGGCAAGTAACTACGGTCAAGCCTATGCGTAACTTGTCCCCAGCGTCTGTTGGCTGAGATTTTTGCCCCGTCCATGTTGACAAGTCTTATATTATGACAAACAAGAAAGGGCTTACTACCCGAAATTGTCTGCAAGGAGATTCAAACAGCATGCAAGCTCTAGGCTGGCTGCTTCTACCTCTCTTTCTAACAAGTCTTAATCCGCCATTTTACACGTCTTCTTTCTGCCTTACCGTGGAAACCGACAAGCCCCACTATTTAAGGATGGAAAAAGTGCACATTTATGGTCGCTTGACATACAACAGTTGGCCTGTTCAAAGCCAAGGAATATCCTTAGCTGTTCTAAACCCTCTCGGCCAATGCATTTTCATAGGCACTAACCAAACAGATTCTGATGGATGCTACCGCTTCACTTTTGTACTTGCAGCAGAAGCAGAATACGGATCCTACACCGCGCGTGTCAATCATCAGTCAGTAAGCAACTCTACGTCTTTCACCGTTCTAGTGCTTAGCGATGTCAACTGTGATGGAAGAGTCGATCTAAAAGACGTTGCATTGACAACCGTGGCTTATGGTTCCTACAAAGATGGGCCATGCTGGAATGCATGCTGCGACGTAAACAATGATGGTTTGGTTGATTTAAAGGACGTTTTCATTGTATGCACAAATTATGGAAAGCCGTGATTTTGAGCGTAAAACAGTCTTTCAAGCTTGCTTTAAGCGGGGATTCTGCTCGGGTAGCCGCTTGTTCATGGAAAGTCTTTTATGTTGATACTAGCGTAATGTTCTTCAAAGTGAGTTTGTATGGCTAAATGTCCCAAATGCAAGAAAGAAGTTGCCAAACCAAAGAAGACTTGGAAGATGGCTGGCAGAAAAGACAAGAGCGGAAAGCGAACCGAGCTTACAATAGGGCTCTTTGAGTGTTGCGGGAAAACCTTCCGATCAGTCCTAGGCAAGAGAAAGATCTAGAAAAGCTGGCAGACTTTCACTCTCCTTTTCTATTTTTTCAAACACCGAGTAAAACGCAGTTCTAACCCTGTTAAGAAAACCACTACCGCTCACATCACGATCTAAAACGGTTAAATAATTGCTTATTTAATGAAGATACAAGGGCCGGTAGTCTAGCTCGGTTAGGACATCTGCTTGACGTGCAGAAGGTCGCCGGTTCGAGTCCGG
>JARYLR010000001.1 GCA_029907545.1 Candidatus Bathyarchaeota archaeon | reverse complement strand
AGATGCTCACGGTAACCGTCACCATAAAGATCTCTAGCCAAGCAAAGCGCCGCCGTAGTCTTCCCCGTCCCAGGAGGACCAGCAAAAATGCAGTGCGGCACATTTCTGGATCTAACAAAGCTCTTCAACCGCTCAACAATCTCCTTCTGATCAACGATGTCAACTAACGTCTTTGGCCGATACTTCTCCGCCCACATCTCAAAACTCAACGTCGACGCCTCCTAGCCTATAGGTGCGCTCATACGCTAATAAAAGTATATTTTACACAGAAAAAAAGCGAGGCTTATTCTCCTTCAAGAAAGCCTGTTAGAAACACGGCGTATTCACAGGGGTGCTCGTTCTTAAGCAGAGACTTCACGATTTTTATCTTTCCTTTCTTCCCATGAGAAACCCTTGAAACCACGTAGTCTATTGTCCTCTTACGAAGATTGCAAAGCCACGTTTTCTGCCCAGACTTAACCAGCTGATAGTACGGGCACGTCCTGTACTTGAGCGTAAACCCTCCCTCAAAATACTCGATTCCGACCTCAATGCCGAGCTCGCGGTAAATCTCCAATAGCCGGTCGCCAACCTCTCGAATCGTCCACGGATAGTCTTCAGGAAAAATCTGGTCCAACTGCTCCTTGATAAGCTCGAACGCCTCGTCACAAGAATTAGCAGACATTTCGCCTATCAGGTTCTGCATCACCTTCTTGCGGGGAACTGGCTCGAGAAGAGGCTTCTCCAGCCGCTTGAGTTTGAAACTTAGAAGGTTCTGAAAAACTGTGGTAGATATCTCGTAACCCAGTTCTTTGAAAATAGATTCAACCAAAACACGCTGACTGTGGATGACAAGGAAGTCAATCTTCTTAAAAATCATCGTGAAATGCTCATCATCAACAAATCGGATCTCTGCATCAGGCTGCAGCGAAGCCAGATTCTTCATAATAAACGTCTGAGAAAGCCTTTTCGCCTTCTCTCGATCCTCACGCGCCAACAACCGAATAGCACTGGCAACACGCGTGCCCATGTCACGATACACCTCGGAGAACCTCTCCTTATCGGTTTCATACATCTTGGACGCAAAGGAGTTCATAACCTCACGCGGAACAGGCACAACATCCAAAAACTGTTTGCCCACAGTCTGAAACAGGCTTATCTCAACCACCTGATCAAGAAGACTCTGATCGCCAACACCAATGAATTGGACAGTCAATGTCACATTCATGTGATCCACGGAGGACTTGAGAAGCTTCCAGCCTCGCGTCGCAAGAACAACCGACAACATCACAAGCGAAAGCTTCGCCACCGAAGGCGTTGTAGTCTGAAAAGAAAGCTCCAAAGTCTTCTCATCAACTTCACGCAAAACCTTAGCCTGCTTGAACCAGTTCATTTTCATGAACGCCGAAAGCAGACTTCTCACAAACTCCGCGGGTTCAGCAGGAAACTCATCCTTGCCCAGAGCAACCCTCAAGTCCTCGATGAAGGAACCAAGATCAGTTATAGGTTCTTCCAGATGCTTCTCCGCCCAATTCATAAACGCAGGCCCAACTAAAATCAAAGTGCCTCTGAAAAGACCAGGCGTAGAAGACGACAGCCTCTTCTCAATCTGCTCATTGAAAGTCTCAGTAAACTCCTTCTTCCTGATAGAATAAAGTTCTTGGCGCATCAACTTGACCGCGACATCTTCACCTACCACTCTTATGTCAAAGGGCACCTGCAAACCCTCAAGAATTACTGCTAACTGGAAAGCCACAATTTCAGGCAAACGCCTAAACACATGCGGCCTAAGTATAACAGTGTTCTCTATTTCGTTCCGAGAGGCAATCTCAAAAAGCCTCGTCAAGCTCTGAATCTCTTCAAAAACCACCACAAAATCCTTAAAGTTTGTTGGTGTCTTCAAAGAAGTTGACCCCTTAAGTATCTCAATCGTGTTCCTTGCGCCTCCCTTCTGTTCAGCTATGAACTCCTGAAACGTTTTGTCGCCGATCGCCACCTCTAACAAGCTATCTACGGTTTTCCTTCCAACAGAAGTAAGATCCAGAGCCTTCCGAAGATTTGCCTGCTCATTCACCTTTGTCTTTACGATGCAATCTTCGCATGAGCCAACTCTTTCCACTCTAAGAAGCGTTTCTATGGCTTGCTCAAGAACTCGGCTCTTTGTACCATAAGTCTTCGTTAATTCTTCAATCATATCGTCAGTTTTTTTCGTTATTGTGGTATGAAGATGAACAGACATCGCTACTCCCACTTCCATCTCTGTAAGGGTTCCTTTTAAACGTGTTCACAAACAACGAATAATGTACACGCAAAAAAAGAGGAGGGAAGAAAACTATTTGTTTAAAACAGTCTTAGACTCGACGGTCGGTGCAAGAGACTTGTGTTTGCGGACAAGCATCGCGTCAGCAATTCTCTTTACTGCGCTGATGTAGGCTGCGACGCGCATATTGACGTTGTATTTCAGCGACACCGCCAGAACATCCTTGAACGCCTTCGTAATTGTAGCCTTCAGCTTGGCGCGCACTTCTTCCTCAGTCCAGTAGTAATTCATCTGGTTCTGCACCTGTTCAAAGTAGCTGACAATCACGCCGCCAGAGTTCGCAAGGATGTCGGGAATAACGAAGACACCGTTTTGGTAAAGTATCTCGTCTGCTTCAGGTGTCGTAGGCCCGTTTGCGCCTTCCGCAACTATCTTGGCTTTGATCTTGCCTGCGTTAGCCTTGGTAATCTGATTTTCCAGCGCCGAGGGAACAAGGATGTCACATTCTAGTTCAAGTAGCTCCTCGTTTGTTATGGTCTTGCAGCCCCCGTAGCCAACAACTGAGCCAGTTTTATCTTTATGTTTCAAAACTCCTGCTGGATCCACCCCTTCTGCGTTATAGATCCCGCCCTTCGAGTCTGAAACTGCGATGATCTTGCAGCCGAGCTCTCTCAGTAGCCGCGCAGCGTGGTAGCCAACGTTGCCATAGCCTTGAACCGCAATTGTCGCTCCTTCAAGCTTGATGCCCAAATGCCCTGCAGCCTCGATAACCGTGTACATCACGCCGCGTGACGTTGCCTCGTTTCTGCCAAGCGAGCCACCGATGTGAACTGGTTTGCCAGTAACCACTCCAAAGGCGTTGTAGCCCACGACTTCGCTGTATTCATCCATGATCCAAGCCATCGTCTGAGCATCCGTGTAAACATCTGGCGCAGGCACGTCAGAGTATGGTCCTATGAACCTAGCCATGGCGCGTGCGTAGCCTCTTGTCAACCTTTCAAGCTCTCCTCGAGACATCTCTTTTGGGTTGCAACGGATTCCGCCTTTGCCTCCGCCTAGAGGCAGCCCTGTGACTGCGGTTTTAAAGGTCATCCAAGCAGACAGCGCTATGACCTCGTCCAGCGTCAACTCGGGGTGATATCTGATTCCGCCTTTTGTAGGTCCCAGCAAATCATTGTGTTGCACGCGGTAGCCTGTGAAGACACGTATGCTCCCATCGTCCATTACTACAGGAATGTTTACTATAAGAGTTCTCATTGGTCTTTTAAGCATCTCATGTACTCCGAGGTCGAGGTTCAGCTTCTTTGCAGCGAGCTGTAGAAGCTGCAGAACAGCTTCGTAAGGGTTTGGTGTAGCCACAACCGGCGCTAACGTTTCCATCTTGATTGACGATGCTGTCTGAAGCTTTTCCATTAGGTTTTGGAAGCTTTCTCTAGCATATTCGCCGTTGCCTTCGGTTGTCCCGAAAAACCATTTGTAGGCTTCAATTATCGCTTCTGACCTGTTTGCCATAAGCGAGCCAGTTTGCGCCATCTTTGGGTTCTCAGAGAAGTAGTCAACTAAAACGCGAAGCATGTTAAGTTCCTCGTCAGAAAGCGAAGACCACCTTTTAAGAGGATAGGGCGCCTCCACTTGAACATACTGCGCCTCGTTGATCTTTTTCTCAAGTTCTTCAAATGCCTTCCAAGTGTCCTCTATAGAGAGGCCAAAGTTTTCGGAGTAGGTGCTCATCAACGCATAGTGCGTGGTCGTGTAGCTTTCAATCTTGGCTGTTAGCTCGGGTTTTTCTACGAAAAAGTCGGCCATCAACTTGATAAGTCCAAGTTCTCGTCCTGACAGTTCAATTGTTGTCAACATTGTTTTTCAACTCCATTTTTTGCAGAGAGTAGCTAAGGTCATGTTCAAATATAGAAACATTATGTACATCGTGTACACGACTGAACACTTCGAAACACACCTAAACATTTTTATGCTAAGTCTCAGTCAACAAGCATGGATTTATCTATGAAGCAAGATGGAAAACAGATGTCGTCAACAGGCATAAAAACCCTTGACAAAGTGCTAGGCGGAGGACTTTACCTAGGCGAAAACGTCCTATTAGAAATAGAGTCAGGCACGCTTGCCAGAGAATTCGTCTACGCATTCATCAAACAAGGAATTCTGGAGGGAAATCAAGCCATATACCTCGATTTCATATACCCACCTCAAGCATTAATAGCGCAGCTTGCGCCTTTGATTGAAAAACTCCCCGAAGGAGGAGAAAGCAAACTCCTTGTTCTAGACTGCTTCTCAGAGTCACTAGGTCAAGGAGAACTGATTTTCAGCGATTTCTATGATAAGGCTCCATCTTGGATAAGAAAAGTTCCAAGCTCCAAAGACCCCGAGCAGTTTCACAGATTCTTCGGCAGGATCGAAAGAGAGTTCGTTACACCTGGCACGAGACTTGTTTTTAACAGCCTATCGCTAATGGAGCACGTTTGGGGACATGAAACAGTAAAAACATTCTTCAGCCATGTCTGCCCAGCACTCTACGCTTACAACACGCTGGCGCTTTGGACTATTGCCAAGAATGCGCATCCGAAAGAGTTCTGCGCGCTCATCGAGCACATCACGCAAGTGGTCATAGAGCTTTCTAGGCAAGATTCAAAAAAATTCCTTGAAGTCAAGAAGGCGGGGTGGCGCTATGACCCACAGACTTTTCAGCGTCACGAATACACGGTGACGGGACAGGAAATCAGGATTCTGTAAGATCAAACAATACTTCAATGTCGATGTTATTCCATCTTCGGTGTCTTTGGTAACTACGATCCATAAAGCTGTGCCCCTCTGTTGCTCTCGCAGGTGATTTCTAGACAGTCTAAGTTGACACAACGATTTTATCCACGATAACTGAGGGGCACAACACATTTTGAAGATACTTCAAATCATTACCTATTGATATTACAGAGGTCAATGATTCATAGAGGTTCCCAGCAACCGTACAAGGCTTAAGCGGATAGGCTATGTCGCCTTTTTCTATTTTGAAAGCCGTTCCCGCGGTCACAGAAAAGTCGCCAGTCACAACATTGGAGTGCGAAGACCCTATCAAGAAACCTTTAACAAGCACGCCCTCTCCAAGCTCGCTGATTAGATCCCGTAAAGTGCGCTTGCCCGCTGTGAATGTGAGGTTTGAGGGCCTTATCATGGGTTGATTTGCATATGTAGCGGAACCAAACGCCCTCTGCCGGCTTGCGCTTCCGGTGCTTCGGGCGTTCTCACGTTTAGCAGAGTAGTTGTCATGTAGAAAGCCTTGGAGAACGCCATTCTCGATTATGGGTGTTTTTTGCTTAGGAACCCCTTCATCATCCACTTTTACCGTGTCCACTCCATCTGGAAGGGTTCCATCGTCAATGATTGAAACCTCGGCGCCCGCAACCTGCTGTCCCATCTTTCCTTTATAGACTGAACGGCTTTCTTGAACGTTAAAAGCGGAGATGCCGCTTGGAAAAATTGAGGAAAACAGGTCAGCCCAACTTGTATTCTCGAAGACAACTGGTCCCATGTATTTTTCAGGTAAAGGCTTTCTTCCCAAACACTCAACCGCCTTCTGCGCTGTGCTCGCCGCGATTGGCTGCAAGTTTTCAATGACTTTTCTTGAATGCACGCTTTCGCCAGCCGAAACTTCGTCATCGTTGCGTTTTGCTTTGAAATCCATAAAAACCGAGAACACGGTTCTCTCATCATAGGCCTCTATGCCTCGCGTGTTTACAGTGCAGAAGTTAGCGGACACCGCTAAAACCATCGACATGGTTTGCACAATCCGCTTGTCAAAATTTCCACCCCAAACACAACAGTCAGCACTAGCGCTGAGCAGTTCATCCACGCTCATGTCAGCAATTCTTTTATCGTAGACTCCGCCTCCGCTCAAAGGTTTTTCAGGTTCCGGCAGAGTCACCCAGTTCGGGTCAGGCGGCCTGATTTTGGCTATCTTGACTGCTTCCTCAACTGCTCCAAGAACCTTCTTCTCCTCAAGGCTAGAAACGCTGGCAAACCCCATCGCCCTATCAACTATTGCTCTAACGCCTACACCTGCCCTGGCGCCACTGTTCATGAAGGGCACCCCTTTCTTCTTGATCCACGGCTCAGCTATTCGAGCGAACGTGCCCTTAAGCCCCTTCACGGCTCCTCCACGAGATGCAAAAATGCCTCCAACAAATTTCACGTTAACATGTTTTTCAGTGCAAAGGAACACTTCAGCCTCATCTGCGCCAAGCTTTTGGGCGGTTTCAGCGGCTTTTTTGCCCAGTTCAAGCAAATCCGTCATCCTAGGCTGCACCCCCAAACAAGACACCTTTCACCCTCAAATGTGGGCCGCCAGTTCCTACAAAGGCTCTTTGATCCAGTTTTCCACAACCTCCGAAGGGCGAAGCGGACAATTCCAAGTCGTTGCATACTGCATCGACATTTTTGAGAAGCTGGAGAATATTCCCCGTAAGCGCCACGTCTCGCAACGGCTGTTTCAACTCGCCATTTTCAACCATGTATCCTCTCACCGCCTTGAACAGAAAGGTTCCCGTGTCATCAACTTGACCGCCAGCCGTACTAACTGCGTATATCCCGTGCTTGATCTCTCTCAATGCTTCTTCAGGCTTCCAGTCGCCCGACTCGAAGAACGTGTTTCTCATCCTTACAATCGGCTCAAAGGAATAATCTTGGCTCCGCGCGTTTCCAGTAGGCTTCATTTTCAACGCATAGGCCGTTGCCCGGCTGTGAAGGTATCTCTGGAGAATTCCGTTCTTGAGAATCTCGACGCGCTCGCATGGAACCCCTTCGTCATCAAAAAACATTGTGTAGCCTCCGCCTTCCGGTGTGCCCTCGTCAACAATTGTAACAGTCTCGGTTCCAAGCTTCTGATTGATCTTGCCTGCTAAGGGAGAGGAGCCTATGACGACAAAATCGCCCTCAGACAGATGACCGAAAGACTCGTGAGCGAGTACTCCCGCAAGTCTTGGATCAATAAAAGCGTCAAACCGCCCCGCCGGCGCAGGCTTCGCTTTCAGCTTTTCCACAGCCCACTTAGCCGCGTTTTCAGCCAACGCCTCTGGCGTATGCGGCTTCTCTTCGAAAGTTTCAAATCCGACGGTGCCACCATGGCTGTCCCATGCATCAGCGATAGTGCTGCCTTTCTTTGCCACACACGCGCTTCTTAGACCAATAAGCAAAGGCTCGTGGGAAACTTTGGTTCCCTCGCTGTTAGCATACCAAATGGTGCCGTGGTATTCGCCGAACATGCTTGTAACATTAGCTATCTGCTTGCTTGTTTCCATGGCTGCTTGGCATTGTCTTTGGCAGAGATCTTTCTTCTCGTCAAGTGAAACGTCTCGCGGATGCTTCTCTGTGCTGATGTGCTTTTTCTCTTCGATTGGTTTAACTTCTGCAAGCTTGAAGCTCATTAGTGTTCGTTTTGAGGACGCCTTCGCAATTTTGAATGCGGTCTCAACTGTCTTGAAAACGTTTTCTTCATCAAGAACGTTCGAGAAAGAGAAACCACTGCCTTTGTCGCTGTAAACTCTTACTCCGATCCCGATGTTGCGAATTGAAGAAACCTTTCGGACTTCCTTATTTACAGCTTCAATCTGCCACGTTAACGTGTCCTCGCCCTTAACTTCGGCAAAACGTACCCCAAGTTTAGCGGCATACGCCAGCGCCTTATCCATTAGATCAATTATCTGGAGACTCGTAATTCCCACTTCCAAAGAATGATTCTATGAAGTTCTAATTTAAACGTATCTAACCCGCTTAGGCACAAAGCGACGGCAGAGCGGTTATTGCTGAATCTAAGTGCTTGCCCTAAGACTTGTAGAAACTGACACTCTGCTACTCTCGACGTCTAATTTGAATAGCTTAGCATATATGCCAAAACGCTAAGAGCAGAAATACCGCCCAGTTTTTTAACAAAGAACGCGACGTAGGTTCCGTATCTAAGGTGACGGCAAAAGAGATCCGCGCTGTCAGAGTTTTCGGAGGTTATTCAAGCCATGCTAACATGTTCATAAATGTTCATTTTTCAGACATTTTTAAGTAATGTTTAAATTATGATGTCTTCAAACCTAGCATTCTAAATCTTTGCAAACGTAAAGGAGCGAACGAAAATGAGCGAACGTGTACATAGAAACAGTGCATATCTAAATGGAAAATCAACATGCGGAACAACAACCAGAGTTAAAGACACAAGCCCGACAAGCGGAATGTGCCCCATATGCATCCGAGACTGCCCAGTCCTATGCGAAATCAGCCTCTCAGCCTTCAGAGGAAGAGAAGCACTCTACCCAGAACCTGTTCAGTTTGGCTTCAGCACCGCAGGAGCCCTCAAAGATTTTGGATTAGACTGGTCGCACTTCAACATACAAGCAGGGCTCTTCGAAGCCCTTGGCATTGAGGAAAACTCTGACCTAGCCACTTTCCCTAACGCAAGCACAGAAACCAAGGTCGGAGGCATCCCGCTCAAAGTCCCCGTGCTCTGCGGTGCCTTCGGTTCAACCGACGTAGCCCGACTAAACTGGGAAGGACTGGCAATAGGCTCAGCTCTCTCGGGCGCATCAGTGATCGTCGGCGAAAACGTCTGCGGCATGGATCCCGAAGCGCAGATCACAAACGGCAAAGTAACACACTCACAGGAGCTCAAGCGAAGAGTAGACCTCTTCAGAAAGTTCTGGGATGGAAAATACGGCGAAATAGCAGTACAAACCAATGTTGAAGACCAAAGACTAGGCGTCGACGTCTACGCAATATCAAAACTGGAAGTCAACGTGATCGAGCGGAAATGGGGGCAAGGCGCAAAGGCCATCGGCGGAGAAGTCCGAGTAAGAGACCTAGACAGAGCCATCATGCTGAAGAAAAGAGGCTACATAGTAATCCCAGACCCAGAAGACCCAACCGTGCAGCAAGCATTCAAGGAAGGCGTCTTCAAATCTTTCGAAAGACACAGCCGCGTAGGCATCCCCAAAGAAAAAAGCTTCATAGAAGACATCGAGTGGCTAAGAAAACAAGGCGCAAAACACGTAACACTGAAAACCGGCGCCTACCGACCAGCAGCATGCGCTTACACATTGAAGATGGCTTCAGAAGCCAAAATTGACGCAGTATACTTCGACGGAGCAGGAGGAGGCACAGGCATGAGCCCTGTTCCAATGATGGATGAAATGAGCATCCCTACAGTCTATCTCGAAGCCATAGTTCTCCGATGCGCGCAACTACTAAAGAAGAGGGGTAAATACGTTCCAGACCTTATCATGGCAGGAGGCTTCATCAACGAGACCCAAATCTACAAGTCCATCGCCATGAGCAACTTCGGAGACGGCCCATTTGTGAAAGCTGTGCTGCTTGGGCGTTCACCGATAACGGCGGCTTTCAAAGGAAGCTACTTCAAACAGCTAGCCCAAGAAGGCAAGCTGCCTAAAACCTTCGCGGACAGATTCGGAGCAACACCTGAAAAGTTCTTCATCGCGGTTCCAGAGCTGAAAGCAAAGTACGGCGAACGCTTCAAAGAAATCCCATGGGAGGCCATAGCGGTCCACACATATCTGACTGACCGCATCGGCGTAGGCTTAAAGCAACTACTAGCAGGCAGCAGAAGATGGAAACTGGATCTGATTAGCAGAAACGACTTAATGAGCTTGAACGAGACTGCGGCACGGGTTACTGGCATACCGATGGCAGATGAAGTAGAGAAGGACGCGATTGAAAGAATACTGGGATAACCTCCCTCTTTTTTATTTTTTCTAGGCAACCCCTAAATTTGTCCATCTATCATTCAGTCAAACTAGTGTAAAAGAGAAAGGCGGTTATTATGAGTAAGGAACAGTCAGCATATTGCATTGCCTTGGAGCAGCTCCGGCTTGCTGCAGAACAATTGAATCTTGAAGACGGAATACACCAGATGTTGAAGGTTCCGAAGAGATCGCTTAATGTCTGTATCACAATCAGGATGGACAACGGCGAATTCGGCGTTTTCAACGGCTGCCGCGTCCAGCACATGGATGCAAGAGGGCCGTTCAAAGGAGGAATACGTTACCATCCACGCGTGAATCTTGATGAAGTCACTGCGCTGTCAATGTGGATGACTTGGAAATGCGCCGTCATTGACATTCCCTATGGAGGCGCAAAAGGCGGGATCTGCTGCAACCCGAAGGAAATGTCGAAAGGCGAACTGGAAAGAATGACAAGACGATACACAAGTATGATCTTCGACATAATAGGACCATACCGCGATGTCCCCGCGCCAGATGTTTACACGGATGCTCAAACAATGGCGTGGATCATGGACACTTACAGCCAGATCAAAGGCTACAGCGTCCCCGAATGCGTCACAGGAAAACCCATCAGCATCGGCGGATCCGAAGGAAGAGCAGAAGCAACATCACTGGGCACTGACATATGCGCAAGAGAAGCCGCAAAAACAGTAGGCTTGAAGTTCAAAGGCGCCACAGTGGCGGTTCAAGGCTTCGGAAACGTCGGCTGGAACGCTGCCAAAATAGCCTACGACTGGGGCTGCAAAATAGTAGCAGTAAGCGACTCCACAGGAGGCATCTACAACGCCAAAGGTCTGAACCCTTACAAGGTATATGACCATAAGGTCAAGACGGGCTCTGTTGTGAACTATAAAGGCTGCGAAACCATAACAAACGAAGAGGTGCTAGCAACAAAATGCGACATACTTATACCTGCAGCGTTGGAAAACTCGATAACGAAAGAAAACGCCGACAAGATAAAGGCAAAAATAATCTCCGAAGGCGCAAACGGACCTACAACACCTGAAGCAGACAAAGTGCTATGCGAAAAAGGCGTGTTCCTAGTTCCAGACATCCTAGCAAACGCTGGAGGAGTAACGGTAAGCTACTACGAATGGGTGCAGAACCTTGAACGCGACCACTGGCCATTGGAAGAAGTAAACCGCAGATTGGAAACTAAGATGGCCAAAGCCTTCAAAGACGTAGTCACCACGGCGAAAAAAGACAAGTGCAGCATGCGCTTAGCCGCGTTGATGCTGGGAGTACGCAGGGTTGCTGACGCGATAAAGACTCTGGGCTTGTGGCCATAGCGCCACGAAGATAACCATCTATCTATTCTAGTCTCGTAGTCAAGAAACTGAAACTACTATTTTTTCCAAACTCTGGTCTAAGTTTTTAAACTACTCTGCTTATATGCGGTCTTCAAAGACAATAACAACAGGGGTTGGGAGGGGAAACGCAGATGAAAACTTCGGTAGTAAAAAGGCTTGATTTCGAGTTTCTAAATTCAATTGTAAAAGTTGTTGCGAATAGAAATCATCCAGAAATCAAGCTTGCTGGAGTAACTATCGGCCCGTTTGAAGAGGGAAACGAATATGAAACCTACTACTGGATAGCCAAAGAGCTTGAGAAATCAGGAATCGCCCGAGTCGGCGAAGACGAGAGCCTAAGCCCCACGAAGATCAGCAAGATTCAGTGGACCGAGCGAGTACAAACTGCGGGGCAAGTGTCCAAGGTGCCTGAGAATTTTTACCCGAAGCTTAGAAGATACCTCTCAGAGTTGAAAAGAGACATTGTTAAGGCGCCTGAGAAGATGCTGGAATTCGAGAAAGCAAAAAATCTGGCACGCGACGTCGTAAATACCAGAGTGAGAAAAATCGTGGCAATCGCGTCTGCCCCAGCCCAAACAGAACAAGCTTTCAAGAATTTCACACTTGAGGAACGGTTTCTTTATGACCAGCTGCACCAGCTTATCAGCGAATGGCGCACAGAAATACTGGAATACAACGAGGCGGAGGAAGAATGACAGAAGAACTTGAAGTAATAGACCCGCAGGAGCAGATACAGGAATTTCTTAAAACCGAGAAGTACCGCCAGCGGCTGGCACAAATGGCTGTCGCAAACAAAACGTCGTTGATAATCGATTTTGAAGACCTACTAGTTTTCGACCAAAAACTTGCTGAAGAACTGGTGAAATCCCCTGATGAATACCTTAAACATGCTAACAATGCTGCCTATGAACAGCTGAAAAGTGAAGACTCTGAATACGCAGAAAGAATAAGAGAAGTAGCTGCACGAATCATAAGGTTAGTCGAACCTACCCAGCTGAGGAAACTTGGTTCAGAACAGATAGGCAGGCTCGTAATGGTTGAAGGTATCGTTGTTCGATCATCACCAGTCCGCCCCATGGTGATGCAAGCTGCCTTCAGATGCAAGAGATGCGGCAATGTTATAGATATACCTCAAACAGGACCATTCCTAAAGGCTCCTTTCGAATGCAAAAGCCCAGACTGCCGGTCAAAAGGACCATTCGACTTCGTTCAAGAAGAATCCACATTCATAGACTCACAAGACCTCCGCCTACAAGAAAGGCCCGAAGACCTCCCGCCAGGTCAGCTGCCGAGAACGTTGAACGTGAAACTTGTAGGCAGCGAGATTGTCGACGTCGCAAGACCGGGAGACCACGTCTCCATAGTTGGCGTAGTCCGCGCCGTTGCGCCAACTTTGCCCGGAGTGGGAAAACTACGAACGTTCACATTGCACATAGATGCCAACTCGATTGAGGTGCTTGGCAAGGAGCCCGAAACCTCGTTGCCTTCGCCTGAAGAAGAAGAGAAGATCTTGGAACTGGCAAAAGACCCTTGGATACACAGAAAGATCATTGACTCCATTGCGCCGTCAATCTATGGATACGACCACATAAAGGAGGCAATTATGTATCTCCTCTTTGGAGGCGTGCCCAAAACTCTGCCCGACATAGCAATAAGAGGAGAAATGAACGCCCTCCTAGTTGGAGACCCCGGAACCGCAAAGTCTCAGCTTCTTCAGTATGTTTCAAGAGTTGCTCCCCGAGGACTCTACACTTCTGGACGTGGAACCACTGCGGCTGGCTTGACTGCTGCGGTGATCAGAGAGAAAGGCGGAGGCATGAGCCTTGAAGCGGGAGCTCTCGTGTTGGCTGACAAAGGAATTGCGTGTATTGACGAGATGGATAAGATGCGCCCAGAAGACAGGGTGGCAATTCACGAAGCCATGGAACAGCACACGGTTTCCGTTGCTAAAGGAGGAATCGTTGCCACGCTGAACGCGAGAACCGCGATTCTTGCGGCAGCAAACCCCGCGCTGGGAAGGTATGAGCCTCACCGCACCGTGGCGGAAAACATCTCCTTGCCGGTCACAATACTCTCAAGATTTGACCTTATCTTTGTTCTAAGAGACGTGCCTGACAAGGAAGCAGATGGCAAAATGTCCCAACATATTCTAAACCTTCACCGAAAAGGGTTAAGCTCAGCCAGTTCACCCATACCGCTGGAGCTACTGCGTAAATACGTAAGCTATTCAAAAGGAATCAGACCCGTTCTAACCGATGAAGCACTGAAACGGCTGAACGACTTTTATCTAGCGATGCGCGCTGCAAGTGAGTCAGAAGGCTCACCAGTAGCAATAACCGCGCGGCAACTGGAATCTCTTGTTCGCACCGCCGAGGCACGCGCGCGGGCAGCACTCAGAAAAGAAGTGACAGCAGAAGACGCGGAGGCTGCAATCGCCATAATGAAGCGGTCTCTTGAAGAAGTTGGAATTGACCTATCCTCATTCAAGGTCGACATAGACATAATCATGACTGGAAAACCTAAAAGTGTGAGAGACAAGCTTCACACCGTTCTATCTACGCTAATGGAGATGGAAAGAGACACGGGCATAGTTGAAAAAGCCCTGCTGCTAAGCGAGTTAGAAGCAAAATTCAAGATACCCAGAGGGGAAGCGGAAAAACTCTTAGGGCAGTTGCTACGCGAAGGAACGATCTATGCGCCAAGAGAAGGATACTTAAAAAAGACGTAGGAAAGAATTTACGCTACTGAGATGCTTCAACATTGCCTTCCTTGTAGTATTGGGCGTTGGCTGTGAATATGGTGACGCCGATGGTGACGCCGATGTCGCTGACTGACACGTGATCCGGATTGGTTACGTAGACAATCATGCTCCAGCCCGACTTCAAAATGAGATCAGTGTCAGCTGGAACCAGTACGTAGTCTGTCCCGCCTAGTGCAACACTCTTGCCGATCAATGTGCCGTTCGAGTTGGGTATGATGTAAGGCAGGTCCGGATTCACCGTATCACTTGTCTTATTGTAGTAAACGTTAGACCAAGGTGATTCTTGACCGCGAACAGCGATCTTGTCGATGACGAGGTCGCGTCCTCCAGTATTGATTATTAGAAAAGATGTTTCCGCAAAGGTGGTACCGTTATGCCAAGTGTGCAGCTTGAATATCTGCAGACTCTCTTCCTGAACCCGTGTGGTTACCACGTTTATAGCGTAGAAGGTTACAACAGTTGCCAGTAAGACTGCCACAACAAGGATGATTAGGGTTGTTACTACCGTAGAGAGGGCTTTCCTACTTCTTAATAGCTTCATTTTTCATCTTTACCTCTGCAATTGGTTGAACCAAAAAGACAACACCGTTTAATAAGACGGTTTGTATGTCACAGAAACTAAGCAAGTTAACGATTATTATTTGTGCAGTCGATCAAGAATCCAAACTTCTCAAGAGTATTCAGAATCAGATTTCAGACGAATTTCCTTATCTAGAGAAAACCTAAAAAGCCAACAACAACACTTCCGCTGAAAGGTGAAACATTGAAACCAGTAATGGTCGCCGTCGGCACTCGCCCTGAAATAATAAAAATGGCGCCAATTATCAGAGCCTTAAAAAGAAACAGGATTCCATCAGTTTTCGTCCACTGCGGCCAGCACTATGACTACAACATGTCCCAGCAATTCATCGAGGAACTCGAACTCCCAGCGCCAGACTATGCTCACCAGCTTAAGACATGCTCTCAAGGAGCTCAAACGGCGCAAATAATAATCCGCATGGAACGCTTGCTGAAAAAAACTGATCCGGCAACAGTCTTGGTGGAAGGAGACACCAACGGCGTTCTCGCTACAGCCCTTGCAGCCGTTAAATGCGGAATACGAGTAGGACACGTTGAAGCAGGGTTAAGAAGCTTTGATCTCCACATGCCAGAAGAACACAACAGGCGACTAACAGACCACATTTCAACATACCTGTTTGCGCCAACAAGAGCAGCTGAAAACAACTTAAAACAAGAGAACGTGTGGGGAGACATCTACGTAACAGGAAACACCGTGATAGACGCTGTAATGCAGCACATGCCGATTGCACAAAAAAAATCAAGAATCATGGAAACCGTCAACTTCAAAAAATTCATCTTGGCAACAGCACACAGAGCGGAAAATGTAGATGACCTAGCAGTTCTCAAAAATTTCATGCAAGCCTTCGCAGAAGCCCCGATGCCGGTAGTATGCCCGCTCCATCCTCGAACAAGGAAACGGCTAAGGCAAAACAGTTTATACAGAAAAATATCCCAGTTCAAGAATATTCAGATTTTGCCACCACTAGGATACTTGGACTTTTTAGTTCTGATGAAACACTGCGAGCTAATCATAACGGACTCAGGCGGCGTGCAAGAAGAGGCAACCGCACCAAACATACGCAAACCTGTTCTAGTTGCTCGCTTGTCAACCGAAAGACCTGAAGCGGCAGAAGCGGGTTTCTCCCACGTTGTGGGAACAAGCAAAGAGAAAATAGTGAACATGATAAGAAACGTCTTAACCCGACAACGAAGTCTCCCACAAAAATCTCCATACGGAGAGGGGAACGCAGCGGATAAAATAGTTGAAATACTGAAAAGCAAGATTCCTTTTTAGCGGCAGTTATGAAATATACGTGACTTTTTTATCTTCTTCCTTCTTGATCTCTTCAGCCTGTGAAGCTCTTCTCTCCTCGATTTTCCGCAGACGAGAAACCATCTTCTCAGCCTTAGCAATCTCCTCATCCAACTTGGAAAGATCAACAGTAATCCCAAGCATCGCTTGAAGAACCTCTAAAACGCTTTTAGCAGCTCTAGGATCAGGAAGATATCCGCGGGTTTCGCCCAAGAGGCAAAGTGCATCAATCTTTTTGAATCTGCCCAAACCTAAAATTAGCCCAGCTGTGCCAACAATGGGATTGCCAATCGAGCTTACCAAGGCCTTCGCGTCCAGAGCCCGCTGAAGCAGCTTTGCGTTCGTAGCTGCTGCAATGACTTTAGGCTTGCTTTCAGATTCCATGCGAAAACCGCCTATTGTTATAATCGTTTCCACACCGCATTTTCTGGCGAAATCAAGTATGCACTCGGAAATCTCGTACTGCCCTTCAATTGTTTGCGCTTGGCTGTCGCCTGTGAAAAGAATTAAGTCGTTCCCTTCACCGGTATTTTTCCAGAAATAAAAGGTTCCCCGCAGAAGTCTTACTCCTCCCTTCTTGTTTACAAGAACAAAGTAGGGGAAATAAGGAGAATAGAGGTGCGCAAACTTTTCTGCCTTCAGCTGCTTTACCAAGAAGCGGATTACGATTCTGCCAACCAAACCTAAGCCAGGCAGTCCCTCGATGAGGACAGGCTTGGTTGGCTTGATGTCTACTAGTTTTCTAACAAAAGTTTCCTTCATTGCTGTGAGCCATCCATTTTCAGCGCCATCCGGTATTTTAGATATTTATCGTCTGGCGAAAATTTTGGGGGGTGTGCTAGCCGGAGTTTTCCTCCGCAGTAAGGGCAGGTTTCTTTTCTAAGCGTATATTGGCCACATTTTTCGCATTTTCTCAGCAGCCAGACCATTGTCTCTTACCTTTTGAAGGCTCCTTGGCCTCCCGCTTTGGTAATGTGCGAAATCACGTCTTGGGCAAGGTTCTGCAGAGTTTCTTCTGCTTCTTTGTAGTTTGCGGCTGACACTTCAATGCGGTATTTTGGAGCTGCAACCACATAGAAACGGGTTTTTATATCTCGGGTTTTTCCAGTCTTTTTTGCGCTCTGAAACGCTTCTTTGATTATCTTAACTCCGTTAGGTTTCATACACCGCAGCTCTAAGGTTCCCTTTACTTTAACTGTGGGCAAGCGGATTCTTTCTTGCGCTACCTCAGCGAACGCGGCTGCAATGTCTGGGGGTACACCTATTTTGGTAAGTGCTTCAGCGCCTTCCCGCGCGGCTTTCTCAAAACCTTCATAGAGACCATACTCTTTTTCCACAAATGCCGCTGCTTTTTCCTGGATTTCAGCCGGTGATAAACCAGTTTTCTCGGCGACTCCGCGGAGTAAGGCTTCAGCCTTCCGCTCCATCTTCCAAGACATTGCCTTCTCGATTTTCTCACGTTTAGTCACCCTTCTAAGGGAGACGTCAACGTGCCCTTTTTCCATGTCGACACGTAAAACTTTCAAAACAAGCTTTTGTCCTTCGCGTACAAAATCGCGTATGTTCCGAATCCATGAGGAGGAGATCTCAGTTTTATGCAGCAACGCTTTCCTATCAAACTCATCCAGCCTAACGTAAGCACCATAATCCGTAACGCTCTCAACAGTAGCCATCACGAGATCGCCGACTTCTGGCCATTTCTGCTCTTCCGCTGACATTGACTTTAATCATCTCTATTCGAAAACAGTAACGATTTCGCCTTTTATCTTTGCCCGTCCGCTGGAAGGCTCTGCGAGTACGTTCCCGCAGACATTACAGGTGACTTTGTTGACGGTGTTGCTGAAGACTACTTGTTCGTTGCCGCATTTCAAGCATTTAACGCGCAGAAACCTGCTTCTCGGTGCTGGAATAAGATCTTCCCATTCAGTCATAACAATTACCTCTTTTTAAGCTATCGCCAGCTTTCTAAGGCGTATGCCGTCCTTATGCCTAGTATAGCCGCATACCTTGCATTTGAGCTTAAGAGTCTGCTTTTTCGTTGTCTTCGCGAACTCTCTTTGCAAAGGGTATTTCTGTCCGCCATACCCTTTCTTCTCGCGGTTGTGATGGCGTTCTCCCTTGGCTAGCGCTCTTCGTTTTCCAGCTTTGTACAGCGACACAGCATGCGCTTGATGCTTCTTGCATTTTGGGCAGTATGTCTGAATCTCTTTAGGAACATTCATGTTGCCGCAACCAACTTTCCATTAAGAAAACACGCCCGTTCTTATACTTTTTCACCAACACCAGATTTCCCACGCACACAAAGCGGATGAACAGTTTTTGCTATGTTAAAATGCATGTTTAAATA
This sequence comes from Candidatus Bathyarchaeota archaeon, assembly GCA_029907545.1. GTDB lineage: Archaea > Thermoproteota > Bathyarchaeia > Bathyarchaeales > Bathycorpusculaceae > JAGTQT01. The sequence goes on along the minus strand of JARYLR010000001.1, from coordinate 136,496 downwards.
GACGCTGAAAGACTATTTCAGAAAGCCTAAGCAACTGTCAAGGCGTTGTTGATGGAAAACGATCAAGCACCGGCAAAACGGTCTGCTGCCATTTTAAAAATCTTACCTCTTCTTGCTTTTTTCGTACCGCTCGCAATATTGTATAGTCTGTACCCAGCATCTTTTGAACAAACATGGGTCGGGAGAACTTACGAACTGTTTTTCATTTGGCTCTGTTTTCTCGAGCTGATAATGAACTGGGAAGAACTAAGAGCAAAGATCAGCACTCTACGATCTCTGAGAACCATAGTATTCGCCATTTCCCTCTTAATTCCCACAATATACGTTGTTGCCGCCAACTTCTGGAGAGTTAATACGGCTTTAGTAGACTATGCTTTGAGCCACGGCATAGAAGAAGCATGGGCAAAACAGATACCGCTCTCAACCGAGTATCTCGTTTTTATGGGACTTTGGTTATTAATTGTCTTCTTGGAATACGGTACCAAAGGAATCAAAAATTACTCGATTTCAGCATTCTTCCTCGGAATCATCGGTACATTATACACGGTAAACAATCTTTCTCCATTTTTCACACCATTCCAGTTAATCGTCCCCTTCACGACAACGCTGGCTGCCAACATTCTTAACTTCATGGGATACCAGACCAGCGCATCGGCATACCCTGGAAAAGATGCAGTGCCAGTTCTACGCGCTTCAAATTCACAGGGGTGGGCAGCGTTTGGAATTGCATGGCCATGCGCAGGAATCGAGAGCCTGCTCATATACACTGTTGTAATTCTGCTGTTTCTAAGCAAGAGCCTAATCCCATGGTGGCAAAAACTGATTTATTTCGCAGTAGGCGCCGTGGTCACATATTTCATCAACATGCTGAGAATTGTAACCATTTTTGTAATTGCTATAAACTCTGGATGGCGCCCAGGCTACATGCCTCCAGAGGTGCAAAGATTTCACGATTACTATGGAATGCTCTACTCAGTTACATGGATCGTTTGTTATCCTCTGATCATAATAGGTTCACGCGCCCTTTGGAGATGGATAAAGGAGAAAAGAGGAAAACCTAAGCAGCAGCCGCAAGCTAGCCAAGAGCCAGAACCTCCAAAAAGCGTCGTCTAATTGACTCCCACTTCTCTTGCTAAACCCTGTTTGCACAAGATTCGAGCATTCTCAACAGGCAGAGAAGCAACATCTTCAGCTTTGAACGGGCCATAGGTCGCCATGTCAGCCCCAATTATGGCTGGAACATCATCCATGAACCGCAGCACCATACGTGCATGTCTTTTTACGACTTCAGTTTTGGGTGGAACGCCATGAAAAACTCCTTTAATTAGGTTTTGGTATGTCTCCGCATCAAGAGAAGCGTTTTTAAAGATTTTTTCTTCTTCAGCCGTCAAGGCACCTTCCGGAGGACCCTCGCCGCGAGCAACAATTTTAAGGATTTTTCTATAGCGTAACTGTGTTATTTCGCGAACCATTTTCTTGACCCCTGCCATTTCTTTCTTTAGAAGAATCGCTTTCGCAGTTCTCTTGTCCAACATTCTGCCTTCTTCTTTCAGTCTTCTAACGTATTCAGCAACTTTTGGATAGAAATCTGCGGGAAGCGTCGTTAGCTCTTCATCATTGACTTCACGCTTCCATATTTCATACAATTCACTGTACATCAGCCAATCACCTCAGCTCTACCTTTGCAGACAAGCAGCACTGCAGCAGCAGTTGGCAACTCAATTTTCTGATTTTTATAGGGGCCGAACGTTTCATCGTCCAGTTTAAATGCGGGGGCGCTGGAAACCAAAACTGTTACCTCACCCTTAGTAAAGGCAACTGCACTTTTGAAAGGGTCGAAATCCTCTATCGCCGACATAGGAATCTCCACCTTCTTGAATCCCGTTTTTCCATGCAGCGAATTGTCCAATCTAATAAGACGGTGAACGTCGGTAGTCACAACCGTGTCGATTTTTGCTGACTGCAATGAAACGCTAAGGTTCACTATTTTTTCCCATCTTTCAGGTCCGATTCCCTTTATCAAGCCTGCTTTGTCACTTTTCTCTAGTTCTATCAATATTTTTTCCTTATTTTCCAAAATCGCCCTTGTATCTGCATTGCTAAAGCCAAAAGAGGCCAGTTTCTGTTCGTCAGCGTTCAGGATAGCGTCTTTTATGCCTCTAACTATACGCCTGCGCCACCCCAAATCAGCAAGCACTTTAAAAGCCCCCTTTTTCGTCGCCAAGACTTTTCCATCCAATCCAAAGGAAGAGAAGCGTAAGCCTCTTCCACAAATATAATCAGTTATTTCTTTTCTTGCAATTGCATCAAGAGGCTCAACAGACTTTGTTTGAACATAAACATGGTAACCTCTATGCCCAGAGAAGAATAGCCGAATTTCTTTCTCTGAAAAGCCAAAATCATCGACCAAAAAGTCTACAAGTTTGATGATCTCGACTTTCGCCGTTTCTATGCAAACCTCGCAGGGCCAACTATTAACCTCGATCTTTTCGCTACTGCAGCTAGGACATTTCTCAGGCTCAATTCCTCTCCCGGCAAAACCACAGCTACCGCAGACCCATTCATCATGAATCTTGTTGCAGGAGGTAGGAATATGGTCAGCATCAACATCAAAGATTAGGTCGGCGCCAAGCCATCCCTTTTTATTCATGTCAGCCTCTGGATCTTCGTAATAGGCACAGGAGAAGTAGGCGCCGTAGGGCACAGAGTCCTGCAGAAAAAATTCCAGTTCCTCAGCGGTCTTGAAGCTTTTGTGGCGAAGCATCCACCCGCCAAAGGAGGCAAATCCGAACTCCCGTTTTTCAATTGACGGAAAATCTTCACCTAAAGAAAAATCCTTAGCGTAATATTCGCGAAACATATTCTGCACAAAGGCACGCGAGTCCAAATCTGCTCAACTTTAGTTTCCATCGACTTGTAAAAAACGTTTCGCCGCAGCCAGCATCGGTTCAACTGCTGAAAAGAACCATGCTCTAAAAAAGCTTCTGGTCAACAGTGTTATCTATTTCAGCGTGGTTTCAGCCTTTTGAGATACGGAGAATCGCAGGCTCGAGAAAAGCATTAATCTTCTGTGCTGCGTAATTAGCAAAGACTATGGGCGAAGACGTATGCTATCGCTGATCCCTCACCTGCTGTACTTGCTAATAATGCTGACAGTAAATGGTGAACCACTGCGTGCGCTTGTCCTTCGCCGTTTCAGGTTATTCAAAGACCTAAACATTATCCAGAACTGTGCGCTAGATGTGTACCTTGGCGGAATGATTCTCTATGTCCTTGCAATGGTTCCTCTGGGAATTTTCAACTGGTATACGGTTACCGGACTTACTTTGGCAAACTCGTTGGCAACGATGGCGGTTCACTTTAGAACGTTGAAACAACTTAATGTAGCAATGATTAAAGAGCGCTTTCACGTGCGGAGGAGAGAGACTGCTGAGTACTTGCTGGTGGCTGTCATGTTTCTTACTTTTCTAACGATTAACTTGATAGCGGCATCTTCCTCGGTGCTGGGCAGTGTGCGCGACGAATCCATACACTCTCTCGCTGTTCAGGTTCTTCTGGAAAACAGTCAAGTCCCTTTGGCAATGCAGCCTTATTTGGCAGAAGGAATAATCTATCCACAAGGCGCCCATGTAGTCTTTGCCTTCGCTGTTCACATGCTGGCTATGGACGTCCCAAAGATCGTCTTTTACGTTACCATACTCTTCAAGGCATTATCGGTACTAGGAGCATACTTCCTCGGAAAAAGCCTGGAACCGAACAAAAACTACGGCCTAGTTTTCAGCTTCGTTTTCGCGCTTATATCAAGCTGGCCCTTATCAATTGTTTGGGGAGGGAACCCCTTCCTAGTCGGCTTTCCCTTATTTCTCATCTGCCTAGGGCTACTTTTCTCCACACGCTATTTTCGTGCACAGCACAGTTACGCGGAGCTTGTAGCAGTAGGACTAATAAGCGGCTATGCAGGCGCCATAATCATATCTTATCTCGAACTGCTAGTCGCGACACTATTTCTGATTCTAACCTACTTCCTAGTGAAAAGAGCCCCTGGAATTCGCAAAAGCATCTTCAACTACGCGCTATTCTTCGGTGTCAGCCTTCTGCCGCTTAGTCCTTTCTTATACAGGTTTGCCGCCTTCTACAGCTATCCTGGCCACAACATTGGAATTGCTTCAGATTTCGGCGGATGGCCAAGCCAGCAGCTTCACCTGGCTCAGGCGTTGCAGTGGGCTTTGGAAAACTTGTCTCCCCATATCTTGCTTCGAGCAATGATTTTTGGCTTGATTTTTGGTCTCGGCTTGCTGATTTGGAAGACGAAGAATACTGGCGGTCTCAAGCCAACCATGGCGCTGGCTGTCGCCATTTTCACAGCGGGAACTGCTCTTTCGCTTATTTCGTTTGTGCTTGGCGGAGAGTTTGGCATAATATCGTGGGGGCATCAAGGTATCTTGTTTTCAGTTGCCATCAACATGCTAATAGCTACTTTTCTCATAAGATTGCTAGAGGCATGGCGAAATGGAACTTTCCCTTTCAAGAGCCCTCGTCCAAGCATTTTTCTGCTGATTCTGCTTCTATCCTTGGTGACAGGGCCTTTTGTAGGCTACAGACTCATCGCTGAACCCGCAGATCTAAGAGGTGGGTACGAAATGTTTGCAGTGACGACCCAGACGGATTACGACCTTATGATGTGGATGAAAGAAAACTTGACATCTAGCGCGGCTATACTTGTTAATCAATACGATGCAGGACTGTTTATCCCAACGCTCTCGCATCACAAAATCGTCTTGCCATGGGGCGGAAGCAGTTATAGCCGCTCTTACCAAAGGCTAGTGGGGCTACTGGCGAATAATACGCTTAACGCCACTACATACCAGCTAATGCAATACTGGAACGTGACACATATCTATGTTGGAGGCAGAGTAATGCACGTGGCTCCTGGAATCCCTGAATGGAACCAGCTGCTTTTTCTCGGCAACCCCAACTTCAAGATCGTCAAGAACATTGAATACTCGTACCTCTTTGAGCTATATGATCAGAACCCCACTTTTGCTTTTCTAGAAGACTTTGAACATGAGCAGTGGAACCATAACTGGTGGAAAAGCAATCTTTTCGGAAAAGGCATAGGCAACGCTACGGTGAAAGAAGGTTTGGGCTGCAATGGTTCCAACTCGCTGATGCTTATAGCCCAAGCGATTCCCTCTATAACAAATTGGAAAATGGAATGCGCATACTGGGTTTATAGAGAGATCTTTGTTCAAAACAACAGTGATGTAGCTTTCTCGTTTTATCTAAACGCGACAGAGGGCTTCAGCGGAAACGACACCTTTGCAGTAATGATCTTCGACCCTTTGCAAGAGAGGTCACTTGTCTTTGCAACCCAAGGCGGCATCTTCACCCAAAAAAGCATAGTGCAGTTGAACACAACTCTAGGCATTTTCGAGTACAACATAAGCGAACTGTGGCGGCAGCGGTTTAGCACGCCTTTGCCGAGCTCTTTTATTCTGCAATTTGTAAGTTATGATTTTGACGGCTTCAGAAACGTTGCCTACTTAGACAATATTGAAGTTAGAAACGTTCTTACTGATTGAGTAGGTAAGTTAAAAAAATAGAGAGGCTGAACCGCAAGCAGTAGAGTTGGAGTTGCTGAAAAAAGACTAAAGCACATGCTGACAATAAAGATAGGGCAGTCTGAGGGCGCCTAATGAGAATACTGCATCTGATTGACTCGTTTGACGCAAGATTCGAAAGAGACCAAGTAAAGCTAGTGGCACTCCTAGAGGAAAAAGGCTACCAAAACACGGTGGTTACCTCAAGATACTCCTCGGACAACAGGCTAACAGCTGAAGCCTTGTTCAAGTCGTGGGAAAAACAATATCACCTCACCAAAATTATCCATGCACCAAGCATAAAGATTCCCACTCCGCTGCTGCTTGACCCATCCAAAAACATCTACTTGCCGCCTAGAGACATTTTCAAGGAAGTTGACATAGTCCATGCGTACAGCTGCGCTACCTACTCCTCGTTTATAGGTGCCACGTTAAAGACCGCGAAAAGAACCAGATTTGTCATGCGCTCGGATATGTCTCCAGTGGCGTACAATAAGGCGCGGGATTCCTCCTTGTATAGGGCACTGTTAACCTATCCTTTCCGCCGCGCTAACGCCGTTTATGTGTACTCGGATTTCGAAAGACGCTGTTTAACTAGTTTGGGCGTCCTAGAAAACAAGATTCATGTAATACCAGTAGGCATAAACTTTAGTAAGTTCGGCAAGTATCCCGCGGCAGATCCCAAGGAACCTGTGACTATTGGTTTTCTAGGGCGCTTTGCCTTTGTTAAAGGCATCCACAGAGCAGTTCCGGCGCTGCAGCGAATTCTGAAAGAGGAAAACGTAGTAGTCATTTTCTCAGGCATCCTCGAAGATGCAGAATACGCAGAAGAGACAATGACGTCGCTAAAGAAGTTTAGAACCTTCAGCTACAAAGGCAGCCTGAGTTTACACCCAGACAGGTTCTATGAACTATGTGATGTGGTGATCGTCCCCTCGTTATACGAGACTGGCGCCATAACCGTGCTGGAAGCCATGGCCTCTGGAAGGGCAGTAGTGGCTTCAGATATTTACCCTATCAAGGAATACATACAACATGGAACTACAGGGTTCTTATTTTCGGATGCTGAAGAGCTGTATTCATGCCTTAAGCAGCTGTTGGACAATCCGGATTTAATCAGAAAAATTGGAGAAAGAGCAAAAAGAAAAGCAGAGCAACATGACTGGAAAACAATAATTGACAAATACGAAGAAATGTATCGAAACGTTCTGCACAACTGAATAGCACAAAGCAAACATTTTCTCAAAGAAGGCGATTTTAGTTTCTATAACCCTAGGCTACTTTGCCTACTCTGTTACAACGGCAAAATAAATAAAAACATTTTGCCGCTTATTCTAATATAAAAGCTCGCGTTCAAAATTTGCTATAAAGTTCGGCTATTTTCTCAGAGTACTCTTTCCAGTCAAGAACACCAACGATCTTTTCTATTTTTTGACTCTTCCGCGCCATAGCTCTCTGGAATGCATGAGCAATCTCTACTGCACTAAGCGAGTTCACTCCTTCTGCGAGCCCAAGCTGGACAAGATGCGCCAGCGGACCGTTTTTTAGAACAACAACTGGAACCCCGATATACAATGCTTCGTAAACTACTCTGCTGAAGCTTTCCAAAGAGGATAGAAGAACGAGCGCACTGGCTTCCGCGTACTCGTGAAGCAATTGTCGTCTAGAGAGTGCCTTCTTCCAACGCACATGTTGAGAGATGCCGAGTTTGCGGGCCATTTGAACTAGGAAATCATGTTGAGGCCCTTTGCCGACGATTACAAGCTCGCAAGAGGTGTTTCCGTCTGCTATTAATCTTGCAAACCCTTCAAGAATCTTGTCAACGTTTTTGTATCCTTTCAAGACGCCTACATAGAGGATTTTTTTAGGCGCTGTAGGAGTGTGTCGGACTTGTTTAAATTCTTCAAGGTCAATGCCTTCGGGCACCAATAGGATGTTTTTGCATTGGAAGTCTTCGCTGAAAATTTTTGCTTCGTACGCAGAGTTAACAATTACTGCGTTTGCGCGCGGCAGGACGGCGGCGTTGAGAAGATGTCTATAAAGTTTCAGCATCGCGTGTCTGAGGGCTGATTGCCCAAAGCGGTGATAATGTGGTTGAAGAACCAGTTTCTGGTTTCCATGCTTAAGTAGCGCCGCAAACAGAGGCAGAAGAATGTGAATGTTATGGACATGGATTATGTCGGCTTTTTCTTTAAGCATTGATAGGATGAACCGCGGTTCCGGTAGAAAAAGAGGGTCACCCACGACTGGGATGAAACGCTTAACTAAAACTGCATGGATTTTCTTTCTAGCATATGTGCTTTTGCTTAGGTCAACCGTGTAAACCGTAATAGCCATGCCTCTTTCAACTAGAGTTTCGCTTAGTTTCTGAACTACGGTCTCGACACCACCCATATGTGGCGGGTACCGTGGAGTCACCTGTAGAACGTGCATATTGCTCCTCGCAGATAGGGCTATGCTTTTTTATCAGGTTTTTGTGCTTCTTATAGGTTCCCAAGTGTAAGGAATTCTTCCTCTGCCTATTTCGATCTTTGCCTGCAGGTACGCAATTGCTTCCAACATGCCGCCTAAAACGAGGTAAGGAATCTCGTTAAGCTTTAAGGCAGATGCAGCGCGGGCAACGTTTTTGATGTTTGAGGTTGAGACTTTGAAGCCTGTTTGGCTTTGAAGCTGCATGTGCCCGATCCAGATGCGTTTCCGCTGTTTTAGGAGGTCAAGCATCGTGGTTGGGCATCTAATGGTGACTGCGGCTTTGTCAACATAAAGTATCTTGTAGCCCTTTCTCCGTATAGACAACTCGATATACGGCTCATCAGTCGCGATGTTTCTCGGAATATCTTCAAGGCATGAGGCGCGGATGGCACAAAGTTCTCCAGATAGCTTGGGAGTTTGGAAAAGTGAAATGATGTGGTGTAAACGCCATATAACGCGAACAATGTTATAACAGACGCCAGAGGAATTCTTCAACGGGATAGGCTGCGCGAAAGTGGCGCCTGCGTCGCTCTTAACGAGTGCAGAAACAAGTTTGCATATGCTTCCATTGCTTGGTAAAGCATCAGCGTTAACAAGCACTAGTATGTCAGCGGTTTTCCGTGCGATTCCAAAAATTCTGTTTAAAGCGCTTGCTTTTCCCGCTCGGACGCTCTCTATTATTGGCTCGATCCGCTCATCCTCTTTCTGGAAATCCTTAACAATCTGTGGTGTTTGGTCGCTGCATCCAGAACAAACAATTAATATATGACTGGCTTTAGGCAGATTTTGCTCGGAAATCAAGTTTTTGAGAAGACGCCCAACGTTTTTTTCTTCGTTGTAAGCGCAAACGCCAACTACGATCCTAGCCGAGCTCACCATCCCTAGCCCACCAGCAATAGTTGTTGCTGGTGTTTAGGAGTTTCGTATTCTTAAAATGTATGTAATAAATTCTCTAATTTCGTTTGCACTAAGCTTGGATTTGCCTTTTTTCCGGTTCACAAAGGTCATTGGTACTTCTCTTATGTCAAATTGTCTTTTGTATGCTTGGCGTATGGTTTCGATCTGTATTTCGTATGTTTCACTGTGCAGGTCAGAAAACATTCTCTTAACAAGATTTATCGAGTAGCAGCGTAAACCGCTTGTGTAGTCGTGTATTTTTGCTCTGACTCTTAGATAGGCGATCATGTTAGCGATGCGGCTGGTGAGCAGACGGAAGAAGCTCCAGTTTTCTATTCTTCCGCCCTTACAGTAGCGGCTACCTATCGCTAGTCCTTTGCCCTTTTTTGCAGCTGCAACTACTCGTGGGACATCTTTGGGGTTGTGAGAGTAATCTGCGTCCATTGTAACTATGTATTTGGGTGGATTTGGAAGCGAGAGAAATGTTTTGAAGCCGTCTGTTATTGCCGTTCCCAAACCAGTTTTGGCGGGTCTTACGTAAAGCAAAATGTTATCATATTTCTCTTGCAAGCCCCTTACAACGTCCATGGTTCCGTCAGGGCTGGAATCATCTATTACAAGTATGCAGAGGTTCATCTCAATTGCTTCGATTTCGTGAATTAGTTTGCTTATGTTGGCTACTTCACAGTATGTCGGAAGAATTATCCCAACTTCGAATCTTTCTTTGAGACTTCCCTCTAGTTCTCCAGAATCCATGGAACGGTCGTTCACCCTTCTAAGCGCTGTTCAGTTATTACTACTGGCTATATAAAATCTACTCTTCTCCATTATGGCTCTGTGATACTATCTTTGGAGTTTTCTTCGGTAGTAGGTCAATGGATGGTAAATTCTCTGGCACAGTTCGTCGGGGTTGACGCAAACCCCATGTGTCTTCAAAGTTTCGCATTTTGGAGGAACATATCTTGTTCTTGAGCCCTTTTCGCCGGCGATATGTTCAACCTGGTAGCGTGTCATTCTTTCGCTGTAGTCGGAGAAGCTCTTGAATAGATCAATTATGCTTTCTGTAGGCATCCCGATGCTGGCGAGGAAGGCTGTTAAGGTGAATCTGCCGATGTGGGATAGATGTTTTCCTGTTGAAAACGCTTGGTACAGGGACTGTATGCAGGGTGGAAATGCAGTCTGGGTTACAGTTCTCGGGAAGCCTTCTCTTTCGGTTTTGCCTATTGTTTCCTCTACTAGTTTCTTCATTTTCTCGGCAATTTCAATCATCTTTGCTGGAAGAACTGGCAGCTCCTCGGTATCTAGTCTCTGTTCAATGTGTCTTCGAACTTCTTCTTTCAAAAGTCTTGTCACATCGTCCATTCTTAAGTAGACGGTTCCAGTTTTCAGCATTCGGTTAACGAGTTTCCACTGCGTTTCCCTGAGATGGGTGGTGTTGCGAAGATAGTCGACAAAGCTCACTGTAAACTCGTAAGGTAGGCCAGAATCATGGGTAGCTGCAATTTTCCATTCAAAGTTTTCTGCGAGCTGTATGATTTTTTCTCGGGGTTCTAAAAGGAGTTCTTCGTATGCACGGTTTGCTTCTGCGAGGGCATATCTTTTCTTGATAAAAGAGTCTTTTGTTGCTATGGCTAGCATAACAGCGACCGGGAAAGAGACGATCTCTATGTCTACGTGTTTGAGGTCTAGGCTTACGATGCTGTCAAGTATTGCTTCTTCAAGTCTTTGTTGGGCGCGTTCAAGGATGCTCGCGTTGTCAGGGTCTATTAGATCTTGAATTTTCAGATCCAACGTTTGTATGTGCTTGATTGCCGCTTTTAGGAAAGGGTATTTGGCATAATCGTTCTTGGCAAACGCTGAAAAAGTGCGCTGCATCTTGGTTTTTCACGCTATTCGGTTTCGATTCTTGGAGCCAGATAGAATGTCAGTTTGCCCTCTTTTGCCTGCTGGAAATCCAGTTTTACAGGCATGTCGGACGAGAATTCCAATGTCGCTATGTCAGAGGTAGCTGTCGCGGCTTTAATGATTTCCGTGAGATAGCTTAGGCTGAAAGTTGCTTTCGCAGGTTCCTTGACTTCGAGATCCAAGATTGTGTCGCTTCCCTTTTGGATGGAGATTTCGGCGCCCATAAGGTCGCCTGAAGCATTAAACGCTAGTTTTTCGTTGTCCGCTTCTATTCTGACATGGTCGCTGACTAGTTGAGCGTCTTCTATGGCTTGGCTTAGGCCGGTTGTGGTGACTTTGGCTTTAACGTTAAAGGCAAGTTTCGGCGTTGGAACCTCTTCTTCTGACGCTTCGAGCGTGGGCATGGTAAAGTTGCGCGTGTATTTTCCCGTGATCTTTACCTGTAGTTTGCCCGTTTTATAATCAAGCGAGAGTTCTACGATTTCGTCCTTTCCAGCTCTTTTTAGAAGTTTAAGCAGCTCGGTTATGTTTATGCACATTTTTGCCGGTTCTGTGCACTGGTATTCCTCGAAAACGGTTTTTGGCCATTCAAAGTCGACCATCGCAACGCGCGATGGATCCATTGCCCGGAGTTTCATGCCTTCAGGGTCTAGTTTGAAGGTGGCTTCGTCCACGAGGATGGAGATTGAGGTTATCATGTCTCTGAGGAGTTTGGCGTCACTGACTTTGAGTTTGAACATGTTGAGGGTGCTCCGTTGGTATTGGTTGTGCCTAGTTGTTATTAAAAGATTTGCATATTAACTTTCAGCTTCGTGCATGACCTTGGTTCATGGTGTTGTTGCGTGTTGCCGTGTTTAGTTAGGTCTGCTGCTTTAGAGCCCTTATATATAGGAGGGGTGCAGTCGATGGTTGCGCTTTTCGGTTTGGTTTAACGCGAGAATTATTTTGCTTTTCTTGCTGGCGAACTCCTCCAGTTACAAGTTGTGATTACGTTGCGTGCCCTATACATGTGCGTCGCCTTTTAAGGCAAGCTTGCTGATCTATGCTTGTGTGAAGAGGTGGCTGGAATGACGAGGAAAGCGCGGGTTGAGCTGGGACGGCGAATAGATGTGCCTAAGCTTCAGAAACATGATTCAGTTGAGACGATGGCTCGATGGGCGGAACAAAGAGTAGAGATCGCGGGTGCGTTTTCAGAGAGTTTGGACTCTTTCAGAGACCACGCAGTTAGGACTGGGCAGAAAAGGGCAAACGCAATAATGTTTGCTGCTAACAAAGTGCAGTCAATCCGCTAAGGAGATAGTCACAAGTGGTGAGTCCCTCTTTTAAAGAACCAGAAAAGTGTTGAATGGAGGTTTAAAAATGAGCAATGAAACATCGATCCCGAAAGGAGCAACCGTAACATTAAGCTTCGTTGAAGGAGATCTAATGGTAGGTAGCCATGCAACCGTAAAAGGTGAAGAGTCTTCTTCGCCTGTGAAGGTTTCTGGGACTATTTACTGCGAAGGCAACAATATCTTTGACTGCAGTCTTTCCGCAGCAGGACTTGAAGCAGAGGGCAACATAAAGATTCGCGGTGACTTGGAGGTTAAAAACAACATTGAAGTCAGTGACGGCTACCTAGAGGTTGACGGGAACGTTTCCGCGGCAAGCATTGAAGCCGATGAAGCACTGGTTGTCCATGGAAAACTGGAATCAGAGGGCATAGACGTCGGCGGAAGCCTTAGAGTTGACGGTGATGTAAAAGCTGAATCCATAGATGTCGGCGGAAGTTTCAGAGCTAAAGGTGAAATACATGCGGAGGACGTGGATGTCGGCGGAAGCCTTGAAGCAGAGGCACGCGTCCAGCTTGGCTCGCTGTCAGTGGGAGGGACAGCGCGCGTGGGAGGAGGCAAAATCCGCGAGATCGATGCCGGAGGCTGTTTTGAGTCAAGCGCTCCCTTAGAATTTGAGGATATAGAGGTGGGAGGCGCTGTCAGCCTCGCTGGCAAAAGCAAAGGGGATAGAATAGAGGTAGGGGGCACGCTGAGAGTTCAAGGAGATCTTGAGTTCAGAGAGATCGATGTAGGAGGGAAAATAGATATCTCAGGCTCAGCAGCCGGCGAAGAGCTTGAGGTCGGAGGAAAAATAAGCGTGAATGGCGCCTTGAAGCTTTCTGGAGACCTAGAAGTCGGAGGAAAAGCAGAGGTTTCCGGCGAAATAGAAGCCGAAAACATCGAAGTCGGAGGAGTTCTTCGCTCAAAAAAGGTGCAAACCCAAAACCACATCGAAGTAGGCGGACGGATAGCCACAGATGAAGGTGCTACTGCACGGTTCATTGAAATAGGCAAAAGAGGAGAAGCGAAAGGAACACTCCGGGCAGACGAAATCATCGTTGGCAAAGACGCCCACGTAGAAGACGTATATGGCAAAAGAATTCTGCTGCGAAACGGTGCCCACGCAAGAAACGTTTACGGCGAAGAAATAACTGTGGAATCCGAATGCAGAATAGAGGGCGAGATACTCTACGTCAACGAGCTAAGAGCAAGCAGCCAAGTAGCCTTTGCAAAGCAGCCGCAAAAAGTAAACACCCTTCCTTTCTGAGAAGAGCGCCCTAAACTTCCTTGGGCATCACTAGGTCCGCAACATCCACGCTGTGCTCGTAAATCTGTTTCAGCGAGGAAGCCAACGCCAATATTTGAGGAACAAAGTCAAACGACTGCTCCTTGGCCGCTTTGCCTATTTCTGTGAATGTTTTTTCAATTTTTTCTCTTGTATCTCGAACTTTTTCAGCGAGTTCTATGTCGTTGGAAAGGAAAGCTTTCAAGGCGTTTTCATGCGCTTGAAAACAAATCGCGTGGAACTCCATAAGCAGCTTCTTCAAATCTTTGGTCAGCTTCAAGTTGCCTATCTCGATAACCGTGTTAGCAATGTTCACGCATTCATCGCCTATTGCCTCAACCAAGCTTGCTGCTAGCCGGTAGTCTAGACAATCAATTGGCCGCACGTTTAGTTTTTCGCTTAAGCTTGGATTCTGAATTATCGTGCGCAAAATCCGGACCAGCAGGAAGTATAGCCTATTGACTTCGTCGTCGCGGGCAACCACGCTCTTCGCCAAGTGTACGTCATTATTTATCACCGCGCCGATTCCGTCTCTATGCATTCCAGTTACAATGGCATAGCCCCTGCGAAGGTTCTTCTCTGGAGGGAACCCCGAAACCTCAAGCAAACATTGAATAACTATGCGAGAATAGTTTTCTTCAACAATTTCCAAGCCTATTAACCGGCTAACGGTCTTCTTAACCGTATCACGAACCTCAAAGCTAATACGGTCTTTAGCTTCCACCTGAATAATGTCAAAGCCAAGCAGGTATTTGCCGATGATTTCGCGGCTAAGATGCGCCCCAGGCTTCAGAACAGCCACTTTAGGAGAAGACTCAGCCTCATGCCTAGCATCCAAAAGAAGTTTTCCATCGCTTGTCTCATTCAAAGCCAGCACCGCGCCCCGTTCCAGATTGTATTTTTCAGCCCACGCTTTAGGAAGACAAACAAAGAAGGTTCCACTTGGAGTACGCTGCACCTTACGGAGGATACTCATGACCATCACCACGCAAATCTCTAGGATTCGAAACTGGAATACGATAAATTCAAACACGCGCCAGATATATAAATCTAGACTTCCATGTCTTAAGCCCGCCGATAAAGTTGTAATAGGTATAGACTTAGCTGGCAGAGCAGAAAACCCCACAGGTATTGCACTATGGAAAAGCGCGCGTGTGAAGTCCCTAGTGATATATTCAGATGAAGAAATACTTGACTGTGTTTTCAAGAACAAGCCAGCGCTCATAGCAATTGATGCCCCTCTAAGTTTCCCAAAGGAAGGCATACTGCGCGCGGCTGAGAAAGAGAGGACAAGACGAGGCTACAGAGTTTTCCCGCCTGCTCTGTCTTCGATGAAAATGCTGACCAAGCGCGCCAAAAAACTCAACAAGTTAATAGCTGAGAAAGGCTATAAAACAATAGAAGTGCACCCAACCTCAACGCGCAAAGCGCTAGGCATGCCACTGAAAGACTGGTCTCAAATTCAAGCTGCCTTCAAAAACCTCCGACTAAAGGGGCTCCGTGCAAAGAGCCCTTTCAGTTGTCACGAAATTGACGCAATCACAGCCGCTCTAACAGCGCACCTCCATACACAAAACAAAACAGAAGCCGTAGGGAATGAACAAGAAGGGTATGTGGTGATTCCGAAAGAATGCAACTGGAAAACTCTGCAACTATAAACAAGGCAGAAAAGCTTCAACAAGCCGTGGCGCAAGCTATTGCAGCAGGATACCAACTTGATCGAGAAGCATTCGAATTTCTAAGTGAACTCGCCTCTACCGAAGACCCGTCGGAAACAATAAACAAGGCATTAGCCGCCCTTAACGATCTTAAAGAAAAACCATTCTTCATCCGCAAAGAGCTACTGATAGACCTGCTAAAGGAGCCCGCACTGTCCAAAGAGCTAAGCCCCCCGCCAGCGCAAGAGGCAACGACACTCTCAAAGCCTCACATAACAGAGAGCAAAAGTGCTTACCACCCCTACGCAAAGGAAGTTGCCGCGCAGACAAAGATCATAGACGACCCATGCAGCAAGCTTGGCTCAGACGGCGCCGTTGAAGATTACGTAGAATACTTCAGAGACAGATTCAAACGTCTCGAAAAACTTCTCAGACAAAGAATAGACGTGAAAGGGGCAGCGTCAATAATAGACGCGTTTAAAGCGTCTCCAGGTGTAAAGCTGAAAATAATAGGAATGGTCACGGATAAACGTGAATCACAGCAACGTACAATAATAACTCTTGAAGACCTAAAATCAAACGTCACTATTCTTGTCCCCCAAAGTACACCGGAAGAAATCAAGAAAAAGGCTCGCGCCTTGCTTCTTGATCAAGTTATATGCGTAAGTGTCACAAAAACAAGAGGCGCACTCTTAATCGCTGACGACATCATCCTTCCAGACGTCGCACAAAAAACGCCGCACAAGGCAGACGAGCCAGTATACGCAGTACTCACGTCAGACCTACATGTAGGCAGCACAAAATTTCAGAAAGAAGCCCTCAGCAGGTTCCTCCTCTGGCTTAACGGTAAATACGGCAACGAAAACTGGCGTGAAATCGCCAGCCACGTAAAATACGTTCTGATAGCAGGCGACATCGTTGACGGCGTAGGAGTCTACCCAAACCAAGTAAAAGAGCTCGTAATCAAAGACATCTACAAGCAATACCGGCTGGCAGCAAGGTACATAGAACAAATCCCAGACTACATAGAAATAATCATAATCCCAGGCAACCATGATTCTCCAAGAAAGGCCCTGCCACAGCCGGCAATAGCAAACGAGTTTCTGGAAACTCTGCAAGAAACCCGAAACGTGCGCTCACTTGGAAGCCCCTGTTACCTCAGCATCCACGGTGTGGAGGTTCTCATGTTCCACGGGAGAAGCCTAGACGACGTGATTTCCACCGTTCCAGGCATGTCTCACAACAACCCTGAAAAAGCAATGCGCTTGCTACTTCAGAGCCGCCACCTTGCGCCGATATACGGAGGAAAAACTCCACTGTCACCTGAGACCGGCGACTTTCTAGTCATAGAGCGCGTGCCCGATATCTTTCATGGTGGACATATACATGCTCTTGAGTATGGCACTTACCGCGGAGTCTTAATTGTAAATTCCGGCTGCTGGCAGGGACAAACCAGCTATATGGCGCGCAACGGATTCACACCAACGCCGAACAAAGTTCCTATTGTCAACTTGCAAACACTGGAAACTACGCAACTAGTATTCAGCTAAAACTTGCTTGTTTACAAGCTCTTTTGTTGTGTTTGCTTGGTCAAGCACTTAGGCGCGTAATCAATGAGAAGCCCTAGGCGGCTGTCATCTGAAAAAACATCGCGTATCTGGGCACGGGCAACTTCCAATCGAATCTTCTTTGTTCTACCATAACGCCCCATGCTGACGATTTTGGCGTTCAAAATTCCCATGGCGTCAAGCTCGTTTATAAGCATGCCCAGACGCCGCTGTGTCAAGGGAGTAACGCCTAATTCTCCGCTTAGCTCGTTGTAGACCTCGTATATTTCCCCTGTTATAGCTCCTTGTGGAGCCTTCCCGTTCAAATGATAAACACTAAGAGTTACAAGTTTTGAGTGAAGCGTAAGATTACGTAAAGCCTCAACAACACGGTTATGTTCAATATGCTTTTCCGCCTCCCGAACATGTTCCTCGGTCACTGTAACAGCGCCTCGCCGCTCAGCCACTTCGCCAGCTACCCGCAGCAAATCCAAGGCGCGCCTTGCATCGCCATGCTCCGCAGCAGCTAAAGCAGCACACAAGCTAAGAGCTGCATCCGACAACACGCTATCATTAAAAGCCAGCCTTGCCCGGTCAAGCAAGATGTTTTTCAGCTCATCCGCGTTATAAGGTCTAAAAACCATCTCCTCCTCGCTAAGTGAGCTAAGAACACGAGGATCAAGAAACTCTTTCAGCCGTAGGTCATTAGAAATCCCGATCACAGTCACCTTGCTTCGTTTCATTGTCTCATTTATCCGTGTCAACTCGTAAAGCAAATCATCACCGCGAGCTTTGATTAGCGCATCGGTCTCATCTAAAACAACAACAAAAACTACTCTAGACGTGTCAAGCTCTGCCCGGAAGCGGTCAAAGACCTCTCCCGCTGACAAGCCAGTAAAAGGAACAGACAGCCCTACACTTTGGCACATCGATGCCAGCACCCGATATTCAGACGCCACCATACGGCAGTTCACGTAACAAAGCCTAACGGGCGCGCCAAGCTCCTTTGCCTTTACCTCAAGTCGAGAAAGCACATGCCGCGTTACCGCAGTCTTACCAGTGCCAGTCTTTCCATAAATAAATATGTTTGAACACCGTTCGCCTCTTAGTATAGGTGCCACTGTTTCGCCAAGCCGGCGTATCTGTTCCTCGCGATGAGGCAACTTCCCGGGCACATAATCATGCCGTAAAACTTCTCTATCCCTGAAAACCAGTGCACACCCTGCGAAGTGGTCGAACACGGCATCTAGCACATCTTTGTCGTTCACTTCAGCACTCTCCTCTTTCAAAGGATGAACTACTGTTTCTAGTGGAGAGATAAGCCCTCTAGTATAGAAAAATAAAGAAAACACAACAAAGCTACACTTCTTTCTGGCTTACCTTATCGTATAGAACCTACACGCCCCGTGCTTTCCACTGGAAATATTTAAAGTTCTTTAGAAATCTTATTTTCCATTTCTTAAAAGAAATATTCTCCAGATGGTAAGATAAATCAACTATATATAAAATCACTACCACAGAAAAATGAAGTAAACTTGAACAAAGTACAGAGAGCAAAAACTATCAGTGAATAGCTCCACTAGAAATCTAGGGGTGAAGGAAAACGCCAAAGGCTTATATTGCCTTTTCCTTTCTAGAGGAGAAAACAAAATGGCGGGCCTATTGTTTTATCCCTTGCCAGAAAAAAGAGATGAAACTCCTCTGTAGAAAGTAAGCTTCCTTCACAGATGTGAAATCCATGTGAAATATACTCAAAGATGTCTGTGTTTCTTTTTGTTTTCAACTTTTTTGACATGTTTTTGCTTTCCTTCTTGTGAAACTACCACCCCTTGCTTTCCACTGGAGAAACGGCTTCAAAGCTCAACTATCTGCGAAACTGGAAAAACAATCTGTGTGAAGGTTGTTAGCGCAGCAAGACTGCAAATTTTCCTTTTTTCTTCTTTTTGACCCATAAATATCCTTTTTCACTAAAACTCCTTCACCACAATATCTATAACCTACACACGCAAACTTGTGAACACGCTAGTACGGGGCGCAAGATTTTCTATGCCTGCAAAGATTCGCGTCGAGGTATCTGACGATGAGGGCAACAAGTATACTATAGCCCTAGAAGGAAGAATAAACCGCGAGAAAGCACAGCGGCTTCTGGACATGGTTGAACTGCTGGGCGGGGTTTCAGATATTTCAGACGGGCACCTCGAATCTAACCGAAACTTGATCGAAGGCATACAAAGCAAATACGAGAAAATGAAACTTTTACTAAAGAAGAATTTTCCTTTGGTTTGGTTTTCTTCTCATGAAGTGCAGACCCTTTACGAGCAAGAAATCAAGGAACCTGTCTCACTAAGCACGGTCTCTACATACCTGTCCAGAATGACTGCACAAGGCGTACTGCTGAAAAACGGCGCAGGAAACAATCTAAGATACAAACTCGTTTCCAGCATTCCCCAAATTAGCTCAAACCGGCAAACACCATAGTTTTTTTGTATGGCATTGCCTTAAAACTGCAAAGACATTCTGCAAAACAGACAATTTCGTTTCAGCTTTGTCCATTTGACGTAACGGGCGCGTTGTCGCCAGTTTTCTTTAATACCTTCTCTAGTTCCTTTTTAGCGCTATATTTGAAGGGTATTTTGCTTTGGTCCCTTTCTAAATAGCCTGCTTCGTAAAGTTTCTTCATAAGTCTCGCCGTATGCTCTCTGCTAAGCCTTATTTTCCATCTGATTTCCGGTGCCGTTTTCGGGCCTTCAGATGCAAGGTATTCTAACGCGGCGAGCTCAGTGCCAGTCAAGGGCGATAACGCTCTATCGCGTCTAATGGGTATCACAGCGTCAATTTTGGGCTCTGGGATCTGCGCAAGTTGTGATGCCTTTGACTCAATATCAGCGACTTTTGTACTCAAAGATTCTTGTGACGCAATAATATCACGCACTTGCTTGTCGAGATCGCGTAGTGACATCACAGATTGCTCCTTATTGGCAAGGAACTCGTCAATTTTGGACTTAAGATTTGTGAGATCGTTTTCAATTTGTGAGATCTTTGCAGAAATCATGCTGTTTCTTGAAGATGAAGCCTCCAGCTTATATGCAACAAGTTCTAGTCGCTTGGATTCACGTTCAAGCTGCTTATCAAAACTTAGAATAATGTCACTGAAAGCGCTCTTTGCTTTCCGATATTCCTCTCCAGCTTGTTTGAGTTTCCTCAAAATTCCCGCTGTGATGATGGCAGCCATTCCAAATAAGACTCCAATCGTAATTAACAAAAGATCAACCATCAAGCATCTCCCTCCTGTGATGCCGCCGTGATAATATGCTGCCTGCCATGTTGCATCACACATCACAGGCATGGCGTACAGCATTTAAGGTTTATGGTTTGCGCACGTTTTAGTGCTATATGACGTCACAAGTCACAGCTAAGCAAGTTTGACTCCTCCAGACAGTGTTTCTTTTTTCTGCTGAAAATTTCAACAATTTGCCTTTATTTTCATTTTTTAGCTTTGTTTTAGCGCTCTTTTCAAATAGGTAGAACTGCTCTACACAGCAACTTGTTCTTGTGATTTGTGATGTCACGCGCGCTCTTTTTATGGACTTGAGAGGGTTTTTAGGCCTGTTTCTAGCTCTTCCCGGATCATTTCTATGAGTTTTTTATGGTTTTCTGAATTGCCTTCGTTGTTTGACAGATTTTTGTGTGCTGCCACATAATCTTGCAATTTGTTTGCAATTTCGAGATAGGGGTCGAGTGCTGTGCTTTCCAACACTCCAAGATACCCTAATAGCAGTACTGTATAGATGGATTTGATGACGTTATCTTTGGCTTGTTTTAATGTCCTATTGAAGGCGCCTCGGCTTATTTTTGCCTTAATTAGCCGTAAATTGGCTTTTTCATCGTATGTAAGCGATTTGCCAGCTAAATTTTCTGCTAAAGCGTCAATTAGAAATGTTTCGAGCTGTATTAACGTTAAGTGACTATTTTTTGCAAGTATTTTTGAAACAGGGTCGTTTAAAGAGCTTGCTAGCCATATCTGAACGCTGTCTTTAAGCTTCAAGACCTTTCCCTCCTGTGGCATACGAAATGGATACAAGTTTGTATACGGGCTCTATTAGCTTTTTGCAATGAAAACGCTAACAGTTTCTAGGAAAATCTATAGCAAAGAATTTATGCTCAGACAGCAATGCATATCGAGGATAAACGTTGATTTCAAATTTAAAGCCTGCTGAGCGTCTTAAAAACATTAAGCCGTCTGGAATTCGCCGATTTTTCGCTTTGACAGACAAAAAGAGTCAGACAATCTATTTAAGCGTTGGAGAGCCAGATTTTACTCCGCCTCGCCACGTTTTGGATGCTTACACAAAAGCAGCGTTGGAAGGCAAAACGCATTACGCGCCCACAAACGGAATCCCTGAACTTCGAGAAGAACTCGCGAAAAAAGCGTTCTCAGACTACGGCTTAACCTATGACCCTGCCTCAGAGATACTTGTGACCACGGGAGCAACGGAAGCAATCTTTCTAGCCCTCATGAGCCTCGTCAATCCTGGCGATGAAGTGATCACCACCGACCCGGGGTTCGTTTTGTATGCGCCTGGCGTTCGGCTTGTCGGCGGTGTGCCTGTTTTCGTTCCTCTGTTGGAAGAGAATAATTTCAAGCCCTCACTTGGTGATGTGACATCACTTATCACAAAAAAATCACGTGTGATGATCCTGAACTTTCCTAACAACCCTACCGGCGCCGTTCTTTCGTACGATGAGATTGCAGCATTAGCTAAAATCGCTGTGGAGCATGACCTTATTGTAATCTCTGATGAGGTTTACGAGAAGATTCTCTACGATGGCGCAAAGCACTATTGCCTCGCCGCCTTTCCCGGCATGCGCGAGCGGACTCTTGTAGTTAATTCTTTTTCAAAAACCTATGCAATGACCGGTATGCGGCTGGGCTATGTATATGGCCCTAAGGAACTTATTGCGGCCCTTTGGCTTGTGCACCAGTATGTTGTTGCCTGTGTTGACACGGTGGCGCAGTACGGTGCGTTAGCGGCGTTGCAGGGACCGCAGGGCTCTATTAGCCAGATGGTTCGGGAGTTTGACAGAAGACGCCGATTGGTTTGCAAGAGAATCAACGAAATCGAGGGGGTCGAATGCGGAGTCCCGAAAGGCGCGTTCTACGCTTTTCCAAACATAAAAGCGTTGGGAAAGACCTCAGAAGCCTTTGTGGAGTTTCTTGCAAAAGAAGCTAACGTCGTCGCAGTTCCAGGCTCTGCCTTTGGCAGTCGTGGGGAAGGTTACCTTAGGATTTCGTATGCAGCAGCATACGAGCAACTTGTAGAGGCTCTAGATCGCATCGAGAAGGCGGTTAAAAAACTAGGGTAGCCTCTAGAAGGTTTCTGCAGCTTCTTTCAATTTGTCGAAAAGTTCTGGGCGCAGGTCTCTCAGTGTGGGTATAAAAGCCTCAATAGGCCTCAAGTCTGCGTAATCGACTTCGCCGATAACAAGGTCTTCCTTGTCGTAGTCTGCCTTTGCAAGGATCTTGCCTTGAGGGCCTACAAGTCGGCTGCCTCCCCAAAACTGTAAGCCGTCTTCGATGCCTGCTAGGTTTACGTATGCGATAAATGCCGAGTTTTCTATTGCTCTTGCCGCGATGAGAGTTTCAAAGAATGTTCTGCGTATTGCGGGTGAGGCAGAAATGCAGACTATTAACTGGGCGCCGCCTAGGCGTGTTAGCCGGCTTACTTCTGGAAAGAAAAGGTCATAGCAGATAATTAAGCCGAGATGTCCAAGTTCTGTTTTCAGCGTGGCTGGCTGGTAGCCTGGGCGGAAATATCTTTTTTCTTCAAAGACGCTGTGAGTTGGGAGGTACATTTTGCGATATTTGCCGATGTATCCTTTGGGGCCAACTAAAACCGCTGCATTGTATAGCGTCCCTTGTGCCTTCTCGCCAAGCTCAGGCATGCCGAAAACGATGTTTGTTCCTGTTTTTTTTGCCAGTTTTGCTATTGAATCAGTTGTTGGTCCTGGTATACGCTCTGCCAGCTCGTAGATTTCATCTTTTACGACGTAGCCAGTTAGTGCAAGTTCGGGAAAGATTACAAGTTTTGCTCCTTGCTTTTTTGCGTTTGCCGTGGCTTTGCTGATTTTTTCCAGATTGCTTTCTTTATCTGTCTGTTTACATTCGATTTGTGCAAGAGCGATCTTGAATTTTTGCATCACGTTTTCTCCTTGTCTCTTTCTATCGGCTACGTGGGAGTCTGAAATCCATTCCAACTGTGCGGTACTCAAGTTTTGTGGTCAGCAATACTCGCCTTTTATGTTCTGCTGAAAGCCACCGTTTCCTTATTTTTTCAACAACAGTCTTATGCACGCTGACCTGTTCTGCTATGTCGTCGGTGTTCATGAAATGCTCCAGCCCGTAAAGCACCAGATCAAGGTGCTCATATTTTAAGCCAAGCTCGTTCTCAGCGGTCTGTCCCGGCCATAGGGCGGGCGAAGAGGGTTTTGTGACTATTGGTTCAGGTATGCCGATGTATCGGGCGAGTTTTCTTACTTGGGTTTTGTATAGATCCATTATTGGCGATATGTCTGCGGCGATGTCTCCCCATTTCGTGAAATAGCCCAGCATGGTCTCAGACTTGTCTGAGCTGCCGCAGACGATTCTGCCGAGTTTGTTCGCGTAATAGTAAACGTATATCATCCGTGTCCGCGCTTTTAGGTTTCCTTTGCAGACTTTTTCTGAGGGATCAAACACGGGTATCGAACGGTAAAGTGCTTTTAGCGTCGACGTGATGTCACACTGCTGAGTTTCGAGGGAGAATTTTTTGGCAACAAGTTTGGAGTGTTCGATGTCTGTTTCGCTCCATGTTTCTTTCTCGGGAAGCATGAGCCCTAGGACGTTTTTTCCGCCGATGGCTAACGAAGAAAGTGCTGCTACAGTGCAGCTGTCAACTCCTCCCGATAACGAGACTACCAACCCCTTTGCGCCTGCCTTCTCGGCGTAGTCTTTGATGAAAACCTTTATTTTTTCGGCAACTTCAGCCCAATTCATGTCTAAAACGGCGTCAGTTAACTCCATGGATGTTGCCTCACGGTTTAGGGCTCTTTCCAAGTATTTAAGCACCAGTCCTATAAGGACAGCGTACAATAATATCTTTCATGGTATGGGGGCTTTCAATATGAACCTTTTTAAGGATAAATGCCGATAGTGAAGACTAGTCCATTATGGATGGAATTAGACCATGGGGAGAAGAAGGAGAAAAGTTGTTCGTATTCCCAAAAAGCATCTACCTAAATTCTTCTCTTGCCCTAAGTGCGGAAAGGAAACAGTCAGAGTTGAAATCTTCCGCACCCAAGGCAACGCAACGGTGGCCTGTGGCAGCTGTGGGGTCAAGGCAGAGTTTCCTGTTAAACCTGCTCAAGGCGAGATTGATGTTTACTGCATGTTCACTGACAAAATTTATGGAAGCCCCAAGTCTTCAGCGCCTGTCACGCGGAGCGAATGAGAAATGAGAGACGTTATTATGGGACGTGTTGAGAAATATTTGCTTGAGAAGATTGCGGCTGAGAAGACCATCCACATGACGCTCATAGATCCCGAGGAAGTGACACCTCCACAAGCTTCCAGAATTGCCAGCAAAGCGAAAAGCAGCGAGACATCGGCCATAATGATCGGCGGATCAACGTTTGTCTCGCCGAAACATCTAGACAGCGTCATAAAAGCAGTTAAGCACACCGTCAAGATCCCAGTGATCCTCTTTCCTAACAACGTTACCGGAATAAGCCGGTACGCTGACGCCATATGGTTTATGTCTCTTCTGAACTCCGCTGACCCCTACTTCTTAATGGGCGCGCAAGTTTTAGGGGCTCCTCTTGTCAAGAAATGCCGGCTAGAACCGCTTCCGCTGGGATATATAATAGTTGGCGAAGGGGGAACGGTTGGGGTCATTGGCAAGGCTGTTCCCATACCTCATGACAAACCTGAATTAGCGGCTGCGCATGCTCTGGCGGGGCAGTATCTGGGGATGCGCTTCATATATCTTGAAGCAGGGTCTGGTGCTAGGAAACCTGTCACTCCAGAGATGATTCAGGCAGTCAAGCACTATGTTGACGTTCCACTTATTGTTGGAGGCGGCATAAGAACCAGAGAGCAAGCACTGGCTGCGGCCTCTGCGGGAGCAGACATCATTGTTACGGGCAACATTGTTGAGAGCTCTGGCGTTAGGCAGAAGGTTTCTGAAATAATTCAGGGAATTCGACGTTTCAGAAGCTAGCAGGGCTCTCTGCACAATTTTTCCTTTGCGTTTCTACGTAGAAATGCGTATCCTTTTCTATGTGAAATCGGTATGGAACATTTTTTGTTGCAGAATCAACTTTTATTCGTTTGGTTCAAAGAACAGAAATAAGCAGTCTCGTGCACAGAAAGACGGGGAGAAAGGCTCTGCTTGAACGGTCCCATGAGCGACACATATAGGCAATACGTGGAAAGCCTAGAGCACGGTCTAAACCAGCTGTACGAGATAAGCATGCGGGCTCGGACTAGAGGGGTAGATCCCTTGCTTGTGACCGAATGTAAGCTTGCAAAAGATTTAGCAGACCTTGTCGAAGGACTTGTTGGTCCGCCGGGAGTTGCAGCAAGCATTAGGGAGCTTAGTGCAAGGATTTCTAGGGAGGAGCTGGCGTTCAAGGTTGCTGAGGAGATAGTGTATGGCAAGTTTGGCCATATGGAACCCGAGAAAGCAGCAGACCAAGCCATACGCACAGCGCTTGCAATTCTTACCGAAGGTTTGACGGCTGCACCTTTACAGGGAGTGGCGCAAGTTAAGATTAAGACAAATAATGATCGTACACGGCATCTTGCCGTGTATTTTGCTGGGCCTATGCGCGCTGCTGGTGGAACTGATCAAGCATTGACACTTGTTGTCGGAGATTTTGTTAGACGGCTTCTAGGTCTCGACCGTTACAAGCCTACTGAGGAAGAGATTTCACGTTTTATTGAAGAGATTAGACTGTATGAGCGTGCCGTTGGACGTTTTCAGTATCATGTAACCGACGATGAGTTACGGAAGGCTCTCAGCTGGCTCCCAGTTGAGGTAACGGGCACGGAATCGGATCCTTATGAGGTGTCTTCCTTCCGCAATCTGCCACGCGTAGAAACTAACAGGGTGAGAGGCGGGGCCCTCAGAGTCGTCAACGACGGCGTAGTGGGAAGAGCATCAAAGGTTTTAGCCGTTATCGAGAAGATTCGGATAAACAGGTGGGATTGGCTTGGAGACTTCAGCAAGAAGTCAGAAAAGAAGTCAGCCGGCTTCATGGACGACGTAATCGCGGGGCGGCCGATTTTCTCCTTTCCCTCAAGACGAGGCGGCTTCCGTCTGCGTTATGGTAGAGCAAGGAACACAGGGCTCTCAGCCGTAGGTCTTCATCCCGCAACCATGCTTATCTTGCAAGGGTTTCTTGCAGCAGGAACGCAACTTCGATTGGAGCTTCCTGGGAAAGGCGGCATAGTGGCGCCTGTGGATACTATTGAGTCTCCTGTGGTTCGCCTTAAAGACGGCTCGGTTGTTCGCGTTGATGCTGGAAACTTCGCTCAGATTCAGGAAAAGATTGAGAAGATACTGTTTTTAGGTGACATGCTGGTCAGTTTTGGAGATTTCTTGTACAATAGTAAGCGTCTTGTGCCCTCCGGCTATGTTGAGGAATGGTGGACTGAAGACCTGCGTATTGCTATCGCACGGAGTTTTGGCGGAGACGCCGCCAAGGCTGCTGAAGCCACAGGAGTTCCTTTGAAGCGGTTGGAAGACTTTTTAGTCGACCCTTTTGCAAATAAGCCCACGATCAAAGAAGCTGTTGCCTTGTCTTCTGCTCTAAATCTGCCCTTGCATCCTAGCTTCTTATATTTTTGGGTGAATCTTTCTTCAGTTGCCACCATTGAAAAGCTGAGAAAATGGCTTCTTACCTCAGAGACGGTGTGCCAAGATGGGCTTGTCACTACAATTAGTGGAATATTCGCCCAGGAGGTTAAGAATGCTTTAGACACAATTTGCCTGCCTCACAAGATAACAGAGGACAGAATTATTATTGAAGGAAAAGACGCTTCTGCCTTTGCGTTCTCTATAGGCATGGGTGCACCAAGCCCTTCTGACCTTTCTCTTCCTGAATCCGTGCTGTCCGCTGTCAGCATGCTTTCTGGCGTTACAATTAAGGATAAGGCACCGACACTTGTCGGTGCGCGGATGGGCAGACCTGAGAAAGCTAAAAGACGTGAAATGAAACCGCTCGTTCACGTTCTTTTTCCCGTTGGCCTAGCTGGCGGGTCGCAGCGGGATCTTGTCGAAGCCGCAAGGAAAGGCGCGATATTTGTGGATCTTATCAGAAGAAGATGCCCCGTCTGCAATGCTTTGACTACAAGAAGTAAATGCAGTTCGTGCGGCTCAGAGACAGTTGTAGAGAAGACATGCCCGCGTTGCGGTAAAGCTTTGAAGGGAGACGAGTGCTCCATCTGCAAAACGCGCGCGTGCCACTATCAAAAGCAATCTGTAAACGTTCGAGAGTACCTTGAGCCAGCATGTAATGCTTTAGGCATTTCTATACCCAAAGTCCTTAAGGGTGTCAAAGGTCTGACGAACGAGACGAGAACGCCTGAAATCATCGAAAAAGGTCTCTTGCGCGCACGGCACGACCTATCAGTATACAAGGATGGAACAATCCGCTTTGATGTCACAAATGCTCCTTTAACTCATTTTAAGCCATCCGAAATCGGTGTCCCTGTTGAGAAGCTTCGCGAACTTGGCTACACGTATGACTGTTTCGGTGCTCCTCTAGAGGACGCGAATCAAATGTGCGAACTAAAGCTTCAAGACGTCGTCGTGCCCCTTAAATGTGCAGACTATTTGATGCGCGTAGCCTGTTTCGTTGATGAATGCCTCGTTAAGATCTATGGTCTCTCACCTTACTTCAAAGTTAACAATGTAAAAAACATGATTGGACATTTGATAATTGGCTTGGCTCCGCACACGTGTGCCGGCATCTTAGGGCGTATTATAGGCTTTACAAACCTGAACGTTTGCTATGCACACCCCATCTGGCATTCCGCAAAACGGAGGGACTGTGACGGGGACGAGGACACTGTCATGCTTGCGCTAGATGTCTTGCTCAATTTCTCTAAGGCGTATCTGCCTGCGCAGATTGGGGGGATTATGGATGCGCCGTTGCTGCTGATTCCCACCGTTAATCCGAAAGAGGTGCAGAGGCAAGCGCATGATTTCGATGTTGCTTCTACTTATCCAATCGAGTTCTATGAAAAAACATGGGAGCAAACAGATGCTAGGCAAGTGAACAGGCTTATCGATCTTGTTGGCTGCCGCCTTGGCACCGAGGCGCAATTTGAGGGCTTCAACTTCACGATTCCCGTGTCAAATGTGAACGTTGGTAACGCTGAAAGCGCTTACAAAAAATTTAAAGCGATGATTGAGAAGCTGAACAGCCAGCTTGAGCTTGCTGAAAAAATCGATGCGGTGGATGCTCGAACCGTGGCGTTGAAGGTTTTGACAACACATTTTATGCGTGACATTGCTGGAAATCTGCGGGCGTTTTCAACTCAAGGGTTCCGCTGCAAGTCTTGCAACAAACACTTTAGACGCGCGCCTCTTCGAGGCAAATGCCCCACATGCGGAGGTCAACTGTCTTTGACCGTATATCGTGGCGGTATCGAGAAATACATTGAAGCCGCGCAACACTTGGTTGAGAAATATGGTCTTCCACCCTATTATGCTCAGAGAATCAAACTACTGAAAGAGGAGATTAACAGCCTGTTTGATGGCAATAAATCAAGGCAAATATGCTTAACTGATTTTGCCTGAAAACAAGACTTTTCTATCTGGAACAGCTTAAGTCTTTTTGGTAAGCATGACCAAACAAGCATACCATCCCAACGCCTACTTATCCAGCATTAGAAACATAAAACGAGGACTAGACACCAGAACGAAGATACTGAATATTTTGGACAAGCACCCAATGGATGTGAAATCTCTCGCGAAGGAAGCTAGCGCGCACTACAATGTAGTAATGCACCATTTGAGGCTTCTCGGAGCAGAAGGAATAGTGGAACGCAGAGGCAGCAAACCCTACACTTGGAAGACTACGGGCATAGGGCAGAAACGCTTGGTTGCATCAAACTAGAAAGGGCACTTGCAAGGCGAGCTTCCACATTTCGGGCATCTTCCGTTATACTTGCCTGTCGCAGCCTTCTCTAAATCCACATCTGCAACATTTGCAAGAGAAGCTAACCATGCGAGGGCGTCAGCAAATTCTTTCTCAAGCGCCTCCTTATCTTTGCCTGAAAGAGCTTCGCCTAGCTCTGTTACTTCGTCAACAAGTCTGTCATAAGTTCCTTTGGTGCCGCGTTTTGAATCTTTGTGGAAATATAGCTGGTGCATCAGTTTCTGATATTCGTGTATATGCATTTTCTCGCGCCCTAAACCATGATTCTTCACGCTAATCTGCGGTGTTGGAGGTCTCCATTAAAGGGCTACCTAGATATTGTTTTAGCGTATTCTAATGTATTTGTAGGCTTCTGTCGCGTTCTCGAAACAGTAATGCACTTTCTGGTAGCCTTTTCTGAACTCCGCTACATCAACGGCAACCTTGTCCATCGGCGCTCTATCAATTATTACACGTTTTACGAATTCTGCAATCTCTTCCATCTCAGACTCTTTCATCCCAAGCCTTGTTACCTCAGAAACGCCCATCCTGATGCCGCCGGGGTGCATGAAATGTCTTCCCTCTTTGATGTCCCAAGGAAGAAGGTTCCTGTTGATGATGATATTCGCCTTTTCTAAAGTTTCTTCGATTGTGCCGCCGTCACCATGTTTTGTGATATCTATCAAAATCACGTGGGATTCTGTGAAACCTTTATGTGCTGCAAGCACCTCGAACCCTCTTTCATGAAGCGCTTGCGCAAGCGCCTTTGCATTCTTCACAATCTGGTTCGCGTATTCTTTGCCAAACTCAAGCATCTCCGCACAAGCAACGGTCAAACCTGCAACCGCATGCAAGTGATGATTGCTTACCATTCCAGGAAACGTTGCCTTCTTCAGTTTTTCTGCATGCTTCTCCCACGAAAGGATGCTGCCATGTTGGGGGCCGAAGAAGGTTTTATGCGTGCTTAGACTGACGACATCGGCGCCTTCTTCGAGGGGATCTTGAAACTGCTTGCCGGCGATCAGACCTGCCACATGTGCAGCGTCATAGCCAACTGTTGCGCCAACGGAGTGAAAGGCTTCAGCTAACTCTTTTACTGGGTGAGGAAAGGGGAAGACGCTTGCGCCGAACATAGCGAACTTCGGCGGCTTCCCTTTGGCTGCGAGTTCCTGTATTTTCTTTTTAGTCTTGTCAACGTCGATGTTCAGTTCTTTATAGTCTAAAGGTAGGTATTCGACAACTAACCCTTTCACCGCGCCTGCTGTGCCGCCGAGTTCTTTTTTACCCGATGTTATGTGTCCGCCACATGGGATTGAAAGCGCCATGAGAATATCATTTGGCTCCGTGAACGCGGTGTAGACTGCTAGGTTAGCTACAACTCCTGATATGGGTCTAACGTCAACAAACTCGGCATTGTAAAGTTTCTTCATAAGTTCAATGCATTTAAACTCTACTTTGTCGATGAAGCGGCAGCCCGCGTAGACACGTTCGCCAGGCCATCCCTCTGCGTAACGGTTTCCGAAGTCTGTTGCCATTGTTTCGCGTACGGCTGGGCTTGGAATGTTTTCGCTTGCTATTAGGGGTATGCTTTCTTGGAACCATTTGTGATGCTGTTCTAGTAAGCTGAAAACGTAATCGTACTCTTCTCGGCTTGTTGGCATCTGTAGCACCGTTGTATTTCATTATGAACGGTCGAATAATAAAAACTCTTTCTGTGGCGCAACGTTAATAATGGAGAAAGAAGTACGAAATGCTACAGTAGAGTGCATGGGGCTTAAACCGTGAGCAAGAAAAAGAAGGAAAAGGCAGGGCCAATGCCTGCTGCAAGTGCAGGGCTTCTCAGATTCTTTGAAGAGGAGACTGAAGGAGTTAAGGTTAGACCGGAGATCCTCGTGGGCGCGGCAGTTGCACTAATCGTTGTATGCATTCTTGCTCAAATCTTCTTCTAAATAAGGCTCTATCGCCGCGCAGGCAAGTGTAGCACTTCTATTCTCTGAATTGAGTCAAGGTGAAGGAATATTTCGCTTCTTTCTTCTCGGCTTACAACCGAGGGTATTGGCTGGGCAATGGTTGCCCGTAGTGTAATTGCTTCGGCGTCTGAAAGCCAAATGCCTGCTGGCTTGTCTGTTACGGCGACTAACGTGCCTTCGAAGCCGTAGGAAGGTTCAAGAATGACTCGTATCTCTTTGCCCAAGTTTTTCTCCAACATGTGAAATATTGTGATGGGCACATTTTGCTCTGGCATAGGGCTCGCAAAATCTTATGATTGGATTTTCAAGGATAAAACAGTTGCCCCTCGCTCAAGACGGCATGGACGCATTCAAATTCCATAGAAGGTGCAACCGTTTGCGGTAAATATTTTCCACCACCACTTGAACTGGCGATCCATGTTAAACTTGTTGTTGCGACACTTTAATATTTCAGACCCTCTTTCATAGCTTTTTCTCCTAGAGGAAAACCAAGTGTCAGATAACGCTCTGAACAGATCCATGAACAGCGCAGTGAAACATTACGAGTCACTGTTTAAGCTTCCATCATACGGCCGGGTTTTTTTGTTCCAAACTGCAGTATGTCTGGGTTGCGGCTTTCTTGCAGCAAGCATTCTTTCTGTTCACGACTACTGGCTAACTCTTGGGTTATCATTGAGTCTTGTTATTTTGCTTGTGAATGTCTTCTCGGATCTAGTCATAAGCAGAGTGATTATGAAGGGCGATCCGATTTTTGATTTTAGAAGAACAGCTGCGGTTTCGCTTATCTGCTTGGGCTTCTGGGCTATCTTTTTGCTTGTCGGCACCGTTTTAGCAGTAGCGGTGGATTCACAGTGGTGGTGGATTCGACTTTGCCTTTTTGGTTTTTCAGCAGTGCTTATCCTGCGCTTAGTAGTTTTTAGGGCAGTGTCCAGTCTTCATTCTTTTCGATCGTATAGTGCCTCCTTTCTTCAGCCTGTTCTCCACTTGATCCTTTTTCTAACTTTCTGGGCAAAAATAGGTTTTGAGATTAACCTGCAGATGCTCACGTTCATAGGCTTTTCCACAGTGCTGGGACTTGTAGCCAGTCTCGTGTTTCTTTCCCTTCTTGATCGTGTTGGAAAAGAAACGGTTGGCGTTCCAGCATTATCGCTCTTGAAGGCGTTTCTGCTTAACTGGATTCTCGGGCTGAACGCTCCCTTTGAAGAGCTTCTAGAAAAACTTGGCGAAGAAACGGATGTCGAGGTTTCATTAATCAGGTTTGGATATCCCAGATCCAAAGCCGCGATGGTTGTTCCCTTTGTTCATCCTGGACCGTTTAAAAATATCGGCAGTAGCGCTCTTCCATACATGATTAAGACCGAGCTTGAAGCGGAAATCGGCTGTGTGGTCGCTGTTCCTCACGGGCTTTTCGGGCATGAATTGGATTTAGCCTCTCAAGCGCAGAACAAAAAATTAATCAAGACTCTTATAAGCTCAGCAGATTGCGAGACGTTTGAGGCAAAGGCTTCTCCGTTGGTATCGCTAAGCAATGGTCTTGCGACAGCATCCTGCCAGATTTTCGGCAACTCCGCATTCCTATCTTTCACGCTTTCGCCAAGAACCACAGAAGACTTTCCGAAAGAGCTAGGCATTTTTGCTCGACAAGAAGCTGAAAAATACGGCTTAGCCTGCTCCGCAGTTGTTAATGCTCACAACAGCATTGACGGTCCGCTAGAACTGCGGGAAACTTTGGATGCAATCCAAAAGGTCGCTGCCCAAGTTATCAAGAAAGCAGTTTCGCTTAACCGAGAGCCCTTTAGTGTTGGTGGAGCCACGGTGTTCCCAAAGGAGTTCGGGCTGAAAGACGGTATGGGAATGGGAGGCATTACCGCCATCGTGGTTAAGGCGGTTGAGCAGAAGGCTGCCTACATAATCATCGATGGAAACAACATGATTGCAGGACTACGCGAGCGAATGCTTTCGGCTCTTCGCTCTATAGGCGTGGACGAAGGCGAAATCTTCACGACAGACACTCATGTAGTGAACGCCGTCATACTCGGGGAACGCGGCTATCACCCAGTGGGAGAGGTTACGGATAACGAAAAACTGGTGGGCTACGTTAAGGAGGCAACGATTAATGCTATTTCTTGTCTAGAACCTGTTGAAAACGTGTGTTGCCGCAGCGTGCTGATCCGCGGGGTCAAGGTTATAGGAGAGAAGCAGCTAGAGATGCTCTGTCTCCTTATAGATAAAGGTTTGAAAAAAGCAAAGAGAATATTTGCCCCCATTTTTGGTGTAACTGGCTTGTTTTTGATGTTGCTTTTGCTTTATGTTTAAGCCAACATTAATATTGCAGAGGTTTCTGATACTAACATCTGCACATCTTAGCCAGCGCCTCTGCGGTAAGCAATCATGTTGATCTGGTGGGTGAGATGACGGGTAAAATAGTCATTAACGAAGATTTCTGCAAAGGGTGCGCCCTCTGTGTCAATGCGTGCCCTCAGAAACTTTTGAAAACAGCGAAGCATGTAAGCAAAACCAGCTATCATCCAGCCGAGTTTGTTGACGCCGAGGGCAAGTGCACTGGATGTGGTCTATGCGCGCTGATTTGCCCGGACGTTGCGATTCAGGTTTTTAGAGATCGGAAAGCTGGAGGCGAAAAAAAGTGACCGAAAAGAGGTTTATGGCTGGAAACGAAGCAATCGCCGAAGCTGCAATTCAAGCAGGCTGCCGCTTCTATTTCGGCTACCCCATAACCCCGCAAAACGAGATCTGCGAATACATGTCAATGAGGCTTCCAGAGGTCGGCGGCACATTCCTTCAGGCAGAAAGCGAAGTGGCCGCCATATACATGACCTTTGGCGCTGCCGGAACAGGCGCAAGAGTAATGACCTCTTCATCAAGTCCAGGCATCAGCCTTATGCAGGAAGGAATCTCCTACATTGCAGCGGCAGAGCTTCCATGCGTCATTGTCAACATGATGCGAGGTGGACCTGGACTGGGCGGCATCCATCCATCGCAGGCAGACTACTTCCAAGCGACAAAAGGCGGAGGACATGGTGATTATCATCTGCTAGTTCTTGCCCCTCACACGGCTCAGGAAGCAGTGAACCTTACCATGCTTGCCTTTGATCTTGCAGACAAGTATCGCAATCCCGTGATGGTTTTGGGAGACGGCAACATGGGGCAGATGATGGAGCCCGTGGAGTTTCCGCCGCCTGCGAAGACCGAGTTTTCAAAGAAGGAATGGAACCTTGATGGAGCTAGAAACCGGCCTCGTCACCTGATTAAGACGCTTTACTTGGATCCGCCTGTTCTTGAAAAGCGTAACTTGGCTATTGCACATAAACTAGGTGAAGCGGTTAAGAATGAGGTGAGGTTTGAGTCTTTTATGGTTGATGATGCTGACGTGGTAATTGGAGCCTACGGCACTGTTGCCCGTATCGCAAAGACCGCTATTAAACTTCTACGCGAAAATGGCGTTAAAGCTGGGCTTCTGAGGCCGATCTCTCTCTACCCGTTCCCCTATCAGCAGTTTGCCAAGGTAGCAGAAAGCGGGAAAAAGATACTGGTCGTTGAAATGAGTCTCGGGCAGATGTTTCAGGATGTTCAGCTGGCTGTCTGCGGCAAAACCAAGGTAAACTTCTACAGCAGAGTAGGCGGCGTTGTACCTGGCTATGATGAGATAGTGCGTGAGGTGGAAAAGACCGCTAAGGAGAGTGGGTAGCATGGAAGTTGTTTATGAAAGACCTAAATCGCTGTTTCCAGTTGCCACACATTACTGTCCGGGATGCGGTCACGGTATTATTCATAGGCTTGTGGCGGAAGTTATTGATGAACTTGAGATTCGCGAAAAGACTGTGGCAGTGGCTCCTGTCGGCTGCGCGGTGTTGCTTTATAACTATCTTGATGTTGATTGCTATGAGGCGGCGCATGGACGCGCGCCCGCTATCGCTACGGGATGCAAACGGGTGCACCCTGATCTTGTCGTGTTTACCTATCAAGGAGACGGCGACTTTGCAGCAATCGGTACTGCTGAAGCGATACATGTTGCTGCGCGTGGAGAAAAAATCACAACAGTTTTCGTTAACAACGCGATTTATGGAATGACTGCGGGGCAGATGGCGCCTACAACGCTTATAGGACAGAAGAGCACAACCACTCCTGCTGGCAGAAAGCCGGAAACTGCGGGGTTTCCAATTAGAATGTGCGAGATCGTGGCTACTCTTCCAGGCGCAGCCTATGTTGCCCGCGTCAGCGTAAGCAGTCCCAAGAATGTTGTTCAAGCCAAGAAAGCTATAAGGAAAGCCTTTGAAACACAGATGAGGGGTCTGGGCTACTCTCTTGTGGAAGTTCTATCGCAGTGTCCCACGAATTGGCATATGACTCCTTTCGAGTCTGTGAAGTGGGTTGATGAGAAGATGGCGCTTTATTATCCGTTAGGCGAGTTTAAGGTTCCAAAGGAGGAGTAAATGTGGAAAAGGGAAAAGTGAAAGGGATCTATGAAGACGTGATAATGGCTGGGTTCGGCGGACAAGGGCTCATGTTTATCGGTAAACTGCTTGCCTACAGCGCGATGAAAGAAGGCAAACACGTGACATGGATTCCTTCGTATGGTCCCGAAATGCGTGGTGGAACCGCTAACTGTACTGTGGTTGTTTCAGACGAAGAAATAGGCTCGCCCCTTATTCCTCGCCCACGCGCCGTTATTGTCATGAATAACCCATCCATTGAAGCCTTCGAGCCGAAGCTGCAGAGCGACGGCTTGCTTTTAGCCAACAGCTCATTTGTTACACGTTCAGCAACACGAAAGGACGTTCAAGCAACTTTTATTCCAGCAAACGAAATTGCTTCCAGAGTTGGCAATGAAAAAGCAGCAAACATGGTGATGTTGGGCGCGTATGTTGCATGCACAAACATCGTGTCCAAGGAGAGCATTAACAAAGGCTTGGAAGAGCTTTTTGGAGCAAAGAGAGAGTTCTTAGAGGCAAACATGCTTGCCTTCGAAGAAGGAATGAAATTTGTTCAAGAAAAATGCCTCAAAACAAAGTGATGCGTCTTTTCGCTCACTATACAGAAACATATAAGCTCTATTCCGTGATACTCTGCCTCGCGGTACATAGAATAGAAAAAGCATTGAACAAGGAGAACTTGAAACATGCCGAATGAAAAACGAAAAAAGCCAAACATGCAAAAAGAGAAAGCTTCTCAAAACCTAGAAGTCTCCGAGAACGCGCTGTACATAGGGAAGAAACCTGTGATGAACTATGTTCTCGCATGTATGACGCATCTGAACTCTGGTGCACAAAAACTGGTTTTGAAGGCTAGAGGGCGCGCGATCTGCAGAGCGGTTGATACGGTTGAAGTGTTGAAACGTTCGTTTGCCAAAAACCTTCAAATTGAAGGAATAGCGATCAGCACTGAGGAAGTGGCAAGGGAGCAAGGCAGAAAGTCAAACGTTTCAGCCGTTGAAATCACGCTTGCCAAACCTTAAAAAGAGCAATTTCTCTAGGTCACCAGCCGCAGATTCGCTTAATCTCTGCTTTTCTTGATGCTTTCAAGCAATCAGCATAGTTAGATATATAAAACCGTCTTTTCTAATCGTTGAATTCTCTTTGAGGCGATGTGTATGGATAAGTATCCAAAGATAGTTGTTACTCCTCCGGGTCCAAAGGCAAGGGAAGTGGTTAAAGAAGATGAGCGATTGATTTCGCCTTCGTATGGGCGCTTTTATCCTCTTGTCGTGGAGTCCGGAAAAGGATGCATAGTCAAAGACATTGATGGAAACGAGTATATTGACTTCAACTCGGGCTTAGTGTGTCTGAATGTTGGTCACAACCATCCGAAAGTGATTGCCGCCATAAAGAATCAATGCGAACGTTTTCTGCACTATTCAAACACAGACTTCTTCTACAACGAAGTAATCAATACAGCAGCCAAGTTATCTGAAATCACTCCCGGCACTTTTGCAAAGAAAGCCTATTTTGGAAACAGTGGCGCCGAGGCAATTGAGGCTGCTATCAAAATTGCGAAATGGCACACTCGCAAGCAGCTGTTCATAGGCTTTGTCGGTGCCTTTCACGGGCGCACCATAGGTGCCCTGTCCATTACTGCGAGCAAGCTAGCTCAGAGACGCTATTTCTTCCCGCTAATGCCCGGCGTTCACCATGTTCCTTATCCTTACTGCTATCGGTGTCCTTTCAAGCTCAGCTATCCTGAATGCCATTACTGGTGCGTGGACTTTATTGACGAGTATGTTTTGCAGAAGTATGTGCCCCCTGAAGATACTGCGGCAATTGTTTTGGAACCGATTCAAGGTGAAGGCGGCTACGTTGTGCCTCCACCGGAGTATTTCCAGCGGCTGAAAAAGCTGGCTGACAAGTATGGATTGTTACTTATTGATGATGAAGTGCAGGCGGGCATGGGCAGATCAGGCAAATGGTTTGCGATCGAGCACTGGGGGGTTGAGCCTGATATTCTTTGTACATCCAAGGCTTTAGCTTCCGGGTTGCCGTTGGGTGCAACTGTTGCTAAAGCAAGCATCATGGACTGGACAGCGGGCTCGCACGCAAGCACTTTCGGTGGCAACCCACTTTCTTGTGTGGCTGCGCTTGCTGTGATAGAGACTATAAAGGAAGAAAAACTTTTGGAAAATGCATCCAAGCAAGGCGCGTATATCCTTAAGAGGCTTGGAGAGTTTAAAGAAGGCTGTGGGATAGTTGGCGACGTAAGAGGCAAGGGGCTGATGATTGGGATGGAGATTGTGGAAAGCAAAGAGAGCAAGAAGCCTGCGCCTCAAAAGGCAAGCGAGATCATGATGCGGTCGTGGAAACGAGGGATCAACGTAATCACATGTGGGGTCTCGACAATCCGCATTGCGCCGCCGCTGGTAATCTCCAGAGAGCTTGTGGACTCTGCTCTCGACATAATTGAAGATGTGGCTAAAGAGGTTTCAAAGGAAACCTAACCAAGTGTTCTGAGATGAAGATTCGCAGGTTATCTATTGCTGACTATGAAGCTTTGGTAGGGCTGTGGGAAAAGGCGAAACTGCCTTACAAGGCGAGAGGACGAGATAGCAAAGAGGAAATTGCAGCACAAATGGCTGCGAACCCTCAGTTCTTCTTGGGAGTTTTTGAGGGTGACCGTTTGGTGGGCGCTGTTGTTTTGAGTAGTGATATGCGGAGAGGCTGGATTAACCGTCTGGCTGTTGACCCCGAGTTTAGGCGCCGTGGCATTGCGAAAGCTTTGATCGCCGAGGCTGAGCAGGTGCTAAAGGAGTCAGGCATAAAGGTTTTCGCGGTTCACATAGAGAATTGGAACATGATCTCTAAAGAACTTTTCAGAAAATGCGGTTACGTTGAGCATCGCGACATTACCTACTTTAGCAAGCGCGAAAGCAACGAAGTCTAATAGAATAAACGCCTTCTCTGCAAAAGACAGGTCTTTTGCTGTTCACTGCTGCGTCTAGAATTCAAGTGGTTTTGCTATGACTTCTCTTATCTTCAAGTCAAAGAATCTCGCCGAGTTTGCCGGCTTTATTCTTAACGCCGTGTCTGCGCCTCTCCCTGTTCCCCCGATTGCCACGATGTCCTTGTCAGCGGGGATCAAGCCGGCATCGGCAGCCATAAGCGTGATCTCGACACAGACCTTGGTTCCTTCCCCCATAAGTCTCAATGTGTGGGCAATAAGCTCGAGGCTTTGAACTGTGCCTAGGCTCTTGCGGATGGCGCGTTCCGCGCTGCTTAGGCTGTGTGTTCCAGTGAAGATTTTGGCTCCATTTTTCAAGATTTCTTTCTTGTACTGATCTTGGAGTTCTGTTTTCCCAGATTCTTGGAAGCCGAAACAGTGGGTAACAACGACGGTGTTAAGTCCTTTGAATGTTTTTGACGCTTTAGCTCCTGTGCTGCCTGTTGTTGACGCGACCACAATGTCATGTATCTCCTCTTTCTCTGCATATTCCTTGACAAGGGATAGAAGTGCATCTGTGTTTTCTTTACCTGCGTGCTTGAAGTAGCTCGTTCTTCTTTTGACTAGGCTCATTTGTGTCTCGCCTGCAACCTAGTTCATGCCGCGCGCTTTCTTAACGCTTTCCTTTTCAGCATGGTGCCGCAGATAGTGCAGTTTTTTGATGCGAATGTTGCCTGATACTTTTTTCCACAAGCTGGGCAGTATCTTATCCAGTTGAGGCGGCGGCGGATTCCGAAAGTAGCTAGGGAAGCGAATTTTATGCCAAGCTGATTGGCAACGTTTTGTATCGAGTAATCGTCTGTGGCGATTAGCGGGGACATGCCTTGAGACTTGAGTTCCAGCGCCAGCGCGAGTACCTGCACGTCTGCTTCTGAAAGAAAAAAGGCGTCGCCGACAAGCGCAGCGGATTCTTTGACTTTCTCTAGGAAGCCTCGATCTGCCTCTCTTATTTTGAGCTTGCCGCTTTCCGAAGCCATTGTAAGTCTAACGGTCGCCATCGATTTCTCTTTTAATTCTTCCTGTACCGCTGGCGGCGTGTACTGTTCATGGCTTATGGAAAAGGGGTCAAGACCAGAAATGAATGCGGAAGCATCTAAAACCACGACTTTCTTACCGCTTTCACCCATGTGTGCTCATCTGCTTCCTTTGAAAAGGAGCCGACTCCTCAAACGATGGTAAAAATTCTCTTTCATCCTTATGAACGAAGTTACGTTCTTCGACTTTGTCACAGCGATTTCTAAAGGCTCAGAGCTAACAAGCTGACGGTGATGTCCATCGATAATTACCAGTGTTCTTTTCGGCTTCTCGACCTCTATGGTGAGTCTTGTTTTGGCTGGGAAAACTATCGGGTGAAACGGCGTCAGGGGGCAAAGCGGCGTGAGAACAAAGGAGTTTACTTCAGGATCTAGAACAGGACCTCCTGCGGAAAGCGAGTAGCCTGTGGAGCCTGTTTGAGTGGAGACCATTAAGCCGTCTGCTTGGCAGTTTACGATGTGTTCCTTGTCCTTCAATATTCGCATGTAAAGAAGCTTGGTAGGTTCCTCCGCTATTGCGACAACTTCGTTTAGTGCGTCTGGGAACTCGTTTTCTTCTGTAGCTGCTGCGAGTTTCATGCATCTTTCAATTATGTACTCGCCCTGCAGACATTTTTCTACAACTTCTAGAGCTTGTTTTGGTTCAGCCTCGGTTAGGAAGCCTCTTACGCTCATGTTTATTGCCAGTATAGGGGGCTCCGGCTTCGGAAGCGCTAGGCAGGTTCTAAGGATTGTGCCGTCTCCGCCTATGGTGATTATGAAGTCTGTTTTCATTCGGCTAAGTGGGACAGCCTTTGCGTGCTTGTGCAGTTCGCTGGGAAGAGTGTCCTCCACATAGACTTCTACTCCTTTTTTATAGAGGTGGTCTACGAGCTCTTTAGCAAGCTTTAGAGACTCTTTTTTGTCGAAACGCGCGACGACACCGGCGCTCTTGAACACTTTTTCACGGCTCATGCTATTTAGCGGCACCTTAATCTATATATGGATGTTGTTCAGAAGAAGAACAGAGCAAACGTAGAAAAAGATGATGCGCAATGAGCAAACCTGTGGATGTAGGAAGTCTCCGCGTCGGCGGCTACATGATTGTTGACGGTGAACCCTGCCACATTGTCGACATAACCAAATCCAAACCAGGGAAGCATGGTTCAGCTAAGGCGCGAATTGTCGCCATCGGCGTCTTTGACGGCGTGAAAAGAAGCATTGTGAAGCCTGTTGACCTTAATGCTGAAGTGCCGATTATCGACAAGCGGATGGGGCAGATTTTTGCTGTTAACCCTATGGGCGTGCTGATCATGGATTTGGAGACGTACGAGTATCTAGACGCGCCGTTTCCAGAGGATGTAGAGCTGAAGGCAAAGCTTACGCCCGGTGCCGAGATCGAGTATTGGAAAATTCTTGGCAAAATGAAGATTATGAGAACGAAATAGGCTTCAAATCCCCTTGAAGGGCGGTGACGCTTTCCACTTTAAGTCTGAGAGGTTACTGCCGTTTGCCTAAAGTTAAGTTGAAAGATGGTAGAGCCGTTCTCGTAAGAAGATTTGAGATGGGAGATAAGGAAAGCCTCGTTGACATGTACGCTTCGCTTTCAGATGAAGCTTTGCGTTGGGCGATGCCGCCGTACACGAGGGAAATTATTGAAAGATGGCTTAGCAACATCCAGAACCTGATAGTTCTCGTGGCTGTTTATGACGGGAAAATCGTTGGGCACGCACAGATTTTGAAGTATGCTCACGCTCGGCGAAAAGGTACAGGGGATCTTATCATTTATCTTCATCAAGACTTTCACAATGTCGGTTTGGGTACTGCGATGCTTAGAAAGCTTGTTGAAGTTGCCGCGGCTGAAGGGATGCATAGACTAGGGTTGCATGTTATAGCGGATAGCGAGCGTGCTGTTCATCTTTATGAGAAGCTAGGTTTCCAGAAAGAGGGGATAATGCAGGCTTCCTATCTTGGCGAGGATGGGAAATACCGTGATGAGGTAGTGATGGGGTTGCTGTTGCCTTAGCTCCACCAATCCCAATCAAGTTGCTTGAAGCCTAGATAGAGAATTAGGAGAGTTATTCCCCAGCTTAGGGCTATGCCTGCGATCTGCAGAATCAAGATGTCTTTCAGATACGTGTAGCTTGCCCATGCGCTTACGCTGCATAAGCCTATGAGTAGAAGGACAAATGTGGCAAAGTGTATGGCGCGCTCAACGGGCAATGGCTGTCACCTGAGTTTTTGGGTATGTTTTACGTTGTTTTGCTGTTAAAAGACTTTTCTCTGCAGGGTATCTGTCGGTTTCCGTTAGGCATCGATAGTGTCAATGCTTGTGTTTTGTTTCTACTCTATAGGTATTCGTTCGCCATGTTTCCGCGGCATGTGAACTTCGAGGATTCCTTTCTTGAGTGTGAACTGAACCTTGTCTATTTTCACGGGAACGGGAATGCGTGTTTGGCAGTAGAATCTCTGGAATTCGCCTTTGTGGTGGGTTATGCCGAAGTCGTCAAAGCGGACTTTGCGTTTCATTTCTGCTGAGATTTCGATGGTTCTGTTGTCAAGTGGCTTGACCTCTATTGTGCCTTCTTTTGCCAGAGGCAGGTCAACGGTAACTATCACTTCCTTGGGGGTGACTGTGACTTCTTTAAGCGGCTCCATGGTGCAGTTTTTTTGGCTCCAACTTGGTTTCTCCATAAACATGTCTTCAAACTGGCTTGTCAGTTCTTCTACGTCGCTGAAGTATTCGTTGATTATGTCGAAGAAGGATTTTTTCTTTCTAATTGCCATGTTTTTCTCCCTCCTTACGAGACGTAAAGCGGAATGTCGTATTCACGTGTCTTCTTTATGCCTGACAGTTCTTGCTGTGTGCGCTTCATTACGTCTCTTGCCTTTAGGCGGATTTCTTCGCCTTTTTCAAGCAGTGATTTGACGTCTACTTGGATTCCCGCGATGTTTGCTAGGCTTTTTAGTACTTCTGCTGCGGCTTCGGGGTCTGGGTAGTTGTAGAAGCATTGGGCAAGTAGTGTGAGGGCGGGGATTTTCATGTTGGCGCATTTCTGGAGCATGACTGCTTGTGGGCCTACCATGTAGCCTTCGCCAAGTATGTCTATGCCTTTCTCTTGTGCCAGTTTCAGCATTTCCGGTGTTGATCCGGCGGCGAAGACTTTCAGTTCTTTTGCGTCTTGTCTTTCCTGTATGGGTATGCCGCTTAGGGAGATCATCATTTTGGTTTTCTTGCTTTTTCCCCAGTCGATCAGTGCCTGTATTACGGGGTAGATTATGTCTGCGGCTATTGGTATTTCTGAAACTGCTAGGAGTATGTTGTTGTTGGCGAAAACTCTTAGGGAAGAGTGCGGTAGTCCTTCGTGGAGGACGATGAGTGGTGGTAGAAGTTTTGAGTCTATGTAGGCTACTTCTTCGAGGTTTAGTTCTTCAATTAGGTGTGAAGCGGCTATTACGCCGACGAGTCCGACGTCTGGGAAGCCGAAAAGCATGGTAGCGTCTGGGGCGATGTTCTTTTTTTCTATGATGGTGATTTCGCTCAAGTTTAGCCCTAAGTATTTGTAGAAACTTTGCGAGGCGTAAAAAGCTTATGGAAACGCCTCTTATCTGGAAGGTTTGCAGTGTGCTTGGAAACTTGAGAATATTAGTGGTGGATTGCGGCGGGTTTATTGTTAGCGTCGGTGACGTGTGTTTAGGTTTACCGCGTGAGGGTGAACCATTGTTTTGTCTGCGGGAGCCGTGTACCATTAGATTTATAAATTTTTGATATAATCTAAAGTGTGTGCAAGATTGAATACGTGGCAAAAGCGCGGTGTCCTGTTTGTCTTTTTGGCGGTAATTGTGGTTTCAGGGGTTTTGGCAAGGCTGAAGCTCCGGTTTTTTTTGGCCAAGTAGTCATTGCCAAAACTGTCACTCTTGAGCCAGCCTACTGGGAGCTGGAAAGACCTGAAGGAGACGTTGACATTGACATAAGTCATCGGGCGGAAAACATTGTAGCGAGCAACGAGCTTTCAGCCAATCTAAGCGCGATTCCACGTTGCCATTTGGACGGCAGTGAGCTGTACGCTGCTGTCGACGAGATACTTGTATGGGTTACGGCGAGGGTCAGCATGAAAAGCGGCTTCGTAACCAGCATGAATGTATCCTTTTTCGAGAACAGCGGACCCGTGAAAGTCACGTATTCATCTGAACGAGGGTCTGATTATGGTTTGAAATACGTGAATCTAAAGGTTGAGTCCTATGCTAGCTGCATAAATAATCCGTGGCTTCTTGAGAATGAGACTCGCGCGTTTGTGTTCATGAAGGGAGTATCCCAGCCTAAGAACGT
This sequence comes from Candidatus Bathyarchaeota archaeon, assembly GCA_029907545.1. GTDB lineage: Archaea > Thermoproteota > Bathyarchaeia > Bathyarchaeales > Bathycorpusculaceae > JAGTQT01. Next base: position 92,877 of record JARYLR010000001.1, on the reverse strand, counting down.
TTCCTTCGCAGATGGTTTCCATCTCTGTCTTCAGCGGCCGTATAATCAGACTCACCAGGTCAGCCTTAGGATTGAAGTAACCTATTTAAATGGTAGCGTCTTCAAGCGGTTGATTCAGCCGTTCGAGTTTAAGGTCAGCCCAGATGACAACAACACGTTTGACACGGCGCAAGAAGTCGCCGGCAACGGGACCTACCCTAGGCTGTTCATCGGAGGATACGATGTCACAGATTTCTACAAGATCCAAGTGAAGCAAGGACAAGAAATTAGCGTTCATTTCGATAGCACAGTATATGCTGGTCCATTAGAATTTTACTCTTTCTTATATGACCCCTCAAGGGCTTCCAGAGTAACCTCAAACATGTTTTTGAGCGAAGGAAACATCACGTTCTCAATCGACATGGACGGCTACTGGTTCATAGAAATCCGCTCATACACCGATGATTATGGTTTCTACATGCTTGAGGTAGGTGTTGAAGGATGAAACGTATCATGCTCCCTATCATGCTCTCGATTGCTTCTGATCAATGCAGATGACCTATATATAGGGGGCTATAAATTTGCCCAGCCTATCAGTAATCAAACCAGTTATCTTATCCTTCAACTCCCATCTAGACATATGTCTCGCATCTTTGCACGCCACATCCTAAACATCTCCAAGAAACCTCACACTCCATCAACCCTCAGAACCCCCAAACATGACCGCGCACTCAATACCTATTTAAGATGGTTAACAGTCTAAATCTGAGGAAAACCATGGCACTAGAACGCTTAGGCTCATCACTATACGAAGCCCTAAAAAAAGTCTTCAAAGCCCCACTCATAGACGAAGCCACCGTAAAAGAACTCGTCCGCGACATACAACGAGCTCTACTCCAAGCAGACGTAAACGTCCAGCTCGTGCTCGACGTCTCCAAACGCATAGAAGAAAGAGCCATAAAAGAAAAAGTCCCCCAAGGCATCTCAAGACGCGAACACCTAATAAAAGTAGTCTACGAAGAACTAACACGATTCCTCGGAGAAAAATCGGCACAAACCAAAACCGAACCCGGAAAACGAAAAACCATAATGCTCGTCGGCATCCAAGGCTCCGGAAAAACAACAACCGCCGCAAAACTTGCAAGATACTTCCAAAAAAGAGGACTCAAACCAGCCCTAGTATGCGTAGACACATACCGACCAGGCGCATACGCCCAACTCCAACAACTCGCCAACACAATGAACCTACCCATCTACGGCGACGCAAAAGCAAAAGACCCAGTCAAAACAGCCCTAGAAGGCCTAAAACTCTTCACCGACAAAGACATCGTAATAATCGACACCGCAGGCCGCCACAAAGAAGAACAAGAACTAATCAAAGAAATGAAAATGCTCGAAAAAAACATCAAACCCGACGAAGTAATGCTCGTCATCGACGGAACCATCGGCCAACAAGCAGCAGCCCAAGCAAAAGCCTTCCACGAAGCAACCCCAATCGGCTCAATCCTCGTCACCAAGCTAGACGGCTCAGCCAGAGGTGGTGGCGCACTCTCAGCAGTAGCCGCAACCGGCGCACCCATAACGTTCATCGGCACAGGCGAGAAAACAGAAGACATCGAACCCTTCGTGCCATCCCGCTTTGTCGGAAGACTCTTGGGCATGGGCGACTTGGAGACTTTGCTTGACAAAGTTCGAGAGGCAGAAGTGAAAGTTCCAGAAAAGAAGGCCAAAGCCATCTTAAGCGGCAAGTTCACGCTGACCAACATGTATGAGCAGTTTGAAGCCATGAAGGGAATGGGCACTTTCGGAAAACTTTTGAAGATGCTTCCAGGAATGTCCTATGATATTCCAAAAGACATGTTGGACATGGCTGAAGGTCGGCTGGAAAAGTGGCGTGTCATGATTCAGTCTATGACTCCTGAGGAAAGGGACAATCCGAAGATTTTTAATTCGTCAAGAATGCGACGAGTGGCAAGAGGATCTGGAACAAGCGATAAGGAGGTTAAGGAGCTTCTCAAGCAGTATGTTGTGATGCGTAGAATGCTGAAAACCTTGCGAAGAAAGAAGAAACTTCCGTTTTTTGGGAAAGGTTTACCGCTGGACATGAAATAGCCGCTTCTGTTCTATAGATATGGAAAGGACATGAAACATGGAGATTCTTGAAGAAGCGCTGGCGATGCTTGAAAAACACCCTTTATGTGACAACTGCCTAGGAAGACAGTTCGCGCTCCTTGGCTATGGCGTGGAAAACGCTGAACGCGGAAAAACGGTTAAACTTGTTCTAGCATTCAAGGCACACGAGCTTGAACTGTCCAAAAACAAAGATGGCGTACGCATCCTCAAAATCCTCGCGGAAAACGGCCTCCACGAAATGACAAAACAGATGCTGCAGAAAATGAAAAAACATGTCGCAACAAGCGAGCCAGCGAAGGAATGCTTTCTCTGCAGGAACAGGCTTAAAGAAGTCGAAAACCTAGCCAAAAAGGCCGTGAAGCTTCTTGAAGACTATGAATATCGCAGCTTTCTTGTAGGCATCGAGCTGCCAACCGAGGTTGAAGAGCGGGAAGACGAGTTCAAAGCAGAGTTTGAAATAGACCGCGGCGAAAGCTTGCGAAACGAATTCGGAAGACTGATAGGCAAGCAAATCGCCAAGCACACTGGAAAAGAAGTGGAGTTCAGCAAGCCCGAAGTAGTGGTGCTGGCTAACCCGTTTACAGGTAAAGTGACGCTTCAAGTCAACCCTCTTTTTGTCGCTGGTCGCTACCGGAAGCTTGTCAGAGACATCCCTCAATCAAGATGGTTTTGCTCAGATTGCCGAGGAAGAGGCTGTAAAAAATGCAACTGGACGGGAAAGATGTATCCAGAATCCGTAGAGGAAATCGTTGAAAAACCCTTTCTGGAGGTAACAAGAGGCATCAAAGCCTCGTTTCACGCATCCGGAAGAGAAGATATTGATGCACGTATGTTGGGCAGAGGAAGGCCTTTTGTGGTTGAGATCACACGGCCTGTGAAGCGCTTTTTTGATCTTAAGAGCATAGAAGAAGCAGTGAACGTTTATGGCAAGAACAAGGTTAAGATTTCAGGGCTTAAATTTGCTGATAAAAGCACGGTTAGGAAGCTGAAGAAGGCAGAATCAACTCAGAAAGAGTACCGTTTAACAATAGAGTTCGAGAACGCTATAGCAGACAAGGACATGCGCCTTCTAGAGGATAGGCTTACGCGCTGTGTGATTGAGCAGAGGACGCCGAAACGGGTTCTACATAGGCGCGCTGATCTGACTCGGGAAAAGTACATATACGACGTTAAAGTAAAGAAAATGTCCTCTAGAAAGGCGGAAATGAGGGTACGTTGCCAAGGAGGGCTTTATGTAAAAGAATTGGTGACTGGAGATGACGGAAGAACCGCACCAAGTGTTTCGGAGATTCTTGGAAACCAAGCGAAGCCTCTGAAGCTGGATGTCTTGAACATTATAATGAAAGAATAAAAGTGGGGATGGAAATGAAGAAATCGAAGGGATTTCGCGTCGGAACAAGGCGACTTCTACGGAAGGAACCTAGAGAACACGGCAAGATTCGGCTAAGCAAGCTGCTCTATGAGTATCAGCCTGGAAACAGCGTTATTATTAAGATAGATTCCAGCGTGCAGAAGGGGATGCCTCACAAGCGCTATCATGGAAGAGTAGGCACCATCGTTGATAAGCGCGGACGAAGCTACGTGATCAGCATCACGCAGGGAGACGCTGTTAGGGAGATTGTTGTGCGGCCTGAGCATTTGGAGCCGTTTAAGAGTGATTAAGATGTCGCAGAAAAACGGTGCCGAGAGAAGCCTGACGCTTCCACAGGTTAAAGAGTTGTTGCAGTCTTTAGGCGAAGAAAACTTGGATCAATTTCAGAGGCGAACCTTAGATTACGTGTCCAAGTTTTCTAAGGTGGATGCCAAGACAGCAGAAAAACTTGTGGAAAAGCTTGTTAAAGAAGATGGGCTGGAAGAAGAGGAAGCGGTTCAAATAGTCAACTGCATGCCTAGGGTCGTCGAGGAACTGAGGGTTTTTCTGGCCGGTGGGCGCAAAATAATTGAGACTTCGAAGCTAGAGGTTATTGTTGCTTTCCTTAATGAGCATCGGAAGTCAAAGTAGGATTTCGTCACTGTTTTTAAGCCGAGACGGGTAATATAGGGGCGAGAAGGCTATGTCGGAGAAGCGCTACGAAGAGTACGCCTATGTGCTGGATGTTTTGCCGCATGGGCGTCCTGGTGTGCGGGTTTCGGGGAGGGCTGGTTATCGAGCGGGAGCGCTTGTTCAGCTTGTGGGTGAGGAGTTTTTTACGCTTCTTGAGGCGTTGATTAAGGAGGGTGCGTCTTTGAGGCCTCATGATCGTCTTTATGTTGGGAAGGAGGCGCGTGAGGAGGTTACGTATATTGTTGGGCGAATTGGGTTTAATGAGTTGACTGTGGCTGCGAAGAATGAGCTTCCGACGGTGATTAGCCGTATTGTTCTTAATCGGGAGCAGTGGTTTATTGATTTCTTTAATACTGCGCAGGCTATTACTCCGAGGATGCATGCGATTGAGCTTATTCCTGGTATTGGGAAGAAGTATATGTGGCAGGTTATTAATATGCGGGAGCGGAAGCCGTTTGAGAATTTTGAGGATTTGCAGAAGCGTACGGAGTTGCCTAATCCTGTGAAGCTTATTACTAAGCGGATTTTGGAGGAGCTGGAGGGTGAAAGTAAGTATCGGTTGTTCACGAGGGCGCAGTAAGATCGTGTTTTCAGCGGGAGATTATGTCGCTTTTTGAGCAAACGAAGCGGCTGCTTCGAAGCTTTCGAATTGTTCCGAACAGGCATTTGGGGCAGAATTTTACGGTGGATGCTTCGGTTTTCGGTCGGGTTGTTGATTATGCTTTGCTGAGCGGCTGTGACGTGGTTCTTGAGGTTGGTGCTGGGCTGGGTTTTCTCACGCGTTTGCTTGGGGAGAAGTGTAAGCGGGTTTTGGCTGTTGAATGTGATCGGAGGCTTGTTGAGGTTTTGCGTGGGCAGCTTGCGGGCGTGTCTAATGTTGTGGTGGTTGAGGGTGACGTTTTTAGGGTTCAGGTTTCGGGGTTTAATAAGGTGGTTTCGGTTCCTCCGTATCAGGTTTCGTCGCGTTTGGTTTCTTGGCTGTTTGGAAGAGGCTTTGAGTGTGCTGTGATGGTTTTTCAGGAAGAGTTCGCTGAGAGGCTTGTTGCGTCTGTTGGCGCTGAGAGCTATGGGTGGCTGACGGTTGTTGCCTACTACTATGCGGATGTGGAGGTTCTGGATCGTGTTTCTCGTTCGGCTTTTTTCCCGCAGCCTGAGGTGGATTCGGTGATTGTTAGGTTGAAGTCAAGGAAGCCGCTGTTTACTGTGAGGGATGAAAAGTTGTTTGCAGGTTTTGTTCGTTCGGTTTTTGTGGAGCGTAATAGGAAGGTTCGGAATGCGGTTTTGCCGTTTTTGAAGGGTGTGTTGCGTTTGGAGGCTGAGGATGCTTGTAGGGTTGCTGGTGGGCTTCCTTTTCGTGATAGGCGTGTGCGGGAGTTGGCTCCTGAGGATTTTGGAGTTTTGGTGAACGCGATTGTTGGGTAAGCAGGTTTTGTTTGGGAATTTTGTGTTTTTTGTTGATGAAAATGTATACGAGCCTGCGGAGGACTCGTTTCTTTTCGCCGAGAATCTGGCTGTCGGTGAGGGTTCTCGTGTTCTTGACATGGGTACAGGTTGCGGGATACTGGGTATCATTGCTGCAGGGAAGGCTGAGGAGGTTGTTGCGGTTGACGTGAATCCTTTTGCTGTGCGCTGCGCGGCTAGGAACGCTAAGGCTAATGGGGTTGCGGATAGGATGCTGTTTGTTCAGGGTGACTTGTTTGATACTTTGAGGGTTGGGGAGCGGTTTGACGTAGTTGTTTTTAATGCTCCTTATTTGCCTGTGAAGTGTTCGGGTGTTTCGTGGGTTGAGCGCGCTTGGGCTGGAGGCTGTGGCGGAAGAGAAGTGATTGACCGGTTTATTTGTGAAGTGCCAGAGTATCTGGCTGTTTCTGGTCGGGTTTTTCTGATGCAGTCCACTTTGTGCGGTGTTGATGAGACGTTGCTAAGGTTTAAGGAGCGTGGTTTGGAGGCGAGGGTTGTTGCGGAGCGGGCTTTGCCGTTTTTTGAGGCGGTCATGCTTTTGAAAGCAGAGCGCACGGACTTGTGCGTTTGACCGTTTCTCTTTTGTGCTTGGAAAAAATTTGACCCCCCTATATATAGACTGAATTTGGAATCTTTGCTGGTGGCCGATGTGCATTTTCGATGTTTATTTAGGGGCGAAAACGGTTAATACAGTGCTAGAGTTTTTTCCATCCCATAAGCGGCGGCTCCACACCTATTTGCCAAAGCAGCGCAATCAACTCGCCTCGGTGATGAACCTCCTCCTCAAACACGTGAATCAACACATCTTCCGCCGTAATCTCCACAGTCTCGTCAGCATCGTTTGTAGTCGTATACCTTTTTCCAAGATCTTTATCAGACAGCGAGTCAAGGTAGCTCCGCATCCGCTTCTCAACATGCTCCATGTAAGCTTTAACGTCCTCAAAGCTTCTGTACTCGTCAAACTTTTTGCGAGAATGCAAATCCGTCTTCTGCAAAAAATCCAGCCAGTGGTCTGTCGCGCCCAACGTGTGGATAAATATGTTCCGTAGCGAGTGAAAGCTTGCCTCTCTGTTCTCAGTGAACTCTGCCCAAGAAAGCTTGGCAAGAGTCTCAAAGTATCTATGCCTTACTTCATCATTATACTCCAGAAGCGACTTCACATCGACCATCCGTAGCACCTTACAAACGCTGATTACTCTAATCTACTTGTTCGGCATCTTCTGATATATGTTTTTACGTGGACGGCTTTTCCTCAACCGCAGTTCATCCCTTACGGGTGTGCCTCCTATGCCCTTCAAAATCTTACCATGCTTCTCAGCTATGACATCTGGCTTCACATCAAAGATCTGAAAGCCCAGCGACTGATAAAACGCCAAAGCAGGCAAATCATCATTCGAAGTCGAAACCAGCAGCCTCTTCTTTCCATGCTTCGCCGCTTCAGCTTCAACTCTCTTAACAAGGCGTCTCCCAACCCCAGCAGCTTGACACGCAGGCAGCACGCCTAAAGCAGCAATGACCAAGGCATCAGCCATCTCGGCGTATGAAACAAAACCAATAACATCGCCATTGACCTTGGCTACGAACGCAGGCAGCTCTGCAACCACAAATTCTTTGTCAAAAGTTAGCTGTTTTTCCTCTCCCCAAAACCTCTTAGCAAGCATTCGGATCTCGCGTCTATCGTTGTCAGACACCTTCCTGACGGCAACACGCTTAACCTTTGGAGCTTCTGTGCACGGCTGACAGATCACTCCGAGTCTTGCATGTTTCCTGCACACCGTTTTCCCGCATACAGAGCACCTGTAAACAGCCTCTTCCTCACAGCAATAACATTTCACGCAGCTTCCACCGTTTCCATCTGTTCTGTCGAAAAAGTATATAACGTAAAAGGGGAAGTATTGAAAGAAACTGCTGATAGGTGGCGTCCTTAAAATGTGCATAGTAGGCAAAAACAGGCTGAAAGAGTTGATCGACGACTATAAGTGCATATACCCGTTTGACCACAACCTGCTAGACGGCGACGGCTACATCCTAACCGTCAAAGAGGAAACAACCCTCAACTACCTTGAACACAAAAACCTCATAACCTACGAAATAATCTTCACACCCCCAAACTATGTTGCCCACCTCACCGCTAAAAGCAAATACGGGCGCATGGGTCTGTCTTTCCTAAACGCGGCCAAAGTCCACAGCGGATTCGTCGGCAGACTCGCCCTCGAACTCGTAAACCTTAGCAACGACCGCTGCCCAATAACAATCAAACGCGGAGATCCGTTCATGCACGTGGAATTCGTCACACGGGAAGGCGAGCCGTCACCCTACAACGGCGAATACCAGTTCCAATACCTAACCGACGAAGAAATGCAAATCTACATTCCCATCCTAAAGAAAATATTCCCAAATTACGATGAACTAGCAAAAACATGGTTCAAAAACAAGCGGCTCCAGTAAAAGCCACCTGAATCCCAGATTCTTATTACAAAGAAGGACATGCAATTCATAACTTTAATCACAAACCATCCCTCAACAAACTGTTTAAATACCACGATCATGGTATGCAAAAAGGGAATCCAAAATGCGATCGAAAAATTATAGAGCAGTCAAGGGGCAGTCTTACACCCGAAAAGAGTTCGTAAAAGGCTTCCCCGCTCCTAAAATTAACAAGTTCACAATGGGCGACACCAAAGCCAAATTCGAAATCGAAGGAAGACTCATAGCCCTAGAAAGAGCGCAAATTCGTCACAACTCGCTTGAGGCAGCGCGTGTCGCGACAAACCGTGTTTTGATGGAGAAACTTGTTAACAGCTACTTCATGCACGTCCACCCATACCCGCACACAATTCTTAGGGAAAACAAGATGATTTTCGGCGCACATGCAGACCGTCTGCAAGACGGCATGCGCCGCTCATTCGGAAAACCCATCGGGACAGCAGCCCGCGTAGAACCTAACCAGACAATCATCACAGTAAGAGTCAATGCAAATGCTGCTGAAATCGCCAAAGAATCCCTGAAACGCGGAGGCGCCAAACTACCCATCCCCTGCCGCATAATCATCGAACCAATATCCACAAAACAGGTGAACCATGTTGCTTGAAACCAAAACCGACCTAATCCTATGGTTTGAAACCCTGAGAAAAACCGACATCCCGCACGTAGGAGGCAAGAACGCGAACTTGGGAGAAATGACAAGCGCAGGGATCCCTGTTCCACCAGGCTTCGCCATAACCGCTTACTCCTACAGAAAATTCATAGAAGAAACAGGAATCGCCTCAAAAATCTACGAGATCATCAAGCAGAACATAACTAATCCGAATGACCCTAAGCAGTTCGAGATTGCCTCCAAAAAGATCCGCGAACTCGTAGAAGCAACACCCATGCCTAAAGACATCGAAAGTGCAATCAAATCCGCCTATGACGAGCTGAACAGAAGACTAGGCGTAAAAGAAGTCTTTGTGGCCGTACGCTCCAGTGCAACCGCAGAAGACTTGGCAGATGCGTCCTTCGCTGGGCAGCAAGAAACATACTTGAACGTCCGCGGAACCGAAGAGCTCCTTGAGACAACGGTGAAGTGCTGGTCAAGCCTTTTTACGCCGCGCGCAATCTTTTACCGAACCGAGAAAGGCTTTGCGCACGAGAGAGTTCTCATAAGCGTCGGCGTCCAGAAAATGGTGAACTCCCGCGCCGCAGGCGTCATGTTTACAATAAACCCCGTCTCCGGAGACCCTACACAGATAGTCATAGAAGGCAACTACGGCCTAGGAGAAGCCGTGGTTTCCGGCGCAGTCACGCCAGACGACTTTGTCGTTGACAAAGCCAGCATGAAAATAATTGACAGACGCTTAGCCAAGAAGACGGTGCAGTACGTACGAGACCCCAACACAGGCAAAACCGTCCACGCAGAAGTGCCCGCCAACATGCAGGAACAGCCATGCATCACCGACGAAGAAGCGCTAAAGCTTGCCGAACTTGCCATGCGCATAGAAAAACACTACGGGAAACCCCAAGACATCGAGTGGGCTATAGACCGCGACTTGCAGCCACCGAACAACGTCTTCATAGTTCAGTCAAGACCCGAAACCGTCTGGGCTCAGAAGCCTGAGCAGCCTGCAAAAGCCGAAGCTGAAAAAGCCAAGTCAGTCGAGACGTTGAAGGTTGTTGTCAAAGGTATTGCCGCGGGCAAAAGAGGCTATGGCGCTGGCAAGGCACGTGTCGTTTCAAACCCTGAGGAAGCCTCGAGGTTCATGCAGAAAGGCGACATCCTTGTGACCGACATGACTAATCCCGATTATGTGCCTTTCATGAAGCTTGCAGGCGCAATAGTCACTGACAAAGGGGGAGTCACATGTCACGCGGCAATCGTAAGCCGTGAGCTCGGAATACCCTGCATAGTGGGCACAGAGAAAGCCACTAGCTTGATGGTTACGGGTAAGGATTATACGGTCGACGCGCAAAGCGGCGTTGTCTACGAGGGAATACTGCATACCGCAGCCGAGCAAGCGCAGTCACCCGTGGCAGGCATGCAATCATCGTCTATGCATGTTTCAAACGGCATCGTCCAGTCGATACCGGTAACCGCCACAAAAATCTACATGAACCTCGGTGTTCCAGAGAAAATCGAGGATTATAAAGACCTGCCGTTCGAGGGCATAGGTCTCATGCGCACAGAGTTTATCCTAGCAAGCTACATCGGTGAGCACCCGCTTCTCTTCGTGGAAACTGGGCAAGGCTCTAGATTCGTAGATAAGCTTGCTGAGGGGATAGCTACGGTGGCAAGAGCCATACAGCCCAGACCCGTGGTTGTCCGCTTCAGCGACTTCAAAACCAACGAATACCGCGAGCTGAAAGGCGGAGACAAATACGAGATAGTTGAAGCCAACCCTATGCTTGGCTGGAGAGGATGCAGCCGCTACATAAGCCAATGGTATGAAAAAGCGTTCAGGCTTGAGTGCCAAGCCATCCAGAAATGCCGCAGAGAATGGGGCTTGAAAAACGTCTGGGTCATGCTTCCAGTTGTGCGCACTCTGTGGGAAGCCAAACAATGTCTGCAAATAATGCGTGAAGAAGGACTGGAGCGTTCAAGAGACTTCCAGATATGGTTCATGGCTGAAACGCCCTCAATCGCCATTCTCGCGGACGAGTTCTCAAAACTCTGCGACGGCTTCTCGATAGGGTCTAATGACATGACACAGGGTATACTGATGATTGACAGGGACTCTGAACGCCTCGGACAGATGGGATATTTCGACGAACGAGACCCTGCAGTCAAGAGAATCATTGCCCACCTGATCAAAGTAGCCCATGAAAACGGCTGCGCAGTTTCAATATGCGGTGAGGGCCCGTCAAATCTGCCTGACTTCGCGGAGTTCCTCGTCAGGGCAGGCATAGACAGCATCTCGGTCAACGCTGACGCGGTCGTCGCCACGAAGAAGCTTGTTGCAAGCATAGAGCGCAAGATAATCCTTGAACAGCTTGCTGAGCAGAGGGCAAGGGCGCTTGGCCGCCCTGCTCCGAAGCCTCGGCAAGACTGGGAATGGATGGTAGAGTAGTAGAGCCAGCTTCTCCGCGGTTAGACTCGCGGGCTTTTAGGGGTCTGTGAGGCTTCAGCTTGGTTGGTTTCGATCTGGAAGAAGAAAGAATAAAGCAGGAAATCCGCAGCCATGAAGCTAAACGCGTGGTCATCCAGCTTCCAGATGGATTGAGACGCGAAGCAGCCCGTTTAGCCGAGATTATTGAGAAAGAAGGGGCGCTTGCCATAGTCTCTGCTGACCCTTGCTACGGGGCGTGCGATCTTGTTACTGATGTCGCTGAAAGCTTGGATGCTGATCTTGTAATCCATTTTGGGCATTCGAGAATGTTGAAGCGTGAACGTGTAGCCACAGTGTATGTGGAGGCAAAGGCGACCATAAGCGTGGACAAAGCTGTCGAGGAGGCTGTTCTGCTGCTGGAGAAGTGGCAAAAAATAGGTCTCGCCACGACGGTGCAGCATGTCCACAAGCTCGATAGGGTTAAAGAAATCCTCAACCAGCACGGAAAAACCGTGATCGTAGGCGACGCTGGACACCTTGCCTACGCTGGGCAAGTGATCGGATGCGACTACAGCAACGCAAAGGCAGCAGCCAGAGAAGTTGACGCTTTCCTTTTTGTAGGTGGCGGGCGCTTTCACGCTCTGGGCGTAGCTCTCTCAACATCCAAGCCGGTAATAGTCGCCGACCCCTATGAACATCGCGCATTTGCAATTGACCAAACCGAAGAAATATTCAAACAGCGCTGGGCATGCATAAACGAAGCCAAAAAAGCCCAAACCTTCGCCATCCTAGTGGGACTGAAACCTGGACAGAAAAGGATGGAAAAAGCCTTAGAAGTCAAGAAAACGCTTGAGGAACATGGCAAGAAAGCGTTTCTTTTCGCCGTAACAGAAGTGACGCCAGACATTCTTAGAAGCTTTCCATCAGTCGACGCCTTCATCAATACGTCTTGCCCGCGGGTTTCCATCGACGATTATTCACGATTCCACAAGCCGGTACTAACCCCAGCAGAGGCTTTTGTGGTTGCTGGAACTATGTCTTGGGAGGACCTATGCAAAAGAAGCTTGTTAGAAAGCTAGACTTGGAGATGGCGCTTTCCCAGACAAAGCCGCATTTAACTCCCAGTCCAAGTCTTGAGCAGTACACTATTCCAGCCGAAACCGCGGCTACAATGCTTTATATCGCCGCATACTCCTACCAGAACATTGTGGGCAAAAGGGTTTTGGATCTTGGCTGTGGAACAGGCAGGCTGGCATTAGGTGCTGCACTGTTAGGCGCTAAAGAAGTTGTCGGCGTGGATATCGATAAGGAAGCGGTGAAGATGGCTGCGGTTAATGCTGCGAAGCTAGGTGCTGAAAACGTGCAGTGGGTAGCAGCTGACATAGATGCAATTACTGGGCGGTTTGACACGGTTCTGCAGAACCCTCCTTTCGGCGTGCAGAAACGCGGTGCAGACCAAAGATTTCTGGAAAGGGCTCTGCAGCTCGGCACGATGGTTTACTCTCTCCACAAGAGCACCTGCTGCGACCCCAAAGTCTTTGAAGCCTTGAAAAAGCGTAAAGATGAAACGATTCCTGTTCAGCCTTCCCCTTTCCTAGAAGCCTTCATTGAAGCTCATGGAGGAAGAATAGGAGCTGTCTACGCGATGGCTATGACTGTTCCACACATGTTTACTTTCCATTCCAAGAAAAAGCATGAATTCCTCGCCGACCTCTACATCATATACAAAGCGAAGCAGTAAGACCTTTTTCAAGCACGGCTTAGGGGCTTCAGAAATCAAAAGGTTTATTGAGAGGCTACGGGGACTAGAGATATACTGCTTCACGAGCACCATGTTTCGCAACAGAAAACCGGTAACTCGCATAGGTATGAAAAGAAAGTGAATTATATGGCATCAAAAAGCTCGGGACACAAAAAAGGTCATCTCGTCTCGCCAGGCGACCGCCTAGGCGTCATCGAAGAATTCACGCCAGATGTTGGAACCTACGTGAAGAACGGGGTTATCTACTCAGAGATTATTGGAAAAAGCCTTTTCGATTTAGCCCAAAAACGGGTATCGGTTCACCCCAAGCTGCGCGGCATTAAGGTTCCAAAAATAGGAAGCACCGTCATAGGGCAGGTTTCAAGCGTGCAGACACAGAACGCGAATGTTCGCATCTTTAACGTAGATAAAAAAGATCTTTCAGGAATATTCACAGCGGTTTTGCATGTTTCTGACGTTCAGATGAGATTTGTCGATTCGATGTTTGACGTCTGTAAACCCGGTGACATTTTACGCGCCCGCGTTATCAGCGAGAAGAATCGCACCTACCATTTAACAACTAAGGATAAGGACTTAGGCGTGATCTACGCTTTCTGCTCCAACTGCGGCTACATGCTGGAGCCTAGACGGTACATGATGCATTGCGCTAGATGCGGAAGAACAGAAAAACGTAAAACCGCATTTGACTATGGAAAGAGACCAACATAGCACGAGGAGAGGACTGTATTGGAAGTTAAAGTATTAAAGAAGACTCCAACTGAACTGGAGATAGAGGTTGAAGGCGCTGGACATACACTCTGCAACCTGCTACAGAAGAGGCTTCTGGAAGACGAAACCGTAGAGCTAGCAGGCTACAGCATTCCACACCCCTTAGCATCAAACCCAATTATCTATGTCCGCATGAAAGGCAACGCTAGACCTGAACCTGCTCTGCGGCGAGCCGCCGAGAAAGCACGAAAAATCAACGAAGTTTTCATGAAAGAGCTTGAGAAGGCTCTCAAGAAAACCTGATTCTGTCTGCTGCCTTTGCCAACAGTTTGCCTAGACCATCAACCAAGGTCTCAGCGTTTTCCAATGTTGAAACACACTTGCCGAATTCTACGTAGCCGTGAAGCCAAGCATAAGCCATCAAAGCCTCAGCCGCGTCTGCAAACATGTGCCTACTCATTCTTGACGGCGCATGCCCACGTAGCCCCGCCTTCTTTAGCGCTTCCGCCAGCGCCGTTCCCTTCACTTTTGTACCTACAGGCTTTCCCATTTTATTTGACAAGGCGATGGAGCAGACAAAATTCACAAACGAGTCACCGAGAGATGCTAACTCCCTGTCTGCAAGCACTTCTGTTAGGCTATGGTGAGTAGGTGCAAAGGAATACCGCGACTTCGTCACGAAGAAACCTCCTCCCTGCGGTTTATGCATAGACTAAACTTATAACGTTCTCCTAGCTTCACATCTTTCCGGCATAACGGGGAAACAGTTTGGCAGACAAGAAATTTCGAGTAATCAAGCCTGAAATCCGGATTCTAGGAGTTGACGACGGCGTATTTGTTCCTCACCAAAAAGGCTACGCACTTGTTGTCGGCGTCGTCTTCCGTGGCGGGCAATGGCTTGACGGAGTGCTCCACACGAGGGTCGAGGTAGACGGGTTAGACGCTACAGACAAGATAGCGTCAATGATCCTCAGCTCCCCACATCACAAGCAGCTTCGCGCTATCTTCCTCAACGGCATGACATTCGCCGGCTTCAACATAGTAAACATAAAAAGACTTAACATGGAAACCCGCCTGCCAGTGGTCACGGTTACCCGAGAAAAACCTGACCTCAACGACATTTATGACGCGCTAAAGAATCTGCCTGACAGTGAAAAACGCTGGCAAATCATAAAATCAACCGGCGAACCTTTCGAAGTGCTTGCCAACAATAAGAAAGAGAAAATCTACATGCAGATCTCCGGAATCGGGAAGGAAGATGCTATAAAAATCTTGAAGTTAACATCAACTCGAAGCAATATTCCTGAGCCGCTTCGCGTAGCACATCTTATCGCCTCAGGCATAACTACTACTTAGTGTTAGTTATTATTGTAACAAGAAAAGGTTTAAATGGAACAGTGATAAGGGAAAACAAACGGTTAGCGGTGTAAAAGTCATGGAATTTTGCCCCAAATGTGGAACGCGGCTTATACCGAAAAAAGGAAAAACCGAAACTTCACCTCTGACTTTTTCCTGCCCCAAATGCGGCTACAAAAAGCCCTTAGCAGACAAGAAAATCGAGCCCAAAGTAGCTAAAGTAATCCAGCACAAGCCACAGGAACTTGTAGCCGTGATCAGCAAAGAAGAGCAGAAATTGCGAACCCTGCCAACTGTTCGGGTTGAATGCCCCAAATGCGGAAACAACACGGCATACGTCTGGCAGGTTCAGACGAGAGGTGCTGACGAATCCTCTACCCAGTTTCTGCGTTGCACCAAATGCAGCTACACCTTCAGAGAATACAGCTAAAACGCTCTTTTCCTACTCTTCCAGCGCCGCGAAGAACTTGCGCATTCGCTTAAACGTATCCAAAAACTCTAAGCCCCACTTCGTAGCCCTATACTTCTTTGAATCGTCAACATTAACCTCGTTAACGAATCCGTGAGAAACCAGAAACGCCAAAATCTTTTTCGTGCGATCCACAGGCATGTTAGCCCCATAAGAGATTCTCGTAAGCGAACACAGGTTCTTTCTCGCAATAATGTCTATAACATCCGCGTAGATATCGTACTTCGTTCTTCTCTCATCGTCAGACAAACGGCGTTCCTCAGAGTCCGCTATTATTAAATGCGGTTCCCCTAATCTTGATTGTGGTTACCCCTTGGCACGCAAGAGCATTGGATTCCCACGCGCCGAGAAGAAGGAGAACCCGCCTTTGGCAGACACCGATTTGGAAACAATTTCGCCAGCAATGTTGGCAAGGCTCTATTTTGCCAATCATTTCCTACTGCATAAAGCAGAACATCGCAGAATTATCGACGTGGTCGACCGCGTCTGCGGCTTGCACTCGCAGCTTCCCTTCACACCTTACCTGTCTCTGTGGAACAGACTCCAAGACTTCAAACCGGAAATGCTTGACCACGCACTTTACAGAGAAAAAAGCTTGGTAAAGACATGGGTCATGAGAGGAACCCTGCACATTTTCCCATCAAGAGACCTGCCCATCTACATCAATGCGCTGAAAAGAATGTGGTTTGAACACCACGGAAGATTCATGCACCGCCCAGAGTGGCCATCACTTGAGAAAAGAAAAAATAATCTCTATCCAAAGATCCAGCAAGCCCTAAGCCAAGGCCCTCTCACAAGAAAGAAACTCGGCGAAAAAGTTTTCTCAGCACTTAAAGACAAAACCGAAATCTCCAATAAAATATTCTCAGATTGGGGAGGGATTCTAAAGGAAACCGCATATCTAGGCCTAACAGTTTTCGCTGAACCGTGCGGCAAAGAAACATGCTTCGCAAGACTTGACAAGTGGCTCCCAAAAATAAACTTGGACAAAACCGACGAAGGCACCGCAAGAAGAAGGCTGCTTTTGAAGTACCTGCATGGCTATGGACCTGCAACCGCACAGGACTTTGCATGCTGGAGCGGGTTGCTGACAAGCGAAGCCAAAGCTACAATTCAAGAATGCTCAGCAGAAATCAAAGAGATACACGTACAAGGATCTAAAGAAGCCTATTGGCTGACTAAAAAGGACTTCGAGACCCTGAAAAAGCTGAACATGGAGGAAAAAGCGCCTATCCGCTTGTTGCCCAAATACGACTCGTACGTTCTAGGCCACAAAAACCGCGCAAGAATAATACACAAAGAGCTTCTTCAAAAAGTCTACCGCCCAGTCGTCGGCGAAGTAGCTGCCACGCTACTTATCAACGGGCGCATAGCCGGCACATGGGCCCACAAAAAGGCAAGCAGAAAACTCACCGTAGCCATAGAGCCTTTCGAAAAACTTGATACAGAAACCACAACCGAGCTCAAGCGTCTAGTAGAAGACTTGGGGGCATTTATGAACGTTGAACACGTCCAGATAATCCTGAACAAGCAGCTTGCTGGATAAAGCTAAAAGCCACTGTACAGACTTTTAAGGTGAGCCGGGGTGGCGGAGTGGTTATCGCGCTGGCCTCGAGATCCATCGGCAGAACGAAGAGGGCTGAGACAGGTAAGCCAGTGGGCCTTTGGCTCGCAGGGGTTCGAATCCCTTCCCCGGCGTCATTTTGCCAGTTAAAGCCTACCATAGACTTTTTTTGGTAAATAAGTCCATGTTGGTGTAGGTTATCTTAGCGTGGTCTTTTCACCTGTTGCAAGGTATATCACTGATTCGCAGATGTATGTTGCGTGATCAGCTATTCTTTCTAGATATCTTACTATGAGTACGCTGGAGATTGTGCACTTGCTTGTTGCTGGTGCTTCTTCGATTAACTTGTTGAGGTATTCGAAGTACATTTTGTCTACGGTTTCCTCTGTTTTGGCGATGGTTTTGGCAAGTTGTGTGTCGTGGCTTCTGAGCGCGTCGATGCTTGTTCGAACCATGTTCAGGACTTTTTCGCTCATCTTTTCAATGTATTCGCTTATCCATTTTTCGCATTCTTTCAGCCCGCCAAGCTGTTCATTGATGTAGGCTATGTCGAGGGCGTATCTGCTGTATCGGGCAAAATCGTAGGCAATTTTCATGTAGGATTTTATGGTTCTGAGGTCAGATGCTACTGGCTGAAACCGTGCGATAAGTTCAAAGGCTTTGTCCTCAGCCTGATCTGACATGGAGACAAGAACATCCGACATTTCATGAATTTGGGAGTAGACACTTGTGCCGTTTAGGCATCCTTTTATCGACAAGGAAACCGTTTCGTAGGTAAGTTCTCCCATTCTGCAAAGCATTACAGAAAGTTCTTCCAAACCAGTATCTATTATTCGGCTCATCTCTTTCTCACCTAGCCAAATTCTCCTGTTATATATTTCTCCGTTAATTCGCTCTTTGGATTTTCAAAGATATCCTTGGTTGATCCATATTCAACAAGCTTCCCTAGATAGAGGAAGGCGGTGAAATCTGAAACCCTTGCGGCTTGCTGCATGTTGTGAGTAACGATGACCACCGTGTAGTTCTCAGCTAAGATTCGTATAAGCTGCTCTATTTTTGCTGCAGCCGTAGGGTCGAGAGCCGATGTTGGCTCGTCCATTAAAATCACTTCGGGCTCAATTGCCAACGCTCTGGCAATGCACAACCTTTGCTGTTGTCCTCCAGAAAGGCTTGCGCCTGACTTTCCTAACTCCGATTTAACTTCGTCCCACAGGTGAGCGGCTCTCAAGCTCTTCTCAACTACCTCGTCTAGCCTTTTTTTGTCAGTGACACCATTCAACTTCAGTCCAGCTACGGTGTTGTCATAGATTGACATCATCGGAAATGGGTTTGGCTTCTGAAAAACCATGCCTATTCTTCTTCTGACAGTCACTGGGTCAACGTTTTCGCCGTAGATGTCTTCTCCATCTAGCAGAACTCTTCCGGTGACTTTTGCTCTTGGTGTTAGCTCATGCATTCTGTTAAGGCATCTTATAAGCGTAGTTTTGCCGCATCCAGATGGACCTATTATGGCTGTTACTACGTTTTCCTTAATTCTCATCGTGATATCTTGTAAGACCTGTTTGCTTCCGAACCATGCACTTAGACTTTGAATTTCGATTTTGTAGCGCATGCAGTAGCCTATCCGTATTTTTCTCTAGTGGAATATCTTAAAATGATGTTGATGACGAGTACAATAAAGATGAGGATTAAGGATGCACCCCATGCTCGAGGCAGATCAACCGTTCTAAAAGGCGATTGAGAAAAATTGAATATCGCCAAGGGTATTGCGGCGGTGGGCTGGGTAAAGCCGCTGAACCAGAATCTGCTGCCAAGTATTGTTAAGAGTAAAGGGGCTGTCTCGCCAGAGATTCTTGCGACTGCGAGAAGAATTCCTGTGGCGATGCCTTTTTTGGCGCTACTTAGAACTACTGTCAGTGTTGTTTTCCATTGTGGCACACCGAGTGCAATCGCTGCCTCTCGTATAGTCAGAGGCACGAGCTTTATCGCCTCTTCCGTGGTTCTCGTGACTATCGGAATCATCATAATCGCTAACGCTATGGCGCCTGCGATGACAGACCAGCCTATTGCAACAACTACGAATGCCCAACCAAATATGCCCAGCACTATCGATGGCACGTTTGTCA
The DNA here is from genome assembly GCA_029907545.1 of Candidatus Bathyarchaeota archaeon. Lineage (GTDB taxonomy): Archaea > Thermoproteota > Bathyarchaeia > Bathyarchaeales > Bathycorpusculaceae > JAGTQT01. The sequence goes on along the minus strand of JARYLR010000001.1, from coordinate 73,753 downwards.
GAACATCGTTTAGAAACCTAGCTGCTGAAGCAAGCCGGGATTGCCGAAATTCCGCTAAGTATATCCCCGAGAAAACGCCGATCGGGATTCCCATGATAGATGCTAATGTTACTACAATTAATGTTCCTTGGATTGCTGGTCCGATTCCCCCGCCTGACTGACCCAGTGGAGGAATCTCCTCAAAGAGGAGGCTGAAACTCATTGCTGGCAATCCTCTGCTAACGGTCTCAACAAGAATGCTAGCGAGAGGAATTAATGCAATAATAAGAGCTGCATAAGCTAGCGATATCATTATTAGGTCTTCCAGTTTTCTGAATCTGTAGCTTCTCAACTCAAAGCATCTCCGCTTCCTTAATTTTCCTCGTTGAGCGCCAAATAACAAGTCTCGCTGAAGCATTCACCGCGATTGCTAGAGCAAAGAGTATTAGCCCAGCTTCCATTAATGCGGAAATGTAGACGGGGGGAGAACTTGCTTCAGTGAACTCGTTTGCTACGATCGAAGCCAATGTGGCGCCGGGTTCAAAAAGAGACGTGAACATGTTAAACGAGTTTCCAATAACCATCGTGATGGCCATTGTTTCTCCAACGGCTCTGCCTAGCCCTAGCATTATTGCTCCTATGACGCCGGAGCGTCCATAGCCCATGACAATTCTTGCTTTTTCCCATCTAGTGGCGCCTAATGCTATTATTGCCTCCCTTTGACTGTTTGGGACAGCGGCGAAAACATCTCTTGATATGGCTGATACTGTTGGGATAATCATTATTGCAAGAATAATGCCTCCGGTTAACACTGAGGAGCCGCGTATTGTGCCTTGGAAGAACGGGAGGAAACCCAGCGTTGCTTGCAGTTGGGGGTATAGATTATTCTGAAGAAATGGAATAAGGATGAATATTCCCCACAGACCATATATTACGCTAGGTATTGCCGCAAGTAATTCCACAAAAAAGGAAATTATATAGTTAAAACTCTTTGGCGCAAACTCGGAAAGGGCTAAAGCTATGCCAAGGCTTATTGGGACGCCTAGTAACAAGGCAATTGCTGAAGTAATTAAAGTACCCCAGATAAGTGGTAATGCGCCAAACGATGGCGGAACAGTCGGGTCTGGAGGAAATGGCTGCCACGTTGTTCCCCATAGGAATTTTATACCATAGGTTTGAATTGAAAGCCATGCCCCTTGAGTTATTTTGAAGATTATTAATCCAAGAATTATGAAAATGTTGCATGCAATCAACAAGACGGTTGCTCTGAAAACCGAATCCTCTGAAAACCTTTTTTTACGGTTAGACTTTATTTTTGAAAGAAAATTTTGGGATTTTTCGTGCTGGCTCATCGTCTTCTCTTCTATGCCCAGTCATTGACTTGTTGACCGTTGAAAGTTATCATTCGCAAGGTAGCCTCATTATGTGTTACAACTGCTTGAGGTAGTGGAACATATGAAAGTCCAGAAGCGTAGTGTTGTCCATCATGAACTGCCCACCATAGGAACCACGTCAAGGCTCTAGCTTTATCCAAAGTAATTCCAGCCCTAACATTGAGTTCCTTGTAGACTAATGCGTAGGAAAAGCTTGCAATGGGGTAGGCGTTGTCAGCGTCGTCTACGTTGTGAAGGTTGAAATAGCTTCCTACAGATGCCCAACTTGCGTCTCCTGATGGAAGAATCAACGACATGGCGGATGCTGCAACCGCTAGCGTCTCTAGCGTGGGCTCAACGAAATGGCCCGCTGCATTCTGTACTTTTCCATAGGAAATATTACTTTCTAGAGCGTAGGAAAGCTCTACGTAGCCTATTGAATTTGGGTTTTGTCGCACTGCTGCTGCTACGCCCGGATTTCCTTTTCCACCAATGGTTTGAGGAGGCCAGTTGATTACGTTAGCTGCTCCATACGCGTTCTTCCATGTTGTGCTTTCGTCTGAGAGGAAGCTCGTGAAGACTTTGGTTGTTCCGCTGGAATCTGATCTATGGCAAACAATTATCTCGGCGTCCGGCAAAGTTGCGCCAGGATTAATGGTCGCTATTTTTGGGTCGTTCCACCGAGTGATATTCAAGCTGAATATGTCTGCGAGCACTTGCCCTGAAAAGTTAAGTCCTTTTGGTATTCCTTGGATGTTATAGATGGGCACCACTCCTCCTATTGTGATAGGAATGTGCAAGGTCCCTGGCGCTGCAGAAAATTCCGAGTCCTTCATTGGAGGATCGCTTGCGCCAAAATCGACAGTTTTTTCAGTGAATTGCTTTACTCCACCTCCGCTTCCTATTCCTTCATAGTTGATTTGTACTCCTGTCATGTCTTTGAATTCTGCGCTCCATTTTTGAATTAGTGGAGCTGGGAATGTCGCTCCTGCACCGCTTAATATGATTGGTTGATTGGTGAAATACATGCTATAGACTGCGAAACCTGCTATGGCTGCGGCGAGGATTATTGTTTCTGTGACAGCAATTATCTTGTAGTTCACTTTTTTGTATGTCTCCTTTTTATGTTTAGTTTTTCAAGTTGCAGAACACTGTTGGCGATTATATATATTCTCCCAATAATATATTGAGTCTATATAGTAGAAATATTTATCAATAGATTTGTGATGTTGATACATAGGTAATAAAATGGTAGCGGCTCCTAAAACAAGGGATGAAGAAACCCGAAAACTGCAGGTAACCGGCGGATCAACTTATATAATTTCACTACCGAAAAAATGGGTGACTCGTAATCAACTACGAAAAGGAAACGCTCTGATTCTCCGCGAAGAAGAAGACAGCTCGTTATCATTAGCACCTTTAGGCATGGTGAAACAAGAAAAGAAAGAAGAGGCAATAATAAAAGTATACAAAAAAGACACATCGGACGCAATAATAAGGAAGGCAGTCTCCGCTTACTTGGTTGGATATAACTTGATACATGTAAGGGCGCAAAGCCAAGAACAGCTTACTTCACAACAACGGAATGCCTTAAGAGATTTTGCTAGGCGATACTTGGTTGGCACTGAGATTGTAACAGACACGCCTAATGAGTTGACCTTGCAGATCCTGCTCAGTTACCCTGAACTTACTGTTGAAAGCGCATTGAGAAGGATGTCTATCATAGCCTCTTCCATGCATAAAGACTCCATAACAGCTCTAAGAGAAATGGATAATCAATTGGCCAAAGCTGTAATTGACACAGACACTGAGGTGGATAGATTCAACCTTTACATAATACGTCAACTCAAGCTAGCCATCGCTAATCCACGAATCATTACAGAAATCGGGCTATCTGGTGCGAGAGACTGTCTTGGTTACAGGCTCATAACTAAATCCGTGGAGAGAACAGCGGACCATGCTGTAAGTATTGCAGAGAATGTTTTGCTGTTGAAAAAACGTGTAGATGATGAGACTCAAAGCAAAATTGAGAACATGAGTGCCCTAGCAATTTCCGCGTTTGAAAATGCAATCGATTCCCTGTTTAAACACGATTTTAATCTAGCTGAGAATGTAATTGAAAAGGCAAAAGAAATTGCTAGACTAGAAAAAGAAGCCGTTCTCTCTTCTCAAAGAATCGAAATCAAGGAAATTGCCAGTCTAAGGTTGCTTATTGAAAGTGTAAGAAGAACAGGAGAGTACGCGAGTGATATCGCAGAAATTGTGCTCAATCTAAACGTGGAGTCTGTAATAGACTAAAACACAGGGGTTCAATGCGATGATTATTGTTTTCTTTTGTGGACTGTGGCTACCAGTAGCGTGGCCATCATAAAAAGAAATGATAACAATATATGTGAAAACTCTGGGACAAGTATTGGCCCGTAAAGTGGCGAATAGCCATCGATATTACAGTGGGCGCGGACCGTGGCGTTTGTTGGGGCGTCAATTACTCCTAGGTCGCATTGAACGACAAACGTGTTTTCAGGGCGATATGCAACTTGAAAGATTCTGTTGTCGCCGCTCAGATCTATCTCAATGCGATCAAGATAATGGGAGGGTGTTTGTGGAGAATGAGAAACCGTAACGTTCAGAACAGTGTTGCCACCATCATTCCAGACAATCACGTCTAAAATCGCTGGAACGCCGGCAGAGACAGATCGCACAAAAACAGTAACACACGCGAGAAACAATGCCAGAACGGTTAATCCTTCAACTCTGCTTCTTCTCAACACCGTATTCTACTCCCTAACCCTTCTTGCGAATTTCAAGGTATAAGAGTTGTGTAAAGATATGCGTACACGAGAAAGCCTAGAACTAGGGACAGCATCCACAACGCTATGGTTGCCCGCATCAAGTTTTTTCTTTTGAAGCAGTCTTTTGTTTCCGACCTTAGGCGCCAAGCAGCCACAAGCCAAACGCTCAATAAGACTGTCACAGCTCCAACAACGGAGTGAGACAGAATAGCAACAGATACTGCGTGGAAAGGCTGAGTTTGGACGATCTCCTTTCCCAGTGCCGAAGGAAGCATCACTAGCAGAAACGAAAATAGGTTCAGCACAGTCGCTATTAGTGTTAGAGCACCATGCTGCCGATACTTTTTCTTTCGCTTAAAGCCCATACTAGCAGACAGAATAACTAGGATGGCAATCTGTAGTGCAGCGTTGATTTGCGGCGGAATCAGTGGATCCATGAACTCTCATTGGTAATCATGTAGTTCAATGCGTTTATAGGTTTTCGTCTCGCCATGACACAGGTGCTGTGGAAATTCCGAGATTTTAACTCTGTTCTCTAGCCTAGCTAAACTCGTGTTTTCTGTTTATCTTTTGGTGCGATATTTTTAAATCGTTCATCTGTCTAGTCATGGTATTACGTTTGAGGTTAAGCTGGCGAATGAACCTTGCGAGGGTACTTGATCAAGCTAATAGTGGGGCTAGTTGCCCTTTGCGTTGCGGCTTGGCTTATCGTATCCTTCGCCGCGTATCCGGAGATTAAGAGCCTTCCACTGCACACCGTAAGCACTGTTTTCCGCATCTTAATCGTGCTAGTGATCTCTGTTGTTTGGGGAGTCACGTTTGGAATATTGGCGGCTACCAACAAGGTTGCTTCGGTGATTCTTACGCCTTTTATCGATCTTCTTCAGTCAATCCCAATCTTGGGATATTTCCCGATAGTGATAGGCTTCTTGTTTGCCATCGGCCCGTTGGGAATTGAACTTGCCGTCATGGTGCTGCTTTTCACATCGGTGGCATGGGCCATCTTCTTCGGGGTTCTCGGAGCAATTCGGGGAATTCCCACCAATGTTGCCGAATCTTCACGTAGCTTTGGGCTGACAGGATGGCGATACATTCGACACGTTATTTTACCTGCAATCACACCCGCCGTAGTCTCTGGCGCAAATCTAGCGTGGTGTGACGGCTGGTTCTTCATGATTGCTGCAGAGTGGATCCAGTATCAAGGAAATGTTTACACGCCGCCATCTGGCGGGTTAGGCTTCTTGCTGGCTAAGGCAGCTTACGAATACAGGGACATGAGCTTAGCAGTGGTTCTTCTTGTATATATCACTTTTATCGTTGTCTATTTTAATGCTTTGACGTGGCATAGGCTTATGGGAAAGAGCTAGCACTGGAACATACAAGCCCGTTCTTCGGATGGATCTTTCAGGAGTGGGCAAGCTTGGAATCGCAAAAGCCACAAACTGGCTGCACTTTGGAAGGCTTCACTGGCCCAAGTCTTTTTCCATTGTTTCTCAGCGGTTGCGGAAATACACGCATGTCGAAAGGACGACAGCTATTTTTCTTGTGTTTCTGTCCATAGTCTTTGTCTTATACATTGTTCTGGGTCATTTCCCTACAATTGCAACGGTTAGCGAAGGACTAAGTGCTCCTCCCTCCGAAGATTTAGTCAAATTGCCCATTCTGGTTGTTTTCACTATGGGGCGGCTTTTTCTGGCATACGGGATCTCTATTGTGGTAGCAATAGGTATGGGGGTTCTAGCTGCGGAGCACAAGCGCTTTGCAGCTGTCTTCTTTCCACTATATGACATCGGGCAGGGAGTACCTATTCTGGCTTTGTTTCCGGTGATCTCTCTTTGGCTTACTGGGCTTCTGGGAAACCAAGGCTTGGCTTTAGAGGTTACGTGTATAATTATGCTGGTTCTTGACATGATATGGTACATGTTCCTAAATATAGTGAGCGCTGTAAAGAACATTCCAACAGAGATAAACGAAGTGGGGCAACTGCTAGGGTTCAGGGGACTAAAGAGAATCACTCACATTGTCATTCCGTCGATATTGCCTGCCATAGTCACCGGAAGCATCCTTTCATGGGGCACAGGATGGAACACCATCATATTTGCGGAATACTTACCCTCAACGGGGTCTGCAGACCCTGTTTCGATACCTGGAATAGGATCCCTTCTAGACAAGGCTGGCTACGAGTATGGAAACACCGTCGTTCTCGTTCTTATGCTTGGAGTAATCTCCGTGTTAGTTCTTCTGATGGAGGCCTTTATCTGGCGACGTTTGTTAAGGAAATTTGAGAAATATCATGTAGAGGTGTAGACAATGTCGGTCGTTGAAGTGGAAAATGTAACCAAAACATTCGCTACAGATCACAGCAAAATGCTGGTTCTTAATAACGTGAGCTTTTCAGTTGAAAATGACGAGTTTGTTTGTTTAGTTGGGCCATCGGGCTGCGGCAAATCGACCTTGCTTCGGATAATCGCCGGTTTGGAGAAAGCGGATTCAGGTAGAGTGCTGTTTCGCGAGCAGCCTATCGAGAAACCAACACCGAAGATCACTATGGTCTTCCAGCTTTTCGGTTTGTTGCCTTGGAAAACCGCCCTAGAAAACATCGAAGTGCCTCTTGAAGTGCTCGGTGTTCCTAGACCAAATCGCATTCATATCGCTGAGGAATACTTGCGGATGGTGGGACTTGAGGGATTTGAGACAACCTACCCACACGATCTATCTGGCGGGATGAAACAGCGTGTCGGCATCGCTAGAGCGCTTGCTTTGAAACCGGATGTTCTGCTGATGGATGAGCCTTTTTCCTCTCTAGATGAATTAACCGCTAAGACTTTGCGCGAGCTTGTGCTTAACATTTGGCGGAATCCGGTTCTTCCTACAAACACTTTCATAATGGTTAGCCACAACGTAGAAGAAGCAGTTTTCATGGCGGACAGAGTTATAGTGATGTCTCGGCGCCCAGGCAAAATCATCGGAGAGGTACGCATTGGTCTTCCTAGACCTCGTTCGTCTTATTTGCGGGACAAAGAATATTTCAGATATGTGGATGATGTTGTAGCGCTTTTAGAAAAAGGAGAAGCTGCAACTAAAGACCAGAGCCCAATATCTCTGACAGTAGATCAAGGCGGCGAGGTTTTCAAATCCTAGAAAGATCTGGAACAAGCACTTTGTGGATAAGCGAAACGCCTAGTCAGTGGGGATGGTTGCTTCCGCTGTAGTGTTCTCGGCTCAGAACTGGAACTAAAAGGGAGAAGTTCGTTATCTTACTTTTAGAATCGGAGCGGTTTTCAACGTTTTCTTTCCTTGTTTTGTCTTAAAAATCTTGGTTCGCATCCTGCTCCGAAACTTTCGTGCCGCGTCTAAGGCTTCTTTTCTAGTTTCATAAGTTCCCTTAAGCTCAATCCACGGCAAAGTTTCATCGACATACAGCCATATTACATACAATTCTTTTAACCTCACAGAATGAAAATCTTAGAGGATGAGTAATTAAAACGGTTATGAATGCTGAATCTGAATTCACGGTTTATGCCAAAACTTGATTTCTGATAGGTAGTTTGGATACTTATTCTCGGTTCAATAACACTATAAACTCGAAGTCCGATTCTAACCTAAAGGAGGGTTAACTCTCACGAAAAAGAAAGAAGCAGAACCACAAAATCAAAACTTCACCTGCTCCAACCCCCTATGTGGAAAAACGTTTACCAATCCTTTGAAAACTGAGAATCTCAATGCAAAAAACGAAAAACCCTACAAGGCTTGTCCATACTGCTTGACAGAGATTACAATAGAAACCGCGCCTGTTGTTATTAGGGCGGAACCTGTTTACGTCAACGAGCACGATCAAATAAGGATAGATTCCGCTACAGATGCGTCTAATGAAAAAGGAAGGCCTTATCAATCAAAGCAGCCCGCGTGCCCGCATCACCTTGGATACTTGAGCGACCGATCAAATAAGGAAAAGATACCTGAGCAGTGCATGGTATGCGAGAACATAGTCAAATGTATGCTGAAGAACGTAACGGGCTAGGCTGACTTCCATGACTAATAGCAAAGTGGATGACATGTTTGGGCTTTGGCATTAGATGTAAGTAAAAGGTGACATGGATGGCGACTACGCTTCAGAGAAAAGTGCCCGGGGCTTTTACGTCAGCTACCCCTCAGATGAGGAAACTTACTGCTGAAAGCGTCACCATAATTGCTACCGCGTTTCTCAAAAGCATCGGAAATAAGGGAAGTCTGAAACCTAAGCGTGTATCTCTCGAAGAGGGCGTCTACATTGTTGAGGTGGAAATGAAGCGGTTAGCTGCCGTTGTTCGTGTGGACTCTGAAACGCATGAGATTAAAGAGTATGAGATTCAGTCAAAAGGCGAAGAAGCTTCGCTTGTATCGATCTCTCCGAAGTTTTTGTTGGTGACATTTGGAATTTCGGCAGTAGTTCATGTTGCTTTGTATTTTGCTTTGAAAATGTTAGGTTTCTGAGACTGACTTGCTGTTAGGGGACAACGCAGTTATTCTCAGCTTTATCCAAAAATGCAATTTAGATAAAAAAGAAAATATTGAGCTTTCAGAAATTAGAGGAAATTGAGGTGGGCGTTCACTCGGTTTTCTTCTTTCTTTCAGGCTTTTTCTCTTCTACGCTTTCTTCCGCCGGTTTGGTTTCTTCTTTTTCTTCAGATATTTCGCTTGTGATTTCCTCTATGGGCTTTGGTGGCGGCGTCGTTGCCATAGTCCAGCCTATCCATGCGCCTATGAACATTATGGCAATGAATGCTATGAATACCGGTAGTGCTACCACCCAGAACTGGGCGTCTGAGACCCATGTGGTTTCGACGTTGAACACTGATGTAAGCCATGATGGGTAGAAGAGCGTTACAGTGTAGATGATGGCGAGCGCCACGCATAATGCTAAGATTATTCCACCTATTGCTTGATCTTTGCTTGCCATTTGCCTATTCTCCGTGCTAGCGATTTTTACATCTTTAACCTTTTAAAGTTTGTCATGACTTTAGATTTGCTGTCACGTTGTTCCCATTTCCCATGCTGCAAGGTACTTTCTCTGTTCGCTTGTTAGCTCGTCTATTTTGATCTGCATTGCATCGAGTTTGAGTTTAGCAACCGCTACGTCTATTGCAGGAGGTACTTCGTAGACTTTTGGAGGCATTTTTTCCTTTTTTGCCAAATGTTCGACGCATAAGGCTTGGTTGGCAAATGACATGTCCATGACTTCTGATGGGTGTCCTTCTGCGGCTGCTAGGTTGACAAGTCTTCCTTCCGCTAAGAGGTAAAGTTTCCTTTTATCTTTTAGTGTGTATTCTTCTAGGTTTGGTCTGAGTTTTCTTTTTGAAGCAGCTAGCTCCTCTAAGTCTTTTATGCTGATTTCTACGTTGAAGTGGCCGCTGTTTGCTAGCACTGCGCCGTCTTTCATTTTTTGCATGTGCTTTTTTCTTATGACTCTTGTGTTGCCTGTGGCGGTTACGAATATGTCGCCTTCTGCCGCTGCCTTGTCTAGTGTTGTTACGTGGAATCCGGTCATCACGGCTTCTAGGGCTCTTAGCGGGTTGGTTTCAGTTACGATGACGTTGGCGCCCATTCCCTGCGCTCTCATCGCTATTCCTCGTCCGCACCATCCATAGCCGCAGACGACGAATTTTTTGCCTGCTAGCAGTATGTTCGTGGCTCTGATGATTCCGTCTATGGTGCTCTGTCCTGTTCCATAACGGTTATCAAACAGATACTTCGTGTAAGCATCATTTACGGCTATAATGGGGTATTTCAGTGCGCCGTTTTTCTCCATAGCCCTTAGCCGCTGGACACCGGTTGTGGTCTCTTCTGTTCCGCCTTTAACTTTTTGCAATTCTTCTTTTCTCTTGCTGTGCAATGTGCCAACAAGGTCAGCGCCGTCGTCAAGAGTTATTACCGGCTTCGAGTCCAGCGTTTTTTCCACGCACCAGTAGTATTCTTCTGTGCTCTGTCCTCGCCATGCATAAACCTGAACTCCCACTGTTGCAAGCGCCGCAGCTACGTCGTCTTGTGTGGAAAGCGGATTAGAACCACATAAAGCGATCTTCGCCCCACCAGCAAGCAAAGCTTCCATCAAAACCCCTGTCTCCTTCGTCACGTGCAGGCACGCTGCAAGATTCAGTCCCGCAAGCGGTTTTTCCTTGCAGAACCGCTTTTTAATCTGGCTTAGGACAGGCATGTGCTTGGATGCCCACTCAATCTGCAGCATTCCTTGCGAAGCCAAAGAAGGATTTTTTACTTTGAATTTTTGAGTCAAGTTTCCACTCAGCTATGCAGATTGCGGATTTGCTATTTAATGTTGGCGTCAAGTTTCTCTAGAAGAGTGTTTTTCGCCTTTTCCGCTATCTCCATAACGTGGTCTGTTTTCACTGTAGCTAATTCTCGGTTTTCCATGACGATTTTGCCATCTATTATGACTGTTTTAGCGTCAGATCCTTTTGCCGCGTAGACGAGGTGGCTGATTTCGTTGTGAACTGGGCAGAAATGCGGCTTTTTGAGGTCGATGATTACAAGGTCCGCCTTCTTACCGATGTCGATTGAGCCTATCTCTTTTTCCCACGAAAGCGCTTTAGCCCCATCAATTGTCGCCAGCTCCAGCACCTTGCTCGCAGGGACCAGTGTCGGATTGTTGTTCACTCCCTTGTGTAGCAGCGCCGTTGTTTTCATAACTTCAAACATGTCTGCAGAATTGTTTGAGCAGGGGCTGTCTGTGCCAAGCGAAACGGTGATTCCCTTCTCAATCACCGTGTTGATGGGGCTTATGCCTGAAGCAAGTTTAAGGTTAGAAATAGGATTGTGCGAAATCTTGACCTTTCTTTTTTTCATGACAGCAAAATCCATGTCTTCCAGTGCTACACAGTGGGCAGCAATCACGTTTTCATGGAGAACCCCTAACGAGTCCAGATACTCCATCAAACCGTTTTTCAACTGAAGCTTAAACGTTTTTTGAACTTTACTTTTTTCCTCACGTGTTTCTGCAATATGGATGTGCGTGATAATAGGGTCAGCTGTTGAGCCGTATTTTTGGTTTAGCTCCTTTCGTGTTGCTTCCAGCTCTTTCATGTATCCCGGATCCACCGTGTATGGAGAGTGGGGATCCACGCTCACACGGATTAAACCGTTTTTCTGGCGATGCCATCCTCTAGCCAGTCTTTCCAGCGCCTCTATGTCTTCTTTTTTTCTCCACGAAAAACACACGTGACCTATTACTCCGCGCAGCCCAGCGTCGGCAAATGCCTTTGCCTCGTTTTCTTCTGGGAAATAGTGATACATCGTGTTGACCGTTGTTGTGCCGCTCATGATTGATTCTGCCGCGGTAAGCAACGCCCCAGCATAAATGTCGTGAGGCGTCATTTTCGCTTCAATAGGCCAGATTCGTTTTTCCAGCCATTCTTGCAGTGGCAGGTCATCTGCGTATCCTCGGAGCAGGCTCATGGCGGCGTGTTGATGTGTGTTTATCAGTCCAGGCATCACTATGCAGCCTTCGGCATCTATTTTCTCGAAGCCTTTACCGCATTTTCCTTTAAGATCGCCTGTCTTTCCAACAGCCACTATAGTGTTGCCTTCTATGGCTACAGCTCCATCGCGGATCAGTGGTTTACCATTCAATGGAAGTATCGTGCCGCTATGGATGAGAATGTTCATGCTTTCCCGCTCTTAACATATGAAGGCAGGCGGAGTGAGTTGTATTTTCTCAAGACTTAAAGCTTTCTTTTGCAAGTCTATTTCACACTTAAAGAGGGGGCATCGTTGGACAGAGTTGACATGGTCATCTGGATTCTGCCGGTTCTTGCTGTTTTAGATGTAGCAACCACCTTGCACACGATGAGTAAGTCTGAATCTTTGGCACTGCGAGAAGTAGGTGTCTTCGCCAGCTTTTTCACCAAACTCGGGCTTATCTACTTGTATATTCCCCTCTACGTCTTGTGCATAATTTGTGTTGCGTTCATACTTTGGTTCATCAAGAAGAACTTGAATCCAGAACATTCAGGGGACAAAGTCATTTTTCTGCTTCTTGTCGGCGCAGCCTGCTACATCTATACCATCATTACGGCAGCTTTCATTGTTAACCTATTTCTGCCAACGATCATTGAACGCGGAATCAACATCTTTCACATCGAAATACTCGTCTACGGAGCATCAATTGCAAGTCTAGTTTTCTACATTTGGAGTGATGTGACTGCTTGGATAAAGACCGACAGAGAAGAACATACGGAGGTCAAGGAATAAATATGCTTACCCTAATCCTATATAGGAGAAGTGTCATGTTTGACTGTTGGATCTGATGATGATTTGAAGAGGCTTTTGAAAGAAAAGGGGTACTCAGACAATGCTGTTTGGGAGATTATGAAGTGGTACAACCCTGACGGCGAGAAAGATAGCCAAAAGAGATGCACATGCACTCGTGATAGTCGTCGATGAGAAATACAAACTTCGACGACGCAAGAACCGTTGTATGATAAGGTTCCATCGCAAAGGCAAAAACACTTTGACTGCTCTCTGGAGCGTGACGTAAAGATTTAATCTTGCTCCATCTCCACATAATTGCAGAGGATGCCTATTGAGAGAACCATTCTGCGAATTTGTCAAAACGGAACTAAAAGCCAGAACCTTGCTGATTACTTGCGGTCTCCCGGGAACTTGGAAAACAGAAACGGCAGAGGAAATCGCAAAGATCAAGGGGTTCTCTATTCTCAGAACCGACCTGATTCGGCTCGAGGTTCTTAAGGGCGAGGATGTTTTCGACGAGAAAGTTGCCGCTGACATGGCTAAACGTCTGTCCGTTTATGACGAGATGTTTCGCCGCGCAGCTGCTGTTCTAGCAAATAACAGAAGCGTGATACTGGATGCCACGTTTGTAACCCAAGAATTGCGGAGACGCGCTGCTGCAATCGCCGCCAATCATAATGCCGCCTTTGTAATACTTCAAACTCGTTGCTCGGAAGAAGTGTCTCTTAAGAGGATTTCGAAGAGAACCAAGGAAGAATACGAGTCAAACGCTCTCACTCCAGAAGCTTACTACAACAACAAGAAAAAATTCGAACCAGTCGACATCGGCGACTTGAAAAAAGCGTTCCCGTCTATTGAAATAGTGCACATGACCGTTGACACGGAACATGATTATCCAGAAGACTGGTACGTGATAGGGTTCGAGAAAATTTGAATGGATGGAACCTGTTTAGCCATGATAATCGACCTTCACATCCACTCTAAGAACTGTTCTGACGGAATGCTGACTGTTAAGGAAATTTTCCACGAAGCCAAAGTCAGAAACATCGGGTTAATGTCAATCACAGATCACGATTCAATAGGTTGCCAAGAAGAAGCCCTCGATCTAGCCAAAAAAAGCAGAATCCACTATGTTGTAGGCGTAGAAATCGGCATTTCCTTTTCTCCTCCCAAGGCGTACGGAAAGGAAGCGATCTCGCTGGATTTGCTGGGATATCAATTTGACATCAACAACACGGCGTTGAATGATAAACTGCGGCTGATGGGAGAAAAACGCAAAGAAAGAACTGCAAGGATTCTGGAAAACCTTAACGCAGAGTTTGAAACGAAAGGAATTGAAAAGCTAACAGAGAAGGACTTTGAGAAGATCCAAGCTTCAGTTGAGGGCACATTGGGGCGCCCTCACATCGCAGACTACCTCATAAAGAAAGGGATCGTGAAAACAAGACAAGAAGCTTTTGACGAATACTTGGAGAAATGTAACTTCCCAAAATTCCCAGTACACCTCAAAGAAGCTTCAAAGCTGCTAAGAGATGCTGGAGGCATCGTCGTTTTGGCTCACCCCAACGATCCCCACGGAATATCTCTTGCACGTTTGACAGGATCATTAACCGAGCAGACAAAAATTATAGAAAAAACAATGCTTGGCTACATTGATGGAGTAGAATGCTGGCACTCTAGAAACGACGCAGATACAACAAACCATTACGTAAAATTTGCAAAGAAACACAGACTAATTATGACCGGAGGAAGCGACTGCCACCAAAAACCAATCCTTATGGGGACAATAAAGATTCCTAACTACGTGGCTAGACATTTTCTAGACTGAAGTGAATGTCGTTGCATAAGATACGGCGAGTTCAAAATACGCTTTAGCCTCTTCTGTTGCTTTTTTCTTTTCTTCGCTTCCTATGGCTGGGTCTTCCAGTTTGAAGCTTTCGACTTTTCCGCGCACGTATGCCCGGTAACATTTGTAGAAAGGAAGAAGTCGCAGCATAGCGTGATCTCCAGAATATTTTACATAACGCTCGACAAAGAACTCTGATAGGTTAGATCGCTTTCGAAAATCTAAATCCATTGCCAAGAAAGCAACATCAGAGGCAACATCAGAAAACCTAAAGCGGTCATTAAATTCTATAGCGTCAAAAACGTAAACTTGGTCTGCAACAAAGATGTTGTTTGAGTGAATGTCTCCATGGCAGTCTCTGATTCGGTCATCTGCTATTCTTTTCTCGAAAAAGGAAGCATTGCTCTTCATGAAACCGAGGACTTGTTCGCTTATCAGCTCGTAGTTCTTGGCTGGAATTGTTTTTTCGATGAATTTTCTCGTTTGATCAAAATTCTCTTTCCAGTTCATCTTCACTATAGGCAGAGAGCCGAACCTGTTTATCGTGCTGTTCGTATCGGCTTTCAAGTGAAATTTCGCAATGACTTGTGCTATTTTGTCAATCAGTTCGGGATTTACTTTGTTTTCTTCTAAGAGTCTGCTTAGCATTCTTTCCTGAGGGATTCTTTTCATCTTCACAGCATACTCAATTGTTTTTCCTTCACCTTTTATCTTGATAGTATCCGACTTGTTGATCGGGACAACTTCTAGATACATGTTCCTGCACAGGCGTCTGTTGAGCTCCAGCTCTTTTTTGCAGAAAAAGCGTCTCTTTTCCAGCGTCGTGAAGTCTAGGAAACCGAAATTTACCGCTTTCTTTACTTTGTAGGCGAATCTTTCGGTTAGAAAGACAAAAGATATGTGAGTTTGAACAAGCTCGATCTTGCTTGGCTTTTCGTCGTAGGCATCGGGCTTCAATAAGGCTTCGACAACTTGTTTTTGATTTGCACCCATTCTGTTCCGCTCTGTAGCTAGGAGACTCTTTTCTCAATTTATATTTCAACAACTTTTAGAATAAACCTTGTGAGAGCTTGTTCATAAGACTCAGTCATGCGCGTTTTTCTTTAAACTGTGCTACATAGTCTAGAACAGCTTGAGCGCGTTCTTCCAATATACGATTGCACTGAACCAGTTTTTCGACGAGCTCGGAGATTGTGGCTAGTGCGTGAACTTTGTAACCTAGCCTTTCAAGGTTTTCTTTCCCGCCCTGTTCTCTGTCAATCACAACCATTAAATGCTTAATTTTGGCGCCCAACTCCTTCAAGGGCTTTATTCCCTCAAGCTTGGACAGTCCCTCAGTGACTACGTCATCAAAGAAGAGTATGCTTTCGCCTTTGGTGACTTCTGCGCCTGCCACTCTGCCAGTGACGCCGTAGACTTTGTCCTCTTTTCTTACTATGATACATGGTAATCCTAGCTTGCAACCAATACTCGGCAGTATCAAGGCTCCTTTCAGCTCAATTGACGCTAGCTTGTCTATCTTGCTCGAAGCCATGATCTCCGTAATCTCCTCTGCAACCGAATCTGCGATGGTGCAAAAGTCTCTAGGAGAGGAGAGTAGACAGGCTAAATCGATGTAATAGGGGCTCACGGCACCAGACTTGATCTTGAAAGTGCCAAACTTTAGGCATCCTGACTGAAAAAGCGCATCAGCAACCTTCGCGACTCTTGGCATATTTATTCCTCAGAAGACAATGTATAAAGTCTGATTTAATATTTGTCTGGAACTGGATCAGCTAGTTAACAGAGAAATATTCAGCAGTAACTGTAAAAGAAAAAAAGGAGGTGCGCCTAGCTCTTAGCTTTTCTAGCCTGTCCAACCATAGTTCGCAGCGATTGCGAAATAGTCTTTTAAGTCGACTTTGTTGTCTTCGTTAATGTCACAGAGCGAGTCCCATTTTGAATGACCAGGAATACTAGCGAAGGCGAGTGCAGCCCGAAGCACGTCTTTCAGATCAACCTGCAGGTCTGGCGTTGGTAGTTGCGCTTTGAGCGGGTGTGCTGGGTACCCTATATCATCGTAGAATGTGCTGCCGACAATATCAGCTTTGATTGTTATCCAGATATAAAATGTGGCATTGACCCACTTGCCAGCCCACCACTCAGGTTCTCTGATGTAGGCTGCGACTTTGATGCTGTGCTTGCCAGAGATCCATGAGTAGTTGAAGTGCTGTGTATGAAGTGTGTAGGGCGTCAAGGTTAAGCTGGTTAGGGGATACCCTGGCTGCATTACGTCATCGATGTAAAGATACTTGTCCACAGTCAGGTTACCACCGTACCAGAGGTTTCTCAGGTCTGCAGTGAAGTGTACGGTTGTTGGAAATGGGTACACCATGATGTGAATTTTCGCTCTATAATCATCGCTGTAAACATTAACCTCCAGTGGGGTGATCTTGAAGCAGCCATGCGGGGACGTTATAGGCGTGCTTCCCGCCAGATTGGTCTGCACCACGCTGCTTGGGCTGTTCTTTACTAGCTCCACGTGGCTGTTTTCAACGTATTCTTTCAGTCTCCATGGTCCGGATGCAACAAGGTTCGGGTCTGGCGCAAACCCGGTTACGTATGAGGGGGCTGCGGTTTTGCATATGGGTTCCCATATGTGCTTTGGAAGAATACGAGATGTGCCTATCCAGCTTATGGCCCAAACATCTTTGGTGTCGAGAAGTATGTCAAAGTTGTGGGGATCGGTTATTTTGAATCCCGCGATATAGTCCATCCAGGGACACCATATCGGGTTGATTCCTCTGTTGTAGAGGATTTTGTACATTTCGCTTAACGAGAAGCAAACGTCCGCCGCAGTTAGCGGTGTTCCATCGCTCCAATAGACATTTGATCGCATCGCGATCCGGATCTTGGTGCAGTTTCCAAGTGTTGGGTGCGTGTAGGTGCCGACTTCAAAAGACTGTGCAAGCCATGGAACAAAATTGCTTAGGTTGTAGGGGTCGCGCTTAAGCAAGCTCTCGTACATCATGTCTAAGACCTTGTTGTCATGGCTCCATTCGCCGAAGATAGGGTTCAGAGAGTACAGCTCTGGTACTGGAAAGCCGCATTTAATTGTCATGTGGGAGCAGTCGCCCTTTACATAATTCTCGGGATGCATATTCATTAAAGTGATAGGATTGATCACGCCGTTTTCGCTGGCGGACATGCCGCCTTTGAGTACTAGCCCT
Source organism: Candidatus Bathyarchaeota archaeon (assembly GCA_029907545.1). Classification (GTDB taxonomy): domain Archaea; phylum Thermoproteota; class Bathyarchaeia; order Bathyarchaeales; family Bathycorpusculaceae; genus JAGTQT01. The sequence goes on along the minus strand of JARYLR010000001.1, from coordinate 56,310 downwards.
TCCCAGTATTGTCCTTCCCAGGGGTCTTTTGCGTCCGGATTTGGAGTTCCTACATATCTTCTGCTTACGGCTTGAAGCTTGCAACCGCACCATAACGGAACTGAAAGCACCATTTCCGCGAATCTTTCCTGCGCAACATGCACTGGAGCGATTGTTTGCTCGAGCGTGTCAGCATACAAAGCGTTATTCACGGCTTGATTGTAAATAGCGTCATTGCAACCACCAATGTTGTAGCATCTGCCAGGATGCCAGTAGTAGTCCCAATGCCATAAAATCAGATGATCTGGCTCTACGTCCAAGCCGCTCCAACCATCTATGGAAAGATGGAAATTCTTGTGAATTGCGGGGTCTTCGTTTGGACTTACTATAGGCCAGTAGATTTTCTGAACCTTGATGCCGACAGCCTCCAGTTCGCTTGCAAGATAGTCTCCAAACGCTTTTCTCTCCTCATGCGCGTACTTGATGTAGAATCGAAGCTCTACTCTCTGTCCTGTGACGTTCCAAATTCTCCAGCCTTCTGTGTCTTTCTGTGCAAAGCCCGATGAGTCAAGAGAAACATTAGCCATCGCCCTCGAGTACAGGTAACAGAGATCTTCTCTGGCACCGCCAGGGCGTATTTCTGGGTGAACATATTGGCCGCTTTCGGGGAGCATAGGCGTGTAAAGCGGGCAGCCAAACGGGCCTGTTATGTTGTTGATTATGTAGTCTCTGTTGCAGAGGTAGGCGATGGCCTTTCTCATTCCTAAAACGCTGCGGGGGTTGGGGTAAACAGGGTTAGGGTAAGCGGGATCTGGTGGGTTGCCGAGAAACGCGTTGTTATTGTTGTTTATGTCCAGTATATAGAAAGTGCCATCTGAGCCGCTTGAAACCACATTAACAGTGTTGTTCAGAGGTGGTGTGCTGAAGCTTTCATAGGCTTCATTGGTCAGTTGCCAATCCGTAAGATCAAGCTGTTCACTTTCAAGAGCGTTCCACATGCTTTGTTCGTTGCTGTACAGCTGGATCAATATTCTGTCGGCTCTAGGCCCAAAACTTTCTGAAAGATTGTCCGGAGCCGTTCCATTATTGTATTCCCAAGCGCTTGATGGGATGGTTAAGATGGCTACGAGTTGAGCACTAAGCATTGTTGTTAGCATCAAAACTATTGGCACCCGTATTATCTTCTCAGAATACGCTTTCTTCATCTTCCTTCCCCAATACTAATCCGTTTAATTCCGAGATAAGTTTTTTGGAACAATTATCTATAATTTTGTAAAGGTCATGCAATGGTGTTTCTGTAAATAGGATCATATGTTGTAGCTGTGAAAATTGTGGAAGAATACAAGTGTTGCCAGTTCAGAAGAGTTCCAGAGATAACGGTAATGTTTATAACTTATTGTTCTCATTCCTAAGAGACACGAAGCGGGAAAATAATGGGTCACAGGAAAACACACGCTCCAAGACATGGCTCTCTAGCTTATTTGCCTAGGAAACGCGCCAAACGCTTGCTGGGCGAAATCCGTTTCTGGCCAAAAATAGAGGCAGAGGCTCCTAGGCTCTTGGGTTTTGTAGGCTATAAAGCAGGCATGACCCATGTCTTCGCGGTTGAGGATCGGAAGCGCTCACCAGATTTTGGAAAGGAAGTGATGCGCTCGGCCACCGTACTGGAGACGCCTCCAATGCTGATTTGTGCAGTAAGAGCTTACACTAGAAGCGCAGATGGCTTGCGAACGAAGACTGAAGCATGGATGAAAGACCCTCCAGACGATCTTGACAGAATACTAACCCTTCCGGAAAGTTTCAAAGAAGAAAATATGAAAAAAATTGACGAAAACCTCTCCGAGGTAGAGCGGATACGCGTTATTGCTATAACCCAGCCCAAACAGACAAGCGTGCCTAAAAAGAAACCAGACATGGTAGAGCTGGAAATCGGCGGAGGAACGATCCAGCAGAGATTTGAGTATGCGAAAAGTCTTCTTGGAAAGACAGTGACGCCGCCAGAAATCTTCAAAGAAGGTCAACATGTAGACGTTATAGCCATCTCTGTTGGTAAAGGATTCCAGGGGCCAGTTAAACGGTTTGGCGTGACAAAGCTTCAGCATAAAGGGAGAAAGACCAAAAGAGGAATAGCGACTCTGGGTCCATGGAACCCGCATCATGTCATGTACAGTGTTGCAAGAGCCGGGCAGATGGGCTTTCACCAAAGAACAGAACATAACAAGAGGATTCTCAAAATAGGCAATGACGGGAAAGATGTTACTCCGAAAGGAGGCTTCATAAGATACGGCATCATTAAAGGACCTTACATGCTTCTAGAAGGAAGCATAGCAGGCACTGAGAAGCGTCCGATAAGACTTCGCTATCCAGCGCGACCGCCGAAAAACGTGGCAGAAGAACCTCCACAAATCCTGCAGATATCCCTTGAATCTCCGCAGGGAAAATAGGCTGGGAAAACAGATGGCAAGGAGAACGGTGAAAGTCTTCAACCTTGAAGGAAAACCGGCTGGAAAGATCGAGCTTCCACCAGTTTTTGCGACCCCTCTGAGACCTGACGTAATAAAAAGAGCGGTTCTCGCAGTACAGTCAACGCGGTTCCAGCGCCAAGGCAGAGACTACATGGCTGGAAAAAGAACCTCAGCGGAATCCAGAGGAACAGGCAGCGGGATCGCACGCATACCCCGTCTAAAAGGGCAGTCTGGAAGAGCCGCCTTCGCTCCAGGAGTCGTAGGCGGGAGACTGGCGCATCCGCCAACCCCTGAGAAAAAGATTGTGAAAAAAATTCCTAAGAAAGAGAAGCAGCTTGCCTTACGCTCCGCCATAGCTGCAACTGCTTCAAAAGACATTGTTGCCTCAAGAGGGCACGCAATCGAAGATGTTCCCGCGTTTCCCTTGGTTGTTTCAGATGATATTGAGAACTTGAAAAAAACCAAGGAAATTGAAGAATCACTCATACAACTAGGCTTACTAGCTGACATCTTTAGGGTAAGAGAAAGCAGAAAGATCCGCGCTGGAAAAGGTAAAAGCCGAGGCCGAAAGATGAAACATGCCGTAGGTCCATTGATTGTTGTCGCGGAAGACAAGGGACTAACGCAAGCCGCAAAGAACCTGCTTGGAGTCGACGTGGTCAAAGTCGAAAACCTGAATGTTGAAATGTTGGCGCCGGGTACGCATCCTGGCAGGCTTACTTTGTGGACTAGCGGTGCAATTGAGAAACTTGGGCAAATTCATGAGAGAGGAGCGCAAGCCTGATGGATCCTTACGACGTTATACTGTTTCCGTTAATGACTGAAGCTGCAAGCTTGATGGTGGAAAAAGAGAATAAACTTGTCTTCATAGTAAATCTGAATGCCAGCAAAAATGACGTGAAAAAGGCGGTTGAAGAGCTTTACGAAGTCAAAGTTCAACATGTCAACCTCTTGATTACACCGCAGGGAAAGAAGAAAGCCTTTGTCAAGCTTCATCCTGACTATCGTGCTGCTGATGTAGCGATCAAGCTTGGCATACTCTAGTGAGGAATTGGTTATGGGAAAAAGAATTAGAGTGCAAAGACGCGGGCGCGGTGGTTCGCCCTTCAGAGCCTCAACACACAAAAGAGTGGCTCCTGCACAGTATCCTCAGTTAACTTCGGCAAAAGAAGCATCTGAAGCAACTGTTAAAGGAACCATTGAGTCATTCGCGCATGACCCAGGCCGCGGTTCGCCGCTGGCTTTGATACGCTTTGAAAACGGAGACACCTGCTACACCGTGGTTCCTGAGGGGGTTCACGTGAATAAGCAGGTTCAGATGGGCGGAAATGCACCGCCAGAGGTGGGCAACATCATACCAGTGGGAAAAATCCCTGAAGGGACTTTGATCTGCAATATAGAACTTCGGCCTGGAGATGGCGGCAAGCTGGTAAAGTCTTCTGGAGCGTATGCAATGGTTGTCGGCCATACGCCTCAAGGAACGATGATTAAGCTTCCGTCTGGAAAAAATAAGTACATTGGAGATTTCTGCAGAGCCACAATTGGAGTGGTTTCAGGCGCCGGAAGAACTGAAAAGCCATTTCTGAAGGCAGGTGAGAAGTTCCATTTAATGAGAGCCAGAGGACGTAAGTATCCTAGAACTCGTGGAATAGCCATGGTTGCAGTTGTCCATCCATACGGCAGCAGCAAGAGGAGCGCGCGGAAGGTTACAACGACTTCACATGGCGCGCCGCCAGGACAAAAGGTTGGGTTAATTGCCGCCAGAGGTGCCGGTCAGAAAAGGAAGAAGACTGTTACCTGAGAGCAGAAGGTTTATAGCAATCGGAATTGCCATGGAAGTGAGGAAAAATGCCTAAAGAATTCACCTATCGTGGACTTGCCCTAAGTCAGCTGCAAGAGATGTCTATGGACGAGTTCATAAACATGCTTCCTTCAAGACAGAGAAGAAGTTTGCGTCGAGGTCTTAAACCAGAACAGAGGATACTGCTTGAAAAGATGAGATTAGCTAAAGAAGCAACGAGAACTGGGGGAAGCATGCAAGTTAAGACACATGTTCGCGACATGATAGTTCTTCCAGAAATGGTGGGCGTTTCAGTCCACGTGCACAATGGAAAAGAATTCGTGAAAGTAGAGATACAGCCGGAAATGATTGGACATTATCTAGGCGAGTTTGCCATCACCAACAAGCCGGTTAGGCATGGGACTCCGGGAATTGGTGCGTCCCGTTCATCGATGTATGTTCCATTGAAATAGGCGTTTCTTTTTTTATGCGCTATAGTCAAAGCCTGATGGCTTTTTCGCTGGCGGCTGAGATTGCGTTATCTGCGGCAGAGGAATAGGCGGTGGAATGTTTATTGTCCTTGCCACTAGCACAGATTCAACGAAAACCACGTTGGATATTGACTGTATGATTACCGGTGGCGGCGGCTTCTTCTCTTCGTAATCCTTTAGGATTCTCTCTAGCTCGTTTTTGTCTCCGGATACGAACGCTCTTCCTTCTAGGCTTATCTGGGCTATGGAGGGGTTGTAGCTTATGGTCAAGACAAAGGGCACTTCAAGCGAATCATCTGAAGGTTTTTCTACACCTACAAGATTTAGGTTTGTGTTTATCTGTATGGGCGGTATCGGTTTTCGCATGTCTAAAAACCGTTTAGCAGAAACGTTAGTTATTGAAACGTTTACCCTAATCATCAAGATCAACAGAAAAGCGTTAGGCACAGAGCAATTTAAAGCTGTTTATTTCGCATTCGGCTTATAGCGTGTGAAGCCGCAGTGTCCGCATGTGTATCTGTTTCCGTGGTCTGCCATGAAGTACCCTGTGCCACATCGTTCGCAGGTAGGGCGAAGCCTTATAATCTTGCCATTTTCTATCTTGAAAAGCGTGTGGATGGGTTTTTCCTCTTTCTTCTTTTTCGGAGCACGCGCAACTTTTTCAGGCTTCGTTTCAGGTTTGGTTTCCTCTTTAGCCTCTGCCGGTTCTGCTGCTTTTTCCGGCGGTTTTGCTGGTGCCTTTTCCTTCGAGGTGTCTTTTTGTTTGGCCTCTGTTTTTTTTGACATAGGCTACTTTTTCTCCTCTTCTTTTGGTTTTTCTGGTGGAATATTCCGTTTTATCACGTAGGCTGGCTCTAAGCGTCTTGCTAGATCAGCCGATTCGTAAATATTAGCCTCGCCAAGAGCAACGTGTGTTCCCGTTTTGGTCTTGAGTTTCTTGACAAAGATTTGGTCAACATTAATCTTTAAAGTGTCTGCTAGTGCCCTTCGAACTTCAAGTCTTGGCGGAGTGCTTCCTTTCTCATCATGGTCTACTTGGAACTGAATCTCCTTTCTTTTGAGCAAGGGGTTTTCTTTCTCTGCCAGTATTTCTAGTTTCATTAGCTTTCCTCGCTTAAGGTGTTGACTTCATGCAGCGCCTTCTTATTTAGTTTTTCGAGCATTCTGCATTTCTCGGAGAATGTCTTGAATCTCGCGTCTTTTTTCCTCTGTAACTTTGACCACGACAATGCCTTCGCGAGGTTGACCATACAAGACAAGCGAGTTCTCCGGAGCATACAAGATAGCTACAAGTGTTAGAAGGTCTTCTTCGCCGTTTACCACTATTTTTGTGGTTTTATCCGATTTCAAGGCGTCGCATATGGCGTTTGCGGCTTCTTCTGTTATTGTGGCTGGCGGGTTCTTAACGTAGATTGTTTCCTCTGCCGGAAGCGCGGCTTCTTTGACTGGTTTCCTCATCTGCAGGTTGTCTATGATGAAAACGTGGGGAGAAATGTTATTCTTGAAAAGGTTTCTTGAAACTGTGTCTCCCACCGATATCAGCTGACTAGGCTTCTCCTTTGCCATAATCTCTCGGAATCTTCTCATAGTTTCAGAAAAAGATCCACGGATTAGAACGCCGATAGGGTCTTTTAACTTTCCGCGTAGGTCGCCGTTAAGCCTGTACGCGATGTTCATCCTATCTAACCTTTAGTGCATAGCGCCCTTTTTCTTTGATGTTGGTTGCCTTCGCGATGATCGAGTCTTCGGGGTCAAGCATTATAAGCAAACCAGCAAAATCATCGCTTAGGCTTGACGACTTGCACTTTGGGCAAACATTTCCTCTGGTTATCACGTGACATGTCGGACAGGCGCGTTCACTCATTTAGCTTTCTCCTGTTTTCGTGGTTTCTCTTCTGCTACAGAAGGTTTTTTCTCTGTCGGCTCCCGTGCTTTTTGAATTTCATTTTCTATCCACTCAAGTTTGCCGAGAAATGCCTGTCTTGCAGTGACGCCTATCTTTCCAGAGCTGCCTGCTCTGCCAAGTGACACCGCAGTTATTCTAACACGAACTTGATCGCCGCTGCACAGTTTTCGCTTAGTCTCTTTTCCAAGCAGAACACCTTGCTTTTCATCATAAGAGATAAAATCGTCCACAAGTTGAGAAACGTGAAGCAAGGCGTCGACGGGACCGATGCGGACAAAGGCGCCGAAATCCGCTATCTCTACAACTTCGCCTTCAACCACTTCTTGAAGTCTCGGGTAGAATGTTAGCAAAGAGAAAGCGACTTTATGGTAGGTGGCGCCGTCGCCGGGAATTATTTTTCCTGTGGGGCTCACGTTCACGTTGACCACGGCTATGACGTAGCCTAGTTCTTCCTCTACCACGCCCTCATACTTTGCCTTGACCTGCTGTTGGCCCACCGCTTCCAACGGGTTTCCAAAGGTTTCTGGTGGAATGCGGATTGTGTCTTCAAGAGTTATGAGTTTGAACAAGTATCATATCCTTCCATCTATTTCTAATTTTGATTTTTGCCTCACATAGATAACTGGCACATTTATATCTCTTAGCCTCTTTTTAAGGTGCTTATCATTTGTGAAGACCGACGCCCTCCATCTGCTGGCGATTTTGACGATCACGTCATCTGTTGATTCCGTTTTTTCGCTGCATATCTCAACAGGCTTGCATTTTCCAGCAAGTTCCAAGGCTAAAGCAAAGTCTTTCCGCATTTGAGGAGACGCTGTCTTGGCAATTTCCTCTAGCTCAGCGCGCACTGGAGAAAGTAGGATTGCCTCAAAATTCATTTTCAGCAGAGTTTTTAGTTCCTCAAATATGTCTATTTTGAACTGGAATGGCACAAGCAAAGCATTAGAGTCTAGAAGTATCCTAAGAGGCTTCTTTTTCCGCTTAGGTTCCGCGTTCATGTTACTTTATCATTCCATATCCTATAAGTCGCCATCTGCCGCCGATTTTTCGGCTTAACGCGACTCTCGAGCCTTGCTGTGCACAGACCGGTCTCGTAAGCTGAAGCGAGATCTGATCTTTTTTTACAGCGGTTATTTTGCCCACGGTTATGGCGGCTCCTAAATGCAGAAGCAAGGTTTCCCCTATTGTGAGCCTATCAACTTTCACCAGTTCTTTTGTGCCGACAGCTTGCTCTAGGATATGGGTTTCCAAATTTAACTCGCAAAGAGTTGGCGGAAGCAAGCCTGCTTTTCCCGCCATGTTTCCAGTTAATCCATCTGCCTTTGAATATGAGGGATCTAGAAGGGTTCCAACTCCTACCAGTCCGCCGCAGCGGGCTTCTTTCACGTTTTTTCCGCCTGCGTGCAAGCTAACAATCTCGCTTGACAGAGGGCAATATGTTCCTTTTCCCTCAACTGCTACGCCTGGCTTTATCTCTATCTCGGTTCCGATGGCGAATTTTCCTTGGAAGATTGTTCCTCCTATGACTCCGCCTTCCAGCTTCTCAATGGGGGTACCTGGCTTGTTAATGTCAAATGAGCGGACTACGTACATTAAGGGAGGTTTGGTTTCGTCTCTTTTTGGTGTAGGTATGATTTCTTCCATTGCTTGGAGAAGTACGTCTATGTTTACGTTGCGCTGTGCTGAGATGGGAATTATTGGGGCGTTTTCGGCGACGGTGCCTTTCACAAATTTTTTGATTTCATCATAGCTTTTGCGTGCTCTGTTTTCGTTGACGATGTCGATTTTGTTTTGCACGATAATGATCTTTTTCATCCCAATGATGTCTGCTGCGGCAAGATGCTCTCTCGTCTGTGGCTGCGGACAAGGTTCGTCTGCTGCTATTACAAGTATGGCGCCATCCATTATCGCCACACCGGAAAGCATTGTAGCCATTAGCGCCTCATGCCCAGGCGCATCTACAAAACTTACTGCTCGAAGGAAGACTGCTTTTGAATTGCAGTTTGGGCAGACTGGCTTAGTTGAATAGTTCCTTGGAGGTTCGCATTTTGGGCACTTGTAGATCGGCATGTCAGCGTAGCCTAGCTTAATTGTTATGCCTCGTTTCAGTTCTTCGCTGTGGCGTGATGCCCATACTCCTGTTAAGGCTTGGACAAGGGTTGTTTTTCCATGGTCAACGTGACCTATGGTGCCTATGTTGGCTTCAGGCTGCTTTGGCAGTGTTGAGCGTTTTTCTTCACTCATTTTCTTATTTTCCCATAAACCGCTATTGAATTACTGAGGGAATAAACTGCGCAACCTAATAAATCTTAAGCCTCTTCTGAAGGCTTATCGCCTGTTAGCTGCGGCTCAGTTTCAGCCTCTTTTTCAGCAGCTTCTTGCTTCTTCTCTTTGGCTTTTTTGCTTTCTTTCGCTCCTTTTGGGTTTCTCGACTATTTTCAAGTTAAGCTGAACGATTTCTTCAGTGACAATGTTGCCTCGAACCATTTTGCGCCTTCTAAGACCTTCATCCGAAGGGTTGAAGCCTACTCCTCCGCTTAGGACTACTTGTCGGCGGACGCCACCATGAACGCTGGGTCTCATTGGAAAACCGTCTTTGTCAGATCCCCCTGTTATTTGAAGTTTGTAGCCTGCCAGGTCCACTATTGCGCCGTCGATTACTTCGCCTACGCGTTTTCCAATCAATGGAGTGGCGCGTGCATCTCCCACTTCCACGCTGTTTGAGGTTCCAGCTTGGGTGTCTGAGATTATTACTTTGAACTTTGCCATTCGCGTAGAGTCTCCTTAGTGGTTTATGAGAGTTAAGCATCTCTCTATTAAGGATTTACGAACATCCGTGTTATTTGGACGATCTGTCACTTGTCTGGTAAAGGTTTTTATTTTTCTTTTTGAGTGCTCCTTAGGCATGTGGCGACTGGGAGCTTTCTTCCACGAGATGGGTTTCGGTCTTTTGTCTATTTTTCTTCCCTTATACATTGTGTCGCCTGCTGTCGGCGGATCCGTCATCGACGTAGGCGTCATGTCGGCAGGAGCGTTGCTAGCGTGTATTCCTTTTTCTTTTCTATGGGGTTATCTTTCCGACCGAACAAGACGGTACAAACGGTATATTTTGCTGTCCTATTTATCCTCGGCAGTTTTCCTGTATGCCTTTACTTTTACTTCAAGTGTTTTTTCGCTGGTTGCTTTGTATATTGCCATGTCTGCGTTTCATGTGGCAGATGAGGCACCCAAAAATGTTCTAATTGCCGAGCTGTATTCTAGCGAGGAATGGGAAAGAAGTTTTGCTTTTTATAAGGTTTTCACGGAATCAGGCTGGTTGATAGGGCTTCTCGCAGGCTTCATTCTATCAGTCATGAACGTCAGCTCGACATTCACGTTCACATTCTGCTGCTTTCTGAATTTAGCCGCTTTTCTTCTTTCCCTAGTCTTAGTAGCCGATCCCATGTTCATCTTCGAAAGAAAGCTTGTCAGAATGGAAACAACAGTGGATTTTGCCTCACGCGGAATCGTGCTTACATCAAATCTTCTGGATGGGTTTCCTCTTCAAGAAAAACTGAAGAAGGAAAACGTGTTAGCCTTCTGTGCCGGCTTAACATTTTTCTCTTTAGCAACAAGCATGCTTTTTACGCCAATGCCAATTTTCATTTCCGCAATCACACGAGATGCCCAACTGCCAGAAAGCCTAGTTTTTGCCGTATACGTTCTAAGCTCGCTTGGCGCAACTCTTGGCTACTTATTTACAGGACGTGGGTCTTATCGAGAAGCTGCAAAGGCAAGCATCAGTAGAATAGTGCTCTTGCGAGGCTTGCTGGCACTCCTTTTGGCACTAACTCTCCACATAGCCATATACCAGTTAGCCATGACTGCGTTGCTCCTGTTTCTCATGGGCGCTGCTTATGCGGTGTTCCTTGCCCATACTCTTTCTCTATCTATGCGGCTGATACCAGCGAGGAAGGCTGGCTTATTCAACGTTCTAATCGGAATCGGCGGAGCCTGCGGCTCTTTTATCGGGCCTTTTCTTGCTCAACTCAGCTTTTTCTATGTTTTTGTTGCCGCTGGCGCAGTTTTCATGCTTTCATGGATCAGTTTCAAAGCTTTCACATAAACAAAAAAGGGGGTTTTGCTGGGCTATTCTACGTGTACTCTAAATAGGTCTATGTCTTCTCGCATTTCGGGCGTGGCTTCAAGGAAGTCTCTTACGGCGTGCTCGATGTCTCGTGACTGTGTGACGTATCTTCCAACTATGATTATGTCTGCGCCTTTTGCTAAGGCTTCTTTTGCGGTTTCCGGAACTATTCCGCCTGCTACTGCGATTAAGAATCGTTTGTCTTTGAATGTTTGCCTTATTTCTTTGATTGCTTCGAGTCCGTGTTCTCTGCCTGTTTCTTGGTCTATCCCTCTGTGAAGTATCACCACGTCTGGAAACTCTTTCAGCGATTTTAGTTTTCTAATCGGGTCCTCTACGTTCAACATGTCAATCCACGCGTAGATTCCTAGTCGTTTTCCTTCGTGGACAAATGCGTCAAGCGTTTCTGCAGGCGCCAGCCCGGATGCCACGACAGCGTCAGCAGTCTCTTCATAAGCCAAGTCAACTTCGACTTTGCCTACGTCCAGTGTTTTCAGGTCAGCTACAAAAAACACGTCCTTCACTACTTCTCTTAGGTCGCTGATGACTTTGGCGCCGTAACGTTTTATGAGAGGGGTTCCCACTTCCAATATTATTCTGTCACTTTTCGGGATCTGTGTTATGATCTTTTTCGTTCTTTCAAGATCTGGTATGTCAAGGGAGATCTGCAGGTAAGGTGGTCTCCAGAGGCGTGGCACTTTGAATCCCATGATTGGATGTTTCGCCCTGTCCTTGTCGTAGAAAACCTTTTCCAGTGAAGGATAATTCGCCATCGCTCTCTTGATTGCCAGTCTGGTAGCGCTGTAGTTGTAATGGTATATCTTTCGGTAGTCGGTTGCTTGTGGATGAATGAACACGCTGCAGACTATGACCCAGTCATCCACCTTTTCTTTGGGAATGACTCCGTCTTCGACGGAGTCAGCAACTGCCTTGGCTACAGCGGCTTGGGCGGGTCCGAAGATTTTGCCTGCGGCTTCAAGATTTTTCACGGTGACTTTCGGCACAAGCAGCGTGTGAGGTTTAGGCGGCAGATTCGGCCTTATCACTGCCAGCAGAGGTGTGTGTCCAAAGGAGAGGTTAGACATTCCGGCTGCAAAGGCTTCTCCGACAGGGCCGTCTTTGTCTCCTATCAAGAGGTCTATGTGTGCCACCTCGTTTCCCTCCCCGATTAACGCTTCGCCAATAAGATATGCTGGTTTTTCAGAAGCTTCTGCTAGCTTAGGCATAAAAGTCGCTGGGACAGTGTCGGATATCTCTTTGAAATCGACCTTAAACTCCTTCATCCATGTATACAATGTGTCTCTGTGCACGTTTAGAATTGCGGCAACTCCAGAAATTGTAGGCTTTGTCGGCTTTCGAGCTATTTTGCCGCGGGTTTCTGCCTCTTTTTCGGCAGCTTTTTTGAGGATTGCTATCAGTTGCTCTCGGGTTTCTGGCTTTTTCGTCTCATATTCCGACATTCTGCATCACTTATGGAACATGTTACTTGCAGGCAAGTATTTAAGACTGTCGGAACTTGTGCGAGAAAGGCGGCTGTCGCATGATTCTGTCGGTATAGCGCTAGATTTTGCGTGGTCTATCCACAGTTAGCTATTGTAGTTTGGATGAATTGTCGGATGTGCACCAGCTTGATTGTCGGATTTTTGTGACGCCAGTCTCGAGTTCTCTTAGATTTGTTGTTTGGCATCGTTAACTCTATATACCTTGTCGGGATAGAGTGCGTGGACTGTGGTGCTGTGTCATGTCGTGGAGAGAACTAGTATATGCGCTTCTGGTGGTTGTTGGAATAGTGCTGTTTCTCTATGGTGCCAACTACTATGATGCAATTGTCGGCTGGGTGGGTGTCGGCATGATTTTTGCTGGGGTCGTTGCCGAAGTCGTAGAAAAAATTTACGAGTTTGTAAGCAAAAGAAAGGGGGCTCAGAAGCCGTAGAGCTTCGAGTATTTCTCATTTAGATAGCCAAGATAGGGCTTGACGGTTAGTTCTTTTCCAGTAATCTTCTTTAAGAGGTCTGCTGGATCGAAGAGGTTTCCGTTTGCGTGAACGTTTTTCACCAGCCACTGTTTTGTTTCTTTGAAGTTACCTTTTGTCAGCTGGGCCTTCCAGTTTGGCAAGTCTCTGTTCATTACCTCGAGTATTTGTCCGCTGTAGATGTTTCCGAGCGCGTAGCTTGGGAAGTATCCGAAGTAGCCGCTTGCCCAGTGTGTGTCCTGCATTACTCCTTCAGAGTCGTTTTCGATTTTTACTCCTAGGTAGTCTTTGTAGCTTTGGTTCCATATTTCTGGGAGTTCCTTTACGGCGCATTTGTTGGCAAATAAGTCTCGTTCGATGTTGAATCTTATGATTATGTGGAGTCCGTAGGTTACTTCGTCTGCTTCTACACGGATTTTGGATGGTTTTACCTGGTTGATTGCGTGTACGAATTTGTCTAGGCTGATGTCTGCAAGCGTTTTGCCTGCTAGTTCCTTCAGTTTTGGTAGAAAGTAGGTCCAGAATTCTCTGGAGCGGCCTATGATGTTTTCTATCATGCGTGATTGGGACTCGTGGAAGCCCGAGGAGCATGCGTTGCCTACGGGTTGGTACATCCATTCAGGGTTTAGGTTTTGCTCGTACATGGCGTGTCCTGCTTCGTGTAGGACTGAGAATATTGATGATGCGAACATTTCTTCGAAGTAGTGTGTGGTTATGCGCACGTCGTCGTAGTAGCCTGTGGTGAAGGGATGTTCTGTTTCGTCAATTCTGCCTCCGGCGGTTTTTGAGGTTACATCGTAGCCGACGGCTTCTGAGAGGGCTACTGCGATTTTGCGCTGTATGTCGATTGGGATTTTGCGTTGCAGTATGCTGGTGTCTGGCTGGTTGGGTGCTTTTTCGCTTTTTCTGAGAATGGAAACCAAGCCTTCTCTGAGGTCGTTGAAGACTTGGGTTATTTCTTTCGCCGTCATTTTTGGTTCAAATATGTCTATTAAGGCGTCGTAGGGCGTGGCGGTTTCCTTTGCTTTCATAAGTATTTCTGCAGCTTTCTTTCGTAGATCAAGGAGTTTTTCCAGTTCTGGTTTGAACATGGCGTAGTTCTTTGCGGCTTTGGCTTTTTTCCATGTGTCTATGGTTATGGCTTGCTGCTTCGCGGTTTCTGCGACAAGTTCTTCGGGAAGTTTGGTTTGTTCGTCGTAGTGTTTTTTGATGAGGTAGACGTTTCTCTTTTGAACAGCGTCTAGTTTGTCGTAGTCTTTTGAGTGTGTGATTTCTTGTATCAGTTTTCCGATTTCGGGGCTTGTGCTAATTTGGTGTTCGATTCGGCTTAACAGTGCAAGTTGCTGGCTTCGCAAGCCAATGGCTTTGGGAGGCATCATTGTTTCCATGTCCCAGTGGACGATGGCTTCTGAAGAGGCGAATACAATGATGTCTTTGGTTTTTTCCATCAACTTTTTGTAGCTGGAAATTAGGTTTGTGCTCAATTAATGTCACCTTTTGCTTTTGAGGAGTAGATGGGTATATGCTGCTAGTATATGAGTCTTGAGTGGTGTTGGCGATTTGGGCTACCTGATCCAAGTGTGCGCTGGTGCTGCTGGCGAGTACTCAATGTGATCCCACCAAGAGGCTACGCAATCGTGAGGGGCTCCGAATACGCCTTCTGCGCCGAAAGTCATGTTCCAAACTCTTACTTGGTAATAATCATAGCATGTCATGGGTTTCCAGAAGTAGGGGTTCCAAGCTTTTACAAACCAGCATGGATTGATGATAGGGGTTCTCCATGCCTATGAAGAACCAGAGAAGAACAGCGGCACACGTCATCTTGGCGTTTTTCCCTCTCAAAACATTTACCTTCTTTGCTGTTGTTTGGGTTCCAACGTGACTGGCTGGTTTGTAGGTTTCTTTGAGTACTTGGCCTTGTGCCTCCTTGCAAGAAAGATTAGGGTCATACTGCATGTGCCAAGAATGATGATCGCTACAATTAAGGGAGTCCAGTTGGTGGGCTGTGGTTTTTATGTTTACTTTGACTGTCATGTTGTCGATGGCTTGTGTTAGAACGCAGGTGACGCGTGTTCGGTACTCATCCTCCTCTGTTTCGTAAGGATTCTCTTGCACAGTGAGAAAAAATGTTCCTTTTGATGTCTGTGCGGTTTTATCGACGTCTATGATTATCTGCGACGAGCCATGCTGGGATGGCTGAATAGGTCCTGTGCGATTGAACATTTCATTAACGTCGACATTGATCTCCATTGGTTGTCCATCATATTCTCGTGCTTCTGAGAAAAGCAGGCTGAGTTTAGCTCTTTCTTGCTGATTATTGCTTATGACGTAATCAATCATAAAACCACTAGATGGGTCGTCTCCCGCGTATGGAGCAACAAAATCTCTGGTAAGCAATGATCCGAATCCGTCGAATGGAGCGTATTTAAGAAATTGCATAGCGTAATCCAATCTGACAGACACTAACAAATTTTCGATGCTGCCATGGTACCTTGCCTCTTTTGTAGTGGTGTTTAAATAGCTGTTCGCCAATTTGAGACAACTGACGAATGCATTGCGAAACTCGTCTACGACGTTGCTAGTGTATGCCTGGAATTTTTCTTCCTCCAAAAAAGAATCATAAAACAGTGCTAGATAGACCTCTAGTTTGTAAGGACCAGTTTCTATGCCGAGCTGTGCCTTTTTGAAGCCGTCGTTGAAGGATGGTAGTGCATAGTTCAGTGGCAGATCAATATTATTGAAATCCATCCAGATATTTCTTATCAGTAGGTCTTGTGGTGAACCATCGACGATGTCTATGGCAATTCTCATGAATTCATCCTTGCCTACATTGTTGGTGCAGATCGCAAGATTATTTGAGAAAATAGCTGATATGCACTGGGAGCAAAGCAAAAACATGATAAGAATTGCGCCGATAACCGAGGTTCTTTCGGCGCGCCACCTGAACCAAGCCCTCAGCAGAGCTTAACTCCCTCCATAGCTGTATACATAATCCTCGACCTTTATTGCCGAGCAAGCTTGCAAAGCATTTAATGGCGAGATCAGTCCAACTAGCCATACCACATATAAACTATTTAAAGCTATCATCCGCTAACGCCCCCATTCTTTAGATCAGTCTACAAAGTGCGGTTGCCGGGATTTGAACCCGGGTCGTCAGCGTGGGAGGCTGATGTCCTGCCAAACTAGACTACAACCGCTCTCACCGCAATAAACGATAGCTTTCTGTGGTTAGAGCTGACATAAACCTTGCGTCAAAACAGGAAAAAAGAAAGAAAGGAAGAGAACGTGTCTATCGGGACTTGGTTATGTGCACGTTCTTTACGAGTACGTATGGGCTCAGCGATGGTGGATCTGCTTCGCCCCACCAGTGCACGTGCTGCCGCTCCTTGGAGATTGCGGCTACGTTGCCAAGCATGGCTAAGGCGTTGTCGCTTATCCTTAGGTCTTTAAGTGACTGCGTTATCTTGCCTTTTTCCACGAGGAAGATGCCGTCCCTCGGGATGGTTGAAAAGTCGCCCTTCGCGTAATTCTGGAAGCGCGTGTACCATGTGTTCGTCAAGTAAAGCCCTCTTTTAGTTTCCTCGAAGAGTTCGTCTTTGTTCATGTCTCCCGCGTCCATTTCAAGGTTCCAAGCGCTTGGAGCAACCAGCCCAGCGTTGCCTGTTGTCTCTGTTTTGAACATCTTCGCCGTAGACGTGTTATGAAGATATCCTTTAAGCACGCCGTGGTCAATGAACATGTTTTCCTTAGCTGGATAGCCTTCGTCATCGAAAACCCTGTTAGACATCGAGTATTCGGCCGGATTGTCTCGGAGCGTGACGATTTCCGGAGCTACCTTCTTGCCTAGCTTGTCCACGAAAACCGACATGTGAATCAGCACAGCAAAAGCGGAAACCATCCAGCCATAGACGCCAAGCGAAGACCCATATATAAGGGGGTCAAAGATCACGTCGTAGACGCCTTCTTCCCCGATCTTCGGATTCTTAGCCATCCTCGCGATTTCACCAGCCTTAGTGCCTGCCCTCGCCGGCTTGAAACCCTTCAAGGTTGAACTACATTCCACGCTGTGACCAGATGCTTCTCGCTCTGCAAACGCTCTTATGGAAAGCTCGATAGCTGAGCGGCTGTCAGTTCCTATGGGCCCTTCGGATGACGCTAGATAGACATCCTCAAACTTGGTAAACAAGATGCCGCCACTGTCAATGTCATTGCCTATTTCCTTTCTTGCTGCTTCAACCGCCTCGAAAACGTATCCCTGTGGGTCGTCAATCTCGATAAGCTTCTTGTCTGCTTTGGGAGATGCATACTTGAATTTGCCCTTTGCAAAGCCGCCGAACATGGGGTTCTCCTTAGAAACCTTCGCCAACTCCATAAGCCTCTTAACCGTGGCATCAACACCTTCAAAGTTGTGGATCTTTGTGGCTACTACACGTTTTTTCCACGCTAACGCTATGTCAGTCGCATAGTCATTCCACGCAACCGTAGTGTCTATCTCATTGTTGCTGAAACGCACCTGCCTATATCTTCCGAAAGTGGTTTGGGCTATGACTTCGTCAGCGCCAAGCGACTTCGCCTTCCTAACGATCTCTTCAGTGCGGTTTAAAGCGTCGCTCATTTCACATACACCTCTCTAAGCCTAATACAGGGGCCACCTGTAAACACCGGAATCCCTTGACCCGGATCTCCTTTTCCACACGTAGCTGCGTCAAACTCTACTTTCTTGGAGACAGCGTCTACGGCTGTCCAGAACTTTGGCGTTGTTGTCTCGATGATCGGACGAGCAACCGGATGCTTAAGCTCGCCATTCTCTATCAGATAGGCTTCTCTTCCAACGTAGCGCTGGTTGAAACGCTTATCATCAATGTTCCATTCGGTGAAAGACTTCATGAAGACCCCGTGCTTCACTTCTTCGATGAGTTCTTCTTCAGTCATGTCGCCTGGTAGAACAAACGTGTTTGCCATGCGCACAATTGCCTCTCGGTCATAATTCACTGTTCTTGAAGAAGCGTTGCTTTTGGTGCCAAGCTTCGCTGCTGATTCTCTGTTGTGGAGAAACTCGTTTATGACCCCATCTTTGTATAGGAATCGTCTTCTAGCTTTTACTCCTTCATCATCGTAAGCATAGTACCCGTAGCTGTGCTCAATGGTTGGGTCGTCAACTATCGTGGCATGTTTGCTTCCTATTTTGGTGCCGATCCAGTATGGACCGCCTTTGTAGATGAATGATCTTCCAGCTTGGCTCATTTCGCGTCCCACGATGCGGTCAGCTTCCATAGGATGCCCGCAAGATTCATGCGCTGCTATGCCGGTTACTTCTGGACCGCATACGAGATCCATGTTTCCCGCTTTCACCGCTTTTCCTTTGGTGATCACGTCCTTGAGGATTTTGGCGTTGTGGACAAGTTTCTCAGCGACGCCCCATTGGCCGAAGGCTTCCCAGCCACCGCTGTATCCGAACTGCTCGTAAGCCTGCTCAGTTTTGCCTTCCTCTGCAACGGTAATGTAGAAGAAAGCTCCCAGCTTGGGGACAAAGGAAGTGATCTTCGAGCCTTCGGAGTTCACAAAGTATTTGGAGATTAGGTCTATGTTGCATGATCCCATTGTAGCAGCAATCTTAACTCCGCACGAGGTCAGGGTCTTGTTTATCTCTTCGAATGCTGAAATTTTCTCTTCTGGAGAGACGTTTTCGATTTTCTTCTTCTGGTCAACAACCCATTTTGTTTCGACGCCCTTCTCTTTTTCAAACTTGATCTTGTCTTTTCTGCCGCTGGCTTTTGCATATCTGAAAGCTAGGTCCACGATTTCCTTGGCTTCCTCTTTTGTCCACTTGTTTGTTGATGCGAAGCCTATTCCGCCGTTGGCAAGTATGCGCACGCAGAATCCGCTGTCGACCGCTGACGTGTAAGCTTCAAGTATACCGTTTCTCAGCATAAGTCTGTCCTGAATTTGGCTCTGTCCTCTCGCCTCAGCATACTCGACTTTCTTGTCTTCTGCATATTTTAGTGCAAAGTCAACAATGTCTTCATCCATTCTGCCTCAACTCTTTAGAGCAAGCAATTGGTCGAAGAAAGGATAAAACCTTTTAGGTGAGGTTTTTCCTTTGTGAAACATGCGCGAACAACAGCTAGCTGCTAAGAAGTGGTATGTAAAGACAGCCATAACTGCCAAGAAACAGAGAGCAAAACCTTTTAACGAATGCTTTCTAGGCTTAGGTCAGAATCCCTGAGAGGAGAATTCATTTGAAAAAACGTTCAGTTGAAAACGTCTATTTCTGGCAGGGAAATGAAGCATGCGCCGAAGCCGCTTTGGCGGCGGACTGCAGATTTTTCGCTGGTTACCCCATCACGCCTGCAAGCGAAATAGCTGAGCACTTGGCTAGAAGGCTTCCGCAGACCGGAGGAGTAGCTTTGCAGATGGAAGACGAGCTGGCAGCAATCGGGGCAGTCGTGGGCGCAAGCTGGGCTGGTGCAAAAGCGATGACTGCAACCTCTGGACCAGGCTTCGACCTAATGCAAGAGACGATCGGCTGGGCTTTCATGACGGAGACACCATGTGTCATTGTTGATGTTCAAAGGCTTGGACCAAGCACGGGTCAAGCTACCAAGTGCGGTCAGGGTGACGTCATGCAAGCTCGTTGGGGGACTCACGGAGACTACGTTGCGATAGCTCTCTCCCCTAATTCGGTGCGGGAGACATTTGACCTGACAATTCGGGCGTTTAATCTTGCCGAGAAATACCGCACTCCAGTCGTGCTTTTGACAGATGAGGAAATTGCCCATATGCGAGAACGAGTAACCGTGCCTTTTCTTGAAAGCATGGAAATCATCAACAGAAGAAAACCCAAGCCTAACGAAAAGATGTTTTTTGGCAGCGATGAGGTTCCACCGATGCCCTCTGTTGGCGAAGGATTTGATGTTGCTGTAACAGGGTCTACACATGACGAGTACGGAATCCGTTTCACATCTGATCCAGACGTGCACAAGCGACTGGTTGAAAGGCTAAATGGCAAGATACTCGACCACGCAGAGGAAATTGTTGAAACAGAAACCTACAACATCAGCAAATGCGAGGTAGGGATTGTCTGCTTCGGCTGCACATCGCGCTCAGTTTATGACGCTGTTGAACTAGCCGAGGCGAAAGGACACAAAGTGGGGTACGTGCGCCTCAAGACCATGTGGCCTTTTCCGGAAAAAACTGTTAAACAACTGTCCAAGACGGCAAGCAAAATCATCATTCCTGAAATGAATCTAAAACAGGTTTTTTATGAGGTTCAACGCGTAGCTGGGGATTCGACGAAGGTTGTTCCGTTAAACAAGATCGGCGGCGGTGTGCCCATCACTCCTGAAGAGATGCTTGCGAAAATTGAAGAGGAGATTAGATGACCGAAGAATCTTTTTCCATTAAGAAGTATCTGCGTGATGTGCCTTTGCCGTTCTGTCCGGGTTGTGGCGCTGTGACGGTTATGAGTGAGTTTCTTAGAGCAGTTCACGAGACAGGTTATAGAAACCTGGACAAGTTTGTCTTTTGCAGCGGGATAGGCTGCTCAGCGTGGATACCTTCGCCACATTTCAAGGCAGACTCCGTTCACACTTTGCATGGGCGTAGCATCCCTGTGGCGACAGGCATCAAGCTTATGCGCCCAGATGTTAACGTCGTCGTATTCGGCGGAGACGGAGACATAGTAGGAATCGGTCTAAGCCACTTTATACACGCAGCTAGGCGGAATCTTGACATTTTCGTCATAATGGTTAATAACATGATCTACGGAATGACCGGCGGACAGGTCGCGCCGACCACACCTTTTAAGTCCAAAACCACGACTACTCCGTATGGGAGTTTTGAGTACCCGCTGGATGCAGCAAGGCTAGCTGCGACAGCAGGCGCCGCGTACGTTGCAAGATGGACAACAGCGCAGACAACTGAGCTGAGAAGCTCGCTGAAGAAGGCACTTGAACTTAAGGGTTTCAGATTTATCGAAGCCGTAAGCCAATGTCCCACAGCCTTCGGCAGACGCGCGGGCTTCAAAAACGCAGGTGAAATGGTGCGGTGGCTCAGAGACAACGCAGTTCCGCTTGAAGAGGCTGAAAAGCTAGCTGAAGACGAGCTAGCGGGCAAGATAGTCACAGGCGAGTTTGTTCAAAAGCAGAGACCAACCCTTGACAAAGTTGTTTACAGCATGATCGAGGAGGCAAGAAAGAAAGTTGAAGAGATTTGAGATTAGAATAGCAGGCTTAGGCGGGCAGGGCATAGTCATGATTGGGCAGGTTATAGGTAGAGCCGCAGTTTACGATGGGATGAACGTGGTTCAGACTCAAAGCTATGGAGCAGAAGCAAGGGGCAGCGGAGCCAAAAGCGAAGTCATAATCTCAGACGGCAAGATCGGTTTTCCGTTCGTTCGAAAATGTGATTTGCTGGTGGCAATGAACCAAGAGGCTGTTGACAAGAACCTCAGAGACCTGAAACCCAGCGGAGTACTTATCGTGGATGATAGCATCGTTAAGAGCGTCCCTAAAAACATTAAACATGCCTATGCGATGCCTGCCACAAAGATTGCGGAAGAGGCGTTTGGCGAGAAAATGTATGCGAACATGGTGATCCTCGGCGCCTTCGTAGGAATCACCAGCATAGTGAGCGAAGAAAGCGTGGAAAAAGCTGTGGCAGATACGTTTCCGAGGAAAACAGCTACTTTGAACGTAGAAGCAGTTAAAAAAGGAAAAGAGTTAGCGGCGTCACTTTATCGCTTGCATTCTCTGGATCTCAATAAACTGTAGGAACCTAGCGCCCTTTTCTGTTATCAGATACGTTTCCCGCTGCGAAACCACAAGATAGCCGCAGTTAACCATGTAGTGAATGTACTTCTTTGTCTGCACATAATTTAGCCGCGCGTTTTGCATTATGCCATATTTGCTTTCGCCTTCTCTGGTTGACTTGACAGCTTTAAGTATGTCAGCCATTATGCCTACTCTATCTCTGTATTTGAAAGCATGGAGAAAAGACAAGGACAGCGCTGACTTTATGGCGAACACTACTTCTCCCTCTATAAATAATCAATAGTAGAACCGCGTTTAAAAACTTTATTACGTTTCAAGCGAAGTAGAAGGCTCTTGGCGTTTGCTTTAGTCAATAAACTTAAGCCAACCTGTGTTATCTCATGAAGTGTATTGCTTAGACTTCAAAAACGGGGAGAGAAACAAGTGTCCAGAAAACTCTCGTACGCCGACGCTGGAGTTGACAGGAAGCTTAGAGCGGAATCAAAGAAAGCGCTACGGCGTCTGGGAAAAACCTATAGGCACAGTTACTACGGCGAAGTCGTCCAGCTTCCATTTGGAAACGTCTTTCCTATTGGAAGAAAACGTTTTCTGGACCTGCAAATAGAAGGCATCGGGACAAAGGTTTTAGTCGCCCAGCTTGCTGCTAAGTACGACACCATCGGGATTGACGGCGTTGCGATGGCGGTTAACGATGTCATCCGATCCGGAGCTAAACCTTTAGCCATAGCAGACAACATACACGCGCAAGTGTCAGACCCGCTGCTTGTCAAGGAATGGATAAAAGGCTTGGCAAAAGGAGCGATGGAAGCTGGTTGTATTGTGCCGAGCGGAGAAATAGGCGACGTTCCTGATCTGATAAAGGGGCTAGTCGAAGGAAAGGGGTTTGACTTTGTCGTGGCAGCCCTAGGCGAGGTTTCAGAGAAAAGGTTGATCTCTGGAAGAAACATAAGACCCGGCGACATCGTAGTTGGCATGCAGAGTTCCGGTATTCATAGCAATGGCATATCGTTGGCGAGACGGGTTCTTTTCCGGCAGTGGGGTGGAAAATATGAGCCACAGTGTGTGCTGGACGATATAGGTAGAGAGCTTGTTCTCGAAGTTCTGGAGCCTACAAAAATCTATGCGAAGCCGTTGTTGGCTGTTGCTGCGCAATGCACAATAAAAGGGGCTGTTCATGTTACAGGCGATGCCTATCTGAAATTTGAGCGTTTATCAAAATTCTCAAAAAACGTGGGTTTCGAGTTTAACAATTTTAACCCGCCGCCGATCTTTAAGCTGATTCAGAAAACGGCTTCTGAGCTGGGGAAAAAAATCGCGGATGAGGAAATGTTTAAGACGTTTAATATGGGCTGGGGATTTGCGTTGGTGGCGGATGAGGCTGAAAAAGACAAAATCCTGGATATTCTATCAAAGTTGGGGATGCATGCTGAACAAATCGGCTCTGTAAAGGCGGCTGAGGGAATCAAAGTTCTGTACCAAGGCAAGAAGATCGTTTTGAAGTGAGCTTTGCCTTTTTGATGATGAAAGCACTTAAATTCAGCGGGTTTCAAGCTTAATTTATGAAATACCGCCTGAAAATCCATGTCAGTCTTAAATTGGGGCACAGCGATCCTGAAGGCGAAACTACTGCTCGCTTGCTTAGGGAACTTGGTTACAAGGTTGAAAATGTTAGCGTTGGTAAAGTGTACAGGGTGCTTCTTGAAGCGGACACTACGAAAGAAGCTGAACGGAAAGCAGAAGAAATGTGTAAGAGACTTTTGGCTAATCCCACTAAAGACGATTACGCGATAGTGGTTGAGGAAACGAAATGACGCAGCGCTTTTTCATTCGCAGGAAAACCCGTTTTCCACTTTACGAGATCAATCTGCTCGGCGCCGAGGACATGCAGCTTCTTGAAGTAAGCCGCGAACTCGGCATAGGCTTGAACTTGAGAGAAATGGAAAAGGTTCAAAACTATTTTCGGAGAAAAAAACGTACTCCGACAGATGTAGAGCTGCAAACCATAGGACAAACGTGGTCTGAACACTGCTTCCACAAGACTTTCAAAGGCAAGATACAATTCAACGGGAAAAAGATAGACAGCCTCTTCAAGACATATATTGCAAAAGCCACGGAAAAAGTCGATCCCAAATGGTGTTTCTCGGTTTTCGAAGATAATGCGGGCATAGTCTCTTTTGGCAAGGGCTACGGTGTCGCCATCAAAGTTGAAACCCATAACCATCCTTCTGCCGTGGAGCCTTTCGGCGGCGCAGCTACGGGCACGGGCGGTGTCATCCGCGATATTTTGGGCGTTTGGGCAGACCCTATCGCGTGTACAGATGTCTTGGGCTTTGGTCCGCTGAATTTTGACTACAAGAAGCTTCCGGCAGGCGTTAATCATCCGAAGTATGTTTACATGGGCGTGGTTGCCGGCATAGGCAACTACGGCAACAACATGGGGATTCCCACAGTGAACGGCGCTGTGTGCTTTGACGAGAGCTACGTTGGAAACGTCGTTGTCTACTGTGGCTGTGTGGGTCTTCTTCCTTTGGGCAAGTTTAGAAAGAACGCTCAGGCGGGTGATGTTATTGTTGTGGCTGGAGGAAGAACGGGTCTTGATGGGATTCACGGTGTTACTTTTGCTTCTGCTGAGCTTACGGAGAAGTCTGAGGCAGTTTCCAGACCGGCTGTTCAGATTGCCAACCCTATAGAAGAGGAGAAGCTGAAGAGAGCCATCGTCGAAATCAGAGACCTGGAGTTAGCGTCTGCCATAACTGATTTGGGCGGAGGCGGCTTATCATCCGCTGTCGGGGAGACTGCAAAAAAGTTTGGTTGCGGTGCCGAAGTCGAGTTGGACAAAGTTCCACTTAAGTATGGCGAAATGGCTCCTTGGGAGATTTATGTTTCCGAGTCTCAGGAGCGAATGCTTCTAACCGTGCCTAGGGGGAATCTTGAAAAAGTACTGAAAATCTTTGAAAGAGAAGATGTTGAGGCTACTCCAATCGGTCAGCTGACGGCTGATAACGTTTTGATCTTGCGTTATGAGCGAGTCAAAGTTGCTGAGTTGGATATATCCTTTCTCTTTAAGCCACCTCGCACAGTAAGGATAGCAAAATACGAGTCTCCGGAGTTTGAAGAACCAGATTTCCCTGAGCCTAGCAATTTGGCAGAAGTTTTAAAGCTGCTGCTTTCTTCACCGAACATAGCAAGCAAGGAAAGTGTTGTCCGCATCTACGATCATGAAGTTAAAGGAAACACGGTGATAAAGCCACTGCAAGGCATATATGCAGGGCCAAATGACGCGGCTGTCTTGAAACCTTTGTCTGATTCTTGGAAGGGAATCGTTCTCTCCTGTGGAATAAACCCCAGCTATGGGAAGATTGATCCCTACTGGATGGCTGCATCCGCCATTGACGAGGCGATAAGAAATAACGTGGCTGTTGGCGGAAGAAGAATTGCTTTGCTTGACAATTTCACTTGGGGCAACCCAGAAAAGCCTGAAAGGCTCGGCAGTCTCGTAAGGGCGTGCGAAGCCTGCTATGACGTTGCAACCGCTTTGGGAACGCCGTTTATCTCTGGGAAAGATAGCCTCTACAATGAGTCTCCGCTGGGGCCGGTGACGCCTACTCTTTTGATAAGCGCGCTCGGCGTCATTCCTGATATTCGGCTTGCAGTTTCAATGGAAACTAAAACTTCAGGCGATATCATCTACGTTGTCGGAGAAACATTCAAGGAACTCGGCGGATCAGAGTACTATAGGCTTAGAGGCATTCTTGGAAAAACCGTGCCGAAGGTGCAGGTAGTTCAGGCGAAAAGAATTTTCAAAGCGGTTACCGCGGCTATTGACGCAGGGCTTGTTAAGGCGTGCCATGACCTGTCTGAAGGAGGGTTGGCGGTGGCTGCTGCCGAGATGTGCTTTGCTGGAGGTTATGGTATGAAGCTGGACTTGCGCAAGGTTCCACAGGAGGCCTCTTTAGATCGCGATGACTTTATTCTGTTTTCCGAATCAAACAGCCGATTTCTCGTAGAACTTTCTGAACAAGGAAATGCAGAATTCGAGAACCTAATGAAGGGCAAACCCTTTGCAGCTCTCGGAAAGACCACGAGAGACAGGAGACTGCGTTTCATCGGTCTAAAAGGCAAAGTCGTCTTGGAAGCTTCTGTCGACGAGCTAGGGTCAATGTGGCGAAAAGCGCTTAGCAGCGAGGTTCAGCCATGAAGCGTGCAGACATCAAGATTTGCCTACTGCGTGTGGGCGGGACAAACTGCGATGCGGAAACCAAGCGCTCATTTGAAGCACTCGGCGCTAAAGCTGACATAGTGCATGTAAACGAGCTTGTGAAACAACGAAACCTCATTGAATACAGCGCGCTAGTCTTTCCAGGCGGTTTTTCCTATGGCGATTACGTGCGCGCCGGAGCAATTTGGGCAAAGTGGATTCTTGCCAAACTAGGTAAAGACCTTGAGGCTTTTGTCGATGACGGTCGTCCGATTTTGGGAATATGCAACGGGTTTCAAGTGCTCGTGGAGGCTGGGCTGCTTCCCGCTTTTGAAGGTGTGAGCCAGCAGCCGGAGGCGGCGCTTGCCAACAACGTTCGGGGATACAGTTGCCGGTGGGTTTACCTTAAGCATGAGAACATGGACAAGTGTGTCTTTACATGGAAGGTGCCGAAAGGCATGGTTCTGCGTATGCCCATTGCTCATGGAGAAGGCAGATTTATTTTTCCGAAAGAAAAGGAAAAAGAATTTCTGAAGAAACTTTACGACAACGATCAACTTGTCTTCCGCTACTGCAATGGCGACGGAGAGTATGCAGAAGGAGGATTTCCAGAGAACCCTAACGGCTCGTTTCACGATATAGCAGGAATCTGCAACCCAGAAGGAACGGTGTTCGGTTTGATGCCGCATCCTGAGCGAGCCTTTTACTGGTGGCAGCAGCCAGATTGGACAAGCAAAAAAAGGATGCAAGAGTACGGCGATGGAAAACTGGTCTTTGAAAGTCTGATAGATTACTTAGAGAGGAAGGGTTAACGCAGGAATTTTCCCATCGTTATCTCGTCAACGTATTTCCCATGAATCTTGTACTGTCTCCTGCTTCTTCCTTCAATTTTGAACCCAAACTTGCGGTAAAGCTTTATTGCTGGAAGGTTCGTGGAGAAGGTAGATAACGAGATCTTCTCCAGTCCCCTCTGTTTTTCAGTCCATCCCAGTAGGTAATTTATCATGGCGGTTCCAACTCCTATCCTCTATATTCCTTTGTAACCGACATGCCCAAGAATGCGACATGTCTATTCTTCTCGTATTTGCCTTTAACAAGATGCGCCATTCCTACAGCTTTGCCATTTGTCTCTGCAACAATGGTAATGCTATCTCGTTTTCTCACTTCTCGTGTGGCTTCGTCCCAGTCTTCTCTTGAGCGATCAATGTCAAGATAGATTCTTTCCGCTGCAACGCTGTCAATTATATGTATTATTGCTTTTGCGTCGCGCTCATCTGCTTCTCTGACTGTGAGCGCTGCGCCATTCTTCAGCACATACCGCTTCTCGTGCTCGCGCAGTTTACAGTCCCTCTTTTTCTAAATCAGCAAGGATAGGCAGCCCTGCTCTGGCGCCCATTTCCATGATGCATCTGGACGCAACAAAATTCCCTATTCTTCCACTTTCATAGAGTCCTTTATTGTTAATTAATCCGTAGAGAAACCCCGCGCAAAAAGCGTCGCCCGCGCCCGTTGTGTCCACAACCCTAACTTTGAAGGGCTTTATTAGGTGGCTTTCTCTTCCATCTGTCACGTAGCATCCTTTTGCGCCAAGCTTAACCGCAACGACTGCTACGCCTTTTTGAAGCAGAAACGCGGCGCTTTCACGGTAATCGCTCTTGCCTGCGATCAGCGCAAGTTCACTTAGATTAGGCATTACGACAAAGCTTTTTTCAATAAGCGGCTGCAGCTTCGCGTAACCCATTCTTGCGTAGCACATACCTGGGTCGAGGCTGACTTTCACTTTTTCCGGAATGTACGTCAGCAGCTTTTTCTGCGCTTTGAAGGGTTTATCGCCAACGAATGACGTTAAATGCAGGAACCGTGTTCGGCACGCGTAGTCAACTCCTACCTCGTTAAAATTTAAGGCGTCGTTTACTCCCGAGTCGATGTAGAGTGCTCTTTCTCCTTTTTCATCCACGAATCCCATGACGGTGCCGCTTCGTCCATGCATTGCGCATACTATGCCGCCAGTGTCGACTTTTTCTCTTTTCAAGTCATCTAGAAGCATTTTTCCCTCTCTGTCGGAGCCTACTTTCCCTATGAAGCCAACCTTACACTTCAGCCTTGCCAAGCCAACAATTGTGTTGGCTGCTGAGCCTCCGCTTGCCTCCACGCAGCTTGTTATGAAGCTTTCCTCTTCTGCGCCGGCTATGCGGTGAACTTTGAACAGTTTGTCCACATTGAGGGCGCCGAATCCTACAGCGTCAAAGTTTATCATGGGAAGAGCTCACGCAGAGGTATTTTGTATTTGCCAAGTTTTCCACCGTAGTTTCCCGCTGAGATCTTTAGAACGCCTTCGACGCTGAGAGCCGCGTCTATGCCTACTTTCATGGCTTGCTTAACTGCTTGCAGCGAGACGCCGTTAATCACTATTTCAGGTATAAAGTGAACGTGTTCAGGAACCTTTGACTCTGCTCCAAGTTTTTGTTTAAGTGATGGGCAATAGGGGTGATTGGTTGTAGGTCCAATTAGTGGGAATTTGGTTTCGGTTTTTGAGCCAGCGGAGCATACGTCGAAAGGGGTGATTACGCCTTCTATTCCGTGGATGGCTTCTAAGGCTTTTTCGCCTGCCTCGTTCATCGCCTTCTTGGTTGCGCACATCATCCAGAAGTTGCCTCCGCATATGCCTTGGGCGAAGCCGATGTGGCGTTCTATCAGGAAGTCAGGTACCATTATGGGAACTACAATCATGTTCCGCCCGTACCGTTTTTCCTCCCATTCGTAGCCGTCACCACAGTGTCCGACGCGCTCCAGCGTGTCGAACTTTCCCAAGGGCTTCGTGGATAGTGCGTCGAAGACGGCTGTGAAGGGCTTGACAAGGATGTCTTGACGAATTCTGTAGGAAAGTTCTCTCTCGAACTTCGCGGTTACTTCGCTGAGTGTTTTTCCTTTTTCTAAGCCTTTCCAGAACTGTAGGATGGCTCCTTGCCGTTTGTCAGGTGTCTCTGCTTTGCTTAGCCATCTCTCGATGCCGTTGTCTAGTCTTCCGATAACTCCTGACGGCGTTGCGGTGGCGTCTTCAGCGGCTTTTGCAAGCGTTTTCTCGTCTTCAGCGGTCACGATTATTCTGCAGTAAAGTCCGTCGAAAGCCTCAGCGTAAGTGTCTTCAATCTGATCTTTTGTCATCATTCTATGCTAGTCCTCCGACTGTTTCTCCTCTCACTTTTTTCCTGAACTTGCTGCTTTCTTCAGCTAGAGCCTCCATATTTTCAGGCGTCACTATTTTAACTTTGGGCGGTGTTTCTGGTGGCGATGCAAAAAGGCGAGCGAGGAGGTTTTTATCTATGTGGAGTGTTTCCAGTGTTTCCAGATTCCATTCTGCTACGGCTTCAAGGGTTTCTTGTTTGTCAAGTCTGGAGAAGATGTCGGCTATCGCGGCTGTGGCGAAGCTACTTTCGGACAGTACTGCAATCTCGGCGTTTCTGACAGCGTAGTGGTTTCCGTTGAAAGCCACGGCAAGCCCTCCATTTTTTCTTACGAGTTTGAAGGCTTCCTCATCTGTTATACTGTCTCCAACATACATAACGTCTCTCAAGCTGAAGCCAAACTGTTTAGCGGCGTCTCTTATTGCTTCTGCTTTTTCGCTGCCGCCGACAGGGTCTATCTCCGAGAACATTTTGCCAGCACATGTTTTCGCTAGTTCTTCGAAAAATATCTGGTCAAGCCTTTCTATGGTTTTTCGATCTCTTGGCGAAAAGTCTTGAAGCGAGTTTGCTTTCTGCGGGATTTCTATCAGCGGCATCCGCGAGATCGTTTTTGCAAGCTGCTTGTAGAGAGCTATTTCTGTTTCGGTTATGCGGTATTTGTCAAGGCTGGCTCTCGTGCAGTACGTGTTTTCGAAGGGAAATCCGATAGTTTTGCAGACGGCGGCTATGTAGTGCTCGTAGCTGGTGCTGACAATAAATGCGTAAGCCATTTTCCTCGCATGCTCTAGTGCTTCTTTGGCGTCTGAGATCAAGATGAGGGTTTGAGCTGAAAACTTTTTCATGTCACTGTCAGTAACGCCGTACGCCTTGAGAAAGGGCATAATGAACTTCAAGGTGCTTCCGGGTTTGTAGTTTGGTCTTTTAAGTGCGTCGGCGAGTGCGTCATCATAACGGCTTATGACTGTGAAAAGTCTAGCTCCATGTGGGATGAAATGTGCTGCTGTTTCGAAGGCGTTGTCGTTTTTTGATACTGGTCCTTCGCAGTCGGTGATGAATGCTTTTTTCACTTGTGGCGCCTCAGTTTTTCCATGTGTTTGACGCATTTTTCTATGTGCTGTTTTGACGCAATGTCTGTGCGGTTCCATAGGGCGCCGCCTTTGATGGCGTTGATTCCTTCCAGCGAGATTTGTCTTGCTTCTTCGATGTTGTCTGCCATTCCAAGAACGGCTACGGTTCTGGATTTAAGCGCAAAGACTTGGCTACCACGCTGTTCTACGGAGGCAGGGTAAATGCGCAATCTGTCCTTGTATTTCCTGCTTAACTCGTATGCCTTGCTTAGATCTATTGGGCTACCGACTTCGGCTTTGTTGACCTTGTTTGGGAACGTGATCATGTAGTCGCCGTAGCTGGGCGGAACTCTGTATGTTGCCACCGTGGCTGCTTTTTCCAGTTCGATTTTTGTCAGGTTGCCCTCTAATATTTTGAAGCATACGTCAACAAAATCGTCTTTGATTATGGGTAGGATATTGATGATTTCGGGGTCTCCGGGTCGACTGTTGTTTTCAAGGATTTTCGGGTGCTTGCCTGTGTGCATGAAAGCCACGTATAGCGGGATCCCTCTTAGACCGGATGGGTCGGATACCTTGGTTTTCCATTTCTCGAAGATCTGCATGACATTTTTATTTTCTTGTTCTCGCTCGGTGTCAGTCAGGAATGGCAGGTTTTCTCCTTCATCCTTATAGGCGCCCATCCCACCTGTGTTTGGTCCCTTGTCGTCGTCGAAGGCGCGTTTATAGTCTCTCGTGTCTGGAAGAGTGACAAGGTGTTTTCCGTCGCACAGCGCTTGGAAGCTTGATTCTTCTCCCTCGACTTTTTCCTCTATTATGACGGCGCCGTGCTGATAGTTGGACATGAAATGCTCGAATAGTTGCTCGCGGGACGTGAAGTGATCTCCCCAGACGCCTACGCCTTTGCCTGCTGCAGGCTTGTCGGGCTTAACGACCGCGCTATCGGCAAGTTCGTCAAGCCAGCTGTAAACTGTTCTTTTCAATTCTTGGCTGCTTACGTGGTTTTTGGGGTCGAAGATTCTGAAGCGCGGGTTTGCTTCCGGGATGATTTCTTGGAAGAGCATTCTTTGCTGGATTTTGCTTGCTTCTATGGCGCACTCTTTTGTTGGGCAGATCATTGGTATGCCGGTCTGCTTTTCCACTAGGTCGCGTACACCTTCGATGATGGGTTTTTCTGGGCAGACCATGCCGAAGTCAATGTTGTCCTTGTTTTTCTCTGCGAACTTGCAGATTTCGCCTACGTTTAGGTCCGGTATGACTGTGTGTTTTGCGGCTTTTTGGATGTTGAAGGGGTTTTGCCGCATGTCTACTATGTAGAGCTCCGTTTGGTAGTTCTGGCTTCTGGAGAAGGCATCTATGACCGCGGCTTCTCGAGAGCCATAGACTACAACCAGTATGCCTACTTTCTCCATTACTGATGCGCCTGAACTAAGAGTGTAAACGTAGAAGCCTAATTTGCTTTGCCACTACAGTTTTTGGCAAGTTCCTCTATTTCATAGATTCTGCCGATTTCTTCGTGCCCTTCTTGGAGCTTCTTTTTCATGGCGTCTGCGATTTTCTGCGCCATCAGCGTTGGATACTTGCCTGTCACGCATGCTGTGCACAGTTCGTCGCTTTTGGAGCCTGTGGCTTTGATTAAGCCTTCTATCGACTGGTAGCAGACAGCGTTGGCTCCGATGATTTTCGCAATTTCCTCGGAGCTATGCTTTGAGCCTATGAGTTGCCCGTATGTTGCCATGTCTATTCCGTAGAGGCATGGTCCAATTATGCGTGGAAAGGTGACGAAAAGATAGACTTTTTTGGCGCCCATTCGGCGGAGCTTGTCTACTATGACTCTTGTAGTGTCGCCTCGGACTATGCTATCCTCGGTTACTATGACCCGTTTTCCCTTGATTTTCGGAGGCTGGATGTTGATCTTTCTATCTATCGTTGAGTGCCTCTCCTTGTTCAAGAGGAGAAATGCTCTTTCCGTGACATAGCGGTGCCTTCGAGAAGCTCTTTCCCATCTAAGTCCAGATTCCTCATGTACACCCATGGCTGGGTCGTCGCCTGTTTCGGGCACCGAGAGCACAATATCCGCGTCTTTGACAATTTCAGGATTTTCCCGCACAAGATTTCTGCCGAATTCTTCACGTATCTCGTAAACGTACTTGCCGTCAAAACGTGAATCTGGTCGGGCGAAATACGCGTACTCAAAAGCGCAGAAAGCTTTCTTGTCTTTGACAAGTTTCTGTCTCATAAAGCCGCTTTTGGTGACTTTCACAAGCTCGCCTGGTTCAAGTTCAAAATCTTTTTCCAACCCATTTATGTCCAAGCTTACGGTTTCCGATGAAAAAGCGTAGAGGGAGCTGGTTCGACTATGCCCTGCACACAGGGGACGTATTCCATGCGGATCCTTGAAGGCGAAGAGCTGTCCGTCTCGCGTTATGCATGTTACTGAAAAGGCTCCGTCGATTTCCTGCATGCATGCTTTGACGGCTGAGGTTATGCCTTTGCCCTTTAGCAGTTCGATCATGAGTTTGTGGCAGACGAGTTCGGCGTCGCATTCGTAGGAGAAGCTGGGAAATTTTGTCTTTATCTCTTCGGCAAGCTGGAAGGTGTTAACGATGTTGCCGTTGAAGGATATAGCGATCTTTAGCCCGTTTTTTGAGGCAGTCACAGGCTGCGTGCCTTTTATAAGCGATTTTTCATCTGTCTTTCCCGAGGTTGTGTAGCGGACATTGCCGATGCCTACATTTCCGGGGAGACGTCCGAACCATTGTTGTATGGCGCTTGATTTTATTTTAGGCACGAGGTCTAGGTTTCGGTGTACGTGGAATTTGCCGTTGTTGTATGTTAAGAAGCCGTGTGATTGGTGTCCTCGGTGGTTTTGAGCACGGAGTCCCCAATATATGTACGGAAATACAGGTTGGTTTTCGTAGCTGATTGCGGCGAAGACTCCGCAGCCTATATTAAGTGCCCTCCTAGGTCTGGTCGGCAAATAGTGAGCCAGATATTTATCAGTTTTGAGGACACATTCAACTAAAAAACATCGACGTATCTCTGAATGGCATAGTTGATGTGGCCTATCGCACGGTGCTTGATGTGATGGCAAGTTCTGCCTTAGGGACCACGTGGATCCACCATTTCAGCGCCGTAAACGAATCATCATAGTAGACTATGAGCCTTGCCACGGAGTCTATCGGCGCCTCCGCAGGCACCGTTCCATTCCACCTTAGGATCTTTGACTTGTACGATTTAAGTGTCAGGTTCTGCGGCGTTCCTGTCCACGTCCATTTTTCTCCTTCGAAGGCGATGTTGATCCGCCACGTTCCCTCGGTTTTTCCCACATTCTTGAAGCCGATCTCTACAGTGAAAGCTTCCGATGGAGATTTGTCAACCACACCGCCCCCACAGTCTGTGCATGCTAAAGCTCTGCTTTCCAAGCCTATGACAGAAACATTAACCAAAACTAACAAAACGATAACGGCAACGTATATTGTCAGCTTTCCCCGCATGATGTTCTCCTCTGGCATTATAGTATGAGCAAAGGGTTGTATTTTAGTTGTTCCAGAGAAAACCTCTAGAAAACAAAACTAGAAAAACACAAACAACCCAAAAAGAACAACGCGCCTATATATAAGGGGATTTATCTGCCCTAGCGAGCTCTCAATGCGGCTCCATTAACTCTTCGTTAAGCCACCAAGCCTTTTTCTTGCCAGATTTTTCGCCTGAGCAAAACTCCAAAATAGGCTTGCCAAGCTGTTTCCTAGAGTTCTTCTGCATTCTTCTTAGCCTATTCAGCACAAACCACCTGTTCGTCTTAAGATAATCTGCCAGCTCAGGAGTGGTGGCTCCTTTGTAGTGCATAAGGAAATCCAGTATTTTGCGATCCGAGTCGTCAATAGCGAAAGTGTAAGGGTTCACTTTTCCGCGGTCATAGGTAAGAAGCTCCAAATCAGCAAGATACTTCCTTATCTCAGAAACCTCACTTTCGATTTTGCTGATCCTCTGCTCAAGCTCCAAAACCTTATCAGGCTTCGGCGTCTTCTGCAGCTTCTCAACAACCGCATCCCTAACAAAACTGCTCCGATCCCCTTCCGGAACCCGCAACATCATCTCCTTGTAAACCTCGTCCGGGATCTTCACCGAAAGAACTCTCAGCTCACCCATGTCAGCTCTCTCGCCACAGCCTCTTTGCCTAATGATCTATTTGCTGTTTTCTTTCGGAACTTTTTTAAAACCTTCCCTCTGAGTTTATCACAAGCAACGTTTGGGTGAACGAGCATGCCAAAAAAAACTACAATCTCCCTCATCAAATGCGACATAGGCTCCCTTGCTGGTCACTACACCGTTCCCAGACCCCTACTTAGCATAGCAGAAAAAAACCTTAAAACTGCTAAAGACCAGAACCTCATCAACAGCTACTACGTATTCAATGCCGGAGACGACCTACAACTCCTCATGGTGCACGAAAAAGGAGAATCCAACCCCCAAATCCACGAACTTGCATGGAAAACCTTCCACGAAGCCGCAGACAAAGCTCTACAACTGAAACTCTACGGCGCAGGACAAGACCTCTTGAAAAACGCGTTCAGCGGAAACATCCGCGGCCTCGGACCCGGAGTTGCAGAAATGGAAATAGAAGAAAGAGGATCCGACCCCGTCGTCGTCTTCGCAGCCGACAAAACCTCTGCGGGGGCATTCAACTTCCCGCTCTTCCGCATATTCGCCGACCCGATGAGCACTGCTGGGCTGGTAATAGACCCAAACATGACTGAAGGCTTCAAATTCGAAGTCACCGACACAATCGAAAACAAAAAAGCAGTGCTAAAAACTCCAGAAGAAATGTATGAGCTAATCGCCCTCATCGGAACAGTGCAACGCTACATGGTCTCCCGCATCTGGCGAGCAAGAGACAACATGATATGCGCCGCCAGCAGCATAACCAAGCTCTCACAAATAGCAGGAAAATACGTTGGAAAAGACGACCCAGTAATGATTGTACGCGCCCAACATGGACTGCCAGCCGTAGGCGAAATCCTCGTACCATTCATACACAGCTACCTAGTCGAAGGCTGGATGCGCGGAAGCCACTGGGGACCAGTAATGCCTGTCGGACTGAAAGACTCCAAATGCACGGCGTTTGACGGGCCACCAAGGCTTGTCGCTCTAGGCTTTCAAGTTACAAACGGCGGAATCGCATGCGACGATAACGGAAGACCCATGATAGCTGATCTCTTTGACGACCCCGCATTTGACATGGCGAGGCATGAAGCTCTAGAGCTTGCAACGCTGCTTAGGCGAATGGGCGAGTTTGAGCCAGCTCGACTTGGACCGGAAGAAATGGAGTATACAACGATTCAGCAGGTTCTTGAGAAACTTAGAACGCGATTCACATCAGCCTAATTTAGCCTCTGGCAGTGGAGACAGCTACACGCCTCTAAGCTTAGCTAGCTCCTCGCATCGTGTTCTAACGATTTCGCAAAGCTTTTTCCTAAGCTCTTCACCAAACATCTTCTGCTCTCTTACAAGCAGCGTTTTTCTAGCCAACTCAAGATCACCAAGTCCTGTAAACCAAGCCTCAAAATCGCCTCGATGAAGGTGAAACTCCACAGCGCTTGGATCGATATCCTTGATTTTCTCGCAGAAGTCGCCGAGACTTGTCGCAAAAACATTCAGTGGCTTACCATAGTCCGCATAAAAGTGAAAAGCCTTCTCTGCTGGCTGGTATGACAGAATCTCCGAGGCTTTCTCCTTATCAACTTCAGGAAGACCCAGCATCTTCTTGCCTTTCTCAGTAATAATATACAACCCTTTAGATGGAGACTTCACGTATTCCGACTTTGCAAGCCCAACAAGATGCATCATGACGGCTGGAAACTGGACTCCAATGTCCTTCGCGATCTCAGTAGCCTTCGCAGGCTTGTCGATTAGCCACATGGTCTCAAGAATCAAACGTTTAACAGGCGATATGCTCATTTTACCGCACTTTATTACAATAGAACAGAAGTGCCTAATAGATTTTTCACATTTCACCAGCCATATCATTGATTCAAACTTAGGAAGGTAAATAAGCAATACTTTAGTTAGCATAAAGACACAACCTAGCCCATATGGGAAAGGCGAAAAACACATGAAGTTAGCCGTCCTAGTCTACGAGTACCCGCCGAAAATAGTTGGCGGATTAGGAACATACGCTGCCGAAATCACTAGAAAGTTTGTGCTGATGGATAATGATGTTACGATTTTCACGATGAACGACGATGCAGGCAGCCTACCCACAAGAGAGATATGGCGTGGCATAGAAATCCACCGCCCTCAGCACATTGACATTTCTGACTCTCTTCCCGACGTTATAGCGGAAGACATCAAGAAATGGGGCAGAGGCATCCACCTGTTTGCGAAAATCATGACATACAACTACCTCAGCGCATCCAAACTTGTCAACGAACTCATAAGAAAAGAAAACATCAAATACGACCTAGTTGTCGCTCATGACTGGCTTTCCGCGATGGGCGGAATCACCGTGAAAAAAGAGATCGGGCTACCCTTCGTGTTTCACGTTCACTCAACAGAAAAAGGAAGAACACTTGGCAACGGCTCCGAAGTCGTGAGCAACATTGAACTCCACGGCGCAATGGCTGCCGACATGATCGTCACAGTTTCCTACGCCATGAAAGACGAGCTTGTAAGCTTAGGCTTCCCAAAAGACAAGATCCAAGTCTCCTACAACGGAGTTGACCCACAGAAATACGACCCAAACGCCGTCACCTCAGAGCAGATTAAGAAAATCCGAGCACTCTATGACGTGAAAGACGACGAGCTAATGATTCTTTTCATCGGCAGACTCGTAGGCGTCAAAGGCGTTGACAAACTGATAATGGCAATGCCCCACATACTGCAGAAAACCCCTAAAGCCAAGCTAGTCATAGTAGGACTAGGTGACCTGCAGGAATATCTAACCAACCTTGTCAAAGCCACCCGGATGAGCGACTATGTGAAGTTCCGCTTCGAATTCATCCCCGAAGAAGAACGTATTCTGCACTACGCTGCATGCGACGTCGCGGTTTTCCCCAGCCACTACGAGCCTTTCGGCATAGTCGTGCTGGAAGCAATGAGCATGGAGCGCCCAGTTGTCGTTGGCGCATCAGGAGTAAGTGGAATGCGAGAAATAGTTATCTGCTGCGGCGAAGAACAATGCGGCTACCACATCAACCCAAGTAACCCCGCAGACATTGCATGGGGCATCAACAGCGCCTTAGAAAACCCTGAAAAAAGGAAATGGCTCGGCAAAAATGGCAGAAAACGCGTCTTGGAAGAATTTTCTTGGGACAGGATAGCAGAAAAAACGCTGGGACTCTACGAGCAAATAATAAAGCGCTAGAGATCAACCAAAATCCTTTCCTGCTTGGGAGCATTTTGACAAATCCGCCTTCCAATTTAAGAAAAAGAGTTGCAGAAGAAGCTGCTTGCCTTCTGTATTCAGACATTGAAAAAGAGTATAAACAAGCCAAAGAAAAAGCGGCAAGAATGCTTAACGCCAATGTTCTTCCAACAAACCTTGAAATAGCTTTAGAACTTGACAGGATAGCAGAAGAGCTAGAAGGACTAGGCAGAAAAGAGCGGCTAGTGCAGATGCGCAAGGAAGCAATGGAATTACTGATGCTTCTTAAACAATACAAGCCAGTTCTGGTCGGAAGTGTGTGGCGCGGAACAATAACCAGACGAAGCGACATAGACATAACAGCTTACAGCAACCACCCCGAAGAAGTTCTGAAAACGCTGGAAACAAGCAACTTTCAGATACTGCAAACCCAGTGGATGACTGTAACAAAACGCGGTGTAAAAAAAGCCTCATTCCACATTCATGCCCTATCTCCAATCAAAGAGAACATCGAAATAGTTGTCAGAAACCCTGAAGAAGCAGAAGTCAAAGAAAAATGCGAAATATACGGCGATATAGTTTCGGGACTGCGTATTAATGAACTGGAAAAAGTTCTCAAAGAGAATCCAGAACGCAAATTCCTCCCTGAATAACCTTTTTTCTGCAACCAGAAATCATGCAGCCTTTTGTGACGTTTAAATATCTGATCTTACGATAAAATAATGTGAGGATCCATGGCATTCGACAAAGAATCTTTCAAACGAATGTTTCCAAACTTAGTCAAGGAAATGGAGCTAGACGAAAACAGGGTTAGCATAAACTCTGTACGGACAGACGCCGAAAGAGGCAAAAAAGCGTCTTCGCGAAAGTTTGCCAGCTACGATCCCGACGTTATCGATTTTGTCAGGCGATGCGATACTGATGCTCAGGCGGAAGAAATAATCACATACATGGAGAAAAGAGGCGAAATCGACAAGCAATACGCTGCAAAACTTCGAAGACAGCTTAAAACAAGCGGCGTTAGAAGTTTCGGATCCAAAAAAGAGGATGATTACTATCTTAAACATGGCGAAACATAGCTCTATAGCTAATTCAGAACTCGCTCGGTGGTCTGAGGCTTCATTCGAACATGCAAAATTAAGCCACGTGTCCGTTCGATAAATCAATCTTTTTCCAAAAGTAAATAAATGGGCTTATGAATAAATAGGAAGCCAAAAACCTTGGTAACTAGTGGAGGAAGAATATGCCGAAAAAAAGAACATTGGTCATCAATTTAGTAGCTTTAATAATCTTGGCTGTTGCCATAGTTTCCCAAGCTGTTTGCCCTGCTCGCGCAACGAGCGCTGATTACCGCATCGAGCATGTTGATCACAAGATAAAGGTAATGTACAACGGGTATGTTCTTATGAACGAGACTATAACGTTGGCTGGCGAATCTCTAGATGGCGGAGCAATCGACCACTTCCTTATCGGCGTCCCATACAAGTACGGTCTGCAAGTTATCCGCTGTTTTGCCTACAACGCATCCAGCGTATTCGCGGTAGTGCAAGATGTGTCGCTGGAAGATCGCGCTGGCTTCTATGGCGTTAGAGTAAACTTTCCAAGTCCCATGTCTGTATCCAATGGATCGCGCCAAGTTTTTAACATCGGAATAGTTTTCTCAAACAGTCTGTTGACACAGGATTCCCAGAACTCAAGCATTTTCACTCTAGATTTTCCAGCGTATCCCAGCTTAACTAAAATAGCAGCTAAATGCAACGCTTCGATAATTATTCCTGGCAATGTGACTTATATTTCTGGGACACAGGGAAGTCTGAATTACAGCGTATCGGCTCTTTCTGCATTTCGATATGCTCCGGCAAACGTGACTTTTCTGCTGAGCGGAGACAAGATACAGGTTTTCGACATGAAAGAGCTGAAGCGTAAGGTAACAATAAACGAGTTCAACGATATAGAGGTTTCAGACACCTATAGGATAACCAACGAGGCCTCCAAAGAGCTGAGCTTCATTGAGGTGATGTTGCCTTCTAATGCTTCCAACCCAAAGGCACAGGACCAGTCCGGTAGAGCACTTAGTACGCCCACACAGTCCGACAGAATCACAAACACATTCAAGGTCACTCTGTACTCGTCTCTGAAGACTGGGGAATCAGCTGTCTTTACGCTGACATATCCTTTGCCGAAAGATGTCTACTATTCAGTAGCGCAGGACGTAAGCAATGTGCACAACGTAACCTTTCAACTCTTCCAGAAAGCAGATTACTTCATCGAGCAAGCTTCAGTTTCCTTTAGCTTCCCCGAAGGCGCAAAAATATCAGACTTCGACAAAGCCATGATAGGCGAAGACTATGGGCTTTCCAAAACTGTCTTCCAAGAATCTTTATTCTTTAGTAAACGAAACGTGATCTCGAGGGACAGTTTCAGCATCTGGATAGTCTACGAGTACAATTCTCTATGGATGTCTTTCCGACCGACACTGATCATGTGGGCTCTAGCTATTGTTGGATGTGCAGTT
Source organism: Candidatus Bathyarchaeota archaeon (assembly GCA_029907545.1). GTDB lineage: Archaea > Thermoproteota > Bathyarchaeia > Bathyarchaeales > Bathycorpusculaceae > JAGTQT01. The sequence continues at coordinate 16,489 of JARYLR010000001.1, read as the reverse complement.
GTCGTTGTTGCAAAAAGACCTAAGGCTCCTGAACAGGTTGCTGTTCCGTTAAGGGGTGCGAGAATTCGTCTTGACGACATAAGGGACTTTGCAGATAAATATGAAGAAAAGATGAAAATAATGGCGGAGATTGATTCTCTCGACGCTAAGGTGCAGAAGGGCAGAATTCCCAGACGCCGATATAAGGTGCAAAAGAAAACGTTGGAAGCCCGTTTGAACACGCTTTCCAGAGACCTAGGAGAACTTCGAAGCAGAATGCGTGTAACAAGCGGTCACTATGCTGACTTGGTGCGCCAGCTCGAGATTGCTGAGACAGACATAATTGAAGCCGAGACAAACATGAAGAGCATTGAAGCACGCCACGAAAGAGGCGAACTCTCTCTGGAAGCTTATCGCGGTCTTCTCGGGGACTACCAACGCAGAAAAGAAAACGCGCAGACCAAAATCAACGGCATAATCATAAGACTTCGTGAAGAAATCCGCTAAACCTAACCTAAATCCTTTTATTCTGCCTGCATCAATCCCATGAAAATCTAAGAGGGATGGAAATGGTGAAGATCCTTGTTAACAACGAAAAATGCACTGGATGTAGCACATGTGTTGAAACATGCCCAGTGGGTGTTTACGAGATCAAAGACGGGAAATCGGTTCCTGTAAAACCTGAAGAATGTCTGGTCTGCAGAGCATGCGAAGTCCAATGCCCCGAAGCTGCAATTCAAGTAATCGAATAGCAGATAACACTTGGCAACTCGGCAAACAGCGCCGCCTATAGATCCCAATACTTCTTATGAAGCTTCCTTACCTCCTCTATCACTTTTTCACCCCGCTTTCTCACACCGCGACTTGACTTCCTAAACTTCGAATGTATTTTGCAAGAAGTGCTACTCATCACCGCGAGAGCTATAGCAGCATTTTTTCCGAGAAACCTGACGTTATACCCTCCTTCAAGAACCGAAACAAGCCTATCACAAGCCGTTTTCGATGCTAAATCAACGATAGACCCAAAAACTTTCTGATAGCAGGATTCAGACAAGGAAAGATTTCCCACAGGGTCAGAAAGGTGTCCATCAAAGCCCGCGGAAACCAAAACAAACTGAGGATCATATTGAAGCACTATGGGCTCAACAATTTCCTTCATCGCTCTCAGATACATGTCATCAGCCGTCATAAATGGCAAAGGAACGTTAACATTGTAGCCTTCACCTTCGCCCTCGCCAACTTCTCCGGCAAATCCTGTTCCCGGAAACCCATAGGGATCTTCATGAAGACTGACATATAGAACCTTGTTCGTATCAAAGAAGATTTCCTGTGTTCCATTCCCGTGGTGTGCATCGACATCCAATATCAGCACGCGCTCGACTTTGCATTTCTCAATCAAGTATTTGGCTACTATGGCTACATTGTTAAAAAGGCAGAAACCGCACGCACGGTATTTCGAGGCATGATGACCTGGTGGGCGAACAAGGGCGAACGCGTTTTGGAAATAACCTTTCAAGACAAGTTTAACTGCCTTTAATGCTCCTCCAACAGCATGTAGCGCAACTCTATAGCTCTCAGGCGAGACAATGGTGTCTTCCAAGTCCAAAAGTCCTCCGCCAGAGCGGCAAACAGCCTCTACCAGCCTGATATACTCAATGCCATGCACAAGTTCAACATCGTCTATTGATGCATTCTCCGGCTTCACAATTTTCCAGTTTTTTTGAGCGGTAACTTCTCCTTTTTTAAGCTCTCTAACGATTGCGTGCAAACGTCTTGCCGATTCCGGATGGCTCTTGCCTGGGTCATGCCGGTAATAGATTGGAGAGAAAACTACTGCTGTTTTGTGCATGTTTTATCTTCTCTTTCGAAGATCTTCTGGAATATTTCTAGCAAATAATCTTTCAAAGGTGTTCCTTTCTTCTGAGCCATTTTCTTCAGTGCCGCAGTTGTTCCGGTAGCATATTGCATCGCCTTTTTCGGCTTTTCCACTATCATTTGCGGAAGCCCCATGTTTGCGGCTGTTTTTTTCAAGATAAACTTTCTAGTTAGAGTTCTAGGCTCGATTTTCAGTTTCAAAGGTAAATCTAGTGCAAATCTCGCTACATTATACGCTGCAAAGGGCAAGCGTAGCTCCACTCCGTGAGTATCACAAATTTTCCGGTCTCTTTCTATGTTGGTTTCATGCAATCTAAGAATATCGTTAGTGATCATTCTCTGCGTCTCCCTGCTTCCATGACGTATGTAGCAATCCACATACCGCTTGTAGCCTCCGAAAAGCTCGTCAGCACCTTGACCAGCCAACACAACCTCGCAATCCATGCTTACAGCCTTTTCTGCAGCCCAATACATCGGAATGCCGATGCTTACAGCAAGCGGATCCGCCGTCTCAATCGCCCACAAAACATCCGGCAACACCCTTTCCAAATCCTCTTCACTGTACTCGTGAACATTTAATGACAGCCCAAGTGCTTCTGCAGCCTGCTTTGCATACTGCGTCTCCGGCTGTTTTCTTAAACTTACATGCATAAGAAAAACGGCCACCTTAGAGTTCTTGGCTAGCCACGCGACAACACTGCTGTCCAACCCGCCGGAAAATGCCACCGCTACCTCTTTAAGGTCTTTCACTCTTTCACAAACCGACTTCTGCAACAATGCCTGCAACGCCATCGCCGCCATTCTTAAGTGAGTCGTTTTCATCTTGGGTTGACAGGCAAGCGTTTTAACAGGTTTAAAGCAGAATCCTTCTCTGCTAACAGACGCCACATGTCCAGGCGGAAACGAGGCTGTTTCCTTCACTCCAATCTTCCATAATGCCTTGCGCTCAGAAGCTAATGCGGCAAAAAACGCGTTTTCCCCATAATACAGCGGGCATACACCAATTGGGGCTCGTCCTGCGACAAGGCGATCTGAGGTTGCGAAGATGAAGGCAAAGTCGCCATCTGCCTGTTTCATGAATTCTGCTGCTTTTTTTTCGTCCCTTCGTTCTTTCGTTATGAGAGTGTCGCAAGAGGCTTTCGTTTCAGAATATACTTGTCCTTCAAAAATGAAACTAGTTTCAGGTTGCACGCATTTTGTCACAGTATCAGAACGAGTCGTGCACAGAATCTGCCCGATCAGTATTGAAGAGTTCATGCTTTCGCTTTCTAGCGACTCGAGAGACTTTTCGATTCTTGTGACAGCCGGTGTAGCTAGCTTGCAGATTTCCGTCTTGGCGCTTAATGATTTAAGCATCGTCACTGCGGCATTCGTGGCGTCTTCGCCTTTCTTGTCTATGACTGCAACAATTGTTCCCATGCAAGAAACCTTTTTGCTTTGAGCTTTTGTGTGTTTGGTAAAGCATTAATGCTTAATCACTCTTAATCTTCTCTGTGAGGGAAAGTGCACTTGCCGATTCTCCCAATCGAAACAGGACGCTATGGGACATATGAAATGAAGAACATTTTCGAGGAGGAAACGCGGGTTCAGAAGATGCTTGATGTTGAGGCCGCGCTTGCATGGGCACATGCTGAAGTAGGAAACATTCCGCGTAAAGATGCTGAAAAGATAGCCGCCACGGCTTCGTTGAAACATGTTAAGTTAAGCCGAATAAAAGAAATCGAAAAAGAAGTAAAACACGATGTCGCCTCTCTTGTAAGAGCTCTAGCAGAAGCATGCGGCTCCAGCGGAGCCTACGTCCATCTAGGAGCAACAAGCTACGATATTGTGGACACTGCAAATGCTCTACAGATCAAGGATGCCTTGCAGCTTATCGGATGCAAACTAGACGATCTCGAGAAAATCTTGATGGAAAGGGCTTTAGCTTATAAAAAGACGTTGATGACTGGAAGAACTCACGGACAGCACGCGTTGCCAATAACGTTAGGCTTCAAGTTCGTAGTTTGGATGCGCGAGATTTCTAGGCATATTCAGAGGCTTCGGCAGTGCAAGGACAGGGTTCTGACGGGGAAAATGAGCGGCGCAGTTGGCACTCAAGCTGGCTTAGGCGAACATGCTGAAAAAATTCAGGAACTTGTCATGCAGCGTCTTGGACTCGGCATAGCCGAGGTGTCAACACAGATTGTGCAGCGAGATCGACATGCAGAAGCAATATGCGTCTTGGCAGCTATTGCGTCTTCTCTGGATAATTTTGCAACCGAAATCCGTGAACTTCAAAGACCCGAAATCGGGGAGCTCTTTGAAGCGTTTGATGTGGAGAAACAGGTTGGCAGTTCAACAATGCCTCACAAGCAGAACCCCGAAATATGTGAGCGCATCTGCGGAATAGCTAGAATCATGAGAAGTCTCGTTGTTCCAGCACTGGAGAACATTGTGACTTGGCATGAGCGTGACTTAACTCAGTCTTCGGTAGAGAGATTCATAATTCCTGAGGCATGTATACTGGCTGACTACATGCTTTACCTTATGAATAATATCGTAGTGAACATTCGTGTTGATGAAAAGCGCATGCTGGAAAACCTGAAGATCGCTGATGGACGCAACATGTCTGAGTCAGTTATGGTGGCGCTGACAAGGAAAGGCATGAATCGACAGGAAGCGCATGAACTTCTTAGAAAGCTTGCTCTGAAAAGCATAGCGGAAAAAAAGTCTTTCAAGAAAATTCTTCTCGAGGAAGCTTACATCCGGAAAATGTTAAGCGAAAAGGAAATCGATGACGCTTTGGATCCGAGGAACTATCTTGGAACTGCCGAAAAACAGATAGAGCGTTTAATTGAGAAAACGAAGAAAGAAAGAAAAGAGCGTGGACTGGCTTAGTATTCGGTCAACGCTTTCTGTTTCCACTCTTCTCCGCGATCGAGTTTTTCCCACTTTTCCTTCTTCACAAAGCCACCTACCTGCTCCTTTATCTTCTTCGCCACCCGAGGCCCTATCAACGGTAGATTTGTTAGTGCCTCTATAGGAGCATGCTTGATGTCTTCAATGCTTCTGTATCCTGCGTTATACAGCACGCGCCCTCTTGATCTGCCGACTCCCTCAAGCTTGACTATAGGCAGCAGTTCCTTCTGAACTCCTTTGGCTACCCTTTCCTCCAACTCAAAAGCCAGAAGAGAGACTGGTTTGTTACCGAAAAGTATGGCTAGGTCATGGGTGGAATGAAGTAGCCATCTGGCATTTTCTATAGCCCTGTAGAGGTCTCCAGGCTGCACACCGTAGCGCCCTACAAGTTCGTCTTCTCTTGTTTCCTCTATCCAAGCTTTCAGGACAATGGTGGCTTTTACACTGCCTAAAAATTCTTCATAGCTTATTCTGTCTTCCCACTCGCTTGGAATATTTACAAGAAATTCTTCTTTATGTTGCTCCATGAAGACAGCAATCTCGTCTGTTTCGCTTGAGTAGGGTCTCAATGCCGGTCCCATGTCTGGCGTGGTGGAGATAAGGTGCAGAAGACTTAGGTCTGTTAGGCTTCCAATTTTGTGTCTTAAGGCTTCACGGATTATCACTGCCGAGACAGGATCTATGTAAAGCTCACTTACTCGCTTTCCAAATCTTGTAGCGTTGATACTTTCACCTAAAACCTCAATCATTTCTTTCTCGTAGAGATATTTCAGTATCTTAGCAATCATGTTGCTGATTGACTGCGTGTCATACTGGTAGGCGTAAAATGTCCTGCCAAAAAACTCAAGAATACCTCGTTCAGTGTGAGCGAAATCTGCGGCTATGGTTGCCAGCACATGATCCAGCAATATTCGCTCAACAGCCAGTCTTGACCAAATCCGCTCAGGGCGAGCAAGAATGTAGCTTTCAAGAAGGTAATCCGCTTCATCATTGGTCTTCGCAACGAGCACAGCCTCGCCTATCTTATCGTATTTCGGTCTTCCAGCTCTCCCAGCCATCTGCTTGTACTCCAACACACTGATTGGATAATAGCCGTAGCCAGGTTCATATCTCCTATAATCTTGAATAATCACCGTTCTGGCTGGAAGGTTAACACCGAAGGCCAGTGTCGGAGTAGCTGTCAGAACCTTGATTTTTCCTGAGCGAAACGAATCTTCTATTATTTTGCGGTGCGCTCCACCTAGGCCTGCGTGGTGAAATGCTACGCCGTGTCTGATAACTTCTGCGAGTGTTTCGCTTATTCGTGTTTTTTCTCCCGAAGCCAGAATTCGCTCAGCCTCATTTTCCAGGGCTCTTTTTGCGGGCTTCGAGAGCAAGCTCTCCATTTCCCCAGCAATTTTTTTCGCCTGTGTAACTGAACTCTTGCGGGTAGATGCAAAAACCAGCGCTTGCCCTCCTGTTTTAACAGTATTCAACGCCAGACTTGTTGCTGGATCCCTGATTTTCTTCTCTATTTTTCTTGCTTCCCCATCTTTATACTGAATCTCATCATCCAGTAGTACACCTTCTCTTAATGTTATGGGCCTCCACTCAGTCGTCACATACCCTGCATTGAGCCACTCAGCAATCTCCTGCACATTGCTTATTGTCGCGCTTAAAGCCAGCACCTGAATATCTGGGTTCGTCTGCATCAGTCTTGCCAGAACTACTTCGAGGGTTGGACCGCGTTCCGCGTCATTCAGCAGATGCACTTCGTCAGCGATGACAAGCGAAATACCATCCATCCATTTGGCGCGGTGTCTAAGCAGTGAATCTGCTTTTTCGTTTGTGGTCACAATTATGTCGTATCTCTCAAGCCAAGGGTCAGTACTGTCATAGTCACCGCTGCTGATGCCTATTCTGATGTGCCTGCCATAATCCTTCCTGACCGTGGAGTATTTCTTAAACTCGTCAAATTTCTCGCTGGCCAAGGCTCTAAGCGGTGTTAGATAGATTGCTTTGCCATTTTTTTCCAAAACATGTTTTAATGCGCAGAGTTCGGCAATCAAGGTTTTTCCGGAGGCAGTTGGACTTGCTAGGACAAGGTTTCTTCCCTCTAGCACCTTTGCTTTGGCTGCCTCTTCTTGAGGGGGATAAAGCTCGACGATTCCCGACTTGACTGTCAATTCCTTTACTGGCTCAGGTATGGGTAGATCTGCTATCTTCACTTGGATGCTTCCATCGCTCTTTTCACATGCAATTACGAAGCCAGCAGCTTAAAGTGTTATGTATTAACCGCCTCTTTTTTCTGGGTTATGTTTTTTTACTAGACGCTGCTACTAGACAGTAATGGCCGTGGCAAGGAAAGAGCTGGTTTGTGAATGGTCGAAAACGTTAGAGAACTGCTTAGAGCGCATGAAAACCTGAAACACGAAGTATACCTAGATCACGAAAACTCCAGCATAGTTCCCCCCGAAGTCATAGAAGCCATGCTTCCTTACTATGCAGAGAAGGGGTATGGCAATCCCACACTCACTCACAAACCCGGCTGGGAAGCCTTCGAAACCATAATGGAGTCAGCACATAAAATCGCGGGATGTCTAGGATGTGGTGCAGTCGAGGAAGTAAATTTTGTTCCCGGCGAGACTGAGGCCAACAATTTGGCTTTACTTGGCACCATTTCCATAATGAAAAGCAAGGGGAAAACAATCGTCATTTCAGAAATCGAGCCTCTAAGTGTGCTGCATGTTGCAGAGATGATTCAGAGAAACGGATTCACCCTTATCAAGATCCCTGTAGACGGTGAAGGCTTTTTAAATCTTGAACATCTTAAAGAAGTCGTTGACAAAAGCACTGTTCTCGCAAGCTTTTCGAGCGTCAACAACGAAATTGGAACAATAGAACCTATTAAAGAAGCCTTGGAAATAGTCAAGGACAAGAATCCTGAAACGATCTTTCATACAGACGCCTCAGACGCCTTCGGCAGGACACCACTTAACGTTCAGGACCTGAATGTAGATCTAGCAACCGTGAGCAGCTACAAAATTCAAGGTCCAAGAGGAATAGGCGCCCTATACGTGAAGGAAGGAGTTAGCGTGGAAAGAATTCTGGAAGGGCAGGTTGGAACACAGAAGCTCTGGCCGGGAGTTGAGAATACGCCTTTGATCGCCGGCTTTGCAAGTGCTTCTGAATTGGCTTTTGAAAATTTCGAGCAGAATCTTAATCGCATGCGGAGAATGCGAGACAAACTTATTGATGGCGTAACCCAGCGGGTTCCGCGCGTCAGGTTGAATGGGCCTAGAGGCGAGCGAAGAGTGGCTGATAACGTAAACCTGAGCTTCATGCAGTGCGAGGGGGAAGCGTTAACAATCGAACTAAGCCTAAGCGGCGTGTATGTCTCAAGTGGAAGCGCCTGTACGCGTAGACTCCTTCAGCCGAGTCATGTGCTGGTGGCGATCGGTAGAAAACATGAGGAGGCTCACGGAAGCATCCTAATGAAGGTCACGCGTTACCACACAGAAGAAGACATAAACTACGCGCTAGAAGTAGTTCCTAAGGCGGTAGAAAGAATAAGAGGGATCGTGGGTTCAACAAAGGTGGAATAGCATGTCAAGAATACCACTGCCATACAATCCTAAAATACTTGAGCTGTTTAAAAACCCGAAAAACCTAGGAAAAATGGAGGATGCCTCTGTCTCAGCGGTTGCAGGTAATCCTTCATGCGGTGACATGATCACCTTTTATCTAAAAATCAGTGATCGTCACGTGATTGAGAAGGCTTCTTTTGAAAGCTACGGTTGCGCCGCTAACATAGCAACCTCAAGCATCGTTACCGAAATGGTTAAGGGGCTTACGCTTGAAGAGGCCTGGGGAATTTCATGGAAAAAGGTGACAGAGGCGGTAGGCGGGCTTCCAAGTGTAAAGTTTCACTGCGGAATCCTTGCGGTTGGAGCTTTGAAACGAGCTATTAGGAAATATCTTAAGCAAAAGGGTCTCTCGCCTTCTTGGGTGCAGAGTGAACCAAGTTTTGAGGAAAAGCAAGCCTTGGAGGAAGAAGAACTGGGAAAACTTTTGCTAAAAAGAATGAAGGCTGGAGCAGAAGGAGAAGGACAATGCTAGATGTAGATAAAATTCGAGAAGATTTTCCAATATTAAAGCGTAAAATCAACGGGCATCCCTTGATCTATTTTGATAATGCGGCAACATCTCAGAAGCCAAAACAAGTTATCAACGCAGCGGTAGATTTCTATGAACAACATAATGCGAACATTCACCGTGCTGTTTACACGCTTTCACGAGAGGCATCGGAACTTTACGAGAAAGCACACGAAGAGGTTGCCTCGTTCATAAACGCAAAAGGAATGGAAGAAACGATTTTTGTGCGGGGAACCACAGAGGCGATAAACCTTGTTGCCTACACTTGGGGTCTTCGCAAGCTGCGAAAGGAAGATGAAGTTCTCGCCACTTTGATGGAACATCACAGCAATATTGTTCCTTGGGAGAATTTGTCCAAAATTCGCGGTTTTAGAGTTAAGTATGCTAGAATTCAAGAAGATGGAACCTTAGACTACCCGTCTCTCGAAGACATGATCTCCAAAAAAACAAAACTGGTATGCGTATCCCACGTATCCAATGTTACCGGCGTTGTCAACGATATTAAAAAAATCGCCAAGTTAGCTCACGAGTTCGATGCTTTGGTGCTTGTTGATGGCGCTCAATCTGTCCCGCACATGCCCGTGGATGTCAAAGGCTTGGATGTGGATTTTTTTGCGTTTTCAGGGCATAAGATGCTGGCGCCGACAGGAATCGGTGTACTCTATGGAAAGCGCGAACTTCTTGAAGCGATGGAACCCTTCCATGGCGGCGGTGAGATGATCCGTGAAGTTTCATACGACCATAGCCGAGATCGCTGTTCCATTTCTTGGAATGAATTGCCTTGGAAGTTTGAGGCTGGCACGCCTAACAGTTGCGGTGGTATAGGCTTAATGGAGGCTGTGCGCTATCTGAAAAACATCGGCATGGGCAACGTAGCTAATCACGAGAAAGCATTGACAGATTATGCCATGGGTCGATTGAAGGAATGCGAAAAAATCACGGTTCTCGGACCGAAAAATCCGAAAGAAAAATGCGGCATAATACCCTTCAATATTGAAGGAATGAGTTCTCATGACGTGGCTTTGCTGCTTGATAGTTATGGTATTATGCTTCGAAGCGGTTTCCATTGTGCTCAGCCGTTACATCAGTTGCTAGGGCTGAAATCCTCTGCGAGAGCAAGCTTTTACATTTACAACACAAAAGCAGAGATTGATCGCCTTATTATGGTTCTTCAGGAGATCGAACAGGTCTAATGAGCGTAGTCGATAACTATGTTGCCAGAATCGACGAGGCGTGCGGTGAAGAAAAAGATCTCATAGTCATATTCAAATACGATAAAAAAGACGAGGCAATTAAGAAAATTCTTGAAAAAGCGAAAAAAGAAAAAACGGTGTCAGCCATGATTTTCGAGCTAACTTTCAGAAACGCATCTTTTCGTGTCTATGCAACGGGCAAAGCCATTTTCAGAAAGCTGAAAGGCAAAGAAGAGTTACGAAGCTTGCTGACTGAGCTGCTGTCCTGAGCGAGAGAGGCATTATTCCCGCTTTTTTAGGGCTCAGCTTGCTTAAGAACTGAGAAATCTGCAGCAAACTCGAATTTGCTGGCAACATCCACGTTTTTAGGCTTTAAGTATATTCTCTCTGGCACGCCGTCGTGCATGTAGACGATGTAGAGCAGATCCTTTCCAAGACCGTGTTTTTCTAGATCGGCGACGGAGTTTCTGGCTTTTTCAAGTTTATCGATCTTGCTTTTCAGTTCTTCTATTGCTTCGAAAAGTATTTCTGCTTCTCCTATGTTGTCTGCGCACAGCATGATGTCTCTGAATTGCACCCACTCTGTTGGGGTGTTGGCTTTCTTGTTTTCTTTTTTAGCTGTTTTGCCTCCTGTTTTAAACAGCTTCTGCAGTTCTGCTGCTTTCTTTGTCCACTCCATGTCTTTCGATGATTCCGGTTTTCTTAGAAGGCTTCCAAGCCACTGGCTATAATCTTCCAGAAGCATTTTGTTCTGGGTGATTTCCGCCTCTGTGGTCTCGCGTAGCTCTTTCAGAGAGTAAAAAGTTCTAATTTCGGTTAAACATCCATCCATTTCTAACACCACTACTTTTTTAATTCTTCTTCACTATAGCGTTCTTGCTCAGTGTTCGCGCTGATGGCTTTCACTAGGCTTTTCAGCTCTTTTTTGACATTTTCCAAAAACTTTGTCCGCACATTCAGCCTCTTCTTGTACGCGTTTACGGCTTTAGCAAGTTCTGGAACCACGTTTCGCAGAACAGCCATTACGATGTGCGGTGGATATTCCGCTAGGGTTGCCGTAGTTTTTTCATTATTTTCATAGATCAGCGTCAGACATCCTTCTTCGTCTAGCACTGCTTTTTTGACAACCTTGTCTTTCCCATTTAGACTGTGTGCCGGTATGTTGAGGCTGACTTGCATTTCTTTCAGAACATGCTTCAGCAGGCGGCACACTTCTTTGGCAAGCACGTTTTCTTCTGTTATGTACTCGCTTAATTGCTGGGTCTCTTGGTTAAGAATGGTCAAGAGGTCTTGAAGCTTTTCTTCGCTTTCAGTTTCCTCTGAAAGCGTTGCGGAAAACTGAAATGCTGGTGGCTCGTTTGTCTGGGTCGTGTTTTCTGTTGTCTCCATAAGGTTTCCTCAGATTCTTCGATAATCAGGCCCTTGTGAAGACTGTCAGGGTGCAACGAATAATAGGGTTAGTATGTTGCAGGCTTTCACACACAAGATGGCTACAGCAGATAGTGCGCATGGTGATTAGCTGTAAAAAACATTAACCTTCGATCTTACGGCTTCATACAGCGTTTGAATACAAATGTTAATCTTTGGACTCACGATCTGTTCCTTTAATTGGTTGGTTTCCATCTGTAGCTGGTCGCATTAGAAACAGCAAAAACACACGTTACAGGCAGAAATGTCCTAACCACGAGCTTGTAAAACCTCAAACAGACAAGGCTTCTGCTTTATGGTCATGCAAGATCATATATTGGTAATCTGGATCGTGGATACATATTTGTAACCTATCTTACGAATTCAGAAGTATAAAATATACCCAAAGTCAATCGGATTCTGTCTCAGAAACCGAACAAGGAGCAAGGCAACAAGGGAACAAAAATGGAATTATCAATAGAAAAACCAGAAACCATAGTCAAACTCTACGATGAAAATTCCGGTCTATGGAAATTTGTACGCACCGACAAGGGACCAAACAAATCCCTGGAAACCATAGAAAAAGCATTGCACAGACTCGGGCTGTCAAAAAACGAAGTTAGAGTCTACCTATACATAGCAAGAACAGGCGAACACAAAGCAAGCGAAATCTCCGAAGCGCTAGCACTTCATAGAACTGAAACCTACCGAATACTGCGGGACCTTGAAAAGAAAGGCTTAACCTCTTCGGTTTTCGAAAAACCTCTAAAATTTATTGCTACCCCGTTTGAAAAAGCTTTAGACGTGCTCATAGAAACTAAAAAAATGAAAATAAACCTGCTTGAAAAAAGAAAAAGCAACCTTTGCAGCCTTTGGCTTTCACTCCCAAAAACCGAAATCGAACAAGAAAGAAAAGAAGTATTCCAGATCCTCGAAGGCGAAGAACAAATCAACCTCAAAGCAGACGAAATCGTAACCACCACGGCGAAAGAAATGTTTGTATTCTTCTCCGAACAAGACATAGCAGGATTCTACCACGCTGGTCTCCTAGACAAACTTGAAACAGCATCGCGAAGCGGCATAAACATTCAGTTACTGGCGAACTATTCACCTAAAAGCTGCTTCTTCTTGGAAAAGACAAAACTGAAAAAAGCCAAATACTCCGCATCAACAGTAGATGGACTGCCAACCTTCATACTTACAGACAATGAGCAGCTGCTTCTGCTGATTAGGAAGAATAATGGTAAGAAACGCGTCGCCGCTCTTTGGACAAACTATGATGCTTTCACAAAAGCGCTCAAGGCGCTGTTCTTAGAGCTTTGGAATAGTAGCAACTAATCTCCAAACGGCTTTTTCACTTTCCTCAGTACAGTTGCTATTAGATATCTTGCCTCTGCATCAGCAGCAGCCAAAATGGCAAAGTAAATAATTCCGCCGAGAGCAGTCATGCCTACGGTTGGTATGATCTTGGTTGGGCGCGGAAGAATGTACAAGATTGTTCCCATCACTAAAGAAGCTAAAACGTATTTTGCAATGCTGTTCCACGGAATCTCAACTTTAATCATTTTGCGCACGATGGAGAGCTGTATAGCAAATGTTACCAACCTTGCGGACGCGTTAATTATACTAGTATAGAAAGCAGCTTGTAACGGTTGTTCTCCGGCCAAGCTTGTTAGGACGTAGTACGTTGATGGTATAGTTATCATGAAGTGAATGTATGGCAACGAGAAAGCAATAAAGAGGCGGCTCTTAAGCAACTCTCTGAACGATATTTTTGCTTTCTCGTCCACAGTCTCCGCTCCAAAAAGAACATATCCGAAGAGTGTTCCTATCGTCACCACTAAGGCGTCAAGAGCCAAAACAATCAGTATTGGCACGTTTTGCTCGTAACCCACCGTGCCTTCATAGCCTGTTCCCATAATCGTCAAGTAAGAATAAGACAGCGCTATCACACCAGTCGTCATGGGAACCGCAAACATGAGCACCGTCCTTAACGAGGTTGTAATGTCTTCTGGTTTGCGCTCGGCAAGCAGTTTAGGAGTTAAAGCAAAGGCTAGGAAAGCTGAATATGTGATCACGTTAGCAATGAGTGAAGATACGCCGTAGTTGCTTCTTCCGCCTTCTCCGCCTTGACTGAATAACATTATTAATATGAAGGCTGCCACCTGCCCCCCAGCGAACTGGTAAATGTTCAGCACCGACCCTTTCAGCCACTCTCTCGCGTAGCTCCATTTAATCTTGTCAAGTAGCTCTTCTCTGAGCAATGTCAAGTAGTACAGTGCTTGTAGCGCCATTGCGAAAATTAGGCTTATAAGTGCCCCTTGAAGTGGCTGCTTAAACTCTATAATAAATATGTAGCCTACAACGATCTTGCAGGCTTCCGCGATTATCAAGCCGAAACCGAGAACATGAGCCTTTTTTACCCGCAGGCATGATTCAAAGGCATTGATTGTATAGATTTCCACGATCTGCACGGCAACAATATAGTACAAAATGACATATCTCTCGCCAATCCTAAGCAACATTGTGATTAAAGGGACGAGTGGAACATAAACAAGCGTAGCTATAAGAGAAATCACCAAGTTAGCAGCTATTCCGGTTTTTGCGGCCCCCTCTTCGCCTCTCGCCATGAACCGCATAGACCAAAAGGGAATTATGCCAGCCAGCAACGTGAAGTACGCAGTTACATCATTTATGTTAAACCACGTATCATACTCAGTTCTCAGTCCCAATCCCAAGGTCTGCCGGGCAATCATCAGCTGGAAGGCAAAACCTGTAACTACGCTTACCAGTCTTGCGGCGAAAATCACGAAACCCGAATACTGTAACTTGATTTCGTTTTTCGTCAATGTTCTTCACAATGGCAATTACTTCAACTTGCGAATCATCTTCTTATAGGCATCATAAACCTGCATCGCGCTTTGCACAAGTCTTGCTAAACCTGTTAGGGATGTGAAATATCTAGAGTCCTTTGGCAGACAGTGACCTCCAATTCCGTCTCGTGCTTCAGGGATCTCTATATTCCATTTTGTGTTGCACGCGATGCGTAACTCATCAAAATTCATGCCAAGCTCGTTGCATACCATTTTAAGTTCTTCAGCAAAGGCTATCTGAATGTATCGGAAGGCTTGTTCGGAGATCTTAGACATCTCGGCAACCTCTATTGAGGAAACCTTGTGTAAGGGTATTCGCAGCAGATCATTGTAGAAAGCCCAGCCTTTTCTCAAACTGGCGTCATCTACGGCGCCGATTACTCTGCTTTGTCTAACTCCATGCCTAACAGGGTCTCCACCCCAGAAACGATGAGGAACGTGAACTAAGTACACGTGTCTTTTAAAAATCTCTTCATAGAGCTTTCTGCACAAACCTGGAATGATCTTGCTTTCTATGGAGATTAAGCATTTTTCGGAAGTGGAAGTCTCGCGTTTTTTCTCAACGATTTTTCTGCACACCTCATAGATAGACGAAAAATCTGGGCTGTCATTTTTGAGACCTGCATAAACACATATGATGTAAACCTGCGAAAAAGGTATTTTCCGCCAATCCGTTGTAGCTTCTATTCCAAGTTTTTTGGCTCTTCCAACTGCGTCCTCATTTATGTCGTAGCCGAAAACCTTCATATTTTTCTCAAGAATATATCTCGCCGAAGGCAATCCTACCTCGCCAAGACCTAAAACGCAAACATTCAATTTGGATATGCGCCTCTGTTAGGTTCACAGATTAACTATTTCGCCATTATAAGGTTACTCTTAGTCTTTAGCCACTTTCTTGAGAATTTCGGCAAATCTTTTTGCCATTTCTCGGTAACTATATCTGCTAATTTTCGGCACGTTTTCTTTGTACGGCACGCTGCCTTTTTTCTCGTATTCTTCATAGAAAGTAGCTAAGACTTTCTTAATTGTATTTTTATCTGAACAGTAGATGCCAGAATCTGTTTCGATCAGCAATCTGCTCACAGCATCATCGCCAAAACCGCCTGTAGCGAAAATAGGTCTTTGAGATGCCAAGTACTCGAATATTTTACCAGTGTGCACACCTTTTTCCTTGGCATCCTCCCAGTTAAGCAGAAGCAAAAGCTGTGATTCTCTCTGCTTCTCCAGAGAAACTTGTCTTGAGATTACGCCGTGCTGCTTGACTATATCTGACAAGCCAAGTTTTTCAGTGCAGCTTGCTAGCTGCTCGTTATGTGGTCCATAAAATCTGACCTCAATCCTGCTTCTGGGGATCCTTCCTTGATCAATCAGCTCCTTTAAAGCTACGAGGAACTTTGAGGGATCTTGTTTCCGATAGATTTGTCCAGTGTAGGTTACTGAAAAATTAGGTGTTAAAGGTGTTTTTCCAGTGTTCAGCATTTCGGGGTCAAAGCCATTATAGATTGTTTTTACCTTCTTTTGGTGCAGTGTTGCTAGCTTTCTTGCCCAGTCTTCGGAAACGGTGATCATTGCATCCGCATTTGCCATGGTTTTTAGTTCCAGTCTGGTTTCTAACACTTTTCTTGCGAAACTGTAAGGGTAACTATGATTCTGCGTCCATAGATCGCGAAAATCAGCAATCCAAGGCGTTTCATGTCTTTTTTTAAGCTCAGACGCGATAAGATGGCTGGTTACTGGCGAAGAACTACTTATAATCGCATCTATTTTCTCGTCCTGTAGCAACCGACTTCCTGCACTGAGAGCAAACGGTTTCCACCCTTTCTCCGCATCAGGGTACTGCGCTATCTCCCGATAATATCGATAGAAAAACCTCAGCAGAGAAAAAACCTTCCCCTGCTTCCCGCTTGCCGCATGACGCTTTCCGTAAGGTGAACTGTACCCAAATGTTTCCACAACCCGCGTGGTTTTCTTGAAATCATTCGGGGGTCCAAAATGGGCTTCAGGATTTTCGCCGAGCGGTGTTGTCAAGATAACTGGCTCCCAGCCGAACTCTGGAAGATATTTGGTCAGGCCGGGGACTCTTGGGGATGCATGGTACAGGTGAGCTATGATTAATACTTTTCTCATTTT
>JARYLR010000019.1 GCA_029907545.1 Candidatus Bathyarchaeota archaeon | reverse complement strand
TGATAAGGAAGAGTTCGGCAAACTCCGTGTTGACACGTTCGATTTTCGCCTTTGTCCCCATGAGCTTTTCCACGTCTAGCTTGAGTTTTTCTGAGGCTTGTGTTAGAATGTTTTTTGCCTCTTTTTCTCTTACGTAGGCTCTGGTGTATGTTGCTGGCATTTGGCTGCTACTCTTCCGCCTCTTTTTTCGGAGTTTATAGGGCGTTAAGGTTTCTAAGCATTGCTGTTGCCGCGTGTTTTACGAACGCAGCACTCGTTGATTGATTGTGAGTGGCTGTTTGATCTAGATAGGTTTAAATGCTTAAGTTTAAGTATGAAAGGGCATAAAACGTATAGTTCGTGATTCCACATGAGCGAAATGACCACTGAAATACTCGAGCAGAACCTAGGGAAAATAGTGCTCGTCCGACTGAAAGGTGGAAAAAGCCTTCGAGGAAGACTGAAGGGCTTCGACCAACATCTTAACCTCGTTCTTGAAGAAACTGACGACACCACGGCAGCTGAAAACACGAAGAAGCTGGGAACAATCATCGTCCGCGGAGACAATGTTGTTCTGATCTCGCCTCCTCCGAGGTGAAATCCTTGGGAAAGGGAACACCGTCTTTTGGAAAACGCGCAGGTAAAACCGTTCATATACGTTGCAGGCGTTGTGGAAGGCGAGCCTACCATGTGCGGAAGAAGCGGTGTGCAGCATGCGGCTATGGAGAATCAGCTGAGATCAGGAAATACTCTTGGCAGACGAAGAACCTGCAAAGAGAAAGAATCCGCTGAGGTCTAGGCTTAGTGGGATTGGTAGTAGCCCTTATCTATTTTGACGAAGATTAATGGTCCCTTGCTCTGAGCAAGTTCTTTCGCCTTTCTCAAAGCATTATTGATGACGTTTACGATTTGTTCGCTTTCGTTGGCATATTCCTTCTTCTCTTCGCCTAACTCCATCTTTAAAAGGTTCTCTGCAAGGATTGACGTGCCGCAGATCTCGCCGTTTCTGATAAGCGTTGAGGTTACAATCTCTTCCATTTCTTGGCGGTTTGCAAGATCCTTCCAGAGAGGTTCCGCGTCGTTGAGAATCTTTGTAACTTTGTTCCATCTTTTCGAGTTTTCATTGCCTATGAGCAGTTTTACGCGTTCTATCCATTTTTCGAACCAGATTCCAGTCCAAATGCTGAGAAACTCTGAGAGTTCGCTGGGGTTTTCATTATAGAACTTTTCCAGTCTCTCTACGAGTTCGCATTCACTTGCCTCTTTTCCAACGAGATCCCAGTGAACCTTCAAGTAGTTTATCAAGTCTTGGCAGGCGATTTGGAGTACCTTGCGGTCTGAGCCTAAGACTTCGAGCATGGGCTCTCTGTCTTTCAGCTTTTCTGACAACAGCAGTTCAACGAAGTTCATCTGGGCACTCCCGCCTCGAAGCCTTCTCCAACCTAAATTAGCGTTTGAGCTTTTAATAAGCTTTATTCGTGGATGCCTCTAGAACTCTCTTCAGTAATTTCCAGCTATATTTCAGTTCTAGAAATATTGTAAAGCCTATTTTGTAAGCGAATCCAGAAAATCCGGCAGCTCATTGACGTTTTCCAGAATTAAGTCAGGTTTCTCCCTTTCCAGCTCGCTTCGGGAAAAAATCCCCGACAAAACCGCAACAGTCTTGGCGCCAACCGCTTTCCCAGCTCTTATGTCCGCAACAGAGTCCCCTACAACAACGCAGTCGCGCCCATCCACCTCCAGCGTAGCTGCACACTGGATCAAGGCTTCCGGAGAAGGCTTAGGACGATGAGTATCCAACGCGGTTATGACATATGTAAAGCAATCGGCGATGCCAAAGCTTTTCAGCTCTGCAACAACCTTTTCTCTAGGGACATAGCGCATGGTGATGAGCGCCAGTTTCGCTTTTCGCGCCAGTTTCCTAAGCGTATCTGCTACGTTCGGGATCGGCTTTGTCTTGGTGGCAGTAGCATGTAGATAGGCGTCACGGTATATCCTCAGAAAGCGCTGCACATCCGCCTTTTCCAGCAGTCCGTCAAGTGGCAATCCCTGCTCAAGCCTTTTTGGAATTTCAATCGCTATTTCTGGACTGTAGGTTTCCTGTTTCAGGGTTCTGAAGGCGGTTTCAGCGGCTTCCATGTACGCCTCTTTCGAATCCACGAGCGTTCCATCCAAGTCCATCAATATTCCTTGTTCTTTCGGTTTTTTCATGAGTGTTCCAGCTTGCGCTTTCGTTTTCTGCTTCGATAGGTTTTTATTTGCGGGTTAATGTCTAAAGGGTTAACATCAAATAAAGGTGTTGCGCAGAATACAGGAATGATTGGCGATGGTGAGAAAAGCGCGAGTTCGCCTTACAAGCACGGACTATTCGAAGCTGGAAGAGGTATGTGAAGAGCTTAGATCCATCGCCCAGAAAACTGGAGCCAAGATAGTTGGCCCGAAGCCTTTGCCTACCAAGAGGTTGAAGGTTCCTGTTTTGAAGTCTCCGTGCGGTGAAGGAACTGCGACGTGGGATAGGTGGGAGATGCGTATTCATAAGCGTCTCATCGATATTGATGCTGATGAGCGGGTTATGCGGCGTGTCATGAGGATTCGGGTTCCCGAAGAAGTGCATGTGACTATAGAGCTTCTCTAACCAGAGTAGAATGCGTCCTTTTGCTTGCCTGTTTCTTAAGCGGTAGGCGCTTGATTTTACGTGAACAAGTATGAATGAACGGTGAGAACTAGGCTTAACGTGAACGCTGCTGCCCATATCCTCTTGTCCCATGAGAACACTTTGAGTCCATCAAGGATCCCTATTGGGATAAGGTTGAAGAGCGCGATCCAAGCGTTGAATATTGTCCCAAGCAAGAACACACCGCTGAACTGAGTGGGCACAAGATAGGCTGCAAAGAAGGCTAAGGACAAGCAAATATTCGTAAGCGGCCCAGCAATCGAGATTCTTCCTATGGTTTCTCTGTCTGAGTAGCCAGCTATCATCACGGCTCCCGGCGAGATTATCTTAAAGAACGGCGAAACAATCGACATCAGCGTTAGCAGAGCGCCCATCACTGTGAGTCTGAATTCTACCCATAGACCTCTTCTTTGAGCTGCAATCTTGTGAGCCATTTCGTGGGTGAAGAAGGAAGCTGCGAAAATAAGGGTGAACAAAGCCAAAAGAGCGTAGTCGTCGATTATGAATCCTACTAAGGACAGTCCAACGCCTACGACCAGCGGGGTCGCTATGGCTAGATGCTGCATTTCTTTGGCGCTGAATCTCAGTTTTCCTTTTGCTGTTTGAGGCGTGTATGTGACTGTGTATTCGTATGAGTCTTCCTTCTGACTGGTGAAAGACGACGGCGCGTAATCTCTAGGCTGAGAGGCTAACTCTATTCGTGGGCATTCATGGTTCTCAGGCAATCGGTGGATAGGGCAAAAATAGCCTTTGCAGTATGGACATTGGAAAGGCAGTATGACTTCGGTCTGGCATTTTTGGCATTTCATTTCCGGCAACGTCTATCCTAGTTTCAACCTAACCGTTTATACGTTTCTCTTCTAGGCGCAGAGTCGGAGCAGTAAATACTTAAGGCTCTTGCAGTCACCATTATCTTGCTCAATAGTGATCCGTGCTTAGGGAGGATGGGATGTGAAGGCTTTCAGCTTTGTTCACGCTTCAGATCTGCACATGGGCTTCGCGCAGTATGGCCTAGAAGCCAGACGAAGAGACTTTGACCTCGCGTTTAAAGAAGTGGTTGACAAGACAATTGAGCTAAAACCTGATTTCATGATCATCGCGGGAGACCTTTTTCACAGCGCGCGTCCGTCCAACATCACTTTGGAGAATGCCGTGAGAAATTTTAATCGTCTTCGTGAAGCCGGAATTCGCGTTCTGACGGTTGACGGCTCGCATGACTCGGCTCCCAATGTCGTCACAGGCTCCATTATGAGTCCTCTAGACAGTGCTGGCTTGATTTATCACCTGCCCAGACATGAGGGCGCCTGCTGGCGGAAGCAAGGCTGCTGCTACGTGTACGGCGTGCCGAACTTTAGGACGAGACGCAGAACCGAAGAGCTACTGCCGGCATTCATGGAGCAGAATAAGCCCTCGCCAGAGCCAGCCCTCTTCAACATACTTGTTTTCCACATGGCTTTAGATCTTCCAAGCGTTAAGCCGCCTTACATTGAGGCTGAGGCTTCCCCAGAAATAATGCCGGAGGGCTTTCAGTACTATGCTGGAGGGCACATTCACGAAGCGTCTGAAGGCAAGTTCAAGGACGGACTGCTGGTTTACAGCGGATGCGTAGAAACAGTAGACTACGAGGAGGCGAGGAATAGGAAAGGCTTCTATCACGTGCAGGTAGACGAAAACGGCGCAGCACACTTGAATTTTGTCGAGCTCGAGTCCTCAAGAAAATTTATCATTCTAGAACGTGATTTCTCAGGTGTGATCGCGTCCAAGATCACTGAACAGGCGGTTCAGCTTGTGAAAGACGCTGACGAGAGCGGAGCGGTTCTTATCCCTGTGTTGAAGGGGGTTCTGCCTCCTGAGGCAAGCCGCTCCGAGGTCGACTTAGTCAAAATTAGAACGGCTGCTGAGAAGGCGTTGCTCGTGCATCCTGTTGTCTTGCTGCGTGAAAGCGAGGTCTCCGAGGAGGTGGTTCGATCGATATTCGAAAGCGAGTTTAAGGATTTGAAAACGAAGGCCTTCGAATATTTTCTAAGCATTTTCTCCGAGCGGTATGGCAGCGAAGAGGCCGCCAAGATTGCTCAGCTTGCGGTTAATCTTGTTGAGCCTTTGTCCAAGAAGCAGGAAGAAAAAGTGATGCATGCGCTTGAGGAGTTTCTGCAATGAAAATCGAACTCGTCAAGCTGGAGAACATTCGCTCGCACGTGAAGTCAACTGTGCCCTTTGCTCGAGGCTTCAACTGTCTTGTCGGAGGTTTGGGCTGCGGAAAATCCAGCATACTGTATTCGATAGATTTCGCCTTGTTCGGAGACCCGCTTGGCAGAAGCTACGAGTATCTGCTTCGTGAAGGTGCAGACTCCGGCAGTGTTATGGTTCAGTTTGTTCAGAACGACAAGAGCTACAGGATTGTCCGCGGGTTGAAGCGGCGTGGAAAAGGGATAAGTCAGGATTTTGATGAGTTAAAGCTTTTCGAGGGAGATGAAGTCGTTGCCAGTGTCAAAAGCGAAGCAGTTTCAGAGCAAATCCGATCCATCACAGGCTTGGATAAGAAGCTCTTTCAGGAAATTGTCTGGGTGCGGCAGGAGTACTTGAAAGAGCTGCTGAATGCGCAGCCGAGGGAGAGGCAAAAGCGGCTGGACGAGCTGTTCGGCTTATCAGACTATGAAGCGGCATGGAGCAGCCTTGCCATGTATCAGCGGGACTATGAGGCTGAGAAGAGAGCTTACGAGCGTGACCCTGATGTTGCGGGGATGGAGAGGCTAGGCGAGGAACATAACCGAACCGTGCAGGAGTTTTCGCTTGTCGAGATTCAGCTTGAGCAGGCAGGCAGAGATCTTGTCTCAGCGAAGAAGGCTGTGGAAGAGGCTGATCAGAAGCTGAAGAGGCTTGAGGAAACTAGGGTTTTGAATGAGGAGCTTAGGCGGAAGGAAACTAGAATTGTTGCTAACCTGTCAACCACGGGAGAAGCCTTGTCCCTGTTGGCTGAGCAGATTCAGGGAAAACAAATAGACCTAGACAATCTAAAGCGGAGACTAAGCGGCGCGGAAGCTCAGATGGCTCACTATAAAGCTGAGCTTGAAGAGGCTGGGTTCCAGCAGGCCGACAGCTCCGCGGAGGGCATAAAGAAGCGTTTGGCAGAATTGGAAAATAAGATTTCCAGCCTGAAAGGTGAGCAGGAGGCGCATTCGAGGAGTATGCATGCTGATGCGAAGAGGATTGCTTCTCTGTCGTCTGAAAGCGAGAATCGGTGTCCGCTGTGCTTGCAGGTTCTAACCGAGGAGTATAGGACAGGCTTGGTTAAGCGTGTCGGCGAAGAGAACGCTAAACGAGAGGAGTTGATAGGGCAGCTTGAGGTTGAAATCGCGAAGCTGCAGCAGGCTCGGAACAAGGCGAGCGCCGCCTTTTCTAATATGCAGGCTCTTGCTCCTAGGATAGAGGATATTCGGGCTCGTGTGGCTGAGGTTTCTGCGGAGCTTAATGATCTTTTAGCGGAGTTTGGGAAGAAGCAGGAGCTTGAACGTGGTCTGCGCTTGCAGCTTGAAAGTGTCCGTTTGGAAATCGGCAGGTTTGACTTGTCTGCGCTTGAGGCTTCTCGGGCTTTAGCTAGGCAGGCTTTTCAGCGGTGTTCCATGCTGGAGGCTGAGCTTAGAACTTTGGAGAGCCGGAAACGTGAGCTGGCTAGACGCTTGGACGAGTTGAAAGAAAGAATCGACCAAGCTCAGGTTAAGATTGATCGCGTGAATAAACTTGCGAAGGCGGCAGAGGTCATAGGCGGGTTGCGTGAGGCTTTTCGGAGTATTCAGCCGAAGCTGCGGAGCGAGTTTGTGAAGATGCTTCGAAGCTTTGTTCAACAGGTTCTTGACACTCTCGTAGGCGAAGGAGGACAGCTTCTGAACGTGGTTGTTGACGAGGATTATACGCCTTACGTTAAAAGCGAGAGCGGTGTTGAGCGAGACGTTTCCTTTCTCTCGGGCGGGGAGCGGACATTGCTTGCGTTTGCCTACCGCCTAGGCTTAGGTCAGCTGATTATGCAGTATCGGACGGGGCATGGGTTGGGTGTGCTGTTGCTTGATGAGCCGACCGAGAGCTTGGGGCGTGAAGACGGCTCCGTAGACCGTTTAGCGGAGGCTATTTCGCGGTTTAAAGCTATTGAGCAGATTATTGCGGTGACGCATAGTGAGGCTTTTGCGGAGAAGGCTGAACACGTGATCCGGCTGGAGAAGGAGGCGGGAGAAAGCAAAATAACCCTAGAAAGATAAACTATGGAAAAGAATGGTAGCCTCAAGCACAATCTACACGCAATGTGGAGCGTAGCTTTCTCTGATGGGCCTTCCAAGTCTTTCTATCAGTAACCTAGACAACAGAACTCGCAACCTATTCGAAACCTAAAAGAAAACTCATTGCAAAAACCTATAGGAGTAGGTTCGTATTGTCTATGAAACATGCCGGAACAACATCGAAGCCCTATATATAAGGGGGTTAAATTCTCTTCTCGCGCAACAGAGCACGCTTATCACTGCTTGTCGGATAAAACTATAGCAAATCTTCTTTTGCCTAATCCCGAACAACTCCAATCGTTACGACAGTCAAGCCATTCTTCTCAAGCTCACGGACAAAAGGGTTTATGCCCACCGAATCACTTGTCACATGCCCTGTAACAACAAGGTTCCCCACGCCCTCAGCCCTAAGCTTCTCCACGTCGCCAGCGCCAACATGAATGTAGACAACCGTTCCCACGCCATGCCTAAAGTAGGTTCTCGCAATCTCGTAGCCACCATTCGTTCCCGCAGCATGCGAAACCACAACCCTTCCCGCAGGGTTCTCAGGCTTTCCCACTCTTATCTTGATCTTCGTAAAAGCATTCTTGAACTCCGCCAGCTCGCTCAACGCGGAAACCACATCCCTCACTGTGGAGTTGCTTTTGACTTTGCTGTTGATTTGCTCGCTCATGATTCTTCTTCCAACCTCATCTAGAGGCGTGTGAATATTCATGTAAGGCATCCCCAAAAACTCTGCAACATCCACCGCGTGACAATAATTACGCATATGCGCATCAACCTCCAAGTCGCCAAGCTTCCTACTCACAGCTTTCTCTGCCTCTGCACGCGGAACCCCGTTCGCAACCATCTGCTCAACATGCCTTCTGAAAACCTGATGAAAATCAACAACAGCCGCTCCGCCAGCAGGGTGATGCGCAATAACCGCGTCAAACCCATGCTGCTTCGCAAGCAAAAGCTCCGGAACCCCAGCATCGATACCGAACAAAACCTTCTTGATGTTTCTGCCTTTCACGTAGATGGCGCTGTCCGCGGGAACCTCTTTCAGCGACGACAACCTCAAAGCCAAATCCATAATCTCTTCAGTATCCACCAAGGCGCTTCCACCACAAAACACCACCTATCACAGTCAGCAAATAAAAGCCTAATCAGCATATATCTAGCTTCCAAACATTATGCAAATGTCAGAACAACCAAACAGCACAGAAGATGCGTGAGACAGCAGATGCATGCCCGAACAAGAAAACTAGCGCTAGCAGAAGGACTAGCAGCAGGCATACTGTTCGGCACCGCGGCCATCTTCATAAAACTCCTACATGGGCTAGACGCATACTCAATCGCCTTCTGGAGACTGCTAATCGCCGCACTCGCCATAGCCCTAGCACTCCTCCTCCTGAAAAGATCCCTCTACCTCAACACCGTGAAAGGAAACCTCAAAGACCTCACGATCCTCAGCATTTTTCTAGCCCTACACTTCGTTTTCTTTGCATCCGCCGTAAAAGACACAACAATCCTCAACGCCACAGTCCTAGTAAACACCGCACCAATCTTCTCCATGTTCGTCTCCAGCTTCCTCTTCAAACTCAAACCATCCCGCTTCGCCATCATCGGCCTAGCAATCTCGCTCCTAGGAGTGCTCATAATCGCCTATGGAGAAACCGCAAACACATCAGCAAACACTAGTGAAGACTTTTCCTCTACCCTGAAAGGAGACATGGAAGCCGTCCTAGCCGCAGTCGTTGAAGCCTTCTACCTCAGCTACGGCAGAAAAACCAGAAACCAAATGAACATTCTCTCAACAATGTTTCCAATATACCTGCTAACCGCGCTCTTCGTTGGCGCCATAGCCATCCCCGTAACCGCCACAACGCCAACTCCGCCTAGCACTCTAGAAATGCTGATGTTGCTTGTAGGCTTAGGAATGCTTCCGACCGCAGTATCACACACACTCTATTTCTCTTCGCTGTCAAATCTAAAATCCTTTGAAACAGCTACTCTGGCGCTGCTTGAACCAATAGGCGCCACAGTCCTAGGCATAGCAATCTTTCAGGAAATGCCTCTCCCAATATTTATCGCAGGTGCAGCAATGGTTATGACTGGAATACTCTTCATCGTTGCTAAAGAAGGATAGAAGCCGAAAGAAGCGCTATTCTTCTTCCTCTTCAATCTTCTTTTCCTTAATCTTCCAAGTGTTTTCCTTACCGCCCAGCACCTTATAGTAAGGCTTAAGCTCAGTCTGGTGCAGAAACTTGCGGAGAAGCACCCGAAGATAGTCTTTTGAAACGTTCTTTCCTTCACCCTTGACAGAGATCTCATCCAATCCCGTTTCTACTTCAGCCTTCGTTCTCTCCTCTATAAACGCGGATAGTTCCTTAACTACTTCTCCGCCCTCTTTCTTAAGCTCAGATATATCCACTTTCAGCTCCGGCATGCCAGTCACATCATCTTCTTACCATTATAACCCTTACCTGGTCGCATGCGTCTTCACATGCGTCTGCAATCATCTCTATGGCTTCGAAAAGCTCACTTATTAGGATAGCTACTCCGGCTTGGGTTAGATTCTCTGTTCCAAGAAGCATTCTTGCCTTTTCATGTACGTCATCAATCTTCTCCTCTTCACGCTCCACCATGTCAGCAGCTTGAAGGGCTTCTTCCGGCTTAGTCATCATCTTGTTAACGCATTGCTGGAGAGAAGCTGCGCATTCCTTGACGCTTCTGCTCATTTCGCTGAACTCCTCCTTAATCGATTCAGGCACACGCTTCATAGGCAACGCACGCAATATGCGCGTAGCCTCTCGGCTCCAGTCAGCAACCATGTCAACCCTCTTTACTAGATCCATCAAGTCAACTCTGTCCGTTGGCGGAAGCTCCCCATTTGAGATTTCGTCAATAACCTTCCTTCGTAGCGCGTCTGCCTCTCTTTCGCCAAGCGTGATTCGCTGGATAATTTTCTGCATTTCCTTTTCTTCCTCTTTCAAGGCTGCAGAAACCGCCTTGTCCAAGTCATCAACGATCTCGGTGGTTATTGACAGATGCCTCTGAATGTTCTTCAACGCCAGCGTTTCTCTTCGCCTCTGAAACCATCTTATCAGCTCACTCAACCAGCATCTCTCTCCTTCTGAAACGTGAAAGGCGCATAACTCATTTGGTTTCTTCTTCATGCATATTCTTAACTGATAAATCTTCTGCATTGCAGTATGTCAGTTCGCCCGTCGAGTCACATCACCGCTTGGCTCTAATGACTCTCTGCTTCATCATCCAAACTGAATTGGATAACGATAAGACTTAAGGCTTTTGCACTATAGACACTTCACAAGAGGATCTTGCATGAACCTCATGGACGTAATCAAAAAGAGAAGAAGCATCCGAGCATTCACGAAAAAAGACATCCCAGCCGAAATGGTGGAGCAGCTTATTGAAGCAGCCAGATGGGCTCCCTCAGCAGGGAACATACAGCCTTGGGGGTTCATAATCGTCAGAAACCAGGAAACCAAGAAGCTGCTTACCGAGGCAGCGCTAGGTCAAAAATTCATTGAAGAAGCGCCTCTAGTCATCGTCGTGTGTGCTGACGAAAATCGATCCAGCCAAGGCTATGGACTCCGCGGAAAAACATTATACTGCTTACAGGACACTTCCGCTGCCATACAGAACATTCATCTGCTCGCCTGCTCTCTTGGGCTTGGTTCGTGCTGGATTGGCGCTTTCAGAGAGGACAAGGCAAGAGAAGCCCTGAAAATTCCAGACGGTATAAGACCCGTAGCCATAATCCCAGTCGGCTATCCTGCTGAAACTCCTAAACCGCGAAGCAGAAGATCAATCGAGGAAATAGTACACTTCGAAACCTACTGATGGAATTCTTAATATCCTCACAGCCACACCTTATCTGCGAGGCAAACTCGTGAAATACTCGACTATCGCAGACGTATATGAGAAGATCGAGTCCACAACCAAGCGGCTCGAAATGACAGACCTCCTAGTTAACCTTCTCAAGAACACGCCTACAAACATCATAGACAAGGTAGTCTACCTCACTCAAGGCAAACTCTACCCCGATTTCATGGGTTTCGAAACAGGAATCGCTGAAAAACTTGCAATAAAAGCACTTGCAAGGGCATCTGGAGCAAAAGAAACCGCGATCGCGGAAGAAGTGAAGAAGCTTGGAGACATCGGTGAAGCAGCTCAGAAGTTCATGGCTAGCAGGAAGCAAGCCACATTCTTCCAGCAACCACTAACTGTGGAAAAAGTCTACGAAACATTAGACAAAATGGCAAAAGCTTCAGGCACAGGCGCTATAGACCAGAAAACAGCCTACCTCTCAGGCATTCTCACAGACGCGTCACCAAAAGAAGCTAAATACGTCATGAGAACCGTAACCGGAAACCTTCGGCTTGGAATAGCAGACATGACCGTTCTCGACGCTTTAGCTATTGCCTACGGCGGCGGAAAAGAAGCCCGCGAGCTTGTCGAACGAGCCTACAACATATCCTCAGACCTAGGCAGAGTCGCCAAAGTCATCGCAGAAAACGGCTTAGAAGGAATCCGCAGATTCGAGGTATCAATCGGCGAGCCCATAAGACCTATGCTTGCGGAAAGACTTTCATCGCCTGAAGAGATTCTGGAGAAGCTAGGAGGAAGATGTGCAGCTGAGTACAAATACGACGGAGAAAGAATCCAAGTTCACAAGAACGGCGAGGAAATCACCCTTTTCTCTAGACGTCTAGAAGACATCTCCATGCAGTACCCTGATGCTATAAAACTTCTGAAAAGCCAAGTTAAAGCCAAAACAGCCGTGCTGGAAGGAGAAGTCGTAGCAGTCGACGCAGACACCGGTGAAATGAAGACTTTTCAGGAACTTATGCATCGAAAACGCAAATACGAAATCGAAAAAACAATGGAAGAATACCCTATATCGCTCTTCATGTTCGATGCGCTGTACGTCGACGGCAAAGACCTAACCCTGAAACCTTACCTCACGCGCAGACAAGCGCTAGAAAAAGCAGTAAAACAAGACGAAAAAGTCAAAATAGCCGAATCGATAATCACAAGCAGCCCAGAGGAGTTGGAACGCTTCTTTCTGGAAGCCATAGAATTCGGCTGCGAAGGACTGGTCTGCAAATCAGTATCAGAAGAATCCGTTTATCAGGCTGGAACCCGAGGATGGCTTTGGATAAAGTATAAGCGGGATTACAAGAGCGAAATGACAGACACAGTGGACCTAGTGGTTGTTGGCGCTTTCCGGGGAAGAGGCAAACGTGCTGGAACCTACGGAGCGCTGCTTCTCGCCACATATGACACTGAAGAAGACGTTTTCCAAACAATAACCAAATGCGGCACAGGCTTCACCGATGCTGATCTAGCAAAACTTCCTGAAACACTAGAAAAACACGCCTTACTACATAAGCATGCCCGCGTGCAGTCAACTCTTGAGGCAGACGTCTGGTTTGAGCCAGCCTTGGTCTTGGAGATTCTTGGTGCTGAAATCACACTAAGCCCAATCCACACCTGTGCGATGAACGTGCTTAGAAAAGGAAGCGGCTTAGCTATTCGCTTTCCACGATTCACAGGCAACTATAGACTTGACAAAGCGGCAGAAGACGCGACAACATCGGTCGAAATCGTGGAGATGTATGATAAACAGCTGAAAAAGATTTCTGAAGCCTAGCCGCAGTTACAGGTTAAAAATTAGCTGGACACTACAATTGAGCTTTGAAAACTGTCATTATGGAATGAGCTGTTGCATCAGTATTCTCAGCCCTCTTCAACCGTAGATGCATAAGGGTATTGGACGAGTACATGATTGCTTCGTTTCGACTGATAGCGCGATCTCCCACCCTTTTTTCACAAGGTTTAAACTTGATTAGTCCATTGTTTACTATAGGCTTCGATGATGCAAAAAATGGCAACAAACAGCTCTAGATTAATATTAATCAAGTTGAAGCTGCTAATACAATCAAGAAGAATTGCTCTATCTTTACTAGTGTTCTCATGTTTTTTTGCCTTGATTCCTGCTTGCGCAAATGCAAAAAGCCCTAGTGAGATAGCTGCCTCCTTTACGATACAGGAACTCATCAATTCCGCAAATCCCGGAGACACCATACTTGTTCCCAACGGAACCCACTATGAGCATGTTGTGGTAAATAAGTCGATAAACTTGATTGGAGCAGGCTGGAACAAAACGGTAATCGATGGCTCCGGAGTCGGCGACGTGATCAAAGTAACCGCCAACAACACAATTGTTAGCGGGTTTACAATACAGAACGCGGGGTATTCGGGAATCCGCGTATACAACTGCTCTTATGGAAATTTTACTCTGAACTCAATCAGAGAGAGCAACTATGGAATCAAAATAGACGATTCTTACTTTAATATCATCGCTCAAAACAACCTTACACAAAACAATGTGCCAATCGCGCTCCGCCAATCGGACAGCAATCTTATCAAGGGAAACTTGCTATACCACAACTTCGGCCAAGCGGTCTCAACCTACAATTCCCGCGACAACATAATAGAAAACAACGACATCGGCGACAACCCAGCGCACGGGGTATATCTGGAAAACTGCAAGAACTCCACTGTCGCCAGCAACAAGGTCACATACGTATGCTTCGGCATCTGGATTCACCTTTCCCAAAACTGCACAGTTAAAGCAAACAAGGTCGCAAGCACAGGACCATGGGGAATAATAACCACCCAATCAAACAGCACTCTCGTACGCAGCAACATCCTGTTTGACAACGAGATTGCTATGCAAATATCCCTTGGCAACGACAACACTATCATTGAAAACAACATAACTGGAAACAAGCTTGGCATATACATCGATCACTCCCCCTCCAACATTCTGAAAGACAATGTCATCGCTGAAAGCTGGCCGCATGGAAGCTTTGGGGTTGCAGGCTCAGCACTTCGAGACTTCATGAACAACGTTGACACATCTAACACTGTTGACGGCAAACCCATATACTACTGGGTAAACAGGCACGACTGTGAGGTTCCTGCTGATGCAGGATACTTGGCCCTCGTAAACTGTTCCAACATTATTGCGTCAGACCTAAATATGTCCGACAACTACCAAGGTGTGATGCTGGCCTTTTCAAATCATGTGTTGCTGAAGAACCTTAACCTTTCAACAAATTTCACAGGCCTATGGATCGTAAATTCAAATAATAACACGGTGCATGCTTGCACATTGAAGAACAACGTAAACGGTATCTACATGAAAAACTCAAGTTACAACACGTTCATCCACAACAACTTCATCGGAGAATGGCTCCTCGACATTTCAGAAAATGTAAACTTTTGGGACAATGGGTACCCCTCAGGCGGAAACTATTGGAGTGACTACTCAGGTTCTGACAACAATAGCGACGGCATAGGTGACATTCCAAAAACGATTAACACGCTTAACAGAGACAACTATCCCTTCAAAGGAGCAATCTATACATTCAAAGCAGGTGAATGGAACGGAACAACATACCATGTCCAGATCATTTCCAACTCCACCATCTCAGGATTCGGTTTTGATCCGGATGAAGGAGCTCGCATTCGCTTCAATGTAAGTGAGCTATTTGGGTCAGCAGGATTCTGCAGAGTAGTTATCCCGAAACAACTTTTATGGGCCCTGAATGACCAGTGGATGATCACAATAGGCGATCAGCAAATTCAACCAACCATCACGTCGTCAGCGGATTCAACATACCTGTACTTTACATACAGCCAACACTCAGGAACGATCCTGATAGAGGGAACAGGTGCGATTGCGGAGTTTCCCATTCTCTCAGCACTGCTTTTCATGTTATCCACAGTTCTGGGAGTTACATTGGTAAGGTATCTGATTCGTAGAACAAGATCATTCTCTAATAGCAGTTTCTTAGAAACTGCTAGGCAGCCATGTTAAATTATAGTCTTTCGACATGGGGTTTCTTTTACACCAACGTTTATATCATCCATCATGCCCCTCTTTTACATGGTGATGCGTGTGCCACAAATAACATGCCCTAACTGCGGAAGAACAATAAATCTAGAAAACCGAAGAGAAATAGACCTCGACCTAATTCGGAATGCTGCCAGAAGGGAACCAAAGACATTTACTGCCCTTCTCCACGCAACGAAACTTCCTAGAAAGACGCTAAGCCTGAGGCTGAAGGAACTTTGTGGAGATGGCACACTCGTAAAAGAGGAGGGAATGTATAGGTTGAATGGAATATCCTCATGTGTAGGCGTAAAATCAGGGATTCCCAACGGGATTTCCAGAATGCTGAACGACAAGAAAATCAGGACTGGCATGATGCTGGCGATTTTTCTTTTGAGCTCAATGGCAACGGGATATGTTCTTGCAATGTTTGCCTCGCCTCCAAAGCCCTATTATGGAAATCCAAAAGAACCAATAGTCATTGGCAATTTCACAATGACGCTTGATGTGGCAGATGTCAAGGATCTGTTTGGCTGGCAGATAGTTATATCATTCAATTCAAAGCAACTGACAGTCCTAGAAACTAGGCCAGGAAACTTCTTCGCCGTGGACTATCCATTTCTCTCTCTGCTGGCCGATACAGACGGCGATCGATTGCTGCTTGGAAGTTGCTTGAAACAAGGTCAAACAGGAAAGGATGGTAGTGGCACTTTAGCAACAATAGTCTTCGGATACTACGTTGAGGAATATGAGCTGCCTCAATGGGTCATGGAGAAAGAAAGCTATGAAACGATGTTGCTTGATTCAACAGGGGCTGCAATTTCAATCGAAGCTGGAACGTTAACTTTGGAGCTTGTAAGATAGTACCACGCGGTTGTCACACTTATTCTCCCTTCTTTTTTCTGTACCTTCAAAGCAATATAAGAGGTCTGCATGCTCATACGGCTTGGAAAACAATGTTCTTCATCGATCTTTTATTTAGAGCAAAAAGTTAAAGCAAAGCTTGAAAACTAGATATTATGAGGATTGAAGTTGTACGAGGCGAGAGTTAGATTCGCTCAAAGATTCGTTAGATTTGGAGTAGCCATATTGCTGGCACTTGGGTTGCTGCTTCTTGGGCTTTTTGAGGGTGTTGGCTATCATCTTTATTTCATTAGAGAAACTTCGTTTATTCCGCACAATCAGCTAGGCTATGCAGATGCCTCGTTCAGCATTGACTTGATGTATAATCCCGTGCTTTACCCGTTGTACTGGTTAATGGGAAATGGACATATAAATGGAACATATTCCACAATATATCTTCCTGAAGGCTACGGTGCTGGCGAGTTTAGCGGTCCTAGATGGGGTCTTTGGGGTAAAGAGAGACAAGACGCGTACATCATTCAGATGCTGAGCTGGGGTTCCTTGCTGAATTTGCTTTTTCTCGCTATCATCACCGTCTCCATAGAGATCGTGGGTAAGAGGTGCCTTTATTTGGTTTTAGGGTTTGGCATATTTGGGTTTGCCGCGTTTGAGCTCGTAGGTATGGCTGTTGGCATGGTTCTGGGAAGTGTGGCTGTGGCATCGCTGTTGAGGCGACCGGATAACGTGGTGTTTAGATTTTGGCGTTCCTTGTGGGAGTAAAAAATACGCCCCCTATTTTTGTCATATGTGTTGCAAAGGATACTCGCCAAAGCTAAAATACTCATGGTGAGTGTTATCCATTGAGTATCCATGTCTGAGCCAGAACAGAAGCCTAAGCTGCCGCTCGCTTGGCGGGTAATTCTTAAGTTCCCAAGACTTAGTCTAGATGGTTTTTCTGATCGTTTTCACGGCTTTTTCTGGATAGTAATTCTTCCTGTTTTTCTCTTTTGCACCTTTTTCGGCAACCTGCTAATACTAACATGTATACCCGTTCCATTTAACGTAGGTACTGCTGTAGCTGTAGATATGTTGATAGCATTTCTCTTGCTACGGATTCTGGTTGAACGTGTCATCAAGGCATATGAGTCGATTGCGAGTTCAGCAAGTTTCAAGTGGGACATGGAGAAGTCGCTTGAAGACTATATGCGGATTCTCAAGAAAAATGGCAACGATGAAAAGGATTAGATGCTTAACGCTTTCTTGGAACAGATCTCAGTTTGTGTTTTTGAGAAAGGCTAAATCGTTTGGCAGCAAGGCGCCTTCGTGTTTTTCTGAAACCTAGAGATGTCAGCACCATGCCCAAAACTGCAATAGCCGCAATTATCGTAGCATTTGTTGTTGATGCAGGTATCAGTGGTGTGTTCTCTAGCCAAGTCTCTTTTATCGAAATCACTATGAGCGAGTCGTCAGTTCCATTAGCACGTCCGCGGAAAAACACGGTGTACTTTGATGCATTGTCAACCCCCATTATTGAGAATGTTGCATGAGGACGGCTAGCAGTCAGCGATTCTGCAGCGTAGACCTTAGTTGCTGCCCATGCTTCGTCGCTAAACTGGTCAAATGTTAAGAGGTCAAATCCGCCGACTATTGTTTCGTTTCCAACTTTCGTCGGTGGTGTTGCGTTTACTATTGCCATAACAACGTCTGGCCATGGCGGGGAAGGATTAGCTGGGAGAATTACGCCATAAGCCTCATAGTTCTGTTTTCCCTGATTTGGCAATGTTATATTGAATCCGACCCAGCCCCAGTTTTTTCCTAATTGCCGCGCTTCTTCTTCGGTGCGGTTTAATGGCGGAACAGGTACAGTCGTTCCGTTGATCTGCACATGCTTGTTTTCGGCTGTTACTGCAAATGTGTCTTTCCTTTGGAGTAATTGTACGTCTGCAGCCATGATTGAGCCTATGATCAGCGAAAGAAGTAGAAGTGCTAGTCCAATCCATTTCAAGATCATTGGCTTAACCTTGAAAGAGTTCTCTCTTTATAAGGTATTTTACAAGCCTATCGTGGCTTGTCTTCAAGAGCTCGTTCAGTTCTCTTAGTCTTGTGGCAACTGTTTTTGCTATAGTCTTGTATCTGCTCTGTTTTTTTTCTCGTGTGCCAATAATGGCAATGACTCCTCCAACAGCGATGCAGGAAACTGCCACTGGCAAAGCAAACACGGTTCGGAATGGGTACTCCACTATCGGCGGTGCTTCTCGGTATAAACGGATAATCTCAGGAGGAGAAGGTGGACGAAAATCTGTCACGTTTTGCCCAGTCTCGTTCACATATACGTTCCAGATTTTTTCAGGATAAAGTGAACATTTGAGCGTGTAGGTTCCGTTTAAGGGTGCTTTGCCCAAGGTATAAGCAGCAAGAGACCTGTTGCCTTCGATGAAACGGGCTTGAGGATATCCCTTCTCAACAGCCAGCATCTGATTCGTATTGTTCATAACCGCAAAGTATTCTGGAAAAACAGACATATAACCAACTCCTCCGTTTGGCACCTCAACTATAATGAAAATTTCTACAAACGTGAAGTTGCTGGCAGGTCCGGTAACGTTGACTTCGAAAGTTTTAACATAAGGATAGATGCGTCCGCTGTTTGTCGGAGGTAAAACATAAGCCTCCCACCCTAATCCTTGAGGTCCGGGATCTATTGACCAATCGTTGTGAGGACGGAAGCTTATGCTGAGATTATCGCCTTTTGAATAGTTCCATGCAACGGTCCACTGTTTTTCAAAATCTTTGTACTCGGCTTTTGGAATGGTTATGTTGGGATAATTGGCTAATGCGCCATAGATCAAGCCGCTGATGACCATTAGGGTTCCAACGGCGATAAGCATCTTTTTCATTAAATGTCTCTCCGTTCCTCATTGAAACTAGTTGAAACCGGAAACATAAACCTTTTCCAGAATCGCCAAGATGCCCATGATGAGATTGAGAAGTGGATGGTGCTGCGAAAGGTTTTTGATAACGGCTACCACTGTTTCTCATTGTGGAATCATGCAGAATCGCTATAGAGTGGGCCTGTGTTTTCTTTTGATTTTCTTGGCATCAATTGTAGCCTTATTCCAGATTCCCACTGCCACTTCATCCCCACTAGTAATTGTTAATCCTGGTGAATCTATACAAAGCGCAATCAATGCGGCTCCCGAAAACTCAACGATAATTATAAAACCTGGAAAATACGTCGAGCGGGTGCGAATTAATAGGAGCCTAACGCTGACTGGCGAGGTTGGAAAAAACAATTCAACGATAATCCAGAATCCTGCAGGTGGAACTGCGCTGGAGATATCGAGGGGCATAAATTCTGTAACAGTAGCCAACCTTTTTATCAACGGGTCAAAAGCCTATCTTTCAACAGGAATGTATGTTAGAAGCCAGTTTAACGTGATACGGAACGTTACTGTAGCAAATCACTACTATGGCGTTCACGTGTATGATTCGTCTTACAATGTTATGCGAAACAACCGCATACTTAACAATACTTTAGATTTGAGAGTTTTTGGACTTTACTTGCCGCACTTTCTGCATGACATTGACGAGTCCAATTTTGTCAGCGGAAAGAGAGTCTACTACTGGATAAACCAAAGCGGTAGAAAGTTTCCGATCGACGCAGGATATATTGCAGCCGTGAACTGCACCAACGTTACGGTTGAGAACGTGGAAATCAGAAACCAGTTTGCAGGAGTCACTTTCGCATATACTGACAACTCCATTGTAAGAAACGTGACTTCAGCGTTGAATGAATACGGGATATACTTACTGTGCTCAACAAACAACACAGTAAGCAACAATGTGCTTATTCAAAACCTTTGGGATGGTATATTGCTGGTCACATCCACAGATAACAAGCTTGAACACAATATCGTGAAACTTAACGATCGCGGAATATCCCTCTCTTACACCTCTTTAATAGCTGAATGGTCAGACAGCAACATCATTAGGAAAAACACTCTTGCCAACAATCGAGAAGGCATTTACCTCGAAAATTCTTCAAGAAACCAGATTTTTGAAAACACTATCGCGAATTCCACAATTGGAATAGACATTGTCGATCAAACCCGAAACTGCACAATATTCCGCAATAACTTCCTTGATAACGGCAAAAATGTAGACTTTTTTCCAGCGCCAACTTTATCAGCAAACAGTTTTGATAATGGTTACCCATCTGGCGGCAACTTTTGGAGCAACTACATAGGGCAAGACGTTTTCAAAGGGATATATCAGAATGAAACAGGAAACGACGGCATCGGAGACACAGATCACACAGTTGCTGCTGGCATCTTTGATCGATACCCTCTCATGCATCCCTACGGCGCCATAAGAAACCTCGATACTGGTTTAATCTATTTCACACTCCAGTCAGCGATAGATGCACCTGAAACCGTTGATAGGCACACAATATTTGTCAAAAGCGGCACATACAAGGAACCAGTAATCATACACAAGTCTTTAACCGTCTGCGGAGAAAGCCGAGATACCACAGTGATAGTCACCGGACCTCGTTCCCATGCCGTAACAGTTTTGGCAAGTAACGTTACTTTTAAGGGGTTTACCATCAGCAACGAGGGTGGTGTTGCCTATTCCTATGGATTATGGCTTGTTAGCTCATCCAACAACATCCTTCAAAACAACATCGTTAGTGGCAAGTATGTTGGCATAATGCTGGAAAACCGCTCCTCAAACAATCTTCTCCAAAACAACCAAATCATTGGCAACAACCAATACGGCATCTTTGTAAAACGCAACTGCAACAGAAACATCATATTCAACAACTCCATACTCGCTAATGCGTGGAATGGCATAGAACTTGCATACTCTGAAGAAAACGTAATTGAAGCCAACACAATTGCCAACAACGGCGGCTACGGCTTTGAAACTCCGATCTATGGGCTGGCCAGCAACAACACGATCTTCCACAACAACTTCATCAACAATTCTTGGAACAACCCGCTTGGTAGGCAAGCTGCAGATTTCTGCGCAAATTGCTGGGACTCAGATGGAGAAGGCAACTATTGGTGCGACTACACTGGATCGGACATTGATCAGGACGGCATAGGCGATGCACCTTATTTTGTCAACGGGGAACAGGAGACCGCGCGCCAAGATTCTTTTCCCTTAATGGGCAAGTACAGCGTTTTCGCGTTTTTCGGAGAAAAAGTCTCAGTAGTAAGCAACGCTGAACACATGAAACCCGAGTACACGGTTGAATCCCAAGACGGAAACCTCACATTCACTGTTATAACACAGGTTCCAGCTAACGGTTTCCTGCGAATTCGCGTTTCCCGCAAGCTTGTCAACAATTCCTATAAAATCCTCCTTGATGGGCAGGAAATCAGCGAACCGCAAGCAAGAGAACTTTCATGTTCTGACGAAGGTTTTCTGTGCTTGTACGTTTCCATTCCTTCCGGAGAACACCTCGTCGGTGTTAACGGATACAGCGCTATTCCTGAATCATCAAACCAGATAATCTCGGTGTTGTTGTCTGCGGCGATTTGTTTGCTTATGAAAATCTTGTACAAGAATCGCAACTCGCACGCAAGATCAAGACACTGTTGGACATTGCCTGAGTGATACCAAAGGCTTAAGTGATTCCTTTTCCAAGTTTTGTCTTGAACGGAGGAGTGGGCGTGTCCTTCTCTGATAAGTGGGTTTGGATAACGATTGCTGGAGTAGTGCTTGTCATAGTGCTACCTTTGATAGTGATCTGGGGGATCCTTTCGATGTCTCCAGAATTTAGAATGCTTGCAACAGTGGGGATAGTTTTGGTCTGGGGGATAGTCTCAGGCTACAAGGACTGGATTATTTCACAGCAGAAGGAAGAAACGCAGAAAGCCGCTGAAGGTTAACTTTACTTTCAAAGAAGAAAGCAACTCTTCATTTCTCTATTTTATGATGAAATCTGTCTCTAAAGACAAGTTAGAAAAAGTAAATTGGTGGATTGCTACTCTTTTCTAAGTGCCCCGAAAAACACTGCAAGAGCCAGCCCGATTGAGCCAAGCAACAGAAACGTCGAAGAGGATTGGCCAGCAAATATGATTTGCACGCCTGGAAGAGGAGCTCCCG
The DNA here is from genome assembly GCA_029907545.1 of Candidatus Bathyarchaeota archaeon. Classification (GTDB taxonomy): domain Archaea; phylum Thermoproteota; class Bathyarchaeia; order Bathyarchaeales; family Bathycorpusculaceae; genus JAGTQT01. The sequence goes on along the minus strand of JARYLR010000019.1, from coordinate 3,463 downwards.
TAAGAGTCAGTGTTGGAATTATCAGCATATAATAGACTAGGAAATATGGTACTCCCGCCAAAAGGGCTGCCCCAAATGCTTTTCCTGTCGAGACATCAAATGTAGCCCGCAATGCGACGAACATTATCACAAAGCCCCATAAATGCGTGATGTAGAAAAGAGCCAGAGGCCATGAAATGGGGAAAATAAGATACTGCCATGTCTGAGATAGGTTGGGTTCGTTCATAAAAAACGCTGGCATGAAAAGAAGAAGAATCTCGGGAACAAAGGCGTAGGCCATTACTGTAGATGTCTGACTGAAAGTAAGTTCTCTGTCTGCCAACTTTACAGCTAGTACATAGACAATAACCGAGAGCATTATCCACTTGAATATTTCAATAGCTATGAAGGATATCGAAGTCGTATAGACAGTCATGTCAGTATAAAGAACGCCACGCAGGAAAACATTTGCTACAGCCTCAGAGTCATATGGACTTTTAGCTTTAATTTTGTAAAGATTTGTGGTGTATAGGCTGTTTCCTAATCCTGCTGCCAAGCCTACAAAGATTAGTGTGATCACCGCTACGTGCAAGCCTTTTGAATCTTTGACAAGGTTCTCAAAGAACTTTGACTTAAGCCTCAAACTGTTGATTATTCTCCCCACAAAGGTTTCACCAAAAGGTTTCGGCAACTCAAGACCATACAAACCAACTATTGCCGCAAATATTGCTCCTATGTAGAATCCGGCACCGATGGGAATGCTCAATATTGCCAGCAACAGTGCCCACCGACTTAGATATTTCTGCTTTTTTGGTCTAAAATAAACCATGAATGCAATAACTGCCATCCAAGCAGTGACAAAAATCCAGAAATAAGCTCTGCCGCCTTCAACGAGGTTAGGCACGCCAAAAACTATCCTACCCCAAAACTGCTTAGGCTGCGTAACATTTTCAACATGAGTAGCAGGATAAGATGACACAATAAGTGGTGCATCGTTCATGGCGATCAAGACTCCATTGGTAATCATAAGCACAGAACTAACCAGCAAAGCCAGAAAACTTAGTGTATGAGCTGTATTTCTTCTAGCCTTCATCATCCAACCTTCGATGATTTGTTTCTTGTCGAGCGCTATTTAAGGTTTTACTCATCATTCTTCCGTATCAAGGCAAAAGCTTAAATGAAAACCATCCACACAGCTATCATTGGTGAGCTAAATGGGGCTCCGAGGCTTCATAATAAAAAGAATCATAAATTCGTTAATTATCCTATTGCTAGTCATTCTTGCAAATTATGTGATCTTCATGCTTATGCCTGGAGATCCTACAGATTTCTTGATGGCAGCTTGGAGCAAAGAAAGCCCAGAGCAGAGAATGGAACATGAAAGGATTCTCAAAGACATGTGGGGTCTAAATGATCCTCCGCATGTGCAGTTTTTCAAGTATCTTCGGAATTTGCTTACATGGAATTTTGGTATTGAAATTGCTGGAAGACGACCTATTGGGCAAATAATGGCTACCAAGGTTCAGTATACTGTGCTTCTGCTTGGGCTATCAACGATACTCTCAATAGTGATCGGTGTTATTCTAGGCATAGCTGTGATTCAAAGAAGAGGCTCAGTTGCTGACAGTGTAGCTGTAATAGGCTCTTTGATCGTGGGTTCGCTGCCAACATTTTGGTTGGGACTGATTTTTCTCTGGGTCTTCTGTAGCACATTGAAATGGTTCCCAGGTGCACGAGCTTTCCCTGCCGAATGGGCTATAGTAGGCTATCCAAAACCTTACACCGCGAACTTGGGCTTCTCTTCTAATACGATGCAGGTAGGGCTATCACTTGATTTGAGACAAACGCTGGAGCTGGTAGGAGGGTATGCTTCGCACTTGTTCCTCCCATTACTGACTCTTACAGTGTTCTCGTTTGGAGGTTGGCTGTTGCTGACACGGGCTACGATGCTTGAGGCGATAACAGAAGACTACATTGTAACTGCGAGAGCCAAAGGACTGGATGAAAGAACAGTACTTTACAAGCACGCCTTCAAGAATGCATCGCTACCTATTATTACAAGCGCCGCGTTGGCTTTTGGCTTCGTATTATCAGGCGCCATAATTACGGAAACCGTTTTCTCCTATCCAGGTATCGGTGGCTGGATTTGGGAAGCAATTTCCTACAGAGATTACCCAGTTTTGATGGCTGTTTTCTATGTGATATCCTTGTGTGTGATTGTTGCTAACATAATTGCTGACCTGCTTTATGGTGTTGTTGATCCTAGGATCAAATATGGGTGACATGAAATGGCGACACAAACTAGACAAAGTAAAATGTCTTTCACTGCTAAGAGATTCGCTGGGTTCATGAAAGTGTTTCTTAAGAATCGAAGAGCCACACTAGGGCTAGTGATAATATTTGGATTTGTGGTAGTGGCAGTGGCGGCTCCGTTGTTGACTCCTTATGATGCTGTAGGCACTGACCCCAATTTCCTAGGATTCGTAGCATCAAAATACGCCAAGCCGTCTTGGTTCAAGCAGCTTCCAACATATCTCGGAGGTAACCCTGATTTATCTTATAATCTTGAGGCTATACCTAACCCAAGTTTACCTAAACTTTTGCCTGAGGGAAATCTTGGCTTTTCGGCACTCAGACACGAAAACGATACCTACGTAGACGCGGCAGAGTATTTCAATGCTCGTTTTGTGGACGATGTAGACTACCCGTACAAAGTCTTGGGCATGGGGTTCCCCCATGAAAATGGGTCTATGGCAATTACATTTTCGCGGAATGGGTCACTTCTCGGTGAAACGAAAGCGTATCTGCGTGGAGACTTTGACTGGTCGTATTCTGGCATTCCAGGAATAATCATTGGAAACGTCGAATTGCTGGCTGATGGAACCAAACATTTCGAATGGAAACCGATAGAGCAGTGGTACATAGTCTTACTTACCAATTCGGAAACCAATCCCAAATTCATCAACGTTTCAATCTCAAGCAGTTCTGCACAAGGCTTACATGTTGCTGCTTCAACAAACATCACTAATTACTTTGGCCAGTTAACATCAGCAGGTCAAAGCTATGTGGAAACAAAATGGAACTTCACTGGGTATCATACTTGGAAGGAGTGGCTGAACGGGACAACTTTGACTAGGGATGAGGTTATTCCTAAAGATAAGACTGCTACAATTCCAGCTGGGACAATATTTCCCAACGGCACAGTACTGGAGAGGGACAAAGCTGTAAAGGCAGGTGCGGTTATCCCTGCTGGCACTGTTTTGCCTAATCACTGGGGCAGTATGTCTTGGGTTGTAAACAGGGAGAGCTTGACGGAAATGGCCTATGAGGCAATAAGAAACGCGACCTATCCTTATCCGCCACTGCTTTATGAGGACACGGGTAACGTGACTTACTACAGCTTTGCTAATAGTACGACAATGTGCGATTCAAACCTAACCCAAACGCGCAATGGACCAGACATTATTGGAGTGGAAAACTGGAC
>JARYLR010000018.1 GCA_029907545.1 Candidatus Bathyarchaeota archaeon | reverse complement strand
GTGCGCTCCACCCATCTCAAAAACGGTCAAGTGCCTGCCGAACGTTGGTCCAGTGTTTGCTATGTCCACCATGCGGATGCATGGCTGCGAAATCACAAGCGGGTTTGCCGGAGGCGGCGAAATCCCGTCAGTCACGTAGGGCTGAAAGTCAATGATGCTTGCGTGTGTTAGGTAGATGTCGTCTCGCCATCTTGCCACGACAGGATACGGCTTAATCCGCGCATGCCCATGCTTCTCAAAGAAGGATAGAAACGACTCCCGCATTTCAGATAGGCTGTAGCCTCTTTTCGTCGGCGGGTTACCTATAAAAGAGTAGGTGGAGCACCCTTCTGCAGTGGCTTCTCCGCATGTTTCCTGCTCCGGAGTCAGCGTCCAAAAATATTTCCCACATTTTGGGCAACGCTTCCTAACGTAGCCCGACTCTCTGAAGAACGGAATTGCGTATTCTTCTGCTGGAAACTTGTCCAATTTTCAGACACCTCAATGTCATGAGCGGCTGGTTTTTCAAAGGACTAACTAGCTGGAGGCTTTTAAACTGTTTTGCTGACGCAGGTCGCCTGCCTAAAGAGACGATAAGCCTCTGACTGAACGATATTACAGGAAAAATCTTTCAGCGGAATCGTTTGTAGCCGTCTATCCTAGCTTGAAACCCAGCAGAAATCCTAGAATGAAGCTTCCTGCGAAGGGAAGAAGAGATATTACGCTGACAATCCATGAAGACGCCGAGTCCACCAGACCCAAAGCTCCCTCAATCGATTCCCCGAGCGCGTCATAGTTGATGCTTATGATGCCCTGCGTTCCTAGGTAGATAAGTGCAACCACAAACAGCCCTACGACGATAGCCAAGAGCTTACTGATCTTCTTAACGGCGTAGCCCACTATGAAGCCGCCTATGCCGCCGGCGCCGACCTGAAAGCCAACTGAAGGCAGAAGCTCACTCATCTGTACTCCTCTGAAGCCCGTCATATTTGGAGGTTGGCTTAAATGTGTTTTGATACTACTATTAAGTGCAAAGCATTAGGGGAGGTGAAGACGCCACGGAGCTACTTGACATATACGTGCTTAATCTTGTTCTTACGTTGGCAATGTTTGTCGTCCTAGTTTTCCGTGCATGGGTGGAACTTAAGAACTACAAGATGATGTGGAGAGAGCTGGAGTGGAAGCAGACCTATCAAACGATGAGCCGCATACTCCGAGCTGAAAAAGACTTGTTCTCGCGTGTAGAAGGCGGCGACGAACTTTATCAGATGCTATGCGAAATCTTCAAGACAGAAAAAACCTAGATCATGGAAAATGCCAGTCAGCAACAAGGTTTCCAACAGCGGCGCGCCGCTTCTCCAGACCATAACGTCTCAGAGGCTTAGTCAAATGCCTTTGAGACCTAGGCGAAGCCACATAAAGACCCCTACCAAGATCACGCTTCAACTTCACCTCAACCTTCTGCAAATTAGGATACTTTAAGCAACATTTTTCGCATCTGAAACCTTGATCTTTGCCCATGGACTTCACCCTTTTGTGGCATTTAGGACACAGAGGGTTGCGGTAAACACTTACAGACGCAGGCTTGAGCAACCTGAACTTTTCAAGATTAACCGTCAACCGCCTAGTTTTCGCAGCTGGACGAACACTGCCGTAGATTTTTATGCGGTCTCCTGCCAGCAGTTTAGCCGCTGCCTTTCTCAAGCTGCCCGTAGGCTCGTACGCGGCACAGTCAACCTGAGTCTCATCATCTGTTATCGGGAAAATCACGTGTCTTCTTGGTATTATTTTGGGGTCTGCTGCTACGCTTCCTTCTGTTACTATTGGAGAAAAAGGCTTAACGTCCTTTAAGTCTCGGGTTACCCTAAGATGGGCATCTGTCCCTTGATTGGTGCGGAAAATAACCCATCTCTCCGCTGGCTCAAGCAGCTTCACCATGTCAAACGCTCTTCTAACGATCTCTGGGCTTTCGCCTCTGATGCCTAGGAGAATCGGGTCTGGACCGCGTGGCGTAATGATGACGCGTTTCTTTTCCCAGTCTACATTGTTGAACGTGTAAGGGGCTGTGGCTTCGTCCATTTCAAAAATCGAGGCTTCATCAACCATTCTTCCAATTCCCAAGTTTTCTGGCGTGCGGTAGGCTATGATCTCATATGTGTGATCTCTTACAAGGGGTTCTCCGATGGCTGCTAACGCGCCTATTATGCCTCTACACTTCTTGTAGCCAATGACCTCGGCATGGAATTTTTTTGAGAGTTTGAGGGCATCTTTTAGGGTAACGATTCCTGTGATGGCTGACTGTGCAAATGCTTTAATCTCTCTCGGGATGTTTCTTTTTTGCAGAAATGCTATGCCGGGATCTGTGCCTTTCGCCTCAAAATCCGCTTGCTCTTCCACGGTGTTGATGATTGTTTCTTTGATTCTTTCTTCGGCCTCTTCGTCATAGGAGATTCTTAGGCAGACTGCGCCGTTTCCCCGCGTCTTCCATGGAACGTTTGGGTTAAGTCTTACCAGGTTAGGGTAGTCAGCGAACTTGGCTTTCTGCTGTAGCAGTCTTTCGACAAGGAGCGCCGCAACGTAGGTTGTGCACCCCTTTCTTGTTGAATCTGTATCATCCAGTCCGATGTGCAGTGTCTTAATTGTCATTCAAAGCGCAGCCTACCGTTGTAGAAGTTAAAGGTTCAAGGAGTAGTTTAAAGCAATTGGTTGGTCATGAAATAAAAAAGAGGGAGTGCTGTTATTTTGTTTCTTCAACTACAATCATGGTTAGCGTCGAGCGGACTTTGTCAAGTCTTCTGATGCGCCAAGTTACGGTTTCCTTAAGTTTGTCCATGCTGTCTGCTTTAACTCTGGCGATTATGTCGTAGACTCCGTAGACTGCGAAAGCTTCTTCGACTCCTTCAACTTTCTTCAAGTCTTTCAGCACGTCGGCTTCTGATCCAATTTCAGTGTTGATTAACACAAACGCTGTGGGCATCATAGTTCCTCACCTACTGTTTGTTTTTTACCTATTAAAAAGTTTACTACATAACAGAATGCGGAACCGGTGCAGATGAAGTTAGCATCCATATCTGCTTTTCATGTGCCGTATGGATATGCTTATTTTCTATCCGGCGACACTAGAAATAGGGAGCCAGAAAAATGAGCAAAAGTGAGTTGACGGAGTTTTCGATTACAAGCCGTGAAATGCGTGCCTTGGAGCAGAACGCAGAATACCTTGGAGTATCAAGACTCCAGCTGATGGAAAACGCTGGACACACTGTTGCGCTGGAAGTAGCCTCGAGATTCAAACCAGAAAGCTCAGTAGCGGTTTTCTGCGGTTTAGGCGGAAACGGCGGCGACGGCTTTGTCGCGGCCAGACATCTTTGTGCCATGGGATACAATGTCATGGTGTTTCTCGCTGGGAAAGCAAAGGACATAGCAGACAAAGCCGCGTTGCAGAACTGGATTGCGCTGCAAGCACTCAGAGACTCGATAGCAATACAGGAGGTCTATGACAGCTCTCTCATAACTAAAACCGACGCTCAAGTAGCTATCGACGCGTTGCTCGGCATAGGCGCCAAAGGCCTGCTTAAGCCGCCCATTCTGCAGTTGGTAAAGAGAATAAACATGATGAAGGCTTTCCGCGTCGCGATTGACGTGCCCACAGGCGTGAACGCTGACACTGGAGAAGTCGAAGGTGAAGCCGTCAAAGCAGATGTCACAATAACTTTCCACCGCCTGAAGCACGGGCTAAAAAAAGCCCGTGAATTCACAGGAGAACTAGTTGTCAAGGACATCGGGTTGCCCAGAAGTTTTGAAAGGATTGCAGGCCCAGGCGACGTTTCCATAGTCGTGAAGACAAGGCAACCACACGCCCATAAAGGAGATTTCGGAAAGCTGCTTGTCATCGGAGGAAGCGAAACGTTCACTGGCGCGCCTCAGCTTGTAGCGCTTGCCGCCTTGCGCACAGGCGTTGACTTGGCATATGTTGCTGCGCCGGAGAAAACTGCCCAAACAATCGCGAGCACGTCTCCTGATCTTATCACGCTGAAACTTAAAGGGAGCCACCTGAACCCAGACAATGTTGCTGAGCTAAAAGAGTACGTGGAGAAATCAACAGCCGTCGCTGTTGGTTCTGGTCTTGGCTTGCATAGAGAAACATGGAAGGCAGTGAAGCTTGTTGTTGATGTTGTTGAGAAGGCAGGCAAGCCTTTGCTTCTGGATGCGGATGGTCTTAAGGCGTTTGCAGAGTTTAAGAAGCCGTTGAAGGTGCCTTTGGTTTTGACGCCTCACAGTGGCGAGTACGCGATACTTGCTGGTGTGAAGCCGCCAGAGGATTTGCAGAAGAGAATCTCAGAAGTGCAGAAGACTGCTTCTAAACTTAAAGCCACTGTTTTGCTTAAAGGTGCAGTTGACGTAATCTCCAATGGAAGCCGTTCTAAGCTTAACTTCACAGGCAACGCTGGGATGACCGTGGGCGGAACCGGCGATGTGCTTTCGGGAGTCGTAGGCGCGTTTCTTGCTCAAGACGCCGACCCGTTTGAAGCTTCTGTGGCTGGAGCCTTTGTTAATGGCGCGGCGGGAGACTTTGTTTTTGAGGAGAAAGGCTATCACATGGTTGCCACAGACTTGATCGACTGGCTTCCACGGGTCTTGGATGATCCTATGAGCCGTTTGAAGGTGCGCAAAGCGGGTGCCGCAACTGGTTAAACTCGTCATATATCACGCGGGACAGTGTGATCCACGAAAGTGTACGGCGCTTAAGCTTAAGCGGCATGAACTGGTTCGGCTGGTTCCGCAGCTTAAATTCCTACCCAAAAGAGCGGTTGTGCTGAATCCTTTCGCCGAGGTCGCGTTTTCGCCTGCTGACAGAGAGCGCATAGAGAAATGTGGACTGGCAGCCTTAGACTGCAGTTGGGAGCATGCTCAAAAAGTTTTGCAGAAGCACGTGAGAGGCACGTCTCGCTGTCTACCCGTTCTTCTGGCAGGAAACCCTGTGAATTTTGGCAAGCCGACCAAGCTCTCCACCGCGGAAGCTTTGGCTGCGGCTCTCTACATCGCTGGTTTTAGATTGGAGGCTGACAAAGTGCTTTCTGTTTTCAAGTGGGGTCACACGTTTATCGAGATGAACCGTGACCGGCTTGAGCAGTATGCGAAAGCAGAAGACAGCGCAGAGATAGTCGCAATTCAAAGAAGCTTCATGTAGCAAGCTGGTTCACAGTAACTTTCAGCCTATCTACGAGCTCAGCCTTGCTGACTACTCCCTGTAGCCTGTGATCGCTAAAAATGATCGTAGGCATTTTTTTCACGTTGTTGATTAGTGCGTTAAACCAGCCTCTGGGTGTGGCAAGATCCCACACCTCAAGTTTCAATCCCAGCTCTGCAGCCACTTCGGTTGCTACTTTAAGCATCGTCGCGTCTTCTCTCCAGATAAATCTTTCAATTTTGTGTTGCGGAAGATGTCCTGTAGTAAACGTGGATGCGAAGGGCTTGATTTTCCATTCTGATTTAACATAGATTGTAATTGATTTTCTCATACGTCATGTAATATGCTTGCGAAATGACTTAAGGCTTGGCACAGATGTAGCACGTGTAGCGCTACGAAACCATTTTCTATGCTGCATCCACTCTATACCATGAGATAGGTGACATTCAGTGAAAGCCATCTCTCTGAACCGTCTAAGAGAACAAAGCAGGCAAAAAGTAAGCAAAGCGTTTATGCTGTCTTTCTGTCTTTCGCTGGCACTTAGTGTTGCATGTCTCGCATGTAATGTGTCAATGTCGGCGTCCCCAGATTTGCCAGTCGCCAACATCAGGAGTGGACTGAGATACGAGACGATTCAGTCGGCAATTGACGCGAATGAAACTCTGAACGGCGACACCTTGACGGTTGATGAAGGCATATACTACGAGCATGTCAATGTTACCAAGTCTCTGATCATAGTTGGCGAGAACTGCAGCACAACAATTGTGGACAGCGGAGGCTACTACCGAGGCTTCATCATAAGCGCTAACAACGTAACCCTTACCGGCTTTACTGTTCAGAACGCAAGATGGGCAATCTACGTAAACTCGAATGGAAACCACGTCTGCGGCAATAGAGTCAGATACAGCGATGTCGGCATCTATCTTGAAAGTACCAACCAAAGTCTGATAGCAAGCAACCTCGCTGAGGACATGAACCTTTACGGCGAGTGCATATATCTCAGAAACGCCGAGGGCAACATCATCCAGCAGAACACTTTGAAAAACTCGACATACGGGGTTTCGCTTGCGTCCTCTCAGCGTAACCTTCTGAAAGAGAACACCATTACCAACTGTTACTACACGTTTTATCTGGGCTCGTCCAGCAATAACACGTTTTACCACAACAACATATTCAACAGCACCTTTGACGTGGAAACCTACTATTCAAGAAACATGTGGAACTCCAGCTATCCGGCGGGTGGAAACTATTGGAGCCACTACGCTGGAACAGATCAATACAGAGGCGCATTGCAGAACATAGTTGGCAGCGACGGAGTAGGCGACACAGCCTACAACATTACTGCAGACAACATGGATGCCTATCCGCTGATAGCGCCAATAAACGTATTTGACGCTGGCACATGGAACCAAAACAGTTACACAATCGCCATCATCAGCAACTCCACAATATCAGGCTTCAGCTTCAATCCTGCTGAAGGTCCTTTTCTGCATTTCAACCTAACAGCGCAAAACCAGTCCGCGGGCTTCTGTCGAGTAGCCATTCCGAAGAACTTAATGTGGACTGAAAATGGCTGGAACGTTACTGTAGACGCCAACCAAGCGAAATACTCTGCAATAATAGATGAAACTTACACTTTTCTCTACTTTACTTATGCTAGTAACGCACGCGTTATTGAAATAAGAGGAACATCTGTAATACCTGAATTCCCATCAGTTCTCTTGATCTTTATGGTTCTAACAGCTATAGCCTTCTATGCTGCCAAGCATGTGAGAAAGAAGAGCCTTCTCCGCGAGTGCTGGCTGAACAGGGGCATCCAGCGTGTCATATGTGAATGAATAGCAACAGAAAAAAGGTGGTTAAAAGCTTCGAATCTACTTTAGTATTTCCTGCAGCCTATTGTTTACCTCTTTCCAGTTTACAAGGTTCCAAAAAGCTTCCACAAACTTGGCGCGGTCATTCTTGTAATCAATGTAGTAAGCGTGCTCAAAAACGTCGAGAACCATCAGAATCCTAAACATCGGAAACACGTTCACATTGTGTTTCTCCACTTGCATGAGAATGGGTCTGCCTGTCTGCCTGCACCATGTCAGCGCAGCCCACCCCGAGCCCTCGGTGCTCATGGCGGCTTGGCTGAACTCTTTTTTGAAGCGCTCAAAGCTTCCGAACTCTGTTTCTAATGCTTTACCCAGTTTTCCATCTGGCTGTCCTCCACCTCCCTTGTTGGCGGGTGCGAGGGTTCCCCAGAAAAGCGAGTGCATGATGTGTCCGCCTATGTTGAAAGAAAGCTCCTTCAGTGTGGCTTTAACGTCTAGGTCAACATTTTCTTTCCGTACCTTGTCCAGCTTCTGTAGGATGTTGTTTGCGCCGGTGACGTATGCTTGATGATGTTTCTGATGATGAATGGTTAACTGCTGTTCAGACATGTAGGGTTCAAGATCCTTATATCCGTAAGACAGCTGCGGTAGAGAGTAGAACTTGTTCTGCTCCATAGAGATCACTGTTAAGTACTCGGCATGTGCGGTTATTATGTTTTGTCTCTAGCTCATGCCTTGTAGAACACGATCAACATTTACGTTGTCTATCTGCATGTCTACAAGCGCTTTATCCTTCAACTGCGGGAAACTGTCGTTGAATGTGGGGCGTTCTTCTTTGTAGAAGATGCCGATGGGTATGCGGTCACCCCACTCAAAACTCTTCTCCAGCGCCTTCAATCGATCATTCGTGTCGTGTTTAGCTTCTTCAAGCTTGTAGACTCTCTGTTTAAACCACTCGTAAGTGTTCAGGTAGTTGAAGGTGACGCATGGCTGAAACACGTCAATGTAGCCGAAGCCTCTATGCCTAGTTGCTTGCACTATTAGACTTTGCAGGTGCTTTGGGTCTCCGGCGAAGCCGCGTGCCACGAAAGTTCCATGACTCACAATCGCATGTGCAATTGGGTTCAGAGGAGGAACAGCCGCACCGAATGGAGTTGACTTCGTTCTGAAGCCTGTCTGGCTGGTTGCTGTTGTCTGTCCCGTAGTTAAGCCTAAAACCATGTTGTTATGCACAATAAGAGTAATGTTCACATTTCTTCTAATAGCATGGCAGAAGTGATCCCACCCCTCGTCATAGCAGTCAGCGTCACCAGAGAACCCAAAAACAGTCAAACCGGGATTAGCCAGATTTATGCCGGTGGCAACTGGCAGAACTCTTCCATGAATCCCATGAAAAGAATTGACATTCACGTAATCCGCCATCTTTCCGTGGCATCCTATACCGCTTACTAAGACAACTTGCTCCCTTTCTAAGCCAAGTTCAACAAGCGCTCCCTTAAACGCCGAGATTAAGCCAAAGTTGCCGCATCCAGGACACCACGTAATCTTCTTAGAAGTGTTCAGATCCTTCAAAGAAACCATTCTAGAGCACCTCCTTTATCTTCTCCGCAAGCATTATCGGGTTGAACGGTCTCCCGTCGTATTTCAAGATCTTGTGATCCACGTTTCTTAAAACATGATCTCGAATGAGGCTGGAGAGCTGAGACGTATTATTGTTTTCAACCGCGACAATCTTCCTAGCTTTGCTTATTGTTTCTTCAACCTTCGCTTTCGGAAAAGGATGCAGATACACAACCTGCGAAAAGTTCACGTTTCTGCCTTCGGCGCTCAGTAGCTTCATAGCCTCTCTGATCGGACCTTTCGTTGAGCCCCATGAAATAATTGTTGCCTCTGCGTCTTTGGAGCTGTAAAACTTCACTGTCTCAATGTTTCTCTCTTCCATCTCCCTCTTCACATAGTACAGTTTCCGCATCCTCTTCTCGCACATTGTTGCTGTAACAGCTGGGTCTTCAGTAACAAGCCCGAACTCATCATGTTCATCCGAATTTGCCCGAACAACTGCTCCCACGGTTGACGGACCAGCCCTAGGCGACACACCAGTCTCGGTTACTTCATACCTGCCATAAACTCGGCTTTCAGTGTACCTATCTCGAATCAGCAGTCCACGCTCAATCTTCACCTTATCCATGTCAAAACTTTCAGTGGAAACTTCGCTTTCCAAAACATATTTGTCAGCCAAGAGTATGACCGGCAACTGATATTTTTCAGCCCAATTGAACGCCCTCGCAGTCTCGTAGAAGCATTCCTCAACATCTCCGGGGGCGACAACAATTCTTGGAAATTCGCCTTGAGAAGCATGGATAACAAAACGCAAGTCTCCCTGCGCCGTATACGTGGGCAGCCCAGTGCTGGGTCCAGGTCTCTGTCCAACCATGATCACGATTGGCGTTTCAGTCATTCCACTCATTCCGAGACCCTCACTCATCAGGCAGAAGCCTCCCCCCGAGGTTGTGGTCATTGCTCTTACGCCAGCGTATGCTGCGCCTATCGCCATGTTTATGGCTGCGATTTCGCCTTCAGGCTGAACTATGACCATGTTGAAGTCGCGTTCGTTTGAAGCCATAAAGTGAAGGAGCCCTGTCGTAGGCGTCATAGGGTAGCTCACGTAGAACTTGCAGCCGGCTCTCAGCGCGCCTAATCCTACTGCTTCGTTTCCGTTTAGGAAGATTCTGGGCTTTCTGGGTTGAGCCGTTTTTCCGAGTTTATGTTCAAAATCTGCCTCAAAGTGCTCCTTAATGTAGTTGTATCCTATTTTTGCTGCTTTTATGTTGGTTTCAGCGATTTCAGGTTTGAAAGTTTCCTTGAGCAGCTCTGTAAGCAGGTTGAGATCGTAGTCTGTAACGGCTGTTGCAGCGCCTAGAGCAACGCTGTTCATTATGATGAGGTTGTGCGGTTCTTTAAGTTCCTCTATTACGATTTTTCTCATGGGAACTGGGTAAAGCTTCAAGCCACTGCTGGACTCTTCGGGGGTTAAGCTGAGGTCATCTTTATCGCAGATTATGCCACCGTTTGGAGCAAGCTTGTTTTTGTGCAAAACCACGGTTTCAGAATTCAAAGCTATTATCAGATGCACAAAGTCCATCTGGGAAAACACTTCGTGGTCTGAAACTCTAGCAACATAGAAGTTGTGTCCTCCTCGAATAAGCGACTGATAATCGTTCGTTCCAAAAACATGCAGTCCCCCTCGCATACAAGCTTTGGCGAAAAGAAATCCTGCCCGCGCAATTCCAGCTCCAGCTTCGCCTCCAATAAGAAAAGAGAAATCACCGTTTTTCATATTCAACCACTAACTAAACATGGTTGAATAAATTATTAAAGATGTTCCGGTTTTGCGGGAACGAACGAGTCTTCATAGGCTAAAAACATCGGTGTCAGAGAATAAGCAAACACTTTTCCGTCTTTGAGTAGCATTTGCTTGTGTAGGCTGATCTTGAGAAAAGTTTAACAGACTATTCCGCACTTTTCCTATAGGTGAACTTGTGAAAACCAAACCTGACAGGACGCTGGACTGCTTAGGGTTATACTGCCCTGAACCAGTATTCAAGACAAGGCTGGAGCTTGACGAAATGAAGCCTGGAGAAGTTCTCGAAGTCTTGGCTGATGATCCGGCGGCGGAGTCGGACATAGAAAGTTTAGCGAGAAACCTCGGGCACGATGTGCTAGGCAAGAGTAAGGAAGGAAGCGTGGTTCGCGTTTTGATCAGGAAGGCTAGGTGAAACCGTTTGAGCGGAAAGAAAAAGATACTTTACATTCAGACAAGCGGAGTTGACAATCCGGAGCGTGCATACGCGCCGTTTATTCTTGCCACAACCGCTGCAATGATGAACATCGACGCAACCATATATTTCCTAATAAAAGGCGTAACACTTGTCAAGAAGGGAGAGGCGGAAAAAATCAAGATAGGCAGCTTCCCATCACTTAAAGACGTAATGAACCAAGCCGTAAAAGCCGGCGTGAAGATTATGGTCTGCGAGCAAAGCTGCGGGCTGCTTGGAATCCCGCGAGGAGACTTCGCCCCTGAGGCCAACATAGTCGGAGCCGCAACCCTTAACGACTTAGCTCTCAACGCAGATTCGATTCTGTGTTTCTAAGCGTGTCAGAACATGTCTGCAGCCAAACGCATCTACATGGATCACTCTTCAGGAAAGCCCGTTGACGACCGCGCAGTAGAGGCTATGCTGCTTTACATGCAGAAGTCGTACGGCAATCCGTCATCGCTTCACGGCATGGGTCAAGAAGCAAGGAAGGCGCTTGACGAAGCACGCACCAAGATAGCTGAGCTAATCAATGCTGAAAGAAAGGAGACAATTGTTTTCACTTCCGGAGCTACGGAAAGCAATAACTTGGCAATTAAGGGTGTAGCCTACCGCAACAAGGACAAGGGAACACGGATTCTTGCGTCACGGATCGAGCACATGTCTGTAATCAACCCATGCAGGTATCTGACCACCAAAGGCTTCGAAGCAGTATTCCTTCCAGTTGATGGTTATGGCTTTCTAGACTTGGGGGCTCTTGAGGAAAAACTCGCAGAAAACACGGTGCTGGTCTCTGTGGCGTATGCAAACGGTGAAATCGGAACCACACAGCCCATCGGAGAAATCAGCAAGATAGTTCATTCTAAAAAAGCCTATCTCCATGTTGATGCAGCTGCGGCATGTGGGCAGATTCCAATAGATGTTAGAGCCGAAGGAATAGACCTGTTGACGATCTCTTCAAACGACACGTACGGACCAAAAGGCACTGGGGCGCTTTACATAAAAGACGGAACCCGACTGGAGCCACTTATGCATGGCGGCGGACAGGAAAAAGGCTTGCGGTCTGGAACCGAGAACATTCCAGCCATTGTTGGCTTTGGAAAAGCAGCTGAACTAGCCAAGAAAGAAATGTCCACGCGCGCTGAGCGTTTGACTAGACTTAGGGA
This sequence comes from Candidatus Bathyarchaeota archaeon, assembly GCA_029907545.1. GTDB lineage: Archaea > Thermoproteota > Bathyarchaeia > Bathyarchaeales > Bathycorpusculaceae > JAGTQT01. The sequence continues at coordinate 13,485 of JARYLR010000018.1, read as the reverse complement.
TAAGCTGATCAAGGGCTTGCTTGAGGCTGTGCCCTACTCTTACTTGAATGGGCATCCAACTCGGCGGCTTCCAGACAACGTTTCAGTTAGATACAGCTTCATAGAAGGGGAGTCAATGCTGTTAAGCCTCGAAATGGAAGGAGTTTTAGCTTCTTCCGGCTCGGCTTGCACGGCTAAGACTCTGGAGCCGTCGCATGTGCTGCTTGCTATAGGTTTGAAGCATGAAGAGGCTCATGGCTCGCTGATGTTTACGCTTGGCAGACAGAACACTGAGGAAGAGGTTAACCACGTCATAGCTGTGATGCCCGGCATAGTTAAAAGGTTAAGAGCGATGTCTCCCTTAACTCCAAAGAAGCTGATTGACTGATGTACACTGAAAAGGTTATGGATCACTTCAAAAACCCGCGCAACATGGGCGAAATCCCTGACGCGGACGGCGTGGGCACGGTTGGAAATCCTGTCTGCGGTGACCTCATGACCATCTACATCAAGGTGAAAGACAACAGGCTTGAAGACATAAAGTTCAAGACTTTTGGCTGCGGCTCCGCGATAGCTACTAGCAGCATGATAACTGAGTTGGCGAAAGGCAAAACTCTGGAAGAAGCCATGAAAATAACACGCGGCGACGTTGCCGACTCGCTTGGCGGGCTGCCGCCTGTGAAAATGCACTGCTCCAACCTTGCAGCTGACGCGTTACATGCCGCGATCGAGAACTACTACAAAAGGCGCGGAGAAGAGGTGAAAAAATGAAGCCGAAATTTGTCAGATGCGAGTTCTGCAAAGCAGAAATTCAGTCAGACGCCTGCAAGCTCGCGGCTTACAAGACCATGATCGAAAGAAAGGAATACGTGTTCTGCTGCGTCAAATGCGCCGAACGGTACAGACAAAAAGAGAAAGCCAAATAGACTCTCAAAGTGACGGCAGACCTTAAATAGCGTAAACGCACAAACCTCCACAGTCAAGTTGGAGGTCAGCTAAATGACCAAGTGGGAATGTACAATATGCGGATATGTTTATGATCCAGAAGCCGGAGACCCAGATCACGGCGTCAAAGCCGGCACGCCTTTTGAAGACTTGCCTGAGGACTGGGTATGTCCGGTCTGCGGTGCAGGCAAAGACCAATTTGTCAAGAAAGCCTAAGCATCTGCTACGCTACTGCTTCTTTTTTCAAAAGCTAAATAGCCTTGGCCGCCTCAGAATTAAGTTTGGGTAATTATGCCAATAAGTAGGATCAAGAAGAGAGACGGGCGAGTTGTTGATTTTGAGGCAAGTCGCATCAAAGACGCGGTTCACAAAGCCTTCATCGCCGTAGAGCTGGGAGACGGAGAAAAGGCTGAAAGGGTAACCGCCCAAGTTGTCAGCCTTCTCGAAAAGCGTTTTCCCGAGGCTGTTCCCTCTGTTGAAGATGCTCAGGACACAGTTATAGAGGTTCTTAACAAGAGCGGCTACCAGAAGGTTGCTGAAGAGTACCAATCCTTCAGAAAGAAAAAACAGGAAATAAGAGAGCTCACTAAGCTTGGAATCGGCGAGCCGAAACTCAGCGTCAACGCACTCGAAGTCTTAGGCAAGAGATACCTCTTAAAGGACATGAACGAAAACATCATCGAAAACCCATCCCAGATGTTTATGAGAATCACGAAAGCTATCGCGTGGGTAGACAAAAGATACGGCGACGATGCAGCCAGAAGCCAGAAAATCTTCTACGAGATGATGGCTAGACTGGAATTTGTTCCTAACTCGCCGACGCTTTTCAATGCCGGAACCCCGCTTGGGCAACTGTCCGCATGTTTTGTGCTGCCAGTCGAAGACTCCCTTGAAAGCATATTCACTGCCGTAAAGAACATGGCGTTAATTGAGAAAAGTGGCGGGGGCGTAGGCTTCGACTTCTCCAGACTTAGACCTAAAGGCGACATAGTAAAGTCAACGAAAGGAGTTGCCTCAGGCCCCGTGAGCTTTATGCGCGTTTTTGACACAGCAACCGAGGTGATTAAGGCTGGCGGTAAACGGCGAGGCGCAATGATGGCGATACTGCGCTGTGACCACCCAGACATCATAGAGTTCATTACCTCCAAACAGAAGGCGGGTTTCCTTTCAAACTTCAACATCTCTGTTGCCGTCACAGACGACTTTGTGGAGGCGCTTGAGAGAAACGAAGAATACTGGATGATAAACCCGAGAAACAGGGAAAAAACTGGGAAGCTGGAGGCAAAAAAAGTTTGGGATCTCATGGCGCGGTCTGCGTGGATGAGCGGAGACCCGGGAGTTATTTTCATAGATGAGATTAACAGACACAATCCGACGCCTGATGTTGGAAGACTTGAATCTACTAACCCCTGTGGGGAGCAGCCGCTTCTTCCCTACGAGTCTTGTAATCTTGGCTCGGTTAATCTGGCGAAGATGGTTGAGGATGGGAAGATTAATTGGAGTAAGCTGAAGGAAACCGTTCGAAATGGCGTGCATTTTCTGGATAATGTTGTTGACGCTAACAGGTATCCTCTTAAAGAGACGGCGAAAATTACGTTGGCAAACCGAAAAATCGGGTTAGGCGTTATGGGCTTTGCAGACATGCTGATCAAGCTTGGCGTTCCATATGATTCTGACGAAGCCTTGAAGATCGCGGATGATTTGATGAAGTTTGTGGAAGAAGAAGCCCATAGAAAGTCCGTGGAGATTGCGGAGCAGCGGGGCGCCTTTCCGAACTTTGACCGAAGCATCTGGAAAGAAAAGTATAGCGTGCTCAGAAACGCGACGGTTACGACGATTGCGCCTACGGGAAGCATAAGCATCATAGCTGGCTGCTCCTCTGGAATTGAGCCTATCTTCGCGATTTCCTTCATAAGAAACGTTCTAAGCGGAGCAAGGCTTTTTGAAACCAACCCATTATTCGAGGCAACAGCTAAGGAACAAGGCTTCTACAGTGCTAGGCTACTTGAAGAAGTCGCGAGAACAGGCTCAGTCCAGAACATCAGCGGAGTCCCAGAGGACATTAAAAAATTATTCGTTACTGCTTTAGACATCAAGCCGGAATGGCATGTCAAAATGCAGGCTGCTTTCCAGAAATACACTGACAACGCGGTTTCGAAAACCGTGAATATGCCGAATGAGGCAACGGTTGAAGACGTGAAAAAGGTTTACGAGCTAGCGTTGAAATTGAAATGCAAAGGCGTTACTGTATTTAGGTATGGAAGCAAGCCTGAACAGGTACTCTATATCGGAGAAGTGAAAACTGAAACAGGAAAATTCGTATCAGCGCAGTCAGAGTACGCAGGCGGATGCCCAACACAAACATGCCCATTCCCAGGCTAACCATGCAAACGCAGTCAACAAGCTATGAGCAATGTTGCGAGACTGGCGTGTAAAAAGTCTGGGAAGGTTAATATTTGAGAAAAACGAGTGAGCACGTAATTGTGGTTGGTGAGCAAAGCAATGAGTTTGATTCCAGAGGAACATAAAGAACATGTGCGGAATCAGCTTGCAGAAAACCTCGTGAACCCAGTAAGGTTTGTCATGTTTACTCAGCAGATGGAGTGCCAGTTCTGCACCGCCACAAGACAGCTAGTACTCGAGCTTGCGTCTTTGAACGATAGGATAAAGGCTGAAATTCACGATTTCGTCGCAGACTCGCAGCTAGCCAAAGAATATGGCATCGACAAGGTGCCTGCGCTTGTGGTGTTGGGTGAAAAAGATTATGGAATAAGATATTATGGAATTCCCTTCGGCTATGAGTTTCAAACCTTGATGCAAAGCTTAGTAGCTATTTCAAGAGGGAAAGCCGATTTGGCAGAAGAAACAAAAGCAAAGCTAAAGGCAATCAACGTTCCAGTTTTGATTAAGGTTTTTGTTACGTTAACCTGTCCTCACTGCCCGGCAGCGGCGATTACTGCTTTCAAGTTTGCGGTTGAGAGTGACTTGATAAAAGCCGAGGTGATCGACTCTGGAGAGTTTCCGCAGCTTGCCTTGAAGTATGGAGTGATGGGTGTCCCCAAAATTGTTATCAACGAGAAAGTGGAGTTTGTCGGAGCGGTTCCAGAGAATCTGTTCCTCCAGCAGCTTCTTTTAGCAATTCAGTAGTCTTCGCGAAAATCGCAGAATTACGAAATCAAACAGCCATCTGGAATACCTCTTTTCTTTCCAAATGCATAGGAACATCCGCACAGCTTTTAGGCAAGCGTTGACTGGGCTTCACGCAGAGCTAGTAAAGCATGTAAGTCTAGGGTTTCACGTATTTCTCAGGGTTAGCCTCGAAAGTTTTCTTGCAGCTTGCTGCGCAGAAATAGTATGTCTTGCCTTTATACAGTGTCTTGTGTTTCGCCGTTTTTTCATCGACATCCATCTTGCAAACAGGATCCTTCGCCATGACTTCACCTCCCCTTCAGTTATTTGCGTACGAAGGCTTGATGTTAACTCTTCTAAGCAAGTTAGCATTTGTAACAACCGACACTGAGCTTGTAGCCATACACAGTTCAGCTATGACTGGGTGAAGCACGCCGAGGATCGCTAAAGGAATGGCAACCGTATTGTAGAACAATGCCCAGAACAGGTTTTGCCGTATCTTTCGAAACGTGGCTTTGGAAAGTTTTACCGCTGTAACTAGGCTTGTCAAGTCTTCTCTTACGAGGACTATGTCTCCTGCCTCTATGGCAATATCTGTGCCGGTTCCGATAGCCATTCCCACGTTTGACTGCGCCAATGCAGGAGCGTCATTTATGCCGTCGCCAACCATGGCTACTATTCCATATTTCTGTTGAGTCTGTCGCACTGCTTCAACTTTTTCGTTCGGCATCACTTCAGCGTAAACATCATTTATGCCTAGCTGACCAGCTATGACTTCAGCGGTTCTTCGGTTGTCGCCCGTCAGCATCACTGTCTTCAGCTTCATACTTTCAAGTTCACGCAATGCCTTTGCAGCGTCCTCTTTCAAGGTGTCTGCAACAGCAATCAGCCCTAGAACCCTTCCATTAAGGGCAACTGCCATCACAGTTTTTGCCTGCTTCTCAAGTTTCTCGAGTTCACTGTTGACCTGTGAATCTATTTTTTTGTCATCAATTAGCGATAATTTACCTACCACAACCTTTTGACCGTCTACGGCTCCTTTTACGCCCTGCCCTTTTACAGCCTCAAACTTCTCCAAGTTCCCAAGATGTATTCCTTTTTCAGCAGCTTTTTTCACAATTGCCTGCCCGATCGGGTGCTCTGAACCATGCTCCACACTTGCTGCAAAATACAAGACCTTACTCCCATCGTTCTGGCTTGCGAAAGAGATTATGTCTGTTACCTCTGGCTTCCCTTTTGTGAGTGTTCCAGTCTTGTCGAATATCACTGCCTTTACGTCTTTCATGGTTTGTATGGCTTCGCCTTTTCGGATCAGAATTCCTTTTTCAGCTCCGATTCCCGTGCCCACCATCAGCGCCGTTGGGGTGGCTAATCCTAAAGCGCACGGGCAAGCGATAACAAGAGTTGAGACAGTTGCTGATATCGCAAGCATGAGAACCGGCTGACTTAGATCCACCCATGGCAGCACCGGCTCAGCCAGCTTCGACAAAACCATCATCGCGTCTGGAATTATGAGCCATAAAAGAAAAATCAAAAAAGCGATTAATAGCACCGCTGGAACAAAGTAACCTGTAACCTTGTCAGCAAACTCTTGAATGGGCACTTTCGTGCCTTGGCATTCCTCAACCAGCTTTATCACTTGCGAGATAAAGGTGTCCTTCCCAATTCTGGTAGCTCTTACCTTTATCAGTCCTTCCTGATTTATCGTGCTTCCAATAACCTCGTTACCAGGCTTCTTCTGCACGGGCATAGACTCGCCAGTCGCCATCGACTCATCAACGGCGCTTTCACCTTCAACGACTACGCCGTCTGTTGGAACTTTCTCTCCAGGACGAACAATCATCACGTCTCCGACTTTGACTTCCTGAATAGGAACCTCTTTTTCTTCGCCATCAATGATTATTCTTGCGGATTTGGCTTCGAATTTTAGTAGCCGTGTTATAGCTTGCGAGGCTCTTCCTTTGGCTTTGGCTTCAACGAACCTTCCTGTAAGGTGAAAGGACATGATCATAGCTGCCACACCAGCATAATTCAAAAGCGGAGACACCATCGATGCGGGTCCGGTTAGAAAGGCAATCAATGTTCCTATCATGATTAAGACATCCATGTTTGCAGTTCTGTGCATAAGGGATTTTGCTGCTGACCGGTAAGTGTGGAATCCGGCTACAAAAATCGGTGGAACTGCAAGCAGCACCATGCCCCAAGTGAAGGTCGTCATATCCGGTAGCGCGGCGCCGAAGAACATTTCAGGAATCATCCATACTATTATCGGAACCGTGAATAGCCAAGCAATTGTCATTCGCCGACGAGCCGCGCCCATCTCCTTTACTGATCTGTCAACCTCTTCTTCAGACACAACTCTGTATCCCAAGTCTTCGACAATTTTCCTCAAATCAACTATCGACACAGCAGCAGGGTCATAGGTCACCGTTGCTTTTTCGGCTGCAAAATTAACGTTTGCAGCTTCCACTCCTTCCAAGTTTCTAAGTCCTTTTTCAATGTTGACCGCGCATGAAGCACAGCTCATGCCGCCAATTCTCATGTCAATCTGGCGGGCTTTTTCCCCCTCTTTGTCAACGTGGTTTACTGGTTCATAGCCTACCTCTCTGATCACGCCCATTATTCTTTCCAAAGTAACCTCTGCTGGATTATATTCTACAAATGCCTTTTCTGTGGCAAGGTTCACACTTGCTGCCACAACTTCCTTTTCCTTTAGCAAAGCCTTCTCAATAGTCTGAGCGCAGGCGGCGCAGTGCATTCCGCCTATTCTGATTGTGACCTTCGCCTTTGCCAAATGCCGTGGCTCCTAGAAGATATTCGGGTGTGCGGAATATATAAATATATCTTTTAGAGATATATCTTCTAATGATATAAACAAGTGTGCCTACATGTCGAAGCAGACAAACGAGTTCCTACAAGATTTCTCCCGATTCTACATACTGCTTATTCTCTTTGAAAGTCCATGCCACGGCTACGGCATAATGAGCAAATTCAGGAAAAGAATCGGGAAGGATATAAGCCCAAGCCTAGTCTACCCTTTTCTCAAACAGCTTGAAAATGAAAAACTAGTCAAACACAAATGCAAACCCTTGGGCGCAAAAGAGCGGAAGGTATTTGAACTTACTGACGAGGGTAAAGAGCTATGCGAGACTCTTTTCAAGCGCTTTTCCAACCTTGTCTCAAGCGTCATCGCTCCAACCCTTTCGGTATGCGCTAACTGCGGATGCAAGGTTTTTGAAGGAGGACATAGAGAGAAAATAAGAGGAAGAGAAATGGCTTTCTGTTGCGTGCACTGTGCTCAGTCGTATAAGGAGAATCACAAGGCAAAATAGCACTGCAGCGTCTTATGCTGCTTATCAGTGCGCGATGCAAGCGACAAGTATAGAGAGCTAGATCAGAAATTTACCATTCTTATAAAACAGCTTGCCGTCAGCGTAAATCTCGCCGTTCTTCATGTTTTTCAGAATATCCCAGTGTATGGCTGACTTGTTTTTGCTTCCGGAATCTGGGTAGCCGTTGCCTAAAGCGATGTGAATGGTTCCGCCCATCTTCTCATCAAAAAGCATGTCCTTCGTGAACCGCGTTATCCCATAGTTAGTGCCTATCGCCGCTTCGCCGATGCGATCTGCGCCTTCAATCTTGAGCAGCTCCCGAAGCAGGTCTTCGCCTTTTGCCGCCGAAGCTTTGACAACTTTTCCCCGCTTGAACGTCAGCGATATGTCTTCTACTTCCTTTCCCATGTAGATCCCTGGAAAGGTGAATCTTATCTTGCCGTTGATCGAGTTCTCTACTGGTCCGGTGAAGACTTCTCCGTCTGGCATGTTTTTGTCGCCGCTGCAGTTTATCCATTTTCTTCCTTTGACGCTGAAAGCCAGATCTGTGTCATCGCCGACTACTCGGATTTTTTCAGCCTTGTCTAGAAAGTTGCAGATTTTCTGCAGTTCTTTTTGGATTTTTTCCACTCGGCAATAGGGTCTCTTCTGTCCACTAGACAGCTTTTATAGACAAAGTCTTCGTACTCTGCCAGCGACATAGCGGCTTCTTGTGCTTGAGCTTCGATCGGAAACGGCTGAAGTGTCCATCTGAGCTTGCCTTCGCTAACTCGTTTGTAAAAGATCTCTGTAAGTTCGCGGCGTGAGGCTCTGAAGATTTTTAGGCGTGAGGAGTCTATGTTTGTCAGTCTTTTCGGGTTCGGGTCGCTTGCGATGCTAATGTTTACATCGGCATTTTCAGCTATAAACCTTTCAAACGGAGAGACAAACTTCAGTTGGTGGTCTTCTGCGTTCTTGAAAAAGACGTAGTCAAGCTCCAAGCTTGGAAAAACCGACGGATACGCGCCTGTTAATAGGCACTCTTCATAGATCGCACTGATCAAAGGTTTTGCTGCAGCGCTTCCACGGATTACAACCTTCTCTTTAGGCTTGGCGTTCACGCTGTAATGAACGCAGAGTTTTGCAAGCTTCTTCACTCGTTCGTCTTTCATTTTCTTACCAGCAGAACTGTTTGTACGGTTTAAGCCACTTTTGGGTGGCGCTGCCTTTTATGATTTGTGTAAAATTACAGTTCTTGATTGCTTGTAAAGCAGGGGTCTTCAGCTGCATTAGGAAGTATTCAGCATTCTGGCAATTACTTTCTTCATCTGCTCGCCGTGCTTTGCTCCGTAGTAGATTTCCGCAATTCTGCCAGCTAGAGGAATGGTAGCTTGTTTAACGATTTTGAACAGTATAGGGTTGCGGATTCTCTGTTCCAGAAAAGTGTCCTTCCAAATTCTTACGTTATATTCCCAGCAGCGTCCAAGGAATTCCCATCTTGCCTTTGTGAGAGAATCAAGCTCCGCTCCCTGCTTATTCATCAACAAACAGTTTTCCAAGGGGACAAAGAAGAGTGGAACGTAGAAAGCGGCATGATCTTTAAGCTCGTCCATCAGCTCAAGAGTTTCCAGCACATCTTCCTCTCTCTCGTCAGGAAGCCCAATTATAAGCGTCGCAAGCGGAACCCACTGATTATCATTCAAAGTGCTAAAAGCGTCTACAACAATTTCTTTCCACTGCTCAGGCTTGAAGGGAAGCATCTTGCCCGCCATGTACTTCTTCATGAGCCTTACGCTTCCGGTTTCTATGCCTGTCTCAGCGGTAACTATAGGCTTCTTATCTAGATTGTACCACGGGTGCTCTATAAGGATCTCTGCGGCTTCCTTAACCATGGAAGGGTCGCAGACTACGGGCGCTAAAGACATGTGCGAGGGCTGGATTGCTTCAACTCCTTCGCAGGACGCTACGCTTTTGACGAGATTCACAACTGCTTCTCTGTTTGGAGTGAAGTTCTTCTCTTTTGATCCGTAGAGAAACAGGTCTTCCGTTATCAGCGTGATATGCGTTGAACCTTCTTTAGCGGTTATTTCGACTTCCTTGATGATTTTTTCTAGGGGTATGTCGCGTTTCTTCTGCATAGTCGGCGTGCAAAACTGGCAGTTGCGACCACATCCGCAAGAAATTTCCACTGCCCCATGAATTGCCGCGTGCCTGATAAGAGGCGTGTTTTCGCTTTCTGGCATTGCCTTCACTCGGACTACACGCGGAAGAGGCTCACCATTGACTGCCTTCCTGAAGATTTCGACCACTGCTTCTTCCCCTTTGCCGATGACAACGCAGTCCACACCATAGCTTTCAGCAACTTTCTTGCGCTCAAGTTGCCAAGCTCCGAAACCTCCAACGATAACCTTAGGCCGGTATTTTCGGATACTTGGATGCTTGACAAGTTCTCGGAACTCGATGGCGTTCATGGGTTCTCCGCCGCCGACGATAGAAGAGTAGGTCTTACTCACGTATCCCATGCCCGTAGGATCCATAGAAGAGATGCCTACCACCTTCGTATCAGGTCCCACGAAGAAATCGAGATCAGCGGGGTGGGCAACCACGACATCTGGCTCGTTAAATCCGTTTTCCAGAAGAAGGGCTTCAACTTTTCTCAAGCCGTAAGGCGCATAAATGGCTCTTCGACTGTTATCACGTTGGACAGGAGGATAAAGCGTCTTTCTCAGAAGCCAAAGCGGAGTAGGCCCCTTTGCGAAGCCGGCTACGAAGGCGATAAAAGGGCTATTGTAGTAGTCACTCATTTCGGTTGCTGACGCGGTCAGAACTACTTTCACGCCGGAATTTTTACCCATACTTCCCTTCCCTTAGGAATATTCAAGTTTCTTTTCAGTCTTATTAAAGACTATTGGCGAGAAAACCTCTTGTACTAGAATGGTTTAAGACACTTTCCGTCAGAGGTGAACCTAGTTGAAGCTTCTGCTGGACGAAATGTACGCGGGCTTAAAGGAATACTTTGAGACACTCGGATGGGATACCCTCTCGGTTCAGGAAGTAGGCTTGATGGGTGCCAAGGACAAGGATGTCGTGGAATACGCGTTGAAGAATCATCTGTTGCTTGTGACTCAAGATCAAAAGTCGGCAGACCTTGCCGAGCTGACTGGTGTAAAATTCGTGTTGATCTCTAATGCGATGATCGCCAAGATTGCAGATAGTAAAATAAAGGAGAAGTACCCAGAAATACGGAAGAGGAGATAGCGTTTTATGTCCAACGTTAAAGTCACTGTTAAGAGTCAGAAAGGGAAATGCGCCTTTGGGCACAAGGTCGGCGACAAGGTAGTGTTTGATGGGAAATCGGTGAAAGGCGACATCTGTTACAGCGCGCTGATGGTGATCCTTCCCAAGGTTTACGCCATGCGCTTCGGGGCTGTGTTCCCGTGGGCTAAGGATAAGGACGTCATCTGCAACGCTTGTCCCGACGCGGAAAACCCTGTTGTATTCGAGATTCAGCGAATTGGGAAGCGTTAAAAACCGTTAATGGCGCCCCATGCTTTCCGAGTCTAAGGCGGCGCTGAGCGTGCCGACAACCCCTTTTTCAGAAACAGGCTTAAGGATAGCCGCTATCTAGCTATACAAGGGTCTTCTGTTTCTGCGTAGAGGTGAAGTTAGACACCTTGACTCCTATCAGTCTGACTTTCCTTTCAGATCTGAAATGGTGCTGAAGAAGTTCTCTTGCGCTTCTTTTCAAGTCATCGCAGCTATTCGTTATAGTTGGCAGAGTCTTAGCGTGGGTGTGGGTTTCAAAGTTTTCATAGCGGATTTTCACGGTCACAGTCTTGAAGAAGAGTTTTTGCCTCAGTGTGTCTCCATGCACCTGTTCGGAGAGCTTGTCCGACTCGGTCAAGACATGCTCAAAGTCCGCGGTGTCTTCTTCAAAGGTTGTTTCTCGGCTTATGGATTTCACTTCGCCTTTCTCTTTTACTTCGCTTTTGTCTACGCCGTGAGCCATCGAATAAAGCTGGGCGCCTATGGCGCCGAAGGCTTCTATCAAAACCGATGGGTCATAACTAGCTAGTTCTCCGATTGTGTGAATTCCCATGGCGGCTAGTTTCTGCTCTGTTTTTCTTCCAACCCAAAGAAGCTTGCGCACGGGAAGAGGTGCAAGAAACTGTTGAGCTTGGTCTTCTCTGACAATCGTCAGCCCATCTGGCTTCTTGAAGTCGCTTGCGATCTTGGCGAGGAGCTTATTTGCGCCTACGCCTATTGAGCATGTCAGCTTGTGTTTTTCCAAGATTTCCATTTTTATTTTGCGAGCCAGATTTTCGGCTTCTGCATAGTCTTTTGCTTTGGAACTTACGTCAAGAAATGCTTCATCTATGCCCCATTGCTCAAACTTGTCTGCCATTTGTCGGAGCATCTGCATAATCTTGCTTGAAACGTTATCGTAAAGCTCGAAGTTCGGTCGCAGAAAGACTGCTTCTGGGCAAAGTTTCCATGCTTTTGAGATGGGCATGCCTGATCTGATGCCGTGTCTTCGTGCTTCGTAGTTGCATGTGTGTACGACTCCTCTGCCTTTACCTTCCCGTGGGTCTGCTCCCACTATGACTGGTTTGCCTTTCAGGTTCTGGTTTTCCCTTTCCTCGACTGCAGTGTAGAAGTGGTCCATGTCCACGTGCAGTATTATTCTCTTTTTTTCGCTCATTGGAGCTTTCGCCGAGTTTGCCATTCACTATTTCAGAAAATGCTTTTGTAATGATTTGAACTTATCGTAGACCGATCACATGTTTACATTGGGGGCTGCATGTAACTTTGCTAACGATTCTGCATTCATAATCCTTAATGCTTTCCCGAGGCAGATAATGGGCAAAGGTTGGAGAGACAAATGCAGATTTCAAGAGAGAATGCCCAGCAGATAGCAGTTGAATTTGTCAAGAAAAAGAAGAACACCGACAAAATTGACGTTGCGGCAGTCGAGCAGCAGAGGGAAGACTGGGTCGTAAGAGGCACATGCCCCATTGACATGGAGGGGCACCCTTGGGCAGAGAGATTTGAGGTTGTCGTGGATCCTAAGGGAAAAATCAAGGCGATGAATGCTTCGCTGCTTTGATTCCTCCCCATTTTTGCGTTTCTAGTCTTTCATTGTCGCTGGAAACCGCAAAGTTATATCTGCAACTGTCTAGTAGTATTGTGTGAGGCGGGTTGCATGTACGACAAGATTCTAGTTCCGGTTGATGGCTCTGAGCACTCTTTGAAGGCACTAGGCGTTGCCGCTGAGATTGCTAAAAAGTTTGGTGGGAAAATAACGTTGATTCACGTGTATTCTGTCGCCATGGCGCCGGTGATTGTTCCTGAGCCGGCGACGATGACGCCGACCGGCGCTCCCTATATGATGTCTGTTGAGATGTCTAAAGCCTTGGAAGCGGCTAAACGGGCTGGTAATCGTATTTTGGTTGAGGCTGAAGAGAAAATCAAAGCTGAAGAGATTTCTGTTGAAACTGTGCTTAAGGAAGGGCATGTTGTTCAGGAGATCATCAAGGCCGCCAAGGAAGGAGATTTCAAGTTGATCGTGATAGGCGCGAGGGGGGTAAGCCATATCCGAGAATTCCTTTTAGGAAGCGTGACAGACGGCGTAATACATCATGCAGCCTGTCCTGTGCTAGTTGTCAAATAGTACAGGTCAATCGCTGTGTTCTGGAGAGGGTTAAGGTTATTATTCTGAAGTTTAACTTCTTGTTTAGGGAGGAGCCCGGTGGTGCAGTGGTCAAACATGGCGGCCTCTGGAGCCGCTGACGAGAGTTCGAATCTCTCCCGGGCTACCAAAGATTTTCTTAAGACTTATTATTGAGAAACGGGCATGAACTGTTCAATATTTGACCTTGGCCAAAAGAAATAGGAGTTTGGCCTTATCTTTGGCTTTCTTGAGGCGTTTTTTATTAAGGAAAAAGATTAAAAATACATGGCGCCATAAATACGCGAGAGGCGATATATAAGATGAAAATAAAATTTGATGGGAAAATGCTTGTGTTACTGTTGATCGGTATGCTGATAGGGGTGCTTATTCCGCTCAGCGTGTTCTATGCAAACACGTTAACACCGACGCGGGAAGAGATAGGCGGAGAAG
>JARYLR010000017.1 GCA_029907545.1 Candidatus Bathyarchaeota archaeon | reverse complement strand
ACAACCTCGACGTAGGCAACGCCGGCTTCTTCGTCGTCTCAGAAATGCTCATAGTCGCTATTCCAGTGTCATTCTTATGCATGCTCATCGTCTTCTCTCTTAAACGAAGAAGCATCTTTCGCAAGCAAAAAGCATGCTAAGACTCAAAGTAAATAGTAACTATGCAAAATAAGGAGCAAATGCATAATAAGCAGTCTAGACACTTTTAAATCGCATTTAAACCCATTTTTCGTAGCTATTTTCCAAGACGAAACAAGAAACGCTTCTTAACACAGTATTTTAGACAGATACTTGAATAATCTCAGACTACCATGAAGCTGTTGCTAGGACTAAAAAAGATGGGGGATGAAGGTGGTTATTCTATGCCCCATTTTTTGGTTATTTTCACCAGCAGAAAGATCACGAAGGCCACGATTATGAAAGTTATCAAGGCAACCAAGAAGTCTCCTACGCCGAACAGTTGTCCCGTGTAGGCGGGGTCTATGGGGTTTCCCTGGGAATCCAGAGCAGTAGGTGGAACTGCAATTTTTAAGGTTGACAGGTTTCCTAGTCCGGGTATTGCTAGGCCTATTATGGGCATTATCAGGTTTTTGACGAGTGACTGGACGAGTGCGCCGAGGTAGACACCTATAATGAAAGCCACTGCGAGTCCCATAACCTTGTATTTTGAGAGGAAGTCCATGAACTCTTTCCAGAGGCCTTTTGGCGGCGGTGGTGGGGGTGGTGCGGGTTTTGGTTCTAGAAGTGTTTTGATTTCTTTGAGAACTTGAAGAATTTCTTCATCGTCTTTGGGCATATGGATCACTGCTTGTCTTTTTATGTTGGGATGCGGATTTAACATTTGCTTAAATTGAACTGACTTGAGCAAGGCGGCTTGTAGATAGAGAAGGCGTTGTTTGGTCTTTGGGGATTATTACCTTAAGTGAGAACGGCGCTCACTGTTTTTTGCGCTTGCAGCAGCTTTTGGGAACGCAAATGATAAAAGCGATAAGGCATATAGCTGGAAGGGTTTTAGCATTTGACTTGGAGAAAGATGTAATGAAGAAATCAGCAGTATTGGTATTGATATTGGCTGTCTTGATGGCTCTTAGTTGTGCTGCAATACGCGAATCAAAAGCGATAGTGGGAGGCTCAATAAAAGTAGCCTTACTGGGATCAGATGGCTCTTCTTACATAAATGATGTGCAAGCTTATCTTCTGCCATTCAGCGATCTGGCGGCTGTAGACATAGTTGATGTACTTTCCAGTACACCATCTCTAGCGACACTGCTAAACTACGATTCAGTCCTCGTCTGGAGCAACATGGTCTTTTTTGATCCAGTTGCCTTGGTGATGTGCTAGCCGACTACGTGGATCTCGGCGGCGGCGTTATCCTAGCGACCTTCGTATGGTATGGGTCGCCTTTTGGGTTGGAAGGAAGAATAATGGGGAATTACACCCCATTTGAGCGGGTAGGCGGCAGTCTCTACACGACAGCAAACTTTGGTACAATTCCAGTCACCCCATCATGGATGGAGTAAGCACCATCAGCGAGTACTTTCGAGACAACGTCACATTAACCGCAGGCGCCGAGCTCGTTGCTGAATGGAGTGATGGAACACCGTTTGTAGCCACAAAAGGATCCGTCGTGGGAATAACATTGTTTCCGTCGTCCCTTCAATGGACTGGCGATGTGCCGAACCTGATTCACAACGCTCTAGTCTGGGCTGTTCCACAACCTGCTTTGGTTCTCGTGCCAGACACCGGCTTTGCATCGACAACAATCATGGGTTCGGGAGGATTTGCGGGCAATTCAAGGATAACAGTCACCTGGGATGGCACGCCTATCCCAACAGTTCCAAACACTCTGACTAGCGACTTGTACGGCAACTTTACCGCCATAATCAGCGTGCTGACACCCAACGAGCCTGGACCACACATCGTTAACGCGACGGATGAGTACGGACGTAGCGCATGGGCAGTTTTCACGGTGGTTGACATGACTGGTCCTCAGGGACCACAGGGGCCGCAGGGAGCAACCGGACCGCAGGGATCGCAGGGGCCTCAGGGACCGCAAGGGCCAGAGGGAGCAACTGGTCCTCAAGGGCTGCAAGGCGAAACCGGTCCAGCTGGCGAGGTTTCACTGGTGTACATCGTTGCGCCGATCGGGCTATCAGTAGTTGCCATCATCTTGGCGGCGTATGCAGTTGCCAAGAAGAAGCCGTGAACCGTAGACAGCCAAAAACTTTCTCTTTTTTTAATGTGCCAAAGAATTGCTAGTTGTTTCTTTTTCTGGCTGCATTTCATTATTAGCCGGATATTATGTTTTTGCTGGGTTTTGTTTGAGTGTCTCCTTAAGCGTTAGGTGAAGTGCCGCGCCAGCAACTCTGCCTGCCAGCGAGATCATGTAGACAACCTGTATTCCTGCTATTAGACCGAACATGCCTATCGTGTAGTCTGAGAGGTATCCGCCGATAAGCGAGCCGCCGAAAGTGGTTACGCCTATAACTAGGTTGAATACTGCGACAAAGCTTCCGCGCCATTCTTCGCCTGCGATGTCCAACAGATATGTGGTTACGGTTATCTGCCCGACAGCCATACAGAATCCCCAGAACACGCTGACTGCAGTTACTGTCTCGATGTTGGGTGCAAACGCGTAGGTGAGCGGCACTGTGACTAGGGCAAATCTGAAGAAGACTAGAAGAGGTTTTCTTCCAACGGTGTCAACGCGTCTTCCAGCCCAGCCTTGAAACACAATAATTACGATCGACTGGACAACGGAAAGCAAAGCCAAATGCAGCATAGATGCCCCAAGAATGTCAACTTGCGTTCTCGGGATCAGCGGCCAAGCCATAGACATGAAGAATTCGAAGACGCCGTTAACATAGCAGTACTTTACGAACTCTGGATTTTTCGCAGTCTGCCTAAACGTGTGTAGTATATCGGAGCCAATATAGCTTCTGAGACTGAGTTTTTCACTGTTTTTTGTCTCTTTTACATAGAGGATTACCAGTGAGGACAGTATGCCGAAGGCTGTGGCGACTAGCAGCGGTATGAAGAGCATCTCGTGGATTGTTGTGCCAACGAAGATCATCAATATTCCAGACGCAAGTGTTGCCATAAGTCCTCCAACAGTTGCCCAAAGCGTTATTGACGCATTTTCTCTTCCAAGATTCGCTGAGGGCACAAGGTCGCCTATGAGCGCAGTCCACGCGGGCGTAGCCATCGAGCCTAGGAGAGCTTGGATGGCAAGCAGTATTATCAGCTGGTATGCTTCGGTTACGAAGATCATGGGAACCCAAAGCACTGAGACAATCAGTCCGCCGAAGACAATGAAGGGGATTCTTCTTTTCAGCTTGTCGCTTAGTATCCCCCAGAAGATCTGCATCACGTTGTTTGAAAGGTTGGATGATGACTGGAACCATCCCATTTCAGAAGAGGAAGCACCTAACTTTATGGCGTAGGCTCCCATGAAGGGGCTGACCATTCCTGAACTAAGAGAGCTTACTACAGCACGTGCATATAGCGGCTTTAGACTTGTTTCTTTTCTGTTGCTGGTGGTCATACTCTGCCTTGTTTGCTCCATCATGTTCTGTGACTGCTTTGGTTTTTTCACTTAGACCTAGAGGTGCTTAAAAAGGTAATCGGGCGATGCTGTGTGCTGTTTCTAAAACAAAAAAGAACATTTGAATGTTGAAATTCGTGTTTTCAGAGAGAAAACTTATATCAAGGCGAAGTTGCTTTGTTTTCAATCTCGTATCCGAAAATGGAATTTCGGGTGGGATTCTATTTCTTTCGAGTTCTGCTTTTTGCGTTATTCTTTCGTTTAACCACGGTCATGACGTGTGCTCCGTCTAGTTTTCGAATTTGGGCGTTCGGGAATATGCGTTCAATTTCTCTTCGCAGCTTTGGCAGATCCACGGTTCCATATGTCTTCACGTCTACTACTGGTCTTTCGTTCTCATCGTGGCTTATGGACAAGGTATACCCTGAGCCGACTTCAACCCGCGTGGGTTCAAGAACGTATGTCGCGGTTTCATCGCTCAGCTCTATTTCGTCTTCCTCATGATGTTTGTGTCTTCTTTCAGACATGGCGATCACACCCTTACCCTAGAAACGATTGTAAGAGATTAAAACGTTCTTACATCAAAATACGTATCGCCGTTCTTGATTTCAGATAATATCGGTTTGGCATGAGGTTTCTTTTCTGTCGAGAAAATAGTTAACGATTGTTATGCATGATGCTGCCAAATAGGGTTGTTTTCCAAGGGAGATTTTCTTGCCGTATCTTAAAGCGAAATTTTCCGCTTTCCTCGGTAGCCCAACATGGTCACCTAAAACAAAAACCGGATTCCCGCCGAAGTTTATTTGGAACAAGTCTTCTCCGCCTTCTTCGAGAACGTAAATTTCGGCTTTCTCCGACTTGGCTTTTATAAGCTCCTCAAAGCTCGTTTTCTCAGCGCTTACGCCTGGATGCGGTCGCTGAGAGAGAGCCTCCACGATGATTTTTCTCCACGTTTCCTGATCGGTGCGCACATCACTAAGAGTCTCTCCATCCACTATTAAGTGAACAGGCGGATTAGGCGGACCGCTTAGGCAGGCGTGGAAGACCACGTTTCTCCGAAGCCCGTGGGAAAGGAATAAGCTTGCAACGATGCATTCGTGGACGATGTCTAGTCTCCCTGCGTCATGAAGGCTTGAGATTCGCGGATCGGTTCTACCCTTACGGGAGTAAAGGATGAATTCTCGCAAAGCAACTCTCTCCTACTTACTGAAGGAGACTGGCTTTACGTATCTGTTTTATGCCTTACGCGGTTCCTGCTTATAACAGGGCTAAACCTGAAAAGCCTGCAAAATCTCTCGTTGTCCTCCCTAAAAGACGAGTGAGCCTATATATAAGGGGCTATAAATTTCCAAGAGAGCCTCAGTCACATAAAAAATCTGATCCTATTTCACGCGCTTAACAGCGGAAACTTTGATGCTTGCTATAGCGTTATCAAGGCTTATCAGGGTTTTACGAGAAATCTTTAAATCATCTATGAGCGCTTTCGCAGTAGGATCATTGATCATGTATTCGATCGGAAACCGTGTTTCCTCAACCACCTTCACATCTTGAAATCCCGCATCCAGAATGGTCTTTAAGTAGTCTTCCTTCATCATTGCTCCAGAGACACAGCCAACATACGCCTTCACGCTTCTCCTTATAGCGGAAGGAAGCTTCAGCAGAACTATGTCTGAAACCATCAGTCTCCCACCAAGCTTTAGTACTCGGAAAGCCTCTTCAAAGACGCGCTTCTTGTTGGGTGAAAGATTAATCACGCAGTTGGAGATGACAACATCAGCAAAGTTATCGGCAACGGGAAGATTCTCAATTTCTCCAAGCCTAAACTCGACATTCCAGTACTTGCCCTTTCTGGCGTTTGCTCTCGCCTTGTCCACCATTTCAGGCGTCATATCCACGCCAACAACTCTGCCCTCTTCTCCAACCCTTTTTGCAGCAAGAAAACAGTCAAACCCCGCACCAGAACCCAAATCCACAACACATTCACCCTTTCTCAGCGATGCAAGAGCAACAGGGTTGCCGCAGCCCAAACCAAGATTAGCGCCTTCAGGCACAGACGCCAGCTCCTCCTCACTGTAGCCAATGCTTCTGCTGACAGCTACACTTGTTTTCTCGTCGCAACACACGCGGGATGACCCACAACACAAACTCTTCCCCTTAGCAATCTCCGAATAACCTTTCCGCACAACCCTCCTCACATTCTCTTCATCCAAAACCCTCACCCCCTTCCCGCCACTCAAAAACATCCCTCAACACAGGCCCCAAGAACGCTTTTACAGAGCTACCAAGCCTTTCAGCCTTAACCAAAATAATGCAGCAAATCTCGCCACGTTCTTCACACCCTATAACCGCCAACTTATCATTAGGCTTCAACCTTGCCTTCTCTCTAACATCCTTCGGCAACACAACCTGCCCCTTCGCATCGACCGTAACTAACGCATCAATCCTACAGACCTCTGAACGCCCATCCATAACAATCAATAACAAAACAACATTCAAAATATTTAAACCTATCTGAAAAATCAGAAAAATCAGACAAATACAACAAGACACATCAAAGAGCCTCGGGCGGGATTTGAACCCGCGACCCCCGCCTTACCAAGGCGAAGCCCTAACCGGGCTAGGCCACCGAGGCACAGCGCAAGGTATATGCATCCTATTTTTAAAGTATTTTGCATCATTGAAAGAGCAAAAAAGGAATAGTTTATTATTAATTTCCAGTGCAAAGGATAGAATGAAAGGCGGGGGTCGCCAAGCATGGTCAAAGGCGCAAGGCTTAGGACCTTGTCCTGTAGGGGTTCGTGGGTTCAAATCCCACCCCCCGCACTTAACTCTACAAGTTACATTAAGATTCTCAGTTTGCACACATCACAGACATCTTTGTAGAATGATCCCTTGAAAGTGGCAAAAGACTAAATCCATCGCATGCTGGTTTTCCATGGACAATAAAACTAAAATAATGAACACATAATCTATTATAGGTGCGCTGAAGTGCCTGAAGGAGAAAAAGGTTATTCAGATTATGTTAAACATCTTTCGAATATTATGAGTGGCATGTTATTTCTTGAGTGCCTATTTCATCGTGGAATCTGCTATTTCAGTAGCTCAATCTTTGGGCGTTTCTCAGACCGTAATAGGCGCAACAATTGTAGCTTTTGGCACGAGCTTACCAGAGCTTACTTTGGATTTGAAGGCAATTTTGAAAGGGCATTCTGCTCTTGCATTTGGAGATATCATCGGAAGCAGCTTCGTTAATATAACCCTGATTCTTGGAATATCTTTCTTTGTTCCCGCAGTTGTTGGCTCGACGGTGGACATAGACATCAGCGTCTTTCAAAATATCATAATCTTCTCTATAATCACGAACCTGCTTTTCTGGTATTTCTTGTCAAGAGAAAGAATAGGCTGGAAAGAAGGCGCAATATTTCTGTTCACCTACGCACTGTTTCTAGCAACCACATTTGGAACCCTCCAACCGCACGACTAGGAGCACACCAAAAACACGATTCCAATAGTTCATCTTCGAGAGGCTGACTTTCTCAAAATTATGCTTCTCGCTTAAATCAAACTAGAACTTTTCAACTCGAACAAGTTCAGGCCTCTACCGTCCCCATACCCAAACGGGTTCGAGTCCACATTCGTTTCTTCGCACGCTTTCGCCAAATAGCGCGCACGTTATTAGATGACGGCCCCATTCTTGTTGTTATCAGAATCTGTTCCAAGCGATGAGCATACCTTATGAAGAACCATTTCTTGACGATCTCAACAAAAATCAAATACGCACCAACCAATCCTGCCAGAACTATGAAAAATGTGTATGGCGGTTGCACAAATCCAAAGATGCCACCAAGTGGTGTGAATGGTATTATCAGAGCGAAACCAACAATGGTTAAGCTACTGAAAAGTAAGAGTTTGCTTGGCTTGCTCTTGTAGAAAGGTGTTCTTCTCGTTCTTATGACAAATATCACCAAAGTTTGTGTACATAAAGATTCCAAGAACCAGGCTGTCTGAAACAGCTCGGGATGCTCAGGAGTGACTTTGAAAACAAGTAACATTATGAAGAATGTTAGGAAGTCAAAGATGGAGCTTACCGGCCCTAAGAGTATCATAAATCTCCTTATGAAGGAAATGTCCCATCTTTTAGGTTTTTCAATATATTCTTCATCCACATTGTCAGTTGTTATAGTTGACTGAGAAAAATCGTAAAGAAGATTGTTTAAGAGTATCTGTGTTGGAAGCATGGGCAAAAAGGGGAGAAACATGGAGCCTCCGGCGACGCTAAACATGTTGCCAAAATTTGAACTTGTCCCCATCATGATGTATTTCATAGTGTTGCCAAATGTCTTTCTCCCCTCTAAAACACCATCGTTGAGCACTCTTAGGCTCTTTTGCATAAGTATAATGTCTGCAGATTCCTTTGCCACATCTACAGCATTATCAACTGATATGCCAATATCCGCGGTTTTCATGGAAGGCGCGTCATTTATTCCGTCCCCCAGAAAGCCGACAACATGTCCGTTGTTCTTCAGAGCATTCATTATCCTGTCTTTCTGAGCTGGCGTTACTCTAGCAAAAACATTGGCTTCCTCAACAATCCTTGCAAGGGCTTCATCTTGCATTTGGGCGATTTCGCTTCCGAGAACAACACCTTTGATCTCAAAACCTAATTGTTCACAAGTCTTTTGTGTCACTAATTCATTGTCGCCTGTAAGGATTTTCAATTCTACTCGCGCTTTGCTTAAGAGTTTCAAGGATTCTCTGGCCGTTTCCTTTGGCGGATCAAGAAAAGCCACAAAACCCAAAAACACCATGTCGCTTTCGTCGCCTATCGAGTATACCTTCTTCTCTTTTTTGAGCTTCTTATATGAGACCCCTAAAACCCTGAACCCTTCAGCGCTTAAGTCATGATACTTTTGTTCGATTTTTCCCTGCAATTCGCTTGTCAAATCAAGGATAGTGTCCCTAAGTTCGTAGTAGGAACACACTTTGGCAATCTCTTCTGGGGCTCCCTTGGCGATGAAAAACCTCTGTCTTTTATGCTCAACTACAACTGAAACTCGCCTTCTAATGAAATCGAATGGAACTTCGTCTATTTTTTGGTAATCTTTTACATCAATGTGTCTATAACTCAATATAGCTTCATCAAGTGGACTTTTTAGGCCTGTTTGATGATAACTGTTAAGAAAAGAGTACAAAAGCGTCTTCTCATCATCGTTGCCTTCCATATCCACATGCAATACAAGCGTTATTTTGTTCTCCGTAAGCGTGCCAGTTTTATCCGTGCACAAGACGTTCATGCTTCCAAGATTCTGAATAGAAGCCAAACGCTTCACGATGACGCCTTTCTTCGACATTGCTAAAGCACCTTTTGAGAGATTTATTGACATAATCATCGGCAAAAGCTCAGGTGTTAACCCAACAGCCAAGGCTACTGCGAAAAGAAGAGACTCCAGAATACCTCTCCTGAATAGGGCGTTTATGAAAAACACAAACAACACAAGAAGGAAAGTGGCTTGCATTATCAGAAAACCGAATCCTCTAATCCCTCTCTCAAACTCTGTCTCAGGCTCTCTCGCAACAAGCCTTTTAGCAATTTTTCCATACTCTGTAAGATTTCCAGTTCTAACGACAACAGAGGTTGCTGTTCCGCTTACTACAGACGTCCCCATGAAAAGATAGTTATTCCATTCGGTTATTGGAGACCCTTTGAGCGTCAGTTGTGCCGCTATTTTTTCTACTGGAAACGACTCGCCTGTTAATGATGATTGATTTATGAACAAATCTTTTGCAGCCATTACCCTTGCATCCGCTGGCACAATGTCTCCAGCAGAAAGGTATATTATGTCACCAGGGACAATTTCAGAGAGTTTAACTTCTTGTTTAGAGCCGTCTCTCAGAACCGTTGCAGTTGTAGTTACTTTCTCTTTCAGCATTTCTGCAGCTTTTTCTGCCTTCGACTCTTGGTAATAGTCAAGAATCACACTGACAATCACTATCGAAAATATGATTATTACGCTCGTTGTCTCTCCAAGAAAACCTGCGACCAAACCCGCAACCATTAATATAATTACCAAAGGGCTTAAGAAGTGAGAAAGAAAATCGACAATAGCCGTTCTCTTCTTTCTCTTGGCAAGTTCATTGTAACCATATATTCCTAGGCGTTCTTCCACTTCTTCAGAAGACAGCCCAGACATGGAAGTGTTTAGACGAGGAAGAAGCTCGTCAGTCGGTAGACTCAGAAGTTTTTCAGTGCTTGGCAAAGCCCAGCTCGAAACTTCGCTTGCACCTAACCGTTCTGTGTTTTGACTCTTCACTATTTTCACTGTCCATTTCTCTTAAATCATTCGCGAACTGAGCTATGATACCGTTACAAACTCGCACAATCTTAAAATTGTTTCTACGCTTTCTCATGCGAATAATTTTGCACAATTGCCTTTAACTAAGACACAATTAAGAAACGAGAATCTAAGCGATTGATTTGAAACCATAAAATTTGTAGGCTGAAGGATTTGAGTCAATGGGGCAAAAAGACTCAAGCTCTTCGATGCATGGGGACTGAGAAACTTACACGCGATCCTCTCAGTGCCATATTTGTGGTATAACATGCTGACAGAAATTCTTGGGCTTTCCGGTGATTAGCGAAAATGCGAGCAAAATATTATTGCTTTGAGAGTGATTCGCCTTTTTTTCAATCGCAAACTCATAGTATGCAGGAAAAGCTTGAACCGAGAGCGCAAGCAGTCGGTAGAACATGCGACTGTTTAGGCCTCTATGTTTTAAACCTGAATTGGTTTGGATTTTAGAATGGGGCTGCCCGTCCCCAAACCCAAACGGGTTCAAATCCAATGCTTGCTTGGAATAAAAAAACAAGATAGAGATTATCGAGAGATCTGTTGTAGCATGAGCTCAGCAATCTTTAGATCTTTGAAGGTGTTTACGTTAACAGCTATTCTCTTATCATCAATTATCAAAACTTCCTCTTCCAGCATCCCTTCACCTATTCTTTTTCCATCAATCACATCCATACCAGTCGGAACCACACTTTTACCCTTCACTTCAAAGATATAATCCGCACTCAGACCCAATCTTTTGCAAGTCTCCAGTGGCACCGCGACCGTTAGCGCAGGTTTGCTGCATCGCTCATAGTGTTCCATTAAGTCTTCTATACGCTCACTTGTAATAAGAGGAAGATCCGCTGCTATCGTTAAGACTGCGTCAAGTTGTAACTCTCTGACAGCGTATTGTATATCTGAACACCAATCTTTTCCGGGTGTTTTAAAAACCTTCACTGAAAATCTCTTTGCAACAGTGGCTGTTTTTGGGGTATGAGGGCTTACTGCAACAACGATTTCATTTACTCTCTTAGCACCTTTCAAGGCATTTAATACGTATTCAATCAATGGTTTGCCATTTACCTTTAGCAGAGGTTTTTCTTCTGTCTTCTCTGATTCTTTCTTCACTACGAATTGGAAAGAGGCGCCACACCGCCTGCAAGTGTATCTAATTGAACCGTCGAAAGCCCCCGTCTTCACGAAGTCTTCCACTACGCCGCATCTTGGGCATCTTATCAAATTCTTTGAAAATTGTTCAAGCTCGGTAATCAATGGAATGGTCCTTTGGTAACCACAATTGTTGCACCTGAAATTTGGAAGCCTAAGACCTCCCACAGATTTGGAACCATTTCCCACCATGTGAGTTTTGCATCTCGGACAGTGCGGCCAAAGCAATTTCAGGATTCTCATCGCGTAATCCATACCATACTCTGACACGAGGTCATCTAGAAAAGATTGCGGTTTCCTCCTTTCTTTAACCCGATGTTTCCTAGCCTTGCTCTCCATAATGCTTTGAGCTTCATCATACAGTTCAGAAGCAACAATTGCCAGTGTTTCCATTCGAGTTTGAATCTTCCCGTATCTTGGGTGACCTGCGTAGACAGGATTCGTGAGAATCGTCTTCAACTGGTTGGTCGAGATTTTCCCTATCTTGCTCAGGTATTTGCCGTTTACAATTCGCGCCGTCTTTTTCATATCACGCGTCATTCTATAGGTCTCGAAGATGTCAATGATAATAGGTTCGAGCTCGGGCAGTTTCTCTAGAGCTCCTTCTGCGTTCTTTTTGTATCCGAAAGGAACGGGGCCGACCCACTTTCCCTGCTTGAACTTCTCGCTCTTTCCGCGTTGCGTTCTTTCGCCCAACTTACGGCTTTCAACGTCACCCGGAAGACTTTCGATTATGGCTTTCAAATAGTCGTAGGGATTCTCGAAGTTATATTCCCCGTCGATTGTTCTGATTATCACGCCCATCTCCTTGAGTTTGTGCATGAGATAGGGAGTTTCGACAACATTTCTCCCCAGCCTGTCTAAATCGTAGACGTACACGTAATCGATGCTTCTGCTTTCGGCAAGCTTCAGCAATTTCTTCAGTCCTTCTCTCTCAAAGTTCCTCCCAGAGTCTACATCTGTTATCGGTGGGTGAACGGCTTCAACACAGTCTTTCTTCATCTTCTCCTCTAGGAGGGCGATTTGGCTGGGCAGGCTGTGACCGCTCTTTCTCTGCTCCTCGGTGCTGACTCTTGCATAGATTACGCCTCGCTTCTTACCCGAACTAGACATGATAACCCACATCCGCTGACCATGATTCTGTGTAAACGAAGAACGAGGAATAATTCGAAACTCCATCTGTTGAGAGAATATCCGAACCATCGCTTGGGAATGAAGACGCCGAGATCGAAGGATGATGTACTATTCCTTTTCGAAAAATAGATACGTAAAGGATGATAGGCTCAGCCAAGAATCCTGGTCTTGCCGTTTGTAATCGCGTCGGGCAGCATCCTCGGGGGAGCTGTAAGTGGACTGATCCTCGGAGTTCGAATGGTCGAAACGGCGGCGGTAAGCGCTGGATTTGGTTGGTACACGTTGGCTGGCCCCTTAGCTGGACAGATATTTGGAGCGGGAATTGGAGCGTTGGGGTTTGTAGCGAACTTGCTTAGAGAACTGATAACAATAGTCACGATGGCTGCCACCGCGAAGATTGACAGATATATACCGATAGCTTTTGGAGGAGCTACCACTATGGACACGACATTGCCCCTCATGGTTCACTACTGCGGAAATGAAATGGCAGTCACAGCGTTTGCAAGCGGCTTCGCTCTGAGCGTTATGGCGCCGTTTACGATCACCGCGATAGGTTCCCTTGGATAAACACCAGAGAAGATCGGGTCTAGCTTGACCTGAAGGCATGTTTTCAGCACACTAATGCCTGGAGAAACGCGGTAACCCTTTCTTCAGAACAACATTGTCCATTACCATACGTAGAACCTGAAACACTTCCTCGGCGCTCAAGCAGTCCGTGTCTAGTATAAGATGGAAAGGAGCAAAATCTTCTCCAAGTCTGAATCCATAGAGCCTCTTGTAGATCGTTTTAGTGCGCTTCTCCTTCTCTCTCATAGCTACAAGGGCTTTGTCTAAAGCTAGGTGGTCTCGATGTCCAATTCTTTCAGCTCTCTTTTCAGGAGACGCTTCCAGCCATATTTTGAAACCGTTTTTCAGAAGCCAAGGCATGGTCCAGCTATCTAAGATGATGTTTCCTTTCTTTGCCTCCTCCAAGAGCCTCTCGTCAACGGTTCTGTCAAACCTCGAGTTCTTGTCTCTTTTTTTGAGGAAATGCAGCCCTTCTGCCGTCTCCCACCAGCCGCGTTCAACAGACTTGTAGCCCGTTTCAACGGCTAAAGCTTTCAGAGCATCGCCTCCTGAGTAGTATTGAAGCCCATATTTTTTCGCCAGCCTCTTCGCCAATGTGCTTTTTCCGCTTCCAGCCATGCCGCAAATACAGATAACAATGTCCTTCCCAGTTTTTTCCGCTGATTTTGGCTTCGTCATCTGCAAGTCCCAGATGCAGCTAAATGCTTCTTGCAGCCTTTTTCAAACCCGCTCTAAGACAGAGATGACACAGTCGTCCACCATGGGGACGCGAAACCCTTCTTGCAGTCTTGTTGGATTTGCGCATTTTCAAAGAAGAATCGCTGGGAAAACCCGCCAACACCTGTCCACAAACACGGCAACGAGGCTTCGCTCCTATCTTTTTTTTATACTGAACATAAAATCCCTTGCTAGGCAAGGGTCTCTGAACACGTTTTCTGCTTCGAGTGCGCAAGCCAGGTCTCGGCATACTATTCACTTACCTCAACAAGCCCAAATATATGTGAGAATATTGTGCCAAAAAGGAAGGAGCAGAGCAGATACCACCAGAAAAGAGAGACAAATGTTCCAAGCAACGGAAGCGAAATTAGCGGTCCAACGCCTGGAAAATAGGCAACATGGATCAACGTGGGTTGTCCATCCGGTCCAGTTGTTGTGTAGAAGCCGCCAAGGATCTGCCACATGATGATGAGAGGGACTATGAAGAGTAGAGAAACTTTCATTGATTGCCACATCATCTTGGATTGAAGCTGCATGATATGCTGCTGTTTCTTCATCAGTCGATCCAAAGTTTTCTTGTCTCCTGCTTTTTGAGCCTTCCGAAGTTCAGTGTTCCACTCCGAAACCTCTTTGCGCATTGCCCTTGTTTTTTCAGGGTTGGAGAGAAGGCGATTTACAAGCGATGTGAGCAGAGAGATTCCTGCGGCTAAGGAAAGTATGAATAGCGTTGATATAGGTATGCTTTGAAGCAAGGCTACTCTATCCTCTGAAATGCTATACTTGCATGGATTAAGCATATTCTATATGGAGATAACTGTGACGTGAAAGTTAACCTCCGAATATTCTTCTAAAGGCTGGATACATTTCCGCGGCCCGTTCCTGCAACAGTATCTCATAATACTGATAGATTATCCCAACCGAAAGCAGAATACCCATTCCCGAACCGAAAACGCCGAAGAAATCCGTGATTCCGGCAACCAGTCCGACAAATATCCCTCCTAGAACAGTAACCGCTGGAATATAACGTTGGAGAATTGCTTGAATCGCCTGCCCAGACCTTCGGTACCCAGGAATCTGCATTCCAGAATCCACAAGTTGCTTAGCTACGGTTGATGGGCCTAGACCGCCGACTTCGAGCCAAGTTAGAGAGAAGATAACGCAAAAACCAACCAATATTAGAAGGTACCCTATGGCTTGTTCAGGATGCTGCATTACGCTCGCGAAGCTACGAGGCGCAGTCACGTAGTAGACCAAGCCATTAATGGGCCGAATGGTGGTCTGGGTGCTTCCCGGCGGTGTGTAGCGTTCATACTGCCCGAGAAGGTTAAGCCAGAAATTGCTATTGTTCTGGTTGAAGTTGCTCCAAAGAATCTGTGAGAAGAAGTACACGTTCGCAAATAGTGCAGACGCGAAAATCACCGGCAGGTTAGACACGTAAAGCAGCTTAATCGGGTAGCGGCTACGATAGCCCTTATACCCTGCATAAGATAAAGGCAACTCGATTCTGACGCCTTCCATGTATATCACAACTAGAAACGCTGCTATTGTTGCAATAAAACCGAACATAGCAGGCAACGTTGGGTCCTCTGGTCTTATGAAGACGTTCACCCATGACCATGTGCTCGTCGTGTTCGAGACTTGTGCGCCGCTCATTATTTTCGGAATCATCTGTGGAAGTGCTATAAACGCGCCGAAAGTGTTTGCGTCAGACATCGGTCCTGCCACTCCAAAGCAGTCCCAGAAGATGCTTTGAGCTACTCCGGCCATGATGAATAGACTGATTCCGCTGCCGAATCCCCAGCCTTTCTGTACGAGCTCATCTAGCAGCATCACGATTACGCCTACTGCTATGAGTTGGAGAAACACCATTAAGGCCGTTGGCCCAGCAAGCTGGCCGTACATGCCGCCGATTATGTAGGCGGATGCCTGAACGCCCGTGAGTATGATAGAGAAAACTTTGCTAGCCGTCGTGAAAAGCGCCCGATCTTCAGGATTAGACATATCACACTGAATCATCGCGGAGCCAACGAGAAGCTGCAATATCAATCCCGCCGTGATTATGGGGCCTATGCCCAGCTCCATTAGTGTTCCACGTGTTGAGGCAAATATGGTTCTGAGTGCTGCAAGCTCGCCTTCAGGGGCAGATGACACACCGTAAAGCGGAATCTGCGCCATCACTAGGTAAATGATAAGGGCGATTGCGGTCCAGAAGATTTTTTCGTTGAATCTGACTCGTCGTTCTGGGGGCTTTACTTCTGGAATAACTCTTGCGATAGGTTTAAACAGGCTTAGGAAACGGCCAGCCATGACTTAGCAGCTACTCTCCTTGTTCCTGAGTTTCTGTTAAAAGTTGTCCTCCTGCCTTTTCTATCTTTTCAGCGGCAGATTTCGAAGAAGAACACACTTTGACGATAAGTGGCTTGGTGACTTTGCCGGTTCCAAGGAGTTTCGTGTAGCCTAATCGTCCCAGATCAATGTGAAGTTTGTTTTCTTCAGTTTTTTCAGAGAATTTTTCAGCTATTTCGTCGAGCTTTCCTACATTGACCGACTTCACTTTTTGTTTAAGACTTTTAGGTGACGTAAAGCCTTTCTTGCCAAAATAGTCTGGCTCGTATCTGAGAACCCAAGACCATCCTCTCTTGTGGCGCCCTGATTTTCTAAAACCTTTCGAGCCTGTGTCACGGTGCTGACCGACTCTACCGTAGCCTTCGGTTCTTGAGCCACGTTTCTTGCGGTGTTTCCTAAATCTATGGGGCATGTTCTAACCTGCTAATTTGCCAATGGGCTTTTCTTCAACGCTTTTCTTCAGGCGTATTTCAAGCACGCCGTTTTTATGATTTGTACGAATCGTGTTGGGAATCACTCTATTAGGAAGATTTAAACTTTTATAGTACTTGCGGTCAGACGTCTCGGCAGAAAGCGTTAAACGCTGATTTTTGACGTTGATCCGTATGTTTTCCATGGTGTAGCCAGCGAACTCTGCAACCACCATGATTTCTTTATCGTTCTCTAGGATGTCTATAAGAGGCTCTGGTTCCCTGCATTTTCTTCCTCCAAGGGCTCGCGGGACTCTGTATTTGTAGGCAAAGGGTTTCCTTTTAAGTTCCAGATTCTTGAATGTTGGAGAAGCATTCTGCTTTTTGGCTTTTTTAAGAGCCTTTTCAAACCATTGTGAACGTTTCCTGCTTCTTCGCCATCGAGCGCTCAATCTTGCCCTCTCCCATTTCCGTTGCACACGAAGAATAGCAGAAGCAACTATAAAATGTATCGCAACGAAAAAAGTTGCTTAGCAACATTCTATAGCATACGGTTTACAAGCTCGTTAATTTCGGCGCCTCGGTAGCCGAGTTCTCCGCCTGCGGTAAAGCTTCTTTTTATGTTGCCTTTGAAGCCTTTTGTTGGTGGATGCAGCTTAAAGTAAGGCTGTATGCTGGGCAGCTTCCAGTATTCGGCTTTGCAGTTAAAGAGAGCGCCTGCCAACTCCTCAAGCGACTTGTAGTTGATCTTCTGCAGATACTCTTCTGCAAGTTTCTTGTCACCGGCAAGCCTTCCTCTTTTGCTTAACAGAAGCAGCACAGTGTCCTTGGAGGCTTCTCCCCACGTAACATATGCACGGACAACGTTAAGCATGCCAGCAAAAGCAGGACGATTGTCTATCAGAACGGCGCGGTTGTTCCGGGTCAAATGAAGCATTTGCAATGTTTCTCTGGCTTCGCGTCGGGCGCTGATTGTTCCACGAACCCTTACGGCAACAATGCATTTGCGTTTTGTAGTGTCTTCAGCCAACTTTACCTCACCCAATCTGGCGGAGTGATAAGAGTGTACGTCTCCCGCAAGGCGTCAAAAACCGCGTAGGCAAAAGATGGAACAGTCCTTGTTGAACCATAACTTCGAGTCCAGCAGTCCTTAACTCCCGCAAGCCCCAAAATAACTTTGGAAACCTCGCTTGCGACAACGCCTAAGCCTCTAGGGCCGGGAACAATTACGATGCGCACGCCACCTGTTTTGCCTTCAACTTCAAAGGGTATTGAATGCGGTTTTCCGCAACCACATTCCCAGCTTCCGCAGCCTCTTCGCACGGGAACGATGTTTAGCCTCGCCTCTGCCGCGGCTTTTTCGATGGCATTTCGCACTTGACTTGCTTTTGCAGAGCCTAAACCTATATAGCCGTCTCGGTTTCCAACGGCAACTATGGCTTTAAATCTGGATTTCTCGCCTGCGTCTGTCTGTTTTTGAACTAAGTTTATGTTAATCACTTCTTCCTGCAAGTCCGGAAGCAATGCGTCAACAATTTGTGGCTCTTTTATCTTCATTCCGGCCATGAAAACCTCTTCAATGGAGGCAATTCTGCCTTCTTGAATCAATTTTCCAAGACGGGTTCTCGGCACCCATTGCTCCATCCTCTCAAGTGAGCGCCCTCTTTCTCTTCGGCTCATTTCTTTTTGCCTCCGCTTTTGAAAGCGGCAAGTATTTCTTTCTTGACTTTTGCAAAATGTTCAGGAAGTTTTTCAGGAGGAACCCCCTGTTTCACGTACTGCGAGAATCTGGACTGATACTCTTCTGTTTCAGATGCTAGGCTCTTTGCGTATTCTGCAATGTGTTCGCCTGCTATTCTCTTTTCGTCAGGCAGCTTTTCCTCGCCGTATGGAAGTTCTACTCCTGCATCTACAACGCCTTTCAGTATCGCGAAGATTCTTGCGCCTTTAGAAGGTGATTGCAACCCGATGTCCAAAACTGCGTTTTCTATACCTTTTGCCTTGGCTTTCAAGCCGCAGAGAAGACCAGTCAGGTAGGCTGCTGGAAGATTTCCTCTAGGCGCTTTCCAATCGTACTTTCCAAGCTCTCGGCTTTGAGCAGAGACGAGAATCTCATCGCCATGTGGCTTAGCAGCAACCACTTGCGCTAAGACGTTGGTGTGAGAGGTTCTTGCTACTAATCTAGGCTGACCGGAAAGGATCAATGCCTTTCTTGTTCTATAGTCTGTTTTTCCTTCTCGTCTTCGCCGAAACGGTGCACAGTAGCTGGAACTCTTTGCCATTAACGCTTCCTCCAGAGATCATGAGTCTTTAGATAGCGCTCTAACTCCGCCACTGACGCAAATCTTCCGCTGCTTGCGATTTTGTAGAGTTTTCGGTAGTTGCTTTCGGTTATGGTTCTGCTGACTTTGAGCTTCCGTAAACGTTTTCTTAAAGCTCGAATCTTGCGCATCCACGCCTCTTTTTGGGTCATTATTGCTCCCGCGGAGCCTGTTCTGCTTCCCGGACCCTTGCGTTTTCCTTTTTTCTTCTGTTCATGCGCTATTTTTGCTCTAGATCGGCTTATTCCTCTCTCCGGCAGAGATTTTATTACTCCTTCATGGATCAACTTTCGGATTTCTTCGCGGGTTATGGCTGCTTCGATGTCATCGATTTTTTCAGGATCCATCCACACCCTGTTTTGCCCAACCTTCAGTATCTGCGCAGAAAGACGCCGTTGACTCTTGAGATCAACCATTACTCCTTCGACCTCTCCTTTGGCTTCTTTGTCTTTTTCGCACGTTTAGGTTTCTTTTCTGTCACTTTCGGAGTTTCTGCTTTGACTTCTTCGGGTTCCTCTTCTTCTTCGGGTTTTTCAGTTTCCTCTTTTTCTGGTTCTTTCTTCGGTTCTTTGGGTTCTTTAACGTTTAAGACCCTGATCTTCCTTTTTCGTGCTTCAACAAGCATTTCCAGCCTTTTTCTTCGTCCAACTACATGAGCAATTCTAACTGCTTGGGTTTCAGGATCAACTTTCCTGAGCTCTTCAATCGTGTACACAATAACTTCTCGGTATCCTGATGGATGAAGACCTCGGGCGATTTTTGGTCCTCTGTAGCCAGTGTTAACCGTTGCAGGCCAGCCTTTGAATTTTCTCCGCATTTTATGGTCCAGACCTTTCGGTCTTCGCCAGCTCTCACTTAGACGCACGTATCTCCAGCTTTCAGGTTTCACAAATTTGGGTTTGCTTCTTTTTGCTCGTGCCCTTGACTTTAATGCGTTGTGGCTGATGGGTTTGTGCTGCTCTGCCATTTACATGACCTCGCTTCGCTCGTATACATAGATGCCGTCTAGGAAGATTCGTGGATCTTTTCTTTTCACTTTAGTTGCTTGCTCAATGTTTGCGGCTGTTTGGCTTACGTCTTCCAAGCTTATGCCTTGAACAAGGAGGTCTTCACCTTGAACTTTTACTTGTGCGTCGCCTATGATCTTGGCTTTTCTGGGGTTTCGTTCGCCTGTAAAGTTTTCAATCAAAACAGTCTTGTCTTTTATTTTCGCTGAAATCGGGAAGTGAGAAAACACGATTTTAAGCTTGTACGTGAAGCCAGTTCTAACACCTTTCATCATGTTCTGGATGTGCGAACAAATTGTGCCTACCAGAGCGGCTTCTTTCTTACTTGGCCACTCAGCCCAAATGCGAATCGTTTTTCCGTCAATGGAAAGTGACACCGGCGCGTAGGCAAAGTCGCGAGTTAATGTTCCTTTGGCGCCTTTGACTGTTATTTTTCGTCCTTCAAGAGTCACCTCTACATCGTCTGGAGCTTGAACGGTCCTTGAGACTTCTACGGCACGCATGTAAGTCACCGGTGTTCCTAGTAGACGAATGCTAGCAGTTTGCCTCCTGTGTTCTTTTCAACGGCTTCCTTGTGTGAGAGCACGCCTCTTGGGGTTGAGATAACTATTATGCCTATTTCTCTTGAGGGCAGGAACTTTTTCTCCCATTCCTCAAACTCGTCTACTTTGACAGAAAACCGCGGTCTTATGGCGCCACACTTGTTTATTCTCCCTAGAAGTTGGACTTTGAATTTGCCAGACCGCCCATCGTCTATGAACTCGAATTCGCCGATATATCCGTTAAGTTGCATTATTCTGAAGACTCTGCCCAGAAGCTTAGAGGCAGGGCTAATCACGCACTCGCGTTTGTTGCGCATCTCGTTGTTCATTATCGCGGTTAAGCCGTTTGACAGCGTGTCCATCGTTTTTTCCTCGATTACTCATATTTTCTGAAGCCGAGTTTTTTTGCCACTTCCCTAAAACAATGCCGACATAAATATAAATTGTAACGTCGGATTACAGGTCCATATGCGCCGCATCTGCTGCAAGGCCTTGCTCCCTTACCAAACTTTCTTTCTTTTCTAGGTTTTTCTTTTCCCAAATCAGCTTCCTCCTTAATTCTGGATAATTTCTACTCCCAGAGCATCCTTTGCAAACAAAATTGCTTCTGCTGGTGTAAGAACATGTGTAGCACCGATTTTGGCGCTTCTAAGTCTACGATTCTTAACACGGTATCCGGGTCGGCTCAGAGAAACGCAGATGTCCATGCCGAATATTCCGATTTCAGGGTCATATTTTACGCCGGCTATTTCGATATGTTCTTTCAGGCCGAAGGAGAAGTTGCCGTACTTGTCAAAGCTTTTTCCGGAGATCTTGTTATCTACTACTGGAAGCACTTTTTTGAGAAAATCCATGGCACTCTGTTTTCTTAGTGTGGTGATGCATGCAATCGGTTCGCCTTTTCTGATTCCGAAGTCTCTCACAGTACTTTTCGCTTTTCGCTTGCATGGGTTTTGACCTGTAAGCTCTTTGAGGACTTTTGTGGCTTTTTCCAATGGTTCGCCTGATTTGCCCACGCTTATGTTGACGACTACTTTTTCAATTCTGGGTTTGAGCATGGGATGTTCTTCCCACTTTTTGCGGATGTCATCTTCAGACAACTTGGGTTGCCTCCGGCATAGATATAAGCGGTTTCTCCTCACCTACCACCATCACGAAGTCGAGAATCGTCTGATAACGCCCGCCTCGTTCATCCTCGATTGTCACTAAAGCGTTTTTCCGCTTCTTTCCCTCAGCTTTTTCAATTTCCAAGATCCTGCCGTGTCTGCCTACATTTTTTCCTTTGGTTATTATTGCATAACTTTTCTCTTTGATTTTCAGGTGCTCAAGAACCTGCATGTCTGGAAGGCTCAGTTTCAATGTGCCAAGAGTTTCGTAGACGCCTTCCTGCGGGTTTTTAGGGTCAGCAACCTTTACTAAGCTGTTGGAACCATCATGCAAGTTTACTTGTACATGTCCATGGTCTAGGATTTTTTTGTTTTCGATGCGGCAAAGCTTGAAGTCTGCCTCTTCCTTGGCAATGGGGTTAAGGACAAGACCTTTGGGGGAGGGCAAAACGCGGAAATGCTTTCCTATATCGGGAAGGGAGAGAACATCCATCAAGCCTATAGGAAAGATATCATCACGTATGATTCTTCCATTAACTTGCACTTTTCCCTGTGAAACTATGGCTTTAGACTCTTTTCTTGTTTTTGCAAAGCCAAGGATATCACGTAGCACTACGGCAAGAGGCAGGCACTCCCTCAAGGGATGAGGCCCTGCAGAAGGTTTAACAACCCACACGAATTCTTTCCTCTTAATCGGCCAAAATCTCGGAGCGGGCCCACGCTTTAGTCCTGTTGATCCGCCTTTTTTGCCCAAACTTATTCTCCTCCGGTTTTCTTTGCGATATTTCGCTTGGTTCTTGGTTTACGTGGCTTCGGCTTCTCTTCTTCGACTTCTGCCTTTTCTGCTTCTTCTGCTGTTTTTTCTTTAGGCTGCCTTTTTGCTGGCTTTTTAGCAACTCTTTTTCTAGGCTTCTTCGGTTTTTCTTCAATAGCCACAGGCTTCTCTTCAGCAACTTCTTTTTCGACTTCAAGCTTCTTTGGAGGTTTCCTTGCAGGCTTCTCGGCAACTGCTTCCATCTCCCTGCGAGCTATCTGCCTTCGTTCCACAATCTGTTTTCTCCATTTGTCGTCCAGAACAAGATTTGTGATCTGCACCTTGGATGGATGGATCGGCACAGATATGGTGGTTCCATCTACTTTTTCACGTGTCAAACCCTCAACGTATACTCTGTATTTTGCTCTGTCTACTCTGGAAATTTTGCCTTCGAAACCCTTATGGTCCCCGCGCATTATCCTCACGGTATCGCCCTTTCGAACGGGTATTGTTCTGATTCCGTGAGCAGCCTTCTGTTCCGGTGAAAGCGGTGAGGCGAAAAGTTTCTGGCGTCTATGATCGGGTGCCCTAAAAACCATTTTCCTCTGTTTTGAAGGGTTGGTTACAGGTTTAGCGGCTTGCATCTCTTTTCCTCCTAGACAATTATGCTGGACGCACTTGCAATTCTAGGCCATCTCTCAGCTGCTTCTTTTGCGACTGGCCCGCGGATTTCAGAGCCTTTCATTTCGCCTTCTGGAGTAATTATGACGGCAGCGTTGTCCTCAAACTTTATCCAGACACCGTCAGATCTTCTGAAGGATTTTCTCTGCCTGATAATGACTGCTTGGAAAATTTTCTTTTTCATGTCTGGTGTGCCCTGCCTTACCGAAACCGTAACTCGGTCGCCCACATGTGCTGATGGATAGCGACGCAGACGCCCCTTGTAGCCCATCACCTGCACTAGCCGCAGTTCTCTTGCACCGGTATTATCGGCACATCTCAGCGTCGAGCCCGTAGGAAGTCCTCTAGAAATCTTGGGTGTCTGCCCTATGGTTCCCGCCGCAGTTAATGCCCGCTGCTTTGCTTTTGCCGCCATTCTTATCTCTCCTCAAGCTTCTCCATAACCACAAAAGACACGGTCTTGCTTATTGGACGGCACTCCGCGATTCTCACGCGGTCTCCTTCCTTGACATCGATGCATGGCGGGTTATGTGATGGAATTCTGCTTCGCCGGCGTTCATATCTCATAAACTTTGGAATGTATTGAAGATAGTCCCGCTCAACAACAACTGTCTTATCCATTTTAGAGCTTGCAACTACCCCATCAAGAACTCGCCCTCTTACTGGAAGTTCTCCGTGGAAAGGACAGTTGCGGTCACTGCATGTTTTCTTGGGCTTTTTGAAAACAAGAGACATCACCAAAGCCTCCTAATAGTTTTCTTAAGGCGGTCTTCAGGTCTTCCGACGAGAAGACCACCATCTATCTCGACAATTGTTCCATCTGGAAACTTAAAGTGAAAAACGGCTGAATCCTTAATAATTACTCTCCTTTTTTCCTTATCTAAAAGCGTGAAAGTATTTTTTGTTTCATCCACAACTTTGCCGCAGACGCCAACATAGGAAGACTGACTGCTTCTGGCAATCTTGGCTTCTGTTCCAATAAACTCGTAGCGGACGACATCAGGAGATACTTTCACTTTTTCTTCCTCACCCTCTTTCTTTTCGCGGCTGCAGGCTGACTTTGCTGCTCCTTCTCTATCGTAAGCAACCGAGCAATCGTTCTACGTAGCTCCTTTATTCTTGCAGGATCCTCCACGGTTCCGCCTGCCCCGATCATTGTCTTCATACGCATGAACTCTGTTCTAAGCTCTTTTAGCTTCTGAGCCCGATCTTCAGAAGACATGTCACGGATTTCCTTAACCCTAAGTATCGGCATTTACTCCGCCGCCCCCTCTTCTTCGCCGCCTGCTTCCTTCACATCTTCTTCCGAGGCAACTGCTTCTGCTTCAGGTTTCTGAGCCTCAACAGCTGGCTCCTCTTCTAGAGGTTCCTCTTCAACAGGCATTTCCTTTGACTCAGGCAAAGCCTCAACTATCTTGAACCTGTCAGGAAACTTGGCGTCAGGAGGCATTATCCTAACCCGAATCCCGAAGATTCCTGGTTTAAGCTGGACATGGACTTCAGCCTTTCGAAGATTCTTCAGGGCAGGGTCTCCGCACTTCGGCATGTATCCTGCACGGAACTTCTCGAATCTTGCCCTTTCAGTTCTCAGCTTACCACTTATAATAATCTCGACGCCTAGTGCACCAGCTTCCATAACCTGATTCAAAGCCCAGAAGCCAGCCCGCCTAAAATGCACGCCTCGTTCCAAGGCGCCTGCAGTCTTAGAGGCTACAACATACGCATTTAACTCAGGGATTTCAATTTCGGAAACGGAGATTTGCGGATTAGAAACTTTAAATTTCTCCTCCAAAAGAGATGCCAGTTCCCTTATTGTTTCTCCGCCCCGCCCTATGACCAAGCCTGGGCGCATTGCATAGATCACTATGTGAGTGCCAAGAGGTGTTTTCGAGATGGACACTCCGCCGTATCCGGCTCTCTCAAGTTTTTTCTGCAAAAACTCGTCAATCTCGGTTTTCTTCATTGATTCGCTTATAAAATGCTTAACTATCGCCATTACACGGGTCCCCCTGTTTCAGGCTTCTCTTCAAGCGCTATCTCAACATGGGTTAAGGTCTGGAACTTCGGTGTAGCTCTCCCTTGCGCTCTTGGCATGTACCGCTTCACCTTTAGTCCTGGATACGCGGCTGCGTGGACTATGCGCATTCTGTCGGTGTCAAGTCCCTTGTTTTCAGCGTTTGCCTCAGCGCCTTGGAGAACCTTTAGAATATATTTGGCTGTTTTAATGGGGTATCGACCAGCATGAGCCTTCTCCAGCCCGTGACGGTGCCCCGCCTTCTTTTCATATCTTCTAAAAGGAACAGGCTTTTTCTTTTCTGCAACAGCTTTGAGATAGCTTTTGGCCTTTGTAAGCATCATTCCCTTGATTGTTTTGCACACTTCGCGTGCTGCCTTATGGGATACTCTAGCCTCGCGTCCGCTTGCTTTCACTGTCTTCTCCGGATCTAGTTCTTCTTCTGTTATAGAGTATCCCCACTTGGGCAATCTATGTTCTCTCCAATTGTGCAATTGAACAGCGCTATAGCGATTTATATTGTTTTCCGTTAACCGAAAATGGTTTCAGACAGATTTTACTCCTTCTAGCGAGGTTTGGAAACGAAAAAAGCATTAATATGCCATTCCTCAAACGAACCGCGATTGATGGAAGCAGTCATCTTGCCTTCAGCAAGTTTCCTCTACACTTCTCAGAGCGATACAGCGGATGAGCTATGCAGAAAGTTACCCCTTGCAGAAGCCTTTTCTTATCCCACTCAGGAAGCCTTTGCACCAGTCTTTGCCGGCATCCACATCAAGTGAATATTAAAGACACGTTGCGGTCGCTTTATTGCGTGAGAAACTGTAAGCTGACCTATCGATCTGAACCCAAGCTTCTCCATTTGCCACTTGACAAGCCACGGACTCCAATGGTCTTCCAAAGCAATAGTGGCGAAGCCTTCAACGTTTCTCCTGCCGCGTATCATGCTTTCAGCAGAAGCTTCCCGAAGTCATGCCCTTTTGCTTTTCTGAGAACCCAAATACAATTCATGACTACAACATCATTGCCTGTGATAGGGTAGCCAGACACCTCTGCAGGAGCATGCTCGATTTGTCCAACCGCATTGCCATTAACAATTAAGAGCTTCTTGCGGAACCCTGCAGGAATCGCATGCTCAAGATATTTCTGCCTAGTGTGGTGTTTTCTAAAAGGCATAGGTGCAAAGCACCGGTAAAGGTATTTTTCATATTTCTGCTTTTCTGTTATGTCAATAATCTCGGTTTTCAAATCGTTTTTCATCTCATGCTAAGAGGGCTACCTGAAGGAGAGCATGCGCCCGTATCTTGTTTAACATATACAACTATCCGAATTTAGGCTTAGCGAAGAGCAACACCACACCGGTTAACGCAAGTGCAACACCCAAGACTTGCAGCGGCTCGAAGGTCTCTCCGAAAATTGCCACGGAGAATATTGCTGCGGATAGTGGTTCGGCCACGGAAAGTATGCTTCCTTTCGATGATTTAACATGTTTAAGTGCATGGGAATAGAGAAGGTATCCCAGCAAAGAGGGAAACCATGCTATGATCAAGACGAGAAGCCAAAGCTGAGGAGGAAAGACAGCCATTTCAGAAATGGACGAAGCGATTATGGGAGAAAGCGCTGCGGCTCCTATGGTGTCGCCGTAGAGGATCAAAGTCCAGCTTGAATATTTGCTTCTAAAGTTCTTGGCGATAAAGAAGAAAGCGACAAAGAATATGCTTGAAAGCAGCCCTGCCGCTATCCCGAAAACATTCGTGTTCAGTGAAGAATATGTGTAGGCTTTCACAACGAGTGCAACGCCAATAAACGCGGAAGCCATGGCTAGAACAGTCGTTAACGTCATCTTCTCTTTGAACAAGAGTGAGGCGCAAATTGTAACGAAGATTGGATATGTGTAGAAAAGCACCGCTGCCATCGTGACCGTGGTCAAGTCTATTGCATAAAAGTAGGTTAATCTCTGCATGGCGGTGCCGAACACTCCAAGGATCAAAAGTAAAGGTAAATCTCTTCTGTGGACGGTGAAGTGTTCTCTTCTGAAAAGGAAAGTTAAAATTACAATAGTTAGTGATGAAGCAAGAAGCCTTAAAGCAATCAGCGTGGGAGGGCTAACTGCATAGTTGAACGCTAGCTTTCCAAAAATACCCATGGTTCCCCAGATTACAGATGCGGCAACAATAGTCATGTATCCGTAAGCTTCTCTCATAGCTTGCTAGAAACAACGTTTCCATTTAAAAAGCGGTTGGTTAATATTCTCTGAAAAAGCTTTGCGATGCATTTATGTTTAGCATTCATCTAGGGTAGCAAGAACAGGAACCAAAAATGAGCGGAAAAGATGAGCATATAACAATGCTGCATGGTGCCGGTGGCACAGTCATGCATGACCTAGTCAAAAAATGCATTCTCAAATACTTCGGAGGAACAAGCCATGCGGAAATCCCGCTTGAAGCCTTAGACGACGCAGCAGTCATAGGGGACACAGTTCTGAAAAGCGATTCCCACGCCGTCAAACCCATCTTCTTTCCAGGCGGAGACATCGGACGTTTATCGGTATCTGGCACAGTCAATGACATCTCGGCTCTAGGTGCTGAACCCTATGCTTTAGCCTGCGGATTCATACTGGAAGAAGGCTTGGCACTTACAGATTTCGAGCACATCTTGGCAAGCATGAAGAACGCTTGCAGCGAAGCTGCCGTTAACATAGTTACAGGTGACACCAAAGTCGTTGAGAGAGGAAGTCTAGGCGGATGCGTAATCAACGTCTCTGGAATTGGCAGAAGAACTCCTGCGCTGGAAAAGAACCTGCAAACAGTAAAGCGGTTCAGAACAAGCTTCGATGCACGCTGGATTCTGGATTCAAATCTCGCAGAAGGAGACAAGATAATACTAACCGGAACAATCGGAGACCACGGCATAGCCGTCCTCTCAGCTCAAGAAGGACTAAACTTCGGAAGCAACATAAAATCCGATGTAAAGCCACTGAACCACCTCATTCAGCACCTGCTAAGCGAAGTCGGAGGTGTCGTAAGCATGAAAGACCCTACAAGAGGCGGACTGGCAGATGCCCTCAACGAGCTAAGCGAAAAATCAAACGTCGGCATACTGACATGGGAAGAAAAGATACCGGTAAGAGAAGATGTTCAAGCAGCATGCGAAATGCTGGGACTGGACCCTCTCGAGATAGGGAACGAGGGAAAGATGATCATAGGCATAGTCAATGAGAAAGTGCAGGAAGCGCTGGCGTTTCTGCGTGAGACCGAAGAGGGTAGAGACGCACAGGTAATCGGTGAAGTTACGAGAGAATTTGCTGGCGTAGCTATGCAGACGGTGGTTGGTGGAAAGAGAATAGTGCCGAGACCGGTAGGCGACCCAATTCCAAGAATATGCTAGAAAAACCTCTGCAGCTCTTAATTAATGCAAACAACTTGCTAATGCCTGCTAAGTAGCTTCTTAATATATGCTGAGCATAGGAGAACTGGCAGAATGAAAAAGTGAGCAATAATTCCTGAAACAATTGGGGTGCTGATTATCCAGTAAAAGAACTCGTTCTCAGATCCATCCAATAGTCTAACAGCAGCAAAAAGGGCCATTGATATAACCACCCCTAAGCTAAGCGCTTTGGCACTAAGCCACGACATCTCATCATCTAACACAGCATCTTGGGGAATAAATCTCTTTACCACAGCCATGTCTTTCAGTGAAGATAGAGAGAGGGCATAAACCAGCATAGGTGCCAACGCCGCACCAAAAAGGAAACCAGTAAACAATCTTACATCATTAGTACTTGCCCAGAAGCCTAGGGCTTGTCCGAAGCCATCTAGAACAAGTGGAAGCGTCATCCCCAATATCATATATAGGTTTGGAGGACCTTTCGCCTCTTTCCTACGGAACGCAAAAACAAGCATATACCCAATTAAAAGACCAAGAAACGCGCCAGTGTCTCTTGCACAAACTGGAAGATAACGACCGCCTATAAATAAGGTTCTTTCTCGTAGTTGATGGCAGACAAGGCTACCGAAGAAATCGAACAATCTGGCTAGTTCGTCGGCTATTGACATACCGCAATCACATTAAGAACAAAAATAAAAAGGGAGTTGCTAAGAATGGCCTACGAAGGTGGTGGTGGTGGAGCGCCCGATGATGACCTTTTGTCTTTTCTTACAATCAGGTAGATTATTAGTCCTAAGATACCTGCGATTAAGACGATGATAAGCCAAAGAACTCCGTTCATGCCTCGGGATTCCGCGTCTCTATAGACCCATATGCACAGCAGGATTGCGATGATGAACCATATCAAAGGAATTAAGCAGAAGAGACCTAGACCGCCCCAGATAAGCCATTCTTCTTGTGCTATGAGCATTGATATCAAGTATTGTAGCAGCATTTTTCTCCTCGGATGCCATATTATTAAGTTGCTTTATAAAACTTGTTAAGACTACGCTTATCAACTGCAAGCCAGTTCTTCAATTAATCTTTACAGCAACGATTTCTCTTGGCTCTGCTGCAGATAAGTATAAAGCTGCTTCATGTAGTTCGCCATGTTATCCATGCGCTTCGAGAGCTCTTCAACTTTAAGCTCAAGTTTCATTATGCGTTCCCGCAATTCGAGTTCAACATCTCTTTCAGGCATGCCTTCCACCATGCGCTACAATACGTGTGATTGCCTATTTATTGTCTTCGCCCATATCCGACATGTCCCCTCGATACCCACCATGCAGGCGCCCACCGGCTTCTCTGGTCTGCAAGCTTTCAAGAACAAAGGGCATTCGTTTGGTTTTGACTTACCTATGATGATCAAGTGACACATGCAACCTGAATGGGAGTCAACGCCTTCAGCTATACACACCCCATGTCTTGTATGAGCGTCATAAACAGCGTATTCTTCTCGAAGCGCAAGTTTGGAAGAAGCTATTGTGCCAAGTCCTCGCCATTTCCCATCCGCCATGCTGAAGACTTGCTTCATTAGCTTCTGCGCTTTGACATTGCCTTCTCTGCGGACAACCCGCGAATATTCGTTCTCCAGCCGCGGCCTTCCTTCGTGGATCTGCTTGAGAATTGCATAGACTCCGAAAAGTACGTCAAGAGGTTCGAAGCCTGCTACGACTGTCGGTAAACCGTAATCTTGGGGAAACACTTCGTATGGCACTAGTCCGATTACCGTGCTCACGTGGCCTGGCGCGATGAAACCGTTTAGGTTCAGGTCTCTCATTTCAGCAAGCAGCTTCATGGCAGGCGGAATCACCCGATGCGAAACAAGGAAGCTGAGATTTCTAGGCAGGTTGCCCAGTATCTCTACGGCTGTTGAAGGCGCCGTTGTCTCGAAGCCTATGGCAAAGAATACGAATTCCCTGTCCGGTGATTTCTCAGCCATTTTGACGGCATCACCAGCACTGTAGACTACGCGGACATCAGCGCCATTGGCTTTGGCGTCTAGAAGCGACATGGTGGATCCCGGGACACGAAGCATGTCTCCGAAGCATGTGACTGTGATGCCTTTTTCCGCGATTTTCACGGCTTCGTCAATTTCGGATGCGGGGACTATGCAAACGGGGCAGCCTGGGCCTGCGATGACTTCTACGGTTTGGGGAAGTAGGTTGCGGATGCCGAAGTGCGTGATCGTCCATTCATGTGTGCCGCAGACATGGCAGATTTTCACTGGTTTCTCTCGCGGTGCGAGCTTGCTGATTTTTTCGGCTATGCGTCTCGCCAAGTCTGGGTTTCTGAAACGTCTTTTTTCATCCATTTCCAGTTCAACTTTTACAATTATCCGTTTTCTGTTTCTGAGCGAAGAATCTCGTTCCAGAGGTTCAAGGTTTCCAACGCCTCTTTTTCGTCGAGAACCTGAATGGCGTAGCCAGCGTGAACCAGAACATAATCGCCTACGCGGGTTTCTACGAGGGTTATGTTAACCTCTCTTAGGACGCCTTCGCCGAAGTCTACCTGCGCATGGCTGTCATTAATTTTCACGATTTTACCTGGAATCGCCAAACACATAGCTATCTGTGATTATCCGAAGGAAGAGGGGAAATAAATCGCTTATGGCTCGATACTGGAAAAGCCCACGGCTACTGCTTGACCAAAAGAGACACCGCCGTCTCCAGGGGGAATGGCTTTGTGCACTAGAAAGCGTAAACCCGCAGCTTCCACCTTTCGACGTATTGCGGTGGTAAGGATCTGGTTGCATGCGGCTCCGCCTGAGAAACCTAATGTTTTAACGTTGTTAGCTGACGCATGGTCAACGGCGAGTTCCGCCAAGCCTTCTGCAAGGTATATGTGAATAGAATAGGCTAGGTCGGCTACTGAATGCTTGTTTCTCTTTTCAAACGCTTCTATCAATATCTCAGTCGTGTCTATAATGTTGTTCTTAATTTTTGGTTTCTGTTTCAGAACCCTTTTTCCCTGTAGCGCAGTTGACTCCAGCTTCATGGCAGGTTCACCTTCATAGGTGCGCTCGTAGCACACGCCAAGTATTGCGGCAGCAGCGTCCAGAATTCTCCCGCAGCTTGTTGTTTTGAAAAGCCCAATCCCTTTCTCTAGCTGATTAAGAATTGTTTCAGCTTCTTTCCTGCCGTGGGGTAGGTGCTTGCTGTTTTCAAGAAGCCATTCTTTGGCTTCGGTTTTTCCGTGGAGTATTCCAGCAGCGACCCGCATCGGAAAGCGTGTTGCCAAATCTCCTCCAACCAGCGGCTGCTCTTCCAAGTGGCTTAGCCGTTTGAAGCCGAACTCTTCTTGTCTGC
The DNA here is from genome assembly GCA_029907545.1 of Candidatus Bathyarchaeota archaeon. Taxonomy (GTDB): domain Archaea; phylum Thermoproteota; class Bathyarchaeia; order Bathyarchaeales; family Bathycorpusculaceae; genus JAGTQT01. Next base: position 303 of record JARYLR010000017.1, on the reverse strand, counting down.
AAAAGAGGATTTCGCCTCCCCATGCTCCGCCGTCTTCGCCGTAGCCGTATCCGTCGCAGCATATGCATACGATGTCGTCAACGTTATGTTCAGCCATTAGGGCGGCTGCGTGCGCGTAGTGGTGCTGCACTTGGGCGAGGTGCCAGCGGTTTTTTTCTGCTAGTTGCTGTGCCAGTTTCTTTATGGTTTTTTCAATCTTGTCTATATTGTTAACTAGGAAAACTAGGTTTCCTGTATACTTGTGGAAGTCCAACTCTTCTATGTTATGATAATCTAGTTTCACAAGTTTGGAGATGAGGTCTT
>JARYLR010000016.1 GCA_029907545.1 Candidatus Bathyarchaeota archaeon | reverse complement strand
GCGACACTCTTTTCATAATCGCCTAGAACAGTGACAGCGGCTTGTACTCGCCGAAAACTTCTCGCATTGTTTCACAGATTTCGCCTAGAGTCGCGTATTCCTTAACCGCGTCCAGCACGTAGGGCATCAGGTTCACGTTCTCTTTTCCAGCAGCCTTACGCAGACTGCTTAGGGCATCTTTGACCTTGTCTTTGTTTCTTTGCTGTTTAATCTGGTTGAGCTGCTGCACGAGTTTCTTTTCGATGGCTGGGTCGATTTGCAGAAGCTTTATTGGAGCGTGTTCTTCGCTTAGGAACTCGTTTACGCCTACGATTACCTGTTTTTTTGCTTCGGCTTCTTTTTGGAAGCGGTAGGCGCTGTCCGTGATTTCCCGCTGAATAAAGCCTTTCTCGATTGCTGCAACCGCGCCACCCATGCTGTCAATATGCTCTACGTATTTTATGACTTTTTCTTCAATCTCGTTTGTCAAGTACTCAACATAATACGAGCCTGCTAGCGGGTCTACGGTGTCGGTTACGTGGCTTTCGTAGGCGATTAACTGTTGTGTTCTCAGTGCCACGGTTACGGCTTGCTCGCTTGGCAACGCGTAGGCTTCGTCGAAGGAGTTGGTGTGTAGAGACTGTGTTCCGCCTAGAACGGCTGACAGCGCCTGTAATGCTACTCGGATGATGTTGTTGTATGGCTGTTGTGCGGTGAGCGATACGCCTGAGGTCTGCGTGTGAAAGCGCAGCATGCACGAGTTCGGGTTTTTTGCTTTGAATCGTTCCCGCATGATGCGTGCCCAAAGCCTGCGTGCTGCGCGGAATTTCGCGATTTCTTCTAGAAAATTGTTGTGTGCAGCAAAGAAGAAGGAAAGTCTGCCCGCAAACCTGTCTAGGTCCAGTCCTCTGTCTACTGCTGCTTGCACGTAGGCGATTGCGTTTGCAAGTGTGAAGGCGACTTCTTGGACGGCGGTTGCGCCTGCTTCGCGGATGTGGTAGCCGCTTATGCTTATTGTATTCCAGCTAGGCATGTTCTGCGCGCAGTGCTCGAATATGTCTGTTACTAGGCGCATGCTGGGTTTAGGCGGGTAAATGTACATGCCTCTCGCGACATACTCTTTGAGAATGTCGTTTTGAACGGTTCCACCGAGCTTGGCTGGTTCGACTCCTTGTTTCTGGGCTACAGCGATGTACATGGCAAGTAGGACGTTTGCAGGAGCATTAATGGTCATTGATGTAGTTACCTTGCTAAGCGCGATGCCGTTGAAAAGTGTCTCCATGTCCCGTAGGGTGCTGGCGCTGACGCCGACTTTGCCGACTTCGCCTGAAGCCATGGGATGATCGCAGTCAAAGCCAACCTGTGTTGGAAAGTCAAATGCTACGCTTAAGCCTGTTTGTCCCTGCTCTAGGAGGTATTTGAAGCGCTTGTTTGTCTGTTCGGCTGTTCCGAAGCCTGCGTACTGGCGCATTGTCCAGAGTCGTGCACGGTACATGGTTGGGTAGACACCGCGTGTGAAGGGATATTCACCTGGGAAGCCGAGGTCTTTGAGGTAGTTGACATTTACATCTGCAGGGGTGTAGAGTCTATCTACTTTGATTGTGGAGGTTGTTTGGAATTCGCCTTTTTCAGGGAGCTTGTCGAAGCTTTTTGTCACAGTTTCTTTCTGCCAGTTTTCTTTTTGCCGGAGGATTTCGTTTTCAGTCATTAGGGGTCACTGCTGTTTTAGTCTGTTTGGGCGGGTTAAAAGAATTGTCGGTGTTTTTGCGCGGTTTGGTTTTTAGCCCCCTTATATATAGTCACTACTTTGGGTAGGCTTGCCTCGTTTCTTACAGAGGGCTTCGTTCTCTTCTTTTTGTGGCGATCACAAGTTTAATATAACAAGAACAAGAATCCATCCTTTAACAAGGTAGGTGAAGAATTTTGGCATCCAAGACTCTTCTAGATTTGCTTAACAAGGGAATCGCCAGAGAAATCCAGGTCTCAATACAGTACATGTGGCAGCATGTCCAGTGGATCGGGGTTAAAGGCTTCGCAGTGCAGGAAGAACTGAAAAAGATAGCGATACAGGAGATGGGGCACGCTGAAGCCATAGCCGAGAGACTGTTCTACTTAGGCGAGAAGCCAACCACGAAGCCAACCGAAATCGTCGTGGGCGACACTCTGAAAGAAATGATCCAACAAGACGTTAAAGACGAGGAAAACGCGATAAAGCTGTACAAAACAGTAATCGCGCAAGCAAGAAAAGAGAAAGACGAGGCAACAGAGCTACTTTTCATGAAGATTCTTCAAGACGAAGAAGAGCACCACGATACTTTTACAACACTGCTTGAAGAGATATAAAAAAGGCAACAGAGCTATTTTCCCCTTTTCTACCCTTTTCTTTCAACCTAACATAAAGGCTTAGAGGCTATCTAGAAGCTTTTTCGCTGAAAACCCTGCGCAGCAGCGCCATCGGAAGATAGCCATTCGCAGTAATGGTGTCATGAAAAGCCTTCTCGTCAAAAGCGCTTCCCAGTTCTTTCTTCAACTCCTCCTTCAACTTCAAGATGAGATGTTTGCCAAGCAGATAGGAAAGCGGATAGCCAGGCGTCTGCGTGTAACGTTTAACCTCCGCCGTCGCCGCTTCTTTTGACATGCCAGTTTCGCGGACAAGCATATCAACCGCCTCATTAAAGCTCATCTCGCCCCGAGAAAGCTTGACATCCACAATTATCCTTACTGCCCGCCAAATCATGTCGTTAACCTGCACAATCCGCGTTTCCATATCCGTCACGAAGCCCTTATCCCTCATCATCTCCTCGCAGTAGTGAGCCCACCCCTCCACCGTCTCGGTGCCTTCAGCCAGCAGACGCACGAAGCTTCCTCGGTTGGAAACCGCTCCCTGCAAGAAATGTCCTGGAAACGCCTCGTGAACCGCCGTGTTCCGGATGGAAGGAAAATTAAGGTGCTTACCTAGGTTTGCGGGGTCTTTAGGTCTAGTTACAATGTAAACTCCAATCTGGGGCTTGTCAAATTTGGCAGGCATAATTAAGGCGGCAAACGGAATGACGGGAGCAATGAAAGCAGGGGTTTCCTCGACAAGAAGCTTGTCCTCCGGATAGACGGTGGCAATGTTCTTTTCTTGGACAAAGCGGCGAGCCTCTTCCATGGTTTTCTTCGTGAACCCCAAAGCCTCTTCAAAAGTTTTCGGAGACTTTCGCTCAATCTTCTCCAAAACTTCCTTCTCAGACATTCCAGCTCCAAACTGCTTTATTAGTTCTGCCTTCTCTGCTTTCAGCTCTTTCAGATATTTCTCGCCAAGCTTCAAAATCTCATCCGACGTCATGCCCAAGCCCCGCAGTTCAATAAGCCTCTCGAACTTAGCTCTGCCTAGTGCCCACTCTTCCGTTGTCCTTGACATTAAGCTGTTAAGCCAATCAATATGCACTTTCAAAGCAGGCTGAAGATTCTCAACTGCCTTCGCCAGCCTCGTGTAGACTTTGTCTGAGACCTTGCCCTTGGCAACCGTGAGAATAAAGTAGAACAGCCCGCCTATGCTTTGCGCTGTCTCGATCGCCATCTCAGTCCACAGTTTTACTGGTTTTGATTTCGCGAATCTGGAGTGGAACTCTTTAAGATACTTCGGCGTCTTTTCTATGCGGGAGGCAATGGCGTCTATTCTCTTTTCCAGCGGCGCATAGTCTCGGGTAAGCATGATGAATATCAAGCCGCCTATATCTTCAAGCGCGTTCGGATTTAGCTCATGTACCCGTCTCTCGTGAAACATGAACATAGAGCTTTCATAGGCTTTCTCGATGACCTCCCAGTCCAGCCTGTGCTCTGCACTAAGCTCTTCCCGCTTTACAGCGCGCTTGAGCCTGTTTATCCATTCCTCTTCCAAACGCAGATTTTCAAGGAGTCTTTCAGTTGAGCCATCCGGCAGCAAGTAGTCGTAAGGATCATGCAGCCCAAGTGAAGTAGCAAAATCCGGGTTTTTCTCAAGAAACTTCTGGAGCATCTCGTCACTTAATTTACTAAATGTCTCATCCGCATTCAAGCCTATCACGTTCCACGAGTGTTTGATAGAGTGAACGCTAATTAAGCTTTGACTGAAAAAGCAGGGGTCCAGCGATAACTGATGCGCAAGTTTATAACCAAAGAACAATAAAGAAAGGCGCTGAGGAACAAGAATGCCGCATACGATTTGTCACATAGAAATTCCAACAACAGACACCAAAAAATCAGGAGACTTCTACAGCAAACTCTTCGGCTGGAAAATAGACTACGGATGGGGACCAGAATACGCAACATTCTTCACCGGAGAAGGACTGCTAACCGGCGGAGGACTAGACAGAAAAGACAAAATTGTTCCAGGCAAAATCATCATCTACGTCTTAGTAGACGACATCAACGCAATGCTTGAAAAAGCAGTAAAACTCGGGGCCAAGAAGATGAAAGAGAAAACCGAGATTCCGACAGTCGGCTGGTTCGGTCTTTTCGCTGACCTTGACGGCAACACTATAGGCCTGTTCACACCAGCAAAATAGAGAAACCTCTAAGCTTTCTTGCGTGGCTATTATAGAACGCGTGCTGCTGACGATAGTCTCATTCACAGTTTAAGCGCTAGAACGCTACATCAACAGAAGCAGTATGCTACTGCTCGGCTTCTCTTCGTTGCCTTTGAACTTTCGAAATAGAAGGCATAATGTGCATTGCTTCGTCTATCACAGAAAGCTTGTCAACCACCTTGTCAAGATATTTCTGAAAGTTCAATGTCTTCAGAACCATGGTGCCTCTTTCAGTGATCGCGTAAAGCTGCTTGTTTCTAACGTTTCTCTCCTCAATCAGCTCGTTCTTTAGCAGAAATTCCAAGCGGCTTCTAAGAACTCTGCAGTCCATAGCAGTCTCAAAGGCTATCTTATCAATCGTCAACGGCTTGCTTACTACAGCTTGGAGAATATCCTCGTAGGTTTCTAGCTTCGATTTATGCATCTCTGTCGCCTTTCTGCAGTTCTACTCTGAAAAATAAATCAGTTGTGAATTCTGAATACTTAGCTGAAGACTTTAGCGCCAATAAACGTGACGGAGAAAAGGCCTAAATAGCCAACCCTCCAAAACATGCCTTATGAGCAAAAAGAAAGAAAAGACAGAAAAAAGCAAGCCTGCTCCGCAAGCAGTACCGCTGAAAGAAGCCATAAGCTATCAAGAAGCCTCAGTCGTAAGCAAAACGCTCATAGACAAAAAGGCAGGCACAGTGACAATGTTTGCCTTCGACAAGCATCAGGGACTAAGCGAACACACCGCACCATACGACGCCCTCGTTCAAATCGTTGACGGAGAAGCTGAAATCACAATCTCGGGCAGAAAACACCTACTGAAAGAAGGAGAAGCCATCATCATGCCTGCAGGCGAACCGCACTCGCTAAAGGCGGTAACCAGTTTCAAAATGCTGCTTACACTGATACGTTCATAGCCAACGGCAAGCCGAAGGCTTAACTCCTTTTCCTACAAACCACAACTTCAACAAAATTCCTAAGAATCTCGTATCCATACTCAGTATTATTCACTTCCGGATGAAACTGGACCCCATACAAAGGTTTTTCACGATGCTTAATCGCCTGAATCTTACAGTTCTCCGAAGCTGCAAGCACGTCAAAACCAGGCGCATCCTTCACCTCATCGTTATGTGACTCCCAAACGAGAAACTCCCTCGGCAGCTCCCTAAACAAGTCATCCTCTTCCAGAACCTGCATCCTTGCCAAACCAAACTCAGGAATCTCAGCGGGACCGGCACTGCCTCCGAAATGAATAGCCATCAACTGCATACCGAGGCATTCTCCAAGAATAGGCCCACTGAAACGGTCAAAGTAATCAGTACAGTTGCCCAGCCTCGGCGACTCCCAAGCCACACGGGGCGCTCCACCGCTTAGGACAAGGCCGTCTGCGTCAATCTGGTCAACAGGCGTCACATTCGGGATAATCCTCGTTTCACAGCCAATTTCCCTCAAGACCCGCCAGATTCGGTGAGTCCACTGGCCACCATTGTCCACAACATAAACCCTAACAGCATCACTCATACTCAATCGTCCCAGGCGGCTTGTTGGTTATGTCAAAAACAACCCGGCTGACATCATCCTTCAAGGTGTTCGTGATCCTCACGGATATTCTTTCCAAGACGGAGTGCGGGATCTTGGAGTATGCTGCGCTCATGCCGTCCATGCTTTCCACAGCGCGGACAACAACGACGTGCCCATAGGCCCTAACGTCTCCGTGTACGCCGACTGCCTTGCAGGGCAACAAAACAGCGAAGTACTGCCAAGGCCTGCTCATCTCTCCCTTTTTTACAGCATTCTCAATCTCCTCCTCAACAATTGCGCATGCTTCTCGCACAATCCGCGCTTTCTCCGGATCAGCTTCTCCGAGAATGCGTACCGCTAAACCCGGCCCAGGGAACGGTTGTCGCCCGTAAATCTCTTCAGGCAGCCCTAGCGTTTTTCCAACGATTCTTACTTCGTCTTTGTATAGGTCTCTGAGAGGTTCGATTATTGTGAACTCGATTTTTTCGGGTAGGCCGGCTACGTTGTGGTGGGATTTTATGCGGTCTCTTAGTCCTCCTCCGCTTTCAATCCAGTCGGGCGCGATTGTTCCTTGGATGAAGTATTTGGCTTTTTCTTTTCGGGCTATTTCTTCAAAGACGCGTATGAATTGTTCGCCGATAATCTTCCTCTTCTTCTCCGGCTCTTCGACGCCCTTCAGTTTTTCCCAAAATCTTGCTTTCGCGTCTACAACGATGACGTTTAGCCCTAGTTTTCTGAGCATTTGCGCGTTGTTCTCTATCTCGTTTTTTCTCATGTAGCCTGTGTCAACGAGAACACATCTAAGCCTGTCACCAATAGCTTTATTCACTAGAACGGCTGCGGTTGTGGAGTCCACTCCTCCTGAAACGCCGACGACTGCGATGCCGTCTACTTGTTCTCGTATTTCTTTAACCGCATTTTCTATGAATTTCTGGCTATCGAACATTGTTGTCAAGTTTTAGGATGTGTAAAGCGCTATAAAAGTATTGTAAACATAGACATGGAAAAGACTTCGATTTAAGGCGAATAGCTAGAAAAGTTCAAACGTTGATGCCGCAAGATAGATGCTGTCGGAAAGTGGAAACAGAAGTGCAGAAAGCAAGGAAACTCATCGTCTTCGATGTTGAAGGAGTGCTGCTGCCAAAGAAGCGTTACCTTTTCTTCGAGTTAGGGCGAAATCTCCGCTTTGCAGACTTCGTGAAGATCATTTTCTTCGGCTTTCTCTACGAAGTAGGTTTGATTCCGCTGAAGCCGGCTCTTCAACGCGTCTTTAGGCTTTTCAAAGGCTTCCGAGCTGAAGCGCTTCTGAAGATTTTTAGACAGATGCCCCTGATGCCTGGCGCTGAGAACCTTTTTGCTAAACTTAAACAGCAAGGTTGGCATGTTGCCTTGATAAGTTCAGGTCTGCCCACGCTGGTGGTTAAAGACTTGGCTCAAAGGCTTGGCGGTGACTATGCGTTTGGCTTCGAGTTTGAGGAAGAGGATGGGCGGCTTACAGGCAAGATCTGGGGCAATGTCCTAGAGCAGGGTGGCAAGCTGCCGGTTTTAAGAAGAATTCTGGAACTTGCAAGTGCGCTTCCTAGCGAGTGCGTCATGGTTGCTGACGACCGGAATAATGCGCCAATTCTTCTTCCCGAAATGTTGAAGATTGGCTACAATCCAGACTTCGTAGTTCGCATTAAAGCTGACCGAGTAGTCAACGGAGACTTGATGGAGATCACGCCTCTGTTGGACGGCAAGCCGGAGCTGCGGAAGTCGTCTCTTTCAAGAAATGAAATCCGCAGAGAAGCCATCCATGCATGCGGCTTTCTTGTCCCCATAATTTCCTATTTCATCAGAATTCGCTTCACAGTCTTGCTGATTGTCACGGTGACCCTTCTTTTCGTGATGTCCGAGTTGGCGAGGATGGAAAGGAGAAACCTTCCAGTAATATCTTCGGTAACCAAGTCTGCCGCCTTACAGCCTGAACTCTTCGAATTTGCAACGGCACCCATATTTTTCGCCTTCGGCATCCTTCTGACTCTGCTTCTCTTCCCTTCTTCCGTGAGCTACGGTGCGATAGCGATTTTTGCGTTGGGCGACAGCGCGGCCTCAATTTTCGGCAAGATCTTTGGAAAGAGAATTCTGCCTTTTAACAAGGGGAAAACTCTGGAAGGCTCGATTCTTGGTTTTATTTTTGCCTTTTTAGGTGGGGCTTTTTGGCTTAGTGTTCCGCTGGCGCTTGTTGGAGCAGCAGTTGCCATGATAACGGAAAGTCTGCCTCTTCCGCTTAACGACAACGTTGTTACTCCACTGGTCACGGGCTTGGTGCTTGTCCTTCTGCGGTTTTAGCATGCTCTGTCCTAAAGTAAGCTGACCTCAGTGCAGAATATTTCTCTGCTGAAATGACATATCACGAGGGAAAAAAAGAGATGGGAGAGTATGGAACAAGCTAATGGTCGACGACACATAGTCCGCCGTGGCGTGCCATGATCATATGCTCTGGGCTTTTCAGAAGGGCCTTTCTTCCATTCGACACGAATACCATGCCTGCGGTCTTGTAGAGTATTTTTGGATCTTTGACTGCAAGAATGTCTGGTCTGCCAACTTTGCTGGGAAAGGCGAAGAAAAATCCGTGGCTTTGAGCTGAGCAGTGGCCAAAGTGCATTCTTCTTCCATCCGCGAATTTTTCATAAAGCTCTTCGGCTTTTGACACAAACTCCTCAAGGCTACCGTAACCAGCGTTTTTTAGTCTTTTTCATCTGCGTTGACAAAGTGTTGCGCGATTTCCTCGGTGTTTCCAAGCATCAGAAAAGGCTCTTTCAATGTTTTTTCAACAGACTTCCCAACTGCTCCTTCTTCAGTTTCAACTATTGCGTCTAGGAGAAATTTGCCTTGTCCGTGGAAGACATAGCCTCTTCTTTTGTCGCCGGAATTTACTGAGATAGCAAGCGTGTCCTTGGCAACCTCGACAATTCCTCTTTCTGTCCGCCACAGAAAAACCGCGTCTTTTGTCTTCAGAACGGTCTTGTCTAAATGGATATGGTGCCAGCTCATTCTTCATTCCGCCTTTCCAGAAGTTTCGCTATTTTTCTAGCCGTCTTATATGCAGCTCTGCCTGGGAGGGTGATGAGATAGCGTCCTCTGACTTTTTCCTGCACCACGAGCCCTGATTCTTCAAGAACGTTGAGATGGCTGGATAGAGTGCTTGTCGTGATTTCTGGAAGCGTTTGCTGCAGATCATGGATGTATTTTCCGCCGTTCATGAGTCCATGCAGAATTTTTAAGCGGTGCTCATGTCCCAAGGCGCTCATTGCTTCCGCGATTTTTGGGAAATCCACTGTTTCCTCCTCTTCTTCTCTCCATGGTCTTCCTCTGCGGATTATTCGCATACCGCCTGGTCCTATGCATATTGTTTTTTCAAGTTCTCCGTGGATGCCTTCAGCTATTCCCTGCATCATGTCTTCGACGTATTCGTGGCCTGGGGCTTCGATGTCTATATGTAGTCCACGTCTTTTTTCCTGTTTTTCGCCGATGGCTGCGTGGAGCTGGTTTTTTAGGTTGGTTATTTCTTCTCTGAGGCGTTTCATTTCTTCTTTGATTTCTTCAGTCATACGGTTTCTATGCTCCTTAATTCTATTTTTTTCGATTTTAATTTGACATTTATCTAATACAGATTGCCTCTTATAAACTTTACCTTACAAAAAGGAAAGCAAGCATTATCCGGACTCTGCTTTGAGGCTGAACACGCTTGGCGTAGGCATATCTGAAGCTGCTAAGCTATTCTCTCGGCTAGAGCAAATTTTTCTCCAACCGAGCGGACTCTAACCCTGACCCGTTCACCTATCTTGGATCTTGGAACGAAAATAAGGAATCCCTGAATCTTGGCTATTCCGTCGCCTCTGCTTCCAATGTCATCGATGACAACTTCGATCTCTTGGTTCTCCTTCACAGGCGCCATTCGGAAAATCGGTCTACCAGACTGAAACCTTTTTCGGCTTCCAAATCGTCTCGGTTTTCTCGGAGTGTTTCTTGTCTTTTCAGGCAGCCTTCGTGGCATGTTATGTTTTCGTCCTTTGTTTAGGAAGTCAGCCTTACCACACCAGAACCGTAGTGCCCTGCATGTGACACGTGAGATTTTGGCTGAAGGCCGTGACATGCAAAAAGTTCTTCAACCATATAAGCCTTGCTAATCAACGATACTGTTACGGTATTCTTGGTTAGCCACTGCAACTTGCTTGCTCCAAGCCATAGTAGTACTTTCAATGTCGCCATTAACGGCGTAAACGTGGTAACCTATCGAAATCTGGGTTCATTGATGTATGGATGATCTGCACAATTGTGTTCATTCGAAAAAGAGTCCATACAAGAAAGCAAAAACTGAAAACAGCAAAAACACCCGCAGTTAGACAGCCACCCCGAGCCTGATTGAGGCGCCAGAGTTAGTCTAAACATACGTCTAAATCTAACACAAGAGCCTGTTACACGTTAAATGTTCAAACCTCACCCAAACCGTTCTCGACGTTACCAATGCTAAGGCGCGCACCAGAAAAAACTAATAAAAGAAAGCTAGAAGTAAAATCTGTTCATGCATTGTTCACATTGCGGAACATGTTGTAAAAAAACTGAAATGATGCTTTCTAATGCAGATATTGAACGTTTAGAAAGAGTGGGCTATGAGAGACAGAAATTTGTGCGTTATGACAGGTATAGTTTTGCGAGACTGAAAAATCACCGAGAATTCTGCGTTTTCTACGACATCCAAAAATGCCGCTGCAAAATTTATAAACATAGACCATTGGGATGCCGAATTTTTCCAGTAATCTACAGCGAACAAGAAGGAATAGTTGTTGATGACCTTTGCCCGATGAAAAACACGGTCTCGAAAATAGAACTGGAAAGAAAAGGTCAAAAAGTAATAGATCTTCTGCAAAAAATAGACAACGAAGCAACTTCTCACAGAAATACAACTCCGAAGAAGAAGTGAACGGAATTTTCAGCGACAACGAAAAAAGACAGATTTTGTTAGAGAGCGCATATTTCGCTTCAGTTTCTATGTTTAGTATGAAACAATGAAGTTTCACCAATCTGCTTGAGTTAGACTAATATACTTGGCAGCGTATCTCTTTCCAGCAGTTAGGATTCTCTAGAGAAAGAGTTCACGTACGCTGTTTCACTTTTTCTCTGATTGTTCTGACCAGTGCATATAATTGTGTTCCTGAGGTCTGGAGGTGGAAAATTGGGCAAAAGAAAAGTCATTAACGAAGAGAACTTAGAAAACATGATGCTGCCAAGTGCAGATGATGTACTGGGCATGGCTGTTAAAATGCTTGGTTTTGACAGAATCTTGGTGAAGTGTCAAGATGGCAATGAAAGATTATGCAGAATTCGTGGCAAGTTGAAGAGACGAGTCTGGATAAGAATGGGAGACATCGTTCTAGTTTCTCCTTGGGATTTCCAGTCAGACAAAAGAGGCGACATATTCTGGCGGTACAGGAAAAACCAAACTGACATACTGAGACAAAAGGGCTACCTTACAATGTAAAGCCAGCATATGCGGTGCAAACATCTGTGAATAAAGTCTAACCATAGTCTGCATTCTTGAAATGTCAGGATCTATAATGAAAAACCTGACCACAGCTGATGCGAAAGTTCAGAGTTATGACTAGTAGCCTCGTCGCAGATTTTGATTTGGCTTCACCTTTTGCCTTTTGGATAACTCATCTAGTGCACGCTTGACAGACAGAGCTACCGTCTCTTCTGTTTTTTTCCTCCACGTGTCCTTCTTGTCTGATGCCCCTTCGCTTTGTCGCGACTAGCCCCTTCTTTGGCTTTTCTATAAGAGTCCTGTTCGCTACTCATGTTTCTTAGCTTACCTCTCGAATATTATCTGCATCCTTTCCCAAAAAAGCCTTCTGGAAAACAAGCTTGCTTTATTCCTGCCCCGCATTAACTTTAACAATTCGACGTAAGCACCGCGAGCTGGCTCTCAACAAGCATCTTAATTCAACGCGAGTGCTACTGCTATGGAAATGGCGACACAGCGAGATTTCCGGGTTCAAACCCCATCCCCGCACTTTCTGATAATTTAAATGAATAGATTTTTAGAACTCAACGGATGCGAATTAGATCAAAAGGAAAAATCAAGAAAACAAAGGAAATAATTACGGCTATTAAAATCGTGAATATTGTTTCTGGAATTTTAGATGGACACTTCATTAGGAACATAAAGGGGGAATATTTCGTTTATATTGACGAAAAGCCTCTCCATGTTTTTTCTCAAGATGCAATTCTTCATATCTGGCTAAAATGACGTATCCCAGAACTTGTATCAACCAAGAGAGTATGATCTGTGGATTTCCTCCTAACGTTAAAACCATTACGGTTAGCCCGATGGTAGTAATTATTATTCCTAATTATTGGGGATGTCTAACAACAGCGTATAAGCCAGTTTTAATAACTCTTGTACCTCTAACGCGGGCTCTAACGAATTGCACACCCGCAACCAAAAACAATGTAAAATCAATCAAAGCTATTACTCTGCCTACAATAAACTCCTTCGCAAGAAACAACAGATTGATATCCCTCTCCAAATTCAGATGGCCAGTCGCAAGCATAATCAGATAAGACAATAATGGAATAGACATTACGCTTATAGCCCAACCACCATAAACTACACTCTGCATCATGAATAGTAGAGTTGCGAACACGGCTTCAAATAAGAGCCGAATTTTCTCCTTAAATGTCGGTTTCCCCTATGTTTCTCAAAAGATTGTTGTCCTGCTTGTTTATTATTCTAATGTTTCGAACGTTACGGACTCGGCAATGCCGAAAGTACAACGCCTTTTGGAATCGTCTGCTCAAAGCAAAATTCCGAAAGTTTAAACCGAGTTTTAGACCTAACTCCGTGAATCAGAAATTAAAGCTTATTTCGAGCTTTGCGAGGGTAGCTTGACTAGAAAATCTTAATGTTAGCGAGCGGTTAAGAGAGAAAAACTGCATAAATAAAGCAGAAAACGAGCAAGAAAAGCGCCGGGAGTGGGATTTGAACCCACGCGGCCCCGAGAGGCCACAAGCTGTTAGGCGCCTGCGCCTAGGCGTCTCCAGGCTTGCTCCCTACCTAGCTAGGAGACCCCGGCTTACAGCGTTCATATCCAAGCGTTGTTTATTATAGGTTTTCTAAGACTGCCGAAAAAGCTTAATGCTTTCATATGCCTGCTTAATGGTGAGCGTGGCTCGCTGTGAAGGTGTCTAAGAGGTATTCTTTGTTTTTGTTGGCGTTTTTTATGTCGTTGATGATGTCTTTTGCAATTTCGCTGGCCATTACGTTGATCAATTCTGGGTTTACCGCTGTTTTCTGGGAGAGGTTTCCGCGAGGCTTTGCCGTAGGCTTCGCCGTCGGTCTGCCCGTGAGCATACTTGTAGTTCCTCTTGTCAAGAGGCTAGTGGACAAGCTTACAGGAGAATAGGACTTACTGCTTCCGTGAAATTAGAACGCGGTAGCCGCTTTCTCGGGCTAGCACTTCAACGTTTCCGAAGGCTTTTTCAAAAATGGAAAGCAATCGCTTTCCCCCAATCTTGGATCGTACAACCATCTGGAACGTGGTTTGACTAGTCATGTGCAGTGGCGCGTCAGTGATCAGCCGCTCAACAGTCTCCATTCCAGCGCTAACCGGTGGATTAGACAGAACACAGTCAAACACCATGTCTGCAACAGGCTCGTAAAGGTAGCCGCGTCTAACCTCAGCGTTCCAGACACGGTTAAGCTCAGCGTTACGCCTCGCAAGCCTGACAGCGCGGTCATTTAAATCAACCATAACCACATTCAGATCTGGGTTGAAAACGGCAGCAGCAATCCCAACCGCGCCGTAACCGCAGCCGATGTCTAAAACCTTTCCATTGGCAGGAAGAACCATCGACTCGATGAGAAGCCTCGTGCCGGCGTCGACGCGTTCCTTTGAGAAGACTCCGGAAGCCGTAATGAACTTGAACTGTCTTCCACAAAAGCTTGTTTGAAGCAAGCCAAATCTGAGTTTTGACTTAGGATGCGCAGTGAAATAATGCTCTGCTCTATGTTTTTTCGTGTTCATTTGCGGTCTTGCCACTTCTCCAGCCTTTTGGATAGGTGCCACGCGGCATAAGCACTCTCTCCACTTTGGCGACGACGCCGTGAACCATCTGGAAAATCTGCTCCGAAGAAGCCTTTGCCCTTGCAAGAGCTACAGCTTCTCCCTTTAACGAGGAAATCACAGTAATCGAGCCGCTGCTTATTCCGGTTTTAAGTGACAAAACGCCGGGAGCAGTCAAGTCAGCACCGTGGCAGACGGCGTCAACCGCCGAGTCCCGTATGACAATCTGAGGAAAAAGCGTCAAAGCCTTCTCCATCGGCTGGACAAAACGCTTCAAAATCTCCACATCCTCCTTCTGCTGCCACTGCATAAACCAGTAGGCGACATCATGCAAGGTTACCGCCTCATCTTCCACAAGCGAACCTGCTCTCGTTCTTCGAAGCTCCTGCATATGCGCTCCACACCCGAGAACTTCCCCTACGTCAAAGCACAGCTTCCGAATATATGTGCCGCCTTCACATCCAACCCTGAACAAAACATTTCGACCTTCCACTTCTAGGAAATCCAGATAGTAGATTCGCCTCGTTCTAAGTTGCCGCTTAACCGACGCCCGCAGAGGAGGACGCTGATAGATTTCACCTTGAAACTCATTCAGAACCTCTTCAATTCTTTGTTTGGGCGCGTCTCCGTGAAGCTTCATCACGCAAACATACTCTTTTCCGCCAAGAAGCAGGGCTTGGACAATTTTCCTAGACTCTTCTAACGTAACGGGAAGCACACCGGTCACATTGGGATGTCTCTGGCATCTAAGCCTCTAGAGTCCCGCCGTGACCAATATGCTCAATCTTCAGGATGCGTTTGACCCATGCTGCCACTTCGTGGCTTGAAGGACCCGCAGGCTTGTCCAGATTGATTATGCCGAACTTCAGGTAGTCAGCTGCCGGTCTTTCTTCGGGAATACAGCCGTAGCTTGGGTCTGTTTTGTCCTCAGCCTTCACAAGAGTCTCGCGGTGAATCGTCCATGGAGCTACATTTCGGTTCAAACGGTGCAGCACCTCGATAGAATAAAGAGAACCGCTTAAGGATATATGCGCTTAGGCAGAGGATAAAGCGGGTTTCACGTTTTCCTTAAAGGCTTCAAGCAAGCCTGCCTTCTTTAATGCTTCAGCAACCTCCTCATCGGACGCGCCCCGCTTAATCTCGATTGTCTCCGGTGTAGGCTCAATATGGTTAACGTTCACTCTTCTCCTCTTTACGCCTGTAACCGATTTTGGACCAGTTACGGAAACAAAGCTTTTGTCAGCCACGTCAACGATGACGCACCTTCTGCCTGCTTCACGCCCACAGAGTTTCACACAGACTCTTCCAACCTCTATTGCCGGCACCTTCAAAACCTCCAACCTGAGCTATGCAAGAGAACGGGTCAAACGTGTATTTATAATTTCACTCTTATGTCATAAATCTCTCGACAACGTTGTACAGCACGCTTGTCCCAAAAACCAGATTTTGAATTGAGACCCGTTCATCTATGCCGTGAATAGACTTCGACATTTCTCCGTAGTTCATGTCTGCCAGCAGCGGTTGAAAGCCATAGCTCACGGTGCCGATTTTCCTGAAGAAACGCGAATCAGTCCCCCCTGTAAGCATAATCGGCGCCACCGAACAGCTAGGGTCAAACTCCTTTACCACGCTGGCTATAAGATCGTACAGCAACGTGTTCGCCGGCGATTCAGAAGGATCATTAGCTTGGATAATTTCAAACTCCAACATATCTAAATCTAGATCGCGTAGCAGGCTCTTAATTTCATTCAAAGCATCTTGAGGCGTCTGCCCAGGCAGGATTCTGCAGTCGAAAACAGTTTCGCATTTTGAGGGAATGATGTTTTCTTTAACGCCGCCGCTGATGATCGTTGGTGCTACAGTCATCCTAAGCTTTGCCCGAATCTCTTCAGCCATAACCTTGTCTTTTTGCGCAAGCATGTCCAGAATTTGGTCGCTCATTTCCGGGGTTTGAAGTAAAGCGGAAATGGCTTGTCTTGCGAGAGCGCTTTCTTTTGCAATCTCGCTTAGAAACTGCCTGACTGTAGGTATGACTTTGATCTGCGAACGATAGTTTCCCAGCTTGTCAATCACCTTATTCATGCGCATTATAGCATTATCCCCCATGCCTGGAACCGAGCCGTGCCCGGGTTTGCCTTTGGCTTTGATCTTGAACCATAGGATGCCTTTTTCTGCTGTCTGCACTGTGAAAATGTTTTTTTCCTCAATTGGAATTGCTAAGCCTCCTCCCTCGTTAAGCAAGAAGTCTGCCTTGACTTTATCGAGATGATTGTACACCAACCAGCCTGCGCCTGCTTCTCCGCCTTTTTCCTCATCTGCAGTAGCCGCCAATATCACGTCGCCTTTCAATTTCACCCCATTTCTTTTCAGAAGCTTCAGCACCATGGCCTCCATAGCGGTCATCGACTTCATGTCAAGCGCGCCGCGACCCCAGACAAAGCCGTCTTTCACGGCTCCACTAAAAGGGTCTACGCTCCATTCTTCCGGGTCAGCAGCAACCACATCCAAATGTGAAAGCAGAAGTAGATTTGGTTTCTCGCCTGTTCCTCTGAGACGAGTAACTATGCTACCTCTTCCCGGTGCAGACTCGAAAAGCTCACAGTCAAAACCATCTTCTTCAAGATTCTTAGCCAAGTATTTTGATGCTTCTGTCTCGTTTCCAGGCGGATTGGTCGTGTTAATTTTTAGAAGGTTGCTTAGGAGGCTGGTTACCTCTGCTTCGATTTCTTTTAATAGTTGGGCAGGCATTTCAGTGGCTCCTTAACGTAGTGCACTATTGGTGTCTATTCTTCTTAAGATTTTATCCTCGTGCAATCGTCACATACAATCTGCCTAGTGAAGATGTTAATGTCTTCTGTGCTGATAATCTCGAGAGGGAACCTGCTGCGATTTGAAAGAAAACACCGCTTCATTCATAGCCGACATGAAGCTGACCTGCAATGTGTCTGAAACGTTTATTCAAGCAAGTTCATATTCTAGAAAAACGTAAAACACATGTGGACCCCGCATGAACAGCTTAGACCTGCAGATTTCACCAAAGCTAAGCGAAATGCCGCCGGCAAAAACTCTCGGGCTAATTTCAGACACCCATGTTCCCACAAGAGCAAAACAGATCCCGAAAGAGGTTTTCACAGTATTTGACAAAGTTGACTACATAGTGCACGCAGGCGACTTTGTAGACCTCTCCGTAATAGACGAACTAGAGCAGCTAGCTCCGGTCTTGGCTGTCTACGGCAACATGGATGGATCAGAAATCAGAGGAAAACTCCCAAAGCTAAACTCGCTTAAGATTTTTAACTGGAAAATCGGGGTCATGCATGACCCCGGAGCACTTTTCGGAGTAAGAAAGATGTGTGAAATTGCCAGAAACAACAACTTCAACGTCCTTGTGTATGGGCATACTCACAACGCGCACGTAAGATGGGAAGAAACAACGTTATTTATCAATCCAGGAAGCCCTACGAATCCGATTCCGCCCTTTATCAGTAAGCCTACTGTGGCTCTGCTTACAATAACCCAGAAGGAGATCACCCCAAAGATCATTCAAATATGAAAAAAATCTTCCGCGGTTCTTTCTTAAATTCCTAACAGACTTTTCACTTTCACCAACCTCTCCACCTGCCAAAACCTTCGTTTCTCGGAGTGCTTTAAAAGCAAATGAGCCGAAACAGATCAGAACGATCATTAGGAGGGTCTGAGTCGATGGAAAGATGTAGAAACCCGTGGCACAAGAAATGCAGCGAAAGCGACATAGAAGTTTACATCCAACTCAAAGGCGAGAGACTTCCTATCTGCCGCCGATGCTGGGGAAAAATAGCTGAACAAGACTTGGAGTGGTAGCCTATGGACGGATTTGGCTTGAATACCGCAAGATCCTTTCTGGGAAAAAATGTCAACCTTCACCTGAAGGATGGATCAGTGATTGTGAACGTTCAGCTCGCGGAAATCCACAAGGGCGATCTTTCACGGGACGCTTTAATCACCTGCGTAGCTTATGGAAACAGAACGAAGCTTCACATACCGCTGAAGAACATTGCGTGGGCAGAGATGCTGAACCTTAGTTTGCTATTGACAAGCGGATAACACCCGAAAGCATGGTCTCCACAAGCTTGGCAAGAAGCTCTCTACAGCCAGCGTCCATTTCTTTCACATAAAGTAGACAAACAGCCTTAAATAAAGTCATGCAAATCACCAGACCAGTGATTCAGCATGCCTTGCACAGTGCTGGCTGGAGGATTTTGGGGAGACGAAGGAAAAGGAAAAATCGTTTCCTACCTAGCTTTGAAGGACCCAATTCACGTCTGCGTAAGAACGGGATCAGTAAACGCGGCACACACCATATGGTACAAGGGAAAACGCTATGCTCTTCACATGGTTCCAGGAGGTTTCGTAAATGAGAAATGTCGCCTACTTCTTGGCGCCGGAACAAATGTAGAAGTCAAGCAGTTCCTTGCAGAAGTTGAGGAAACAAACGTCAAGAGCCGTATAGGTGTGGACAGCCAAGCCTCAATAATCGAAGAGAAACATGCCACTCAGGACAAAGCCAACTCGCATCTTAGAGAAGCCATAGGCACCACAGGAAGAGGAGTCGGCCCCGCACAGGAAGAACGCGCTCGCAGAACCGCAAAGCTGGCCAAAGACATTACAGAACTAAAACCATACCTAGCAGACGCCTCGTTGGAGGCAAACACCGCAATAGACGCAAACAAAAACGTGCTCCTAGAAGGAACACAAGGCTTGCAGCTCTCACTCTACCACGGAACATACCCCTACGTAACGAGCAGAGACACAAGCGCCGCCGCAATATGTGCAGAAGCAGGCGTCGGACCAGCCAGAATTGACGAAGTCATAGTGGTCCTGAAATCCTTCATGACACGCGTCGGCAGTGGGCCCTTGCCGGGAGAGATATCTAAGGAAGAAGCACAGAAAAAGGGATGGTTCGAGACTGCTGCCGGAACAGGTCGTGAACGCCGTTCAGCGCCTTTCAGCTTCGAGCTGGCGAAAAGGGCTGTCATGGTTAATGGCGCTACCCAGATCGCGCTTACGAAACTTGACTGCTTGATTCCTAAATGTCAAGGCGCAAGAACATTCAGCGAGCTTCCCGACGAAGCGAAACAGTTCGTCAGCAAGATAGAGGAGTACCTCAATGTCCCCGTCACGCTAATTGGAACAGGACCAGAGGCTCTTGACATAATAGATCGAAGAAAAACAACTTAAGTGCGGATGCTGCGTTTTTCACTTGCTTTTGCGCCGTTTCTCGTCTCTCAGATATCTACTGGTAAGGATAGGCAAAGTTGTGACAGCAATAACTGTAAGGAGCATAGCGAAGAGGTTGGTTGGAAACTCTGGAATCACAACAGGACCATACCATTCTCCCCAATCGGAAACCGTGCAGTTAGCTCTTGCCCAGACTTCAGGCGTCCCTGAAACCTCCCCCTGTCATATTCCAGTATGAAAGTATTGTGTCTTTCCACTATGTTGATAGTTTCAGTGGTTCCGCTGATGTTAAGCTGAACCGCGTTGACATAGTGTTCGGTGGAAGAAATCGTGTGTCGGCAATAGATGTATAAGACAGTGTGTGTGCCCAGTTGCAATGATTCAATTGACAGCACCTCTGGAGTAATCGCGGCTACGACATCTGTCCGCAACGCAACGAAAAGTAATGTGCCTAAGAAACATAGGGCTAGAAGAATTCTTCTGTCTCTGCTCTTTGAATTCTCAAAGATAGACAAAGTGGTACACCCGCATTATTACCAATGTTGATCAGGATATTTTAAAATTCATAACAACGCGGCTCAATGCCACCTTCTTTGCAAGACAAACCTTTCGTCTTCGGAGCTGGCAGGCTTTGGCGCAACTCTTATTATCTCGGATTTGGGCTTCCATTGTAAACGGTGAATCATTTGGAAGCGCTAGCAGAACATAGAAGGGAAGCCTCAACAATGCTTCTTGCATTGATACTTATCGCGGGAATAGTCTGCGGCGGAATCATAGTTGGCTTCCTAGCCTACAGAGAAATTATCAAGCTGGAAGACAAAATATCAAACCTCCAAGCCCAGATCTCCACTCTCTGGGGATTTCAAAATGTATCCTATCAAAACATCACTGTGTACTTTAACGAAACAGCATTGACAGAGATATACAATAGGGTGCGAGACTCCGTTGTCTTGGTTCATGGAACCACAAGCACAGGAACAGTGCAAGGTTCAGGCTTCGTCTACAACTATTCAGGAACCATGCTCGTAATAACGAACAACCATGTGGTCAGTGGAACCACAAGCAGAAGCGTAACCTTCTCCAACGGCAACGGATACGCGGCTGAAATAAATGGAACAGACCGCTATGCCGATCTCGCCATCCTTACGGTAGACGCGCCGGAAAGCGAATTCAAGCCCCTTGAAATCGTGAGATCCTCAACTCTGCGAGTAGGCGAACCAGTAATAGCCATCGGAAACCCCTACGGGCTTGTCGGCTCAATGACCACGGGAGTAGTTAGCGCTCTCGGAAGAACAATAACAGAAAGTAATTACACAGGAAGATACGCCATCGCTAACATCATCCAGACAAGCGCACCCATAAACCCGGGAAATTCTGGCGGTCCGCTACTGAACTATGACGGAAAAGTTGTAGGCATAACCACAGCAATCATTGCAGAGTCTCAAGGCGTCGGCTTTGCTGTTCCATCAAACACAATCCTCAAGGAAATAAAATACCTAGTGGAAAATGGATTCTATGACCAACACTCTTACCTGGGCGTCGGAGGAATAGACATGAGCTACAGCGAGGCTCAACTACTAGGAGTAAACGTTACCTACGGCTGGCTAGTAGTTGAAGTAGTGTATGGGGGACCGGCTTTTGAAGCGAACATCCATGTTAATGACATAATCGTTGGATTTAACGGAACTCGCATCAAAAACGGAGACGAACTGTCAAGCTACATGGAGGAGAAGACTCTTCCAGGACAAATTCTCGTTCTGAACATTGTAAGAGGCACCGAGACATTGGACTTGCCCGTTGGACTTGAAAAAAGACCATAAACACTGGACAAAAGGCATAGCTCGCGGATTAACAGCGGTTTGCGTGATGTGCGACTTTACGCTCAAGCTTCAGCGTGCTTTTACAAAGACCCACTCAACATACCGTATAGGAGTCCAAATACCACGCTGCCTGCCCAAGCAATGAGCATGTATGTTAGGACTACTTTCCATTTGGCTATCCTCGAGACGGCCAGCGCGTTGGCAACATCATACGGTTGTCCCATAAGCCAACTGAGCAGTGCGCCTTTTGACATGCCCAACTCGAACATTCCCTTGCCGAGAACTATTTCGACCAGTGTGGGCGTGTATAATGGTCCGCCGATAACTGAAGCAATCAACACACCAGTGACTCCTGTTAGATACGTTCCAACGATGTCCTCTGGCAAGTATGCTTGCACGTAGCTAACTGCAACTAAGCCTAAGAGGAAGAATGGTAGAATTTGCTTTGCTAGATACGCTGCGAATTTAAGCGATGCCCACAATCTCTCGTCTAAAGGTGGTTTTACAATTTCTATAGATGCTTGACCAGTTGGAACAGTTTGTTGATGCTCTTTCTCTATGGCTCTACCCCATGGTGTCTTAGAAATCACTATGCCTGCGGTCAAAGCAACAACAATCGATACTATAATGCGCACTCCGGCTAATTCCCAGGATATCAACTCTCCAGTCAATAGAATGCTCAGTATGTTGGCTGCTGGAGCCATGAGCAAAAAGGTTATCGCTGGGCCTATGCCCGCACCTGCGAAGAGCACGCCTCCAAATAATGGAACCATGGTGCACGAGCAGACAGTTAAGAAAGGAGCCATTCCAAGGGCAAGCCCATACCCTGCCACTCTGCCGCTGCTCATGTATTTTGTAATTGCTTCTTTTGGCACGAACTCGTATACTAGTCCTGCGGCGACAAAAGCGAAGAGAAGGCATATCCAACCATGGCTGAAGTAGTCGATAAGGTATGCGATTGGGATTTCCCAGATGGCAAGACCCCTGAAATCGGCTGGCTTCATTGTTGGAGCCAATGAATAAGCCATTATTCTGCTGTAAATGAGCAAACCTATGACTGTGAATACAAACCCTAGCAATACTGCAGTCCTGAGTTTCTTGACAAGTCCAGTACTCAACGATTATGCTTCCTTCTTGACAGCTTCTCTTATGGTTTTTTCAACTTCCGCCTCGCTGGGCACTCTGCCCATAAATTTCACCACGCCATTAACAGCTATGGCCGGAGAAACCAGAACACCATACTTACCAACAACGTCCTTTGACATTATGTTAGCCTTCTCGACTTTGACAATTATCTCTGTCTGTTTGAGCTTCTCTGCCACTTTTTCAGCTACTTTTCTCGCTGCTTGACACCGCATACAAGGCGGTTCAAGCCCTAACACTTCCACTTTTACTTCGTTCATATTTGTCGCCCTTGTAAGGAATTATGAGAGTAATATAACAATATTTAAATATTGCTATCAGCTTATTCGTAAATCATGTATTCAAAAATGAAAAACAAAAATAAATTCAAAGCGAAGGTTTTCAACGCTCTCTCAGACCCTGTTAGACTTGAGATACTGGAGTTCTTACGTGATGGAGAAAAATGCGTATGCGAAATTACACCACATGTTGGAATAATACAGCCTTTGGTTTCTAGGCACTTGAAAATCCTAAAGGGCTGTGGAATGGTAAAGCACAGAAAGGACGGAAACCGTAGACTGTACTCGGTCACTGATCCAGTGATATTCAAAACAATTGACTCAGTCACTGTTAATCTGATGGACATTTTATCAAAGCGCATTATTGAACAAATAGCTTAGAAAAGTGATAAAATTGGTTGTAAAGATTGAAGCCTTCACAGCCGAGCCGCCTTGTGCGGGCTGCTCGAAACTTTTGGAAATTGCAGATCTGCTCAAGGAGAAGTATGGCGAAAGAGTGGAGGTTATAAAACACATTGGACCATGCGAAGAGTTCAGCAAGTATCATCTGACTGTGGTGCCTGCCTTGGTTTTCAATGAAGGAAGAATAAAAATTATGGGTGTCTGTCCAAGCATGCAGACGATTGAGGCGTCGCTTAAGGAGATGGGTGTTTAACATGGCAATAAAAATTGAAGTTTTCACTTCAGAACCACCATGCTCTGGTGGAAGGCTACTGCTGAAGCTAATTGACAAGATAAGAGAAGAATACAGAGAAAAGATTGAAGTTGAGATCTATAAGGGCGTCAACCCGAAACTTGGCGAGTATAACATAGAAACAAGCCCAGCAGTAGTTATTGATAAAGACGTTAGAATCATAGGCGTTTGTCCAAGCGAAGAAACGCTGAAAGAGGCACTGAGGAAGCTGGGGCATAAAAGCACCAAACCCAGAAAGCGCTACTAAACTAGCTTAACGTGAAATTCCATGCAAGAAAAATAGAAGCACTCAAAAGCGCAACACCATGATTTATCGCTTGAATGCAGAGTTTTAGGTATTTTGTCCAAAAAGATCTGAGTTCTTTAGTGGGGCTGCCCGTCCCCATACCCAAACGGGTTCAAGTCCGTATATTCGAGATAAGCACAGGCGCCCTTTTTAGATCATTTCCATGACATAGATTTCACGGGTTTAATATCCTACATAATTTTTGTGCACCTTTCTTAGATTTGAACAAATATCTTTCTATTTGTTGTATAGGAAAATGTTAGAAGCATTATCTTACAGGCACTTTTGATTAATCAACATTAAAATAACTCGGCAGGTGAGAAGAGATAATATTGTTATTATTGTTATTATTGTTTCGCCGAAATAGTTAAATGAAAGAGTTTAAATATTTACCAATGTATATGCAACAAAGGAGGTTGATGAAGTATGAGCAACAAAAAGAGAAAGAAAGGTAAGATCACAATAAAGGTCCCTTTAAAGGATATCCAGAAGGAATCAGTGTATGACAAAGTGAAAGCCCATCTCAAGATAAACCCAGGTTATGGATATACGATAGGCGGCTTGCTGGTGGAGATTTATGGATATAGTGCTGAGGAACTTGACTCTCCATTTAAAGATTGGCCAGAAGGAGCACCTAGTCAATATACAAGAGTAAGACTTGCTTTAGAGAAGATGATAGAGGAAGGCTTAGTTGATTCCACAAAACAGGGAAGAAAATTCTTATACTGGTGGAAGGGTTCACAGTGAGGGGAAAGAAACCAGCAACATCCTTCAGTACTAAATTATTCCAAGAGAGACTAAAGAAGGTAGACTCTGCAATAAAGAAAGAAGATTGGTTCTCAGCTTTTGCTAACATAGTTACTTACTTTGAACACTATGGATACTGGGCAATTACATTTCACTGTCTAAGACGAAAAGTTGACTTGACTAAAAAGGCAAGAGAATCACTCAAAAGACTCGGTGCTTCAGACGTTGCAATGATGCTTAGGATCCTTAACATTATAACTAATAAAGAATATTCAATGATAAAAAAGACTATAGAAGAAAGAAATAAGATTGTCCACCCTGGTCAAAAGGGAATAAGATACATAGAATCCAAAAAGAAAGAAGAGGCAAGCAAACTGCTGAATGAAGCCAAAGAATGCTTAAAGAAGATCCAAAAATTCAGAGGAGAAACATGACAAAAAT
This sequence comes from Candidatus Bathyarchaeota archaeon, assembly GCA_029907545.1. Lineage (GTDB taxonomy): Archaea > Thermoproteota > Bathyarchaeia > Bathyarchaeales > Bathycorpusculaceae > JAGTQT01. The sequence continues at coordinate 8,865 of JARYLR010000016.1, read as the reverse complement.
AGGATAGATACATTTTGATCTAGTTTCTTCCAAAGAGAGCTGGAATTTACTGTCTCTTACAATCTGTCATGCAATCTTGGGGTGTGGGGAGAAGCCTATCTTATGCAATGAGTAGGAATAGCGAAACAGGTATCCCTACGTAATTCCGTCCTTCAGCAATAGCATCTTTCGTAATCACGATACCTTTATGTGATCTTCCACCTTTCATAAAATCTATTATTCCATAAACGTCGCTCCTATTGATCGTGGATTGATATTTAAGTTCGATAGGCAGGAAAGCACTTCCTAGTTTTGCCACAAAGTCTACTTCTCTCTTTTTACCGCTCTCCCAATAGAATAGTTTCGTCATATAGTCAAATTGTAAACTAGGCTCAAGATTGAAAAGCAGTCGAATCATGTGATCACAGACAACAGATTCCACGAGTCTGCTCTTGTTCTCGGAATCCTTAAGAAATGCAGTCGAATCGTCAAAGGGATGCTTACCGCCAAAAGCCCACCATCTCAACGCGTGAAACATGAATGGATCGCAGAAGTAAATTTTCTTCGCTTTTTTGTAGTAGGGCACGCCCTTATCTTTGTCAAGATGGTGAACATAAGAGACTACGAAGCTGTTCTTGACTATGTCAACATACCAGCGAACAGTGTCATGAGTGGCGATTTCAGTCTCGTCTTTAAGATTGTTCCAGCTTACCCGCGAAGAGAGTGTTTCGATTGTTCGCTGTATTATCTGACGTAGATATATTTCATTGCCACCCCATCTTGTGATGTCCCGGATGATGAGGTTTACGTAATCGCTGTAGATTATGTCCGGAATAGTTCCATGAGAAACGTAGCTATTCACAGCCCTAGGAATGCCGCCTGTGATAAGATAGTCTTCTAGAAGACCTTGCAAATCCTTTATGTATGGAGTGAGAACGTGAATAGGCTTTGGCAACCTTCCCTCTGCTAGATCATTCAACATTTGCAGTCTGTTGTGCTTAGACAATAGTTTCAAGTTGCGGAGAATTTTGTATATTTGGAGATTGCGAGTTTCCACGTATTCACAAAACTTGGCGCCGAGGAACACCTTGTCTGGAAGGTTGTCGCCAAGCTTGTCGACCTCTCCTCTTCTTCCAGCAAGGCTTTCTGTTGCTTTCACTAAGTCAATACTGTGAGAGCCAGTAAGCACAACCAAGCAATTTTTCAGCTTTCCAATGTCATAAAGATACTTAATGCTCCGTTGCCAATCCTTCACCGCCGAGATCTCGTCCAGAAACAAGAAAAGCCTGTCCTCAGAAAATCTTCTAGCCCAATCTAAATATTCGCTAATTATCGAGGTTAGTTTTTGAGGACTCTCTACTTGATCGCAGGACCAATAAAATATTCTGCGGCCGTCAATATCACTTCTAAGCAATTCTCTAATCTTAAGTCTAACAAGAGTGGTCTTACCAACCTGTCTAGGACCCCTCAAGCTGTAAATAACGTTAACATCCCATTGAAAAGTTTCAACAATCCTCGGCATCCACTTAAAAGAGGATTTTCTCCATGCATCAACAAGCTGGTCACTTTCGATTAGATTTTCATCTCTCCACCAAGAGTTCTGATCAGCAAGATTCGATACAGTCATTCATATCACCTTCTTAAACATTAAGTCGCAACCTACTTATAAATAGCTTGCGATTGCACTCGCAAGTGTTTCAAAAAGCAGACGTCTTCTCAAAAGAACAATTGATACCACCAGTCTCCTCGTTTGGACTAAATTTGGACTCTTCGGTTTTGAACCCGAATGGGTTTGGGTCTAATAATGGGGCTGCCCGGATTTGAACCGGGGTCACGAGCGCCCGAGGCTCATAGCCTAGACCAAGCTAGCCGACAGCCCCTGCTTTGCCGAGGTTTTGTTTATAGAGTGTTTCCTTAACCTTTAAACTCTTATGTTGCGCAGTAATTCTAGTCTTAGAGGGGTTGCATGGTGTCTGTCTCGCATAAGTTACGTGGTGTTAGGATACTGAAGGCGGTTTCGTCTCCCACTAGGCTGCAGATACTTAGTTTACTTTTTGACAAGAGCGCGCTGTCATATAGTGAGTTGATGAGTCTGCTTAGGATGAGTCCTAGCAAGGATGCTGGGAGGTTTGCCTATCATTTGAGGTTTCTGCTTAAGGCGGACTTGGTGGAGGTGGATGCGGATTCGAAGAAATATTGTTTAACTGACCTGGGTAAAATGGTTGTTGATGTGGCGGACAGAATAGAGAAGAGAGCTTACAAGCCACGAGGTATGTTGATCCGCACATCGCGTTCAACTTTAGAGGAGTTTGACGTTAACAGGATTGCTGATTCGCTTATCAGGGAGACACGTATGCCTGCTGATTTGGCTCAGAAAGTAGCTAAAGAAGCAGAGAAGCAGATTCTTAAGTCGAGGACGAAGTATGTTACAGCACCGCTTATTCGAGAGATTGTTAATACGATTTTGATAGACAAAGGCCTAGAGGACTATCGCCACCGACTTACACGTTTAGGGCTACCAGTTCACGATGTTTTCGCTCTTATTGAAGGCAAGAGCAAAACTTTTGAAGGAGCCGAATCCATCCGTGATGCTGCAGGAGACACTGTTCTAAGAGAGTATATTCTTCTGAACGTGCTTCCAAGAGACATCGCGGATGCGCATCTGTCAGGTTCACTTCACCTAGACAGACTTGACAGCTGGATCACGAAGCCAACTGAAGTAGTTCATGATATTAGATTCTTCTTGCAGAACGGTTTGCATCTTGAGAAAACAGCTTCTTTCGGCTTTTCTCCTTTACCTCCGCGAAACTTTGAGGAAGCTTTGGCAATTGTTTTGAATGTTATCTTGCATTCGGTTAGAGAAGTGAACAGCACCCAAACCTTAGAGTACTTTAACGTATTTTTGTCTCCGTTTATAAGGGCTCCGGATTCAGCTAAAATTGAGGAATCGTTGCGTTTTTTCCTTTTTAGTGTATGTCAGCACGCTGATGTGTCTTTTGGGCTTGAGCTTGTTGTTCCAGAGTTTTTAGCTTCAAAACCTGCTGTTGGTTTCGCTGAAAAAGCTCGCTACCAATACAGAGATTTTCTTGCAGAAGCTCAGTTGCTAGCGTCAGTTTTGTTCAAGGTTGTGAAGGAGCAAAGCGTTCTTACTCCTCTTCGGAAAGTTAAGTTAACTGTGAAGGTGCGATCGGACATATTCGTCGATGAGAAGGCAAGACAACTGTTTCTTGAAGCACACTCGTTAGCCCTTGGATATGGCAACGTATTTTTTGCTGATGTTTCTGAGAAAGATAATGCTTGCCGTGTGTTCTCTCCTTCTGGATGCTGGTATAATGATGATTTAAACGGGGATTGGGAGACTGATACTTTGCGCGTAGGCTGTTTAGGTCATGTGACGGTTAATCTGCCTCGAATAGTCTATGAGGCGGAAAAAGACAAGGCGAAGTTTTTTTCTGTCCTCAAGGAGAGGCTGAATATGGCTTCGCGTGCTCTTGAAATTAAGTATCGTGCTCTTCGAAATTTTGGGAAAGGTTTGCTGCCATTCCTGTTGCAGCGTGCTAATGGGGATGAATACTTTAGGCTGGATGCGAGCTCTTTGCTGGTTAGTTTTGCAGGGTTCGAAAATGCTGCAGAGGCGTTTTCCGACAGCAAATTTGAAGAAGAAAAGTCTGCGGCGTTTGAAAAGGAAGTTGTGGATGAGGTTACGGCTTTTTTGCAGAAAAGTGGAAAACGGGTTAGACGCTTGTCGCCTGTCGTTCTGCCCGATTTTGAGGCTTCCAGAAGGCTGGTGCAAGCGGATATTGAAAGATATGGTGTAGGCAAGATTCGTTTTTCTGGAACAAGAGATAAGCCGTTCTATCCCACGTTTGCTCGACTTACCTATCGCGAAGGTAAGCTTGAGCCTAAACCTTTATCTAACGCGCGGAGATCAAGCTGGCTGCATGAAGGCGCCAATCTTACGGTTGTTGAGCTTGGAGAAGCAGAGATTAAGCCAGATTCGCTTATCCTTCTAAGCAAGCAGCTCATGAGCGAATATGGTATTAGGTTTTTCACGTATAATCGCAAATTGACCTTTTGCTCTAGTTGCGGGAGAAGCTCTTTTGGACAGTTGCATAAGTGTCCTTTGTGCGGCGCAACGAGTGCGTTGACTTTGTTTGACCGGTTTGCACTTGAATAGGAATAACGTAGGATCAGCTATTTGCGTGCGCCTAAGATCAGTGCAAGCAGTGCCATTCTTACCACAATGCCGTTCCAGACTTGCTGGAAATATCTCGCGTAAGGAGTATTGTCCACATCGGGGGCAATTTCGTCTACTCGTGGGAGAGGATGAAGAATTGTCAGGTCTTTTTTGGCTTCGCTTAGAGACTGCGCGTCTATTCGGTAGGAACCTTTGACTTTTGCGTATTCAGCTGGATCTGGAAACCGTTCTTTCTGAATTCTGGTCACGTAGAGGACGTCAACAAGCGGGATTATCTTGTCTAAGGTTGTTTTTTCCACTACAGGTATCTTTTCTTTTATTGTTTGCAGAACCTCGCGGCGCATTTTCAGCGTTTTGGGAGAAACTAGGTATAGCTCGACCTTGTACAGTGAAAGAGCGTATGCAAGCGAGTGCACTGTTCTGCCATATCTTAGGTCGCCTACGAAGGCTATTTTTAGGCCGTCAATTTTGCCTTTCTCTTTTTTCATTGTATAAAGGTCTAGTAAAGCTTGTGTGGGGTGTTCCTCGGCGCCGCTGCCTGCGTTGATAACTGGCACTTTTGCAAACTCCGCAGCTAATCTTGCTGCTCCTTCGAGTGGGTGTCTTATGGCTAGAACGTCTGCGTAGCTTTCAACTGTTCGTACAGTGTCTGCGAGGTTTTCGCCTTTTTTCACTGATGCCATTTCCGCTTCTGCGAAGCCTATTGTTGATCCTCCGAGTTTGTGCATGGCTGATTCAAAGCTTAGCCGGGTGCGGGTGCTTGGTTCAAAGAAGAGTGTTGCGAGTATTTTTCCTCTTAGCATTTCGGAGCCTTTTGTGGCGAGGGGTTCTATGTTTGAGGCGGTTTTGAGGATGTGGTTGATTTCTTCTAGCGAAAAGTCTTTGATTGAGATGATGTCTCTTCCTTCAAAGTTCACGGACACACCAGCCAACATGTCTGTGTACCTAGTAAATAACTTTTTACGGGTGCTGATTCTGTGGGAAAAACGGCTTGTAGAAAGATGGGTGGGTTTCGTTTTGGAGGATTTTGCGTTGCTTGAGGATTAAAGTTTTTTATCTGTGTTTGGTGTATAAGCGATTTTGGTTGGAAGTGTCTTGTGTGAGTGAAAGAGAATTACGTGTTTCTAAGATTAAAGATGGCACGGTAATTGACCATATTACTGGTGGACATGCGTTGGATGTGGTGAAGATTCTGGGGATTACGGGACACGAGAAGAGGCCGATAACTGTGGCTATTCATGTGCCCAGTAAGAGGTTGAAGACTAAGGATATTGTGAAGATTGAGGGTCGAGAGTTGAATCCGCAGGAGGTGCATAAGATTGCATTGTTGGCTCCTCATGCGACGATTAACATTATTCGTGATTACAAAGTTGTGAAGAAGCAGGAGGTTAAGTTGCCTTCGGTTATTGACAACATTATTAAGTGTGTGAATCCTGCTTGCATTAGTAATAGTGATGAGCCTGTGAGGGCGAAGTTTTATCTTGAGTCTGAGGAGCCTTTGGTTTTGAAGTGTCATTATTGTGGGTGTATTATCGAGAAGAAGGATGTGCTTGAGCAGTTTTAGTGTCTGCGCGGTTTGTTCGGAATTCTAGATAATCCTTATATCGTAAGATAAGGGATTCTATCCTAGATGTGTCTAAGAAAGTACATATCGTACATCTGTAGAACACAAAAACACATGGTGAAAAAATGACCCCACTAGAAATGCTCTTGATCGCCGTATGGTCATGCCTAGTTGCCTACGTGACATGGTATGCAACATCAGCAAAACACTATGCGCCCATAACACCGCAGGAAGCAAGACTCCTATGGAAAATCCATGTACAGCTTGCCCACTGCAACGGCAAAAGATGGAGAGAAATGAGGAGAGGAGGCAAAACAGTTGGATTCGAATGCGAATGCGGCTACAAACACCTGCAAAAACGTCCAATAGTGGGCAGCTTGCCTTCTCTCCACGTCACCTCGGAAAAAGAGAAAAGCGTCATGTTTGACAGACTGCACTCTTCCTATGGTTGATACTGTCCGCACCTGAACTTTGAAAATGGGACTTGCACCATCTGAGGGCTGATGGAAAGATCTTCATGGGCAATGCGGGTTTTAAGCTGCGAAAAAAAGAATACCCCCTATATATAGGCCTCAGATGTCTTTGGAATAGGTGCTGTGTTGAGTCATATGCGTCAGTCATGAGTCGTTTTTCTTGGGGTGCGTGTTGCGAAAGCTTTAATGAAGATGCTGTCAGAATAGGTTTTATGAGAGCCCTAGTTGTTGGTTGCGGGAACATAGGCTCAGTTGCAGCCTCTGACCTAGCTGCAAGCGCGAGTTCTCTGGATATTGTTGTCGCAGACAAAGATCCGATCCGCGCCAAAGCCGTCGCAGAGAAAATTGGCAAAGCCAATGTTTCATGGAGTCAGATTGATGCGCGAAACCACGCTGATCTGATCAACAGACTGAAAGAGTTCAACGTGGTCTTAGGCTTTTTGCCTGGAAATCTTGGTTACCGGCTGGCTGAAGCTTGTATTGAGGCGAAAAAAGATTTAGTAGATGTTTCCTTTATGGGCGAGAACCCCTTGTCGTTGCATGACATGGCTGTAGAATCGGGGATCACGATTGTGCCCGACTGTGGGCTGGCGCCGGGTATAAGCAATGTGCTTGTTGGGCATGCGGTTTCGGCTCTTGACAAGGTTCAGTCTGTCCGCGTCATGGTCGGCGGGCTTCCTGAAACCCCTGTGCCGCCGTTGGGCTATGTCATTACTTGGTCTCCTGAGAGTTTGATTGATGAGTACATACGAAAAGCTAGAATAATCGTCGGCGGCAGGCTAGCTGATGTGGAAGCCTTAACCGGCTTGGAGGAGGTTGACTTTCCAGAGGTAGGCAAGCTGGAAGCATTCTACACTGATGGGCTGAGGACACTGTTGCATACAGTGAAAGGTGTTGAAGAAATGTGGGAGAAAACCCTTCGTTACCCAGGACACGCTGACAAGGTCGGGGTTCTGAGATCTCTCGGTTTTTTCGAGGACAAGCCGATTAACGTTCAAGGAGTAAGTATATCACCGAGAATGGTGACGGTTAAGCTCTTCTCAAACAAGCTCGCTCAGCCCGAAGTCAGAGACATTGTTGCTTTGAGAGTCGTAGTTTCAGGCTTTAAAAAGAATAAGCCTGTACACTACACGTATGACCTGCTTGACTTCTATGACAAGGGAAGTGAGGTGACTGCGATGGCTAGGACTACGGCGTATCCTGCGTCCCTAGTGGCCCAGCTGATGCTGAAAAAGGTTGAGTTTGAGAAAGGCGTAGTTCCGCCGGAGAAGCTTGGAATGAACAATGATCTTTTCAGCATGTTGCTTGACGGTCTAAGAAAGCATGGGATAGAAATCAAGGAGACCATAGACTAGTCTGCATTACTTCCGTGGTTCTGTTGGCTGCTCTTAAGTTGCCAGCGTCATTTTGTCGTTACTGCCAGAAGAACGTTGATGAAGGCCACTTCCATTGTTGCCGCGATAAGGAATATGCCGTAGATGTAGCCTAAGTCTTTCATAGACATAGTTCGGCTCAGCGTTTTTCTTATCGTCAAGTAAATGCCGTAGCCTTCAACGATGCCTATAGGTGCGCTGACAAGCAAAATCACCGCAAGGCTTCAACTGAAACTTCACCATAAATCAAATTGCTTCCCCTAAGAATGCTTAGCAAAAGGATCACTACGGTGAAGACGGCAGCAAAGACTCGCAGATGCTCGATTACTATGCGCTCGTATCTGCCTTCTCTGAAGAAGTGCAAAACTAGGTTGACGTAAAACGTCATACCCAATATGATAAGCGAGACAACAAGCACATTATGGATGAAGAGCATGAGAACCGCTAGAAACGGGCTCCGAAGAACATCACTCAAAACATGAAAGAACACGGTGTTCTCAAGAGATGAGAGAACGAGGAACGCAAGAAAAGCTAAACCTAACAGCACCGTATGTTTCTTTTCGCTTGGCAACACAACGCCTCGAGTGAGAATCAGAGCCACCATGACATCAAATGCTCAATCGCCTTCTCCAAGATGCCAAAGATCAGTGCGATAAGGATGGCGGCTGCGAGGAAAACTATCATGGCCATGATGCCTACGGCTATGGCGCTGAGCCATCCGGTTTCGTAGAGATTCTTGATTAAAAGCAGCCAAGCTAGTATAGCGAGAACTAGGGCAATCAGGCCATAAGGTATAAACGTGAAGAAAGCTGTTGACAGAACCGTGCCCACCAGCGCGATGAGGAACGCGTCGGTCATAAGTGCTCTCTTTTTGCCTACAACAACTAATCCCGCAATATAGAGAACTAGAGTTAAGACTATGAGGTTAATAAAGAAGATTGTAAGCGAGAAAATGAGTTTAGATTCCTCTGGAACAAGTTCCCACCATGGCTTGCTGGCGACTGCCTCTATGCTTCTGATAAGCATCAATTGAAGGACTAGAGGTAGCTGCATCCGCGATCCCTTGCAGCCTAGCTTATTCCTTGAAGCAAGATAAAAGCCTTATCAGCTCAACATAGGGCGATTTTGGCAAACGCTTAATAGTCATGGTTAAAGGCATATCTGCTTACTGACGAGAAAGGTGTAAAGTATGCCTATCCGCCCCGCCATAGTGGCAGTAGGAAGAACAAAATTCGGCGAACACTACGAAAAAGAGCCGGAAAAGCTGATTGAAGAAGC
>JARYLR010000015.1 GCA_029907545.1 Candidatus Bathyarchaeota archaeon | reverse complement strand
TTCGGCGTTCACGGCTCAATCGCCTTAAACATGCACTCTGAGAAATCAGATATAGACATGGTCGTCTACGGATCGCGAAACTTCCGGCAGGTGGAAAAAGCAATAGACACGCTCGTAGAGGCAAAGGTGCTCAAATACTCGTTCAGTAATCTTCTAGATAAAATGAGGCACTTTAAAGGAAGATTCAAGAACACAGTTTTCATGTACAACGCAGTACGCCAACCTGAAGAGGCTCATCAGAAATATGGGCTATTCAAATACAAGCCAATAAAATCCATCCAGTTCACGTGCAGGGTCAAAACAGACGAGGAGACAATGTTCCGTCCAGCAATATACGGAGTTGACGACTACCGCCCGACTAACGCTGTGTCGGAGCTTCCTGCGGCACGTATTCCGGAAACGGTTGTTTCCATGATTGGATGCTACCGTAACGTGGCAAGAAAGGGAGATAGAATAAGGGTTTGTGGGATGCTGGAACGTGTTGAAAACCTTGAGAGCGGTGAAGTACGCTGGCAGGCAGTCGTCGGTTCAGGAGCGAGCGAGGAAGAGCATATTTGGCGGATCTAAAACTCAGAGACCGAGACGCCATAGTTACCAAAGACAACATGATTTTCCGTGTATTTGGCTATGCGCATCCGAGAGACGCCTATGTCTGCGATCTCGAGTATGCTCCAGCCGCAGTCTTCCGCTCAGACAATCCCAAAGCACTAAGAGGCGACAAAGGAAACGTTTTCTACAAGTTCTATGACGATGAAGGATGGAAACTTATTCAAAACCGTTCAAGACAGTACATGGTTTTTCACGAGATGCTTCAGAAGAATGTTGCAGGCGTCAAGCTTCCAGACATTGCTGAGGTGCGAAAGCCAGATGAAACGTTGAAAAGTGTCCTTGAAAGAAGAGACAAGGATGGGCTTCTAAAGGCTTTACAGAAGGTTCTAAGTTTCTCTGTAGAACGTTCACGTTTATTGGTCAAGGATTTCGGAGTTTTCGGCTCAGTTCTCCAAGGATTTCATCACCCCAAGTTTTCTGACATAGACCTCATCGTCTATGGCGAGAAGAATGCTTCCGTCTTGCGCGAGACTTTGGGTGATGTTTACGAAGAGAGGGACTCGCCGCTTAAGAATGAGTTTCAAACGAACATGGCAATTGCAGGGAAAAAATGGAGATTCCGCAACTTAAGCGCCCAAGAATTCCTGGAACATCAACGCAGAAAACTAATCTACGCCATCTTCAAAGACTATGATTCAGGCAGAGTTATAAAAACCGAGTTTGAACCCGTGAAGAACTGGAGCGAAATTCAAGAAGAGTACGATCCGGAAGGGCGCATCGTTCAGAAGGGCTGGGTTAAAATGATTGCCCGAATAGTTAACGACAAGGAAGGGCTATTCATGCCCTCCAGCTACACCATTGAGCCTTTAACCGTATTAGACGGATCGAGAAGCGCTATCGAAGCGCGGCAAATAATCTCCTACATGGAAGAGTTTCGGATTCAGGCTTTTAGAGACGAGAAAGTCTATGTGGAAGGTAACTTGGAAGAAGTCTCCTCTTCGAAAGGAACTTACTTGCAAATCGCCTTGACCTATTGCCCGAGATACTACGAGCAAGTCATGAAAGTTGTCTAGCTCGGCTGAGTTAGAACCATGAAGTCTTCCGGACGATTTCCCAGCAGAAGCCTATAGTGCTCGCGACCGCGTCTTCTGTCAATGACTCGTTCAATTTTACCTTCTGCAATGACAGTTTCACCTTTCTTTGCCTGTTCGCAGAATCGTCCGCGAAAAGATACAATTTCCTCAATTGGCTCAGCTGCAACTCCTGTGATAGGTTGCACATTGTTTACGCGATAGATGCATGGTGTGAAAATCGCTTCTGAATCCTCTGTGACCGTGGCGTTTATCCTCGCGCGTCCAGTGTTCACGTAGCGAACTTCACCATACTTTTCTTCAATTTCATTCCAGTTTTTCACGAATCTGATATAGTAGTCTTTTCCAAGGAACTTGCCTTGTAAAAATTTCCGTGGTTCAGTTCGAACAAAATCTTCGAAGCTAACCTTAGTGTCTCTCGAACGAAAAGCGAACAAACGCCTCAAATCAGGCACAGTGTAAGAAGTGAAGTGTGAATGCTGATCATGCAGGAGATCCTGAAGCGCAGAATACACCTTTCTGCAGTTTTCAGAACCATAAACCACGGGATCTATGTCAGAAGCTGGAAGGTGAAGCTCGACTAGGATGGATCCGGAAACTCCAAGGCTATTCCATTGGATACCCGCTGTTTCTTTCAAAAGGCTAGCAAGTTTTAGAGCCTTATCTTCAACCGAATCCAGAGTTTTTGAATTCCGCATCTCTTTTAGTCTCTTTATAGGATCATAGATTCTTTTCACTTTTTCAACTGGAATTTCGCAGAGAATCTCATCGAAAACAGGATCATGAACAAGGTAGTCGGGAAACATCTTTTTTAGAAGCTTAAATCGCAAAGATAAAGGATAGATCTTTCTGTAAGCCGTTGTTTCCCTTTTTCGCCGGCCACTTTTTTGTGGGAAATAGCGTATGAAGGCAACAATCCGGTCAGGGGGATGAACTAGTCCCTTAACGTCAAATATCGCATCGTCACGGGTTTCAGCTAAATCTCCTTCACGTGCCTTCATCTGCATCTGCCTAGGATTATAAGAATTGAGAAGCATTTAACCTATCCAGTCATAGTCACACGTGATCCAAAATGGTTGCTTCCTGCCAAATCCAAGGAGTCCCTTTAATTGCCTTTATAAGTGGCACAGCCACAAACATAGCAATTGTAGCCTGTATAATCCTTATTGCAGGATAGATGAAGGGGCTGACAGTGAATCCAACACGCACCACATCAATCGTCATGTTAAAAATTCCCTCGTAGACTATAGGCGTGGCGAAGGCCAGCGCACCCCACATGTTATCCACCTGATTTCCAATGAAAGCCAGCAAGAAGAAAAGCGGAGCAGTTCCAGGTTTAGACAGCTGCCCCGCAAGCTTCACACATGGCAAGATCAGCAGTAAAGCGATTATTTTGTCCCATACCACGGCTATTCCTACGAACATGTTCTCTGTCAGCGGCTGCACCGGCGGCGTAAAAAAGAAGGCAACTATCAAAAGGCCAAAAATCAGGAATCCGGCTTTCCACTTTCTGTAGAACACCAGTCCCGTGACAAGAGCGTTCAAAGGCGGAGAAAGCAGAAAAGGCAAGCCAGAGGGACTCATGCTCCCCGGAGGTATAGTCCAAGTTACAGCAACTCCTACGAGGGCTGCAAGCATGCCTAAGTAGGGACCTAAAATGAGACCAAATACAGAAGCAATTAGAGCTTCCAAACTGATTTTGACTTCTTGGTAAACTGGAATATGCGGTGTTATAAGCGATAGCACATAGTACAATGCTGCGAAAACGGCAACCAAAGCCAGATTCCTAGATGATAATCTCATCACGTAGCCTCTATTCGTGTAGTTTACTACATTTCGATGTATTTTTTAACACAACGTTAATAAAACTTTCCACAAATCTAAGAAAGGGAACACCTTTGACACAGAAACCATCCGACAAAGCACTTCACATATCCAAATGTCTTGAGCTGGCTATTCTCTTCGAGATCAGCGCAGACAAACCTGGAAACGTAAACCTTACCACAGGCTTTGAGAGCACGCGCTATGAGCATTTCCTTGTTTCCGCCGTAGCCGCCGCTCCTTGGTTTAGACATGCGGCAGAAAAGGGAATAGCCTGTTCTGAGGGGCGGATTCGCCTAGGCGAAATCGGCGTCGGAGAGCTCATCAAGCAGTGCGTGGCGGACATTGACCAGTGGCAGAAAGGAGGCAACACGTTGCTGGGCACGGTGATATTATTGATGCCTATCGCCGTGGCTGCTGGGATGACTCCTCAGAAGGATGACGGCTCCTTCAAAATCTCGGAGCTAAGGGAGAATGTTGGTCGCGTCGTGAGATCGACAACATCGGAGGACGCTGTAGCCGTGTATAGAGCGATTGAGATTGCTAGGCCCAGTGGACTTAACAAGGTTCCTGAGCTTGACGTAAACGACCCAGCTTCTGTTAATAAGATAATGGAAAGGGGGATCTCGCTTTATCAAGTGTTCGAGATAGGTTCCAAGTGGGATAGTGTCTGTGCCGAATGGGTTAAGAACTACCCCGTAACCTTCGATGTCGCATATCCCTTCCTAATGCAAGTACTCAGAGAAGACGGAAACCTAAACACTGCAGTTATTCACGCCTTCTTGAAGGTGCTTTCAGAAAACCCCGACACCTTTATAGCCCGCAAAATAGGCATAAACAAGGCTGAAGAAGTCTCTTCCGCTGCTAAACAAGTATTAGCGCTTGGAGGACTAAAGACAGAGGAAGGCAAGAAGAAGCTTCATGAGTTTGACTTGAAGCTAAGATCGTCTAACAACCTTCTGAATCCTGGCACAACCGCAGATATTGTTGCAGCAGCCCTCTCGCTGTGTGTTCTCGGCGGATACAGACCTTGAAGGCTACTCTTTTTCCACCCATCTTTTGTAGAGCAGTATGCCAATCACGTAGAGGATAACTGCTGTTATTGTAAGCGTGGCTATAGGCCAGAGCAGGGCAGCTGCGGTTGCGTCGCGGACCATGATGTCTCTTATAGCCTGTGCGGCGTAGGTCATAGGTATGATGCGGCCGATTTGTTGCATGTAGTCTGGGAGGTATTCTACTGGGAAATACATTCCAGTAAAGAATTGTAGTACAATGGCGATTGTTGTAGCGGCGTTTGATGCCTCTTGGGGCGCTCTGCCGATGCAGGATATTATCAGGCCCAGGGCGATGCCGTTCATTGAGCCTAGGAAAAATATGGGAACAAGCAAAGGAACATTCCAATTAAGCTTTGGACCTAGCAAGACTACAGCTAGAGCCGACATAATTATGATCGCTATGGCCGTTTGGAACAGTGCAGCCAGCGTTTTGCCGATAAGCATATTTATGGGGTGGATTGGTGAGGCTCTGATCTTCTTTAAAGTGCCTTTTTCTCTTTCAAAGACGATGGCTCCTGTGGCAACAACCATGCTGGAAAAGAGCAGAGGGTAAGTAAGCATTCCTGGCACGATGTTCTCTTTGTATCCGATGTTTTTGGTTATGGTTGTTTTCTCTGCGTTCAGCGTTACTGGATCGGTGTAGTTGAAAGCATATTTGTAGTATCCTAAGAGAAGCGTTCTGATCCCGTCTTCGACTATGCGGGCAACGTCAGGGTTTGTCCCGTCCACCGTTAGGAACGCAGTGGCGTTTCGATAGGGAAGGCTCTGCTCAAAATTGCTGGGGATTATGAACACTGCTCGTATGTTTGTTGCGTTTAGGTCTTCAAAGGCTTCGGTCACGTTTGTATAATTTCTTAACGTGAGAAATCCTGTAGCGTTTAGCCCTGAGACTATGCCTATGCTTGAGGCTGTTTTGTCGTTGTCAACTACGCCTATTGTGGCGTTGAAAGGTATTTCGCGTCCAAAGATCGCTGTGAAAAGGAGCAAAATGAGGACTGGAAAGGCTATGGTCCAGAAGATTGTTCCTTTCTCTCTGAAGAACGTTTTAATGTCTTTTACCGCTATTCCTATGATCGAATTCATCTTAGGACACCTCCGAACCAGTGAGTCTGCTTCCCGTCAGTTTAATGAACACGTCTTCCAGTGTGGGTTCCACTATCTCGATTTTTTCGGTGAAAATCCCGTGTGAGATTAGCTTGTTGGAGATCTCGTGCATAGTTTGCCAAGCATCTTTGGCTGGTATGTTGATCTCTTTGTCTTTTGCCACGAAGTGGTATTCCTTAAGCAATGCACGCGTCTTCTGTGCTTGGTCGCTTCTTACACGTATGTGAACAGTTGCTTGCCCGCCGATCTTTTCTTTCAGAACCGTCGGTTTATCTAGAGCAGCAATCTTGCCCTTATGCATTATCGCAACGCGGTCGCACAGTTCATCTGCCTCATACATGTCATGCGTTGAAAGAAGCACTGTTTTCTCTTCTTTCTTCAGTTCTCTAATGAAGTGCCAGAACTCCCTCTTCATATTAGGGTCAAAGCCGACTGTCGGCTCGTCTAAAATGACAATTGCAGGATCATGAACTATTGACGCGGCAAGGTTAGCTCTCCGCTTCATGCCGCCTGAAAGGTGCTGAGCCTTTCGGTTTAGGAATTCGCCTATGCCGAGAACTTTTGACGAAGACTCAAGTCTTTCCTTAAACTTCTTAGAGCTTAGCGAATAAAGAGAAGCCGAGAAGGCAAGGTTCTCGCGAACCGTCAAAAGATCATAGAGTAAGGTTTCCTGCGGACAGAAACCTATCACTCCTCGAACTTTATAGGTGTCTTTTATCAGGTCATATCCTTGAACCGTTGCTCCGCCTTTGTCAAGTCTTCTTAAGCCACAGAGTATCTCTATCAGCGTGGTTTTTCCAGCGCCGTTTGGACCTAAAAGACCGAAGATTTCGCCTTCTTCAACGGTGAAGGAGACGCCGTCCAAAGCCTTGATCTCTCCGTAGCTTTTTGAAAGTTCCTCTACTTCGATGATCATTCTTTTTCACTGCCTAGATGTGAACCGCACATGCGATGTTTTCCTATATTTATTAACTTTGCCACCCATTGCAAAGAGAATCGGCATGTTGCTTGCCATTGTTATGGGCTTGATGCGGTTAGGTTTAAATCAAAGATGACGTAAATTACCGTAAAAGCTGAGTGCCGAATGACATCCAATCAGAGGCTGCAAGCAATCCTTATCACAGGGCGCACAATCGAACAAGGCGTTGGAAAGGAAAAAGGAAAAACATCCAAAGAATATTTAGACGGCGTAGCGATCTGCCACATTGACCCCGCCGATCTGAAGAAGCTTGGCATCAAAGGCAACGTGAACGTGCAGATCTCTACAATCTACGGCTCGGTTGTCGTTAAGGCAGTTGAGTCACCAAGAGCGCCCCACGCGGGAATCGCGTACATGCCTTATGGCCCATGGGCAAACGCAGTTATCGATCCTGACACTGACAGCATTGGTATGCCATCACTCAAGGGAATAAGCGCGGAAATCGAGCCTGCAGGAGACAAGCCTGTTCTCAGCTTAACTGAACTTCTAAAATCGCAGTTTGGGAAGGAGCCTTATGCCCCACATTGAAGCTGTAACATGCCCTGTCTGCGGATGCCTCTGCGACGATATCAGGCTGAGAATTGAAGCAGGGAAAATCGTTGAAGTGAAAAATGGGTGCGCTATGTGCGAGTCCAAGTTCCTCGGTTACTGCGGCGAACACAGGCTTTCTAAGCCGCTTATAAGGAAGAACGGCGAGCTAGTTGAAGTGTCACTCAACGAAGCCGTAAAGAAAGCTGCAGAGATTCTGGCAGAAGCTAACTATCCTCTTCTGTATGGCTGGAGCTCAACCTCCTGTGAGGCAATAAGAATTGGACTTGAGCTGGCAGAGGAAGTTGGCGGAGTGATAGACAACACTTCAACCGTCTGCCATGGGCCTTCTGTGCTCAGCATTCAAGACATAGGAATCCCGTCATGCACGCTTGGACAGGTAAGGCATAGAGCTGATCTTGTAATCTATTGGGGATGCGATCCTTGGAGCGCTCACCCGCGGCACATTGAGAGATACACGTCATTTTCTGATGGGAGATTTGAGAAAAGCGAATGGAAAGGCTACCTCTCTAAGACTAAGGCTTTGATCGTGAAGAAGAAGATTGAGAAGGCGCTTAAACGAGTCTTCGCTAGGGAAACACCGTCGCTCTCGCCGCATGTTAGAAGAGAGCCTCCTCCAACTCTCTTCAAGGAAGGCAGAAAGATGATTGTAGTTGACGTTAGAAGAACCAGATCAGCCGAAACAGCGGACTATTTCATTCAAGTTGAGCCGAATAGAGACTATGAGTTGCTGGAGGCGCTTAGACTTTTGGTTCGCGATGAAGAGCTTGAAGTAGAAGAAGTTGCAGGAGTACCAGTCGCCTATCTGGAGGAGGTTGCTGATCTGATGATCCGGTGTAACTTTGGAGCGTTGTTCTTCGGTCTGGGGCTGACAATGAGCAGGGGGAAAATGCGGAACATAGATGCTGCGCTTTCTCTGATTCGTGACCTAAACACGCGAACCAAGTTCACCATCATGCCTATGCGAGGGCATTTTAACGTTTCAGGCTCAGACACAGTCTTCACGTGGCAGACAGGATATCCCTACGCTGTTGATTTTTCTCTCTGTTACCCACGTTACAATCCTGGCGAAACGTCGGCGGTTGACGTTCTTCTGCGGGGCGAGACCGATGCCTCGCTGATTGTGGCATCTGATCCTGTTTCCAATTTTCCGAGAAAAGCAGCAGAGCACTTGGTTAAGAACCCGCTGATAGTCATAGATCCCCACGTGAATGCGACTGCTCAGATGGGCGACGTCGTCATTCCATCCGCTCTTGTTGGAGTTGAGGTTGAGGGAACAGCCTACCGCATGGATCACGTGCCTCTTCCACTGAAGAAAGTCGTGGAGCCGCCTGAGGGGCTGATCTCAGACGAGGAAATCCTTAGAAAAATCCTCTCAGAGGTTAGAAAGATAAAAGCAGGGAAAATGGAGGAATCGTAACGGAACTTCTATTGAGCAACGGCGTTGTCTTCGATCCCCTTAACGGCATTGACGGAGAGAAAGTGGACATCGCCGTAAAAGACGGCAAAATCGTGAAATCAGTCAGTGAGCACCGAGCAAAGAAGATAGACGTTGCCGGCATGATCGTTATGCCTGGCGGTGTCGACATTCACAGCCACATTGCTGGCTCAGAGGTTAACACGGGAAGGCTTCTCCGGCCAGAAGACCATTTCAAGGATTCTGAATGTAAAACATCTGTAACCCGGTCAGGTGTCGGCTACTCGATTCCGTCAACTTTTACAACCGGCTATCGCTACGCGCGCATGGGCTACACGACCGTTATGAATCCTTCGATGCCGCCTCTAGAAGCCAAGCACACGCATGAGGAGCTAAACGACATTCCCCTGATTGACAAGGCCACGTATCCGTTGCTTGGCGACTGGTGGTTTGTGCTTGAATACCTCAGCCAAGGAAACATCGAAGAGTTAGCCAGACACGTGGCTTGGATGATCAATTCCACTAAAGGCTACGCTATAAAAATCGTTAACCCCGGTGGCTTAGAATCATGGGGCTTCGGACACAACGTCACAAGCTTAGACGATCAGATACCGCATTTCTGCATCACTCCACGTGAAATAATCTTGGGCTTGTGCAGAGTGAACAAACTTCTGAACCTGCCTCACTCTGTTCATCTTCACACTAACAATCTGGGGAAACCTGGCAACTACAAGACTGCTTTAGAAACAATGAAGTATGTTGAAGAGCTGGCTAACGATGAGAAGCCTGCGGTGCATATAACTCATTGCCAGTTTAGCGCCTTCACCGGCGACGACTGGAGAACCCTTGGCTCAGGAGCCGAGGAAATCGCGAAGTATTTGAATGGACACTCTCATGTGACCATTGACATGGGGCAGGTCATTTTCACCGACACAACAACCATGACGGCTGATGGCCCCTTTCAGTTTGGTCTTTATGAGCTTACTGGAAACAAGTGGGTGAATCATGATGTCGAGACCGAAACAAGCGCGGGCATCGTGCCCTTCCGCTACAGGAAGAAAAGCTTTGCCCACGCAACTCAGTGGTCAATAGGTCTTGAGCTGGCATTACTTGTCAAGGATTCTTGGAAAATCTACATGACAACAGATCACCCTAACGGCGGACCGTTTACTGCATACCCGAAGATAATTGCGTGGTTGATTAGCAAGAAAGCGCGTAAGGCGACTTTGAAAAAGATAAATCCCAAAGCCCGAAGTCGCAGCCTACTTCCTTCAATAGACCGCGAACTAAGCTTCTACGAACTCGCAATAATGACCAGAGCAGGGCAAGCGAAGGCGCTGGGTCTCAAGCATAAAGGGCATCTAGGGGTTGGCGCAGACGCCGACATCGCGGTTTACAACGTGAACCCGCATAAAACAGACCCCTCTAAAGAGTATAAGAAGGTGAGAAAAGCCTTCAAACGCGCAGCCTACACAATCAAAGGCGGCAAGGTAGTTGTCAAAAACGGGGAAGTGCTTAAACATGTTGAGGGTGCCACGATGTGGCTTGACGTAAAAATCTCAGAACCGTTTAAGGTGACGGCTGACATGAAGAGACGTTTTCGCGAATACTGGACAGTTGAATATGAGAACTATCCTGTCACAGACCGCTACTTGGAGATTTCTCAGCCGATACCTGTGAAGGCAGAGGTCTAAAATGATAGTTCTAACGCCAAGCAGACAGCTTCCGTTCCCAGTAATGGCAGAATGCATTAGCCCAGACGTTTTCCAAGAAAAAACACTTGAAGAGATAGGGGAACTTGCGGTTTGGGAAGGCAACAAGCAGAAAAAGCTTGCAGATCTGTTCAAAGTTGAAGAGCAAAACCGCGAAGGCGAAAATGAGGCAACTATTACCATCTGCGGTGACGTAGCAGAGGTTCGAAGGATAGGCGCTTCCATGACCATCGGAGAGATTATGATAGAGGGAAACGTGGGAATGCATTTGGGCGAGGAAATGAAGGGCGGAAAAATAACCGTTCATGGCAACGCAGAGAGCTGGGCAGGTTCGATGATGAAAGGCGGCACGATTGAAATCTACGGTTCCGCTGGAGACTACTTGGGAGCGCCATATCGCGGGTGCGGCGAGGGCATGCGCGGAGGACAGATAGTTGTGCATGGAGATGTAGGAAGCGAAGCAGGAGCCTACATGAAGAAAGGGCTTCTCAAAATCAAAGGAAATGCAGGGCAGTTCGCGGGTTTGCGTATGCATGGTGGGACAATCCTTGTTGAAGGGAACTGCGAAGCAAGAGCTGGTGCATGCATGACCGAGGGCAAAATAGTGGTCATCGGCTTCTTGGAATCAGTTCTGCCAACGTTTACAATTGAAGGCGTGCGAAATAAGGTGAAAATCAAGGAAACAGATTCCATCGAAGGCCCCTTCTACATATTCTCAGGTGATCTTGCGGAAAGAGGAAACGGCAAACTTTATGTTTCCAAGCGGAAGAATCCACACCTGAGCGTCTTCGAGAAACTACTGTAAGGAGAAGGAAATGTTGCTGAATAACCTAAGTGTTAATCGCATGGCTTGGAAGCTTCTAGAAAAGCTTCTTGAAAAACCCAGTCTTTACGGCATAGCAGTAAGCAAAGCGGCAAACGGAGTCTCCATCATCGATGCAGGAATAAATGTGAAAGGCGGCTTCTTGACTGGAAAGCTCGTTACTGAAATCTGCATGGGCGGATGTGCAAAGGCACGAATTGTCAGCAGAAAATATGGTGATTTGGAGCTTCCGTCAATATTTGTTTACACTGACCATCCTGTCATCGCCACTCTGGGGTCACAGTATGCTGGCTGGCAGATAGGCGAAGAAGACTACTTTGCAATAGGTTCGGGCCCAGCAAGGGCTCTTGCTTTGAAGCCGAAGGACATCTATGAAGAAATCAAGTATAAGGATGATTTTGAGAAAGCCATAGTCGTTCTGGAGACGGACAAGCAGCCGCCAGATAAGCTGATTGAAAGAATCGCCAGAGATTGCCGCATCAATCCTGAAAACTTTGCTCTGGTACTGACACCTACGGCAAGCATTGCAGGCGCGACGCAGGTGGCTGGCAGAATCGTGGAAACTGGAATTCACAAACTTCGGAAAATAGGTTTCGATCCTAACGTGATCAAGTATGCTTGGGGAGTCGCCCCTATCCCCCCTATCCATCCGAAATTTGCTGTTGCTATGGCGCGGACAAACGATGCAATTCTCTATGGCGGAACAGCCTACTATGCTGTGGAATATGAAGATGAGGAAGTGCTGAAAAATATTTTGAGCAAGGCTCCGGCTACAGCGTCCAAGGACTATGGCAAGCCGTTCAAGGAGATCTTTAAAGAGGCAAAATACGACTTCTACAAGATAGATCCGAATCTTTTCGCGCCAGCAGTTGTGATAATTAACAATCTGAAAACAGGCAACCTAATGAAAAATGGAGAAGTCAATAGCCGGCTGCTTGGAGAGTCATTTGGGTTTTGCGTTTAACTCTTTGCGGTCAGCCTTTTCTTCTATTCTTCTAAGAGCCGCTGTCTTTACGCTGAATGCCCTGTAGACAAAGTTTCTGAAGCCCGTGTTGCCTGCAAGTGCCAGCATCACTATGCTCATGGCGAAGATTTCAACCCAAGCTTTTGGAATGACGAGGGGTATCATGAACCACCATGCGGACCCGTAGAAAATCATGATAAGATATATGAAATAGAATACGGTGAAGAGACATTCTGGAATGTATGAAACGAGCACTATGGGAATGGTTAGAAAAGATGATCGGGAAGGCTGATTCACTCCAAGTTTCCTGAACAAGAACCCTGAAGTTAAGCCGGTCATGGCTTTGCCGAGGGGCACGCCTATCAGCGATAGCAAGCCGAGGTTGCCTGCTACATAGCCAAAGTGGTATCCTGCGTAGATGCCGCTGAAAAATCCTACAAAAGCGCCAACGTATGGTCCGCCAAAGAATGCTGCGATGAAGGTTGCCAGATGCGAGAGGTCTAGGGCGGCTATTCCTTGTCCTGGAACTGCAACGAATATGGGGGCTAGGTTAAGGGTTATTATCGAAAGGGCTATTCCTAACGCGCTCATCATGGCGATAAATGCTAACTGTTTTGTCTCCATTGTCTCTACTCTCAGTTGCTGTAGTTCTTGGTCCTTACTATTTAAGAGTAGCTACTCAAAAAAGAGTTTAAATATTCGGGATGTTGAAACATAAATAAGCCTCTTGAGTATTGGGTATTGGGAACCTTGTTGTCTGAAATCAAGCTCTCCTCCAAAGAAGTCGGGCGCTGGCTTGAAAATGAAACCCGCTCCCTTTTTGTTCCAGTACATGCAAAGGCTCAGAAGCTGCGCGACGAAATGCGCAAGGCGCTAGAGAGCTTGCTGGACTCAAGCAAAATGCTATTTGAAAATAGCGGAAAGGAAATTGAAAAGCGTAATATGAAAACCTACAGCCGCGCTCGGGCGTTAAACAAGCTTTCACGACTATTCATTGAGAGGTTCAAGCAGATCAACGCGCCAGAAGAAGTTTCCTATGACTCTCTCACCAAGTTCGCACAGGAAACTCAGCGCGCTCTCCTAATCACCGAAATTGACTTAAAGAACTGGTTTACTCGCATATCACCCTTTTTCATTATCGACCGCCGCAAATTCTCGATGGTTTTTGAGAGGGCAAAAGACGCGCTTAAGGAGCTTAACAGCTTCATCGCAAAGGAGTATGTCAAGACAAAGACGCTTGAGGAAACATTTCAGCTTACGGAAAAGCTCGGAACCTTGGAGCAGCAACTGAGAGTGCTGGAGCAGCAAAAGGCCAGAATTGCAGATGAAAAGTCCCTGTGTGAGAAAGAGTTGACACGTGTACAGCTGGAGATGGCTGAATTAAGAGGTAAGGGTCATCTTGGGCAACTTCGCCAGCTTGAAACAGAAATCGAAGCCCTCGCAGCAGACGTGAGGAAAAGTCTTCAACACCTTCAGAAGCCGTTCATAAAGCTTCAGTCTCTGGCGCTTCACGGGGGAGGAAGCGGTCTGATGCAAGATGAATCAAAGAAGCTGGATCAGTATCTAGCAAATCCCTTTGAAGCCTTAGCCACAGAGAACGAAGGCTACCCGCTTCTGAAAGCAATTCTTACCAAGCTAGACCAGTCGATGGCTGAAAAACTAAATCTGAAACCAGACAAGGAACGCAAAGCCAAGCAAGCCATAGAAAACATTTTACGCACGAATTCCTTAGATGATCTTTATATAAGGTGCTCAGCGGCGCTTGCTAAACGGAAAATGCTTTCTGAAGCACCTGAGATTTTCAGTATTCAGAACCATCTTTCGAAGCTTAAGGAGCAAGCTGAAGAACTGGAGAAGAAAATAATGGTAATAACGTCCGAGGAAATGGCTGCGGAACGCGCTTACAATGAGACTGTTGAGAAAATCCGTAGCTGCAAAGCAATGACAGAAAAGAACGTTCTTGAGTTCCTAGGCAAACGAATCCATGTTAACTGACCGAGAGAAGATGCATGAAGTCTCTGCTTTCAAGAGTTGTCAAAGAAGCCTTTGAAGTAGACGGTCAACGTTTTGCGGAAGCCGTGGACAACATTGTCAATCTGTTAAGCGGTGAAAATGGAGAAATAGGAGGTGTTCAGATCCTGGGAAGAGTTGTGTTGCTTGAACCTAGAGGAGAGGCGCTGGTTATCGGCGACTTACACGGCGATCTCGAGAGTCTTGTTGACATTTTGAGGGAAAGCGATTTTATTGACAAAATGAACCAGAGAACCGACGCGTTTCTGATTTTCCTTGGCGACTACGGCGACCGAGGAGCTTTTTCGGCGGAAGTCTATTGGCTTGTGCTTAAGCTGAAGAAGCTTTTTCCTAAACAGGTTATTCTTCTGCGGGGAAATCACGAAGGTCCGGAAAGCCTTCTAGCCTATCCGCATGACTTGCCCGAACAGTTCCAGAAAAGATTCAAAGATAAAGGCGGAGAAGCATACCGCAAGATCCGCCAGCTTTTTGATTTTCTCTACAACGCGGCCCTTGTGAAGAAAAAATGTCTGCTCATACACGGAGGGCTGTCCCAACAAGTCAGCAGAATTGAAGATCTAGGAGTCGCGCATGAAAGTTTTCTTGAAGACATCCTTTGGAGCGACCCCACAGAGACGGCGGGTATGGTTTATCCTTCTACTCGAGGAGCAGGCAAACTCTTCGGCAAAAGCGTAACGGATGATGTACTGATGAAGCTGGATGTTAAGCTTCTCATAAGAGGTCATGAGCCGTGCGATGAAGGCTACAGAATAAACCATGGTGGAAAAGTTTTAACGTTGTTCTCAAGGAAGGGCGCACCTTACTTTAATGTTCATGGCGCGTATCTTGATCTGGACTTGTCTCTACCGTTGGAAAGCGCAGAAGATTTGATTCCATATATTCACAAGATTTAGCTGAGGAAAATACTTGTCGGATGCTGCGTCTCTGTTTTTAGATAGTCTTAAAAACAACTGCCTTGCTGATTCCAAGTTGGCAATGTTGCCAAGAGGGATCAGCAATCTTTGTTGGAATAATAACTCGAAACCGAAACTCTTGGAGCTCAACACAGCTTCGAGAAGCATTAACCAGACACAACATAGCCAACTCATGCTTCGCTTTTCCCCAGCTCATCAGCTTTGTCGGGTACACGCCGCACTTTAAGGTAGGCAAAGGTGATTTGCTTGACAAGCTGGATGCAGTGATTGTTCGCCCCATCGGACGCGGCTCGCTTGAAGAAATCGTGTTCAGAATGGACATGCTCTACAGGTTGCAGAGACTAGGCTTATACATTCTAAACCCGCCAGAGGCAATAGAGCACTGTGTAGACAAGTATGACATACTGGCTATTCTTGAGGAGAATGGCATACCTGTCCCTCGGACAGCTGCAACTGAGCGTGTAGACCGAGCTTTGGAAGCTTTTGACGAGCTGGAGAGAGACGTCGTAGTCAAACCCATTTTCGGATCCCGAGGAATCGGCGCCACCCGCGTTAACGATAGAGAAATCGCTTTAACCATATTTAAGGCCATAACATTTCATCACGGAGTTATCTACATCCAAGAGTTTTTGCCTCACGGCGTCTCTGACATTAGAGTCTTCGTATTAGGTAACCGCGCCATAGCCGCAATGCGCCGCGTCGCAGACAGCTGGAAAACCAACTACAGCCAAGGCGCGCGTCCAGAACCTCTAAAACTGGACAACGCATTAGAAGAAATGGCAATCAAGTCTGCCGAAATTGTCGGCTGCAAGGTAGCAGGCGTCGACATAATCGAAACTTCCAGAGGCTCCTTTGTTGTTGAGGTGAACAGCCAGCCGGGATGGAAGGGCTTGCAGACCGTTACGAAGGTCAACATTGCCGACGAGGTTGTGAATTATGTTTTAGCGGAGCTGAAGAAATGAAAGGGGAAGATGAGTTTTTATGGTTGAGGTAGAAATTGTGAAATTGAGTGTTTCGAGGCGTCAGGTTCAGAGACTAGTTGATTGTGTTGCTGAGGAAAAACCACTTTTTATTTTCATCAACAAGGCTCACTTTGCTACGGTCATGTGTTCTCCTTCCCGCTCGCGAGAGTTGATTGTCGGTCACTTGCTTTCCTCAAGAATTGTAAAGTCAACCGAAGAAATAGCTGAGACGATGATGAAAGGCGACGCCGTCCAAGTCACGCTCAAGAAAAACGTTGACCTAGAGAAGCGACTCAAGTTTGCAGGAACATACTCACGCATTATCTTATCTGCCTGCGGAAGCAGCACCCCATATCAGTATTCAGGAAAGCTTCCGAAAATCAAATCAGACTTAAAAGTGAAAGCCGAGACTATTCTGAAAGGCGTGAAGCAGTTAAACTTTATTGCTGAGACATTCCGAAAAACCGGAGGAGTCCATGCCGCTGCCATATACAAGCATGACGGCGGTCTTCTTGCCTCTGCTGAGGATGTTGGCCGCCACAACGCTGTAGACAAGGTAGTTGGCTCAGTTGCCCTAAGTAAAGGCAGTTTCAGCGAATGTTTTCTAGCTTTGAGTGGACGGCTTACGAGCGATATCGTCATCAAAGCAGTAGCGGTCGGCTTGCCGGTCGTGGCTTCCTTAGCCGCAGCTTTGGACTCAGGCATCCGTGTTGCTCAGGAAGCAGGCTTGACACTCATAGGCTTTGCTCGCGGAGACCGCATGAACATCTACACTTTCCCCGAGAGAATTCTTCCATAAGGGTCTCTCGCAACTCTCGGAAAAAGAGTCTTCACTCCTCGTTTTAACATCAATCGTTTTGTGTCTGCCGTGAACTGTCCAAGAACGCTAAAGGCGATGTTTCTCTGTCGCAAGATTTTTTCAATCTTGGTCTTTGCTTCTTCACGTACGGATGCCAAAAAGGTGCCTGTTGAAGACATGGAAAGCAACTGAGTGTCAGAGAGCTTGAAATGCTGCTGCAGCTTCAGCGCTTCTTTGCTGAATGGAATATTCTCAAACTTGATCTCGAAACCGACGCCTGCCACTTCAGCCATCTCGTTCAGTGCTGCAACCAATCCGCCTTCAGTGGCATCGTGCATCGCATGGACACCCCCCGTCCCAGCAAGAAGCAACGCTTCATTAACACAGCTCTGCATTTGAACAAGATCCGCCAGTTCCTCTGTACGCTTTCTCCCAAACAGCTTAGACGCCAAGTCTTTGCTTGTCAATGCAAAGTTGACAATGGTTTCCAAAGCTGCTGGCTTAATGCAGAAGATGCAATCTCCTGCTTTGGCTCCCGCTGGCGTGACGAGCATATTTTTTTCAACTGTACCGTATGCAGTGCAGATGCCTACAGGCGCCTTCACGCTTTCGTAGGTTCCAGTGTGCCCAGTAACTATCGCCAAGCGCAACTCGTCAGCCGCCGAGCAGGCAAGCTTCATTATATTCTGAAAAGTCTGCGGTTTGCTAGATGGCGGACCAAGGAGGTTTATGGTGCAGAACTCGGGTTTGGCTCCGAAAAGCGCAACATCTGATGCCGCGTAGTGTATCAGCAGGTAGCCGAACCATTTTTCGGGAACGCCGAGACAGGGGTCTGTTGAGACGACAACATAGTTGTCATCCAGCAAGTGAACGCCTGAATCGAATCCTGGCGTAGGCGGGATAACTACTCGCCCATCCTTTTTGATGCAGTCGAGCAGTTTTTTTAGGTCTTTTGTTGAGAGTTTTCCCATCTATCTCCGCTTAGCCTTGCTTGTCAGCAGAAGATTTATGCCTTTGCCACTTATTTCGAAGGGAATCCACTCCAACGGGTGACTGCAACCCTCAATCTTCACGATGCGAAGTTCTCGTTGACATTTCTCACGGTTAAATCTAAAGTAGAAAATGTTATGCGCCTTGTTAAGATCCAGATCTGTGGCTCTCTGCGTCGCTGTATCCTTCTGTGTTGCCGCCGTCATTATGTCAATGTTGACTATGTCGTCGAAGTGGCACCAGTTAATCGTCCAGTCCTCAATCGGCTCCATGTACTTGATATCATATATGGAGAACAGTTGCTCGCTGAAGTCTCCTGCAGCAAACCGTGTTACATGTTTTTCAGAGATAAGTCTGTCAATGCGCTTCATTTCCTCGAAGTCTTCCAGACTGAAGTAGATCACTCGTGGATCCTTCGGGTAGGGCGCATAATGCGGGAAAGCCTGTATCGCTATGAACTTGCCCCTGTCAATGTAAGGTTCGATGTCCCATCTGAAAGACTTGAAGTAGGCTATTAAACGTGGAAACGGCTTATCCATGATGTCGTAGGCAACCGTCTCTCCCTGCTTCAAGCCCTGCCAAAGAAACTGCATAGCAAAAACTGTTTTTCCCGTGCCAGGCGGCCCGTAGAGAATGTTGCGGGAACCCGACACGATACCGCCGCCAATAAGTTGGTCGAGTCCATCGATGCCTGTTTTCAGTTTCACCATTTGTTTTCCCCAAATTAGAGTGCGTATTCCAAAGTTTTCTTCTTAACAAGTATATACATCAGTATGGCGCTGATTATGAATTCTGGAAGTAAGAAGCTGCCATTGTAAACGATTGCGTAAACAACTGGGTTCCACTCTTGAGGAATCGACCAAGCCCAAAAGATTACGCCAGCAATTACGTGCAAGAGAAATTTAACAAATATGCTTATTCCAACTCCAACAATCGCAAATGCTACTGAACGCCTATGAATGATTCCAGCCAGTCCAAGTGCTCCGAAAGCGATAGGATATTCAAGGAAAACTTGTATTGGATTTGTAATTGGCGAATATGGAAGAAGCATGATGTCAATTGGAAGCGCTATCAACCCGAAAATTGCTCCAGCGATGAATCCCGCGATTACGCCTCTCCTTAAGGCTAGCCACATCACTGGAACCATACTGCCTAGAGTTATTGAACCGCCATATGGAAGCGAATATGGACGTATGGCGTACAAACCAGCTGATAACGCAGCGAAAACTATGACTTCAGCAAGAACTTTAGTTTGCGAAATTGCCTTTTCACTTTTTTCCACATTTTTTCCCTCCGCCAGTATTATCTGGTTCAGGTTCTAAGGGTCGGCGGTTTTCAACCGTCCTCTCAGCCGGGTCACTTACCCAGCTCCCCTAGCCTCCGGAAGGGTAATTGTTATCTATGTGTATATTTACCTTTCCTAGGAACAGTCTGAAAACATCGTTCAATGTGGTTGATGGGACATGGATAGGCTGCCTAAAGAGCTTAACATTTTGGAGATCGAGCGGAAATGGCAGAAAGAGTGGGAGGAGATGGGCATCTACCGCTTTGGCTGGGCTGACTCCGCTAGGCCTGTCTTCAGCGTTGACACTCCTCCGCCCTACACTTCAGGCGAGTTCCACATGGGGCTTGTTTTGAACTGGACGTATTTCGACATTGTTGCCCGCTACAAGCGGATGAGAGGCTACAACGTGTTTTTCCCCCAGGGATGGGACTGCCACGGGCTACCTATCGAGGTGGAAGTGGAGAAGAAGCATGGTATAAAGAAGACTGATGTCCCGCCGGACAAGTTCCGGAAACTCTGCATGGAGCATGTGACCAAGTACATCGACATGATGAAAGCAGACATCATAAGGCTCGGCGAGTCCATAGACTGGTCAACCGAATACAGGACTATGAACCCTGACTACTGGAGGCGCACGCAACTCTCCTACATACTTTTGCATGAGAAAGGCTTCATGTACCGCGGCATGCACCCAGTGAACTGGTGTCCACGATGCGAGACAGCCATCGCTGACGCAGAAGTCGTTTACGACAAGCGGGACTCGCAGCTCTACTACATCAAATTTAAACTTGAAGAAGGAGGTTTCCTCACCGTTGCTACGACGAGACCTGAGCTAATTCCAGCATGCGTCGTTGTTGCCGTAAACCCTGAAGACGAAAGATACAGGGCACATGTCGGAAAGAGGATTCACGTGCCAACTACTGACCGAACGGTCGAGATAGTGGCTGACGCGATGGTGGATCCGGAGTTCGGCACGGGCGTGGTGATGATCTGCACATATGGGGATAAGGCTGACGTGAAAACAGTTGTCAAGCTTGGGTTGCCCGCGATCATGTGCATCGACGAGAAGGGCAAGATGACGAAGAACGCTGGGAAATACGTCGGCATGGAAGCTGAAACCGCAAAGAAGGCAATAATCGCAGACTTGAAAAAGGAAGGCTTGCTTGAAAAAGCTGTTCCTTTAAGTCAGGAGGTAAGCACCTGCTGGCGATGCCGCACGCCAATCGAGATCTTGGAAAGAGAGCAGTGGTTTATGAAGACGCGGGTTTTGACAGACGAGGTTGAGAAAAACGCCTTGGAAATCACGTGGTTCCCCGATTTCATGAAGCACCGGCTGATTGACTGGGCGAAGTCGCTGGAGTGGGACTGGGTTATCTCACGGCAACGTGTTTTCGGCACACCCATACCGGCGTGGTACTGCAAGAAATGCAGTCACATCCTCATAGCCAAACCAGACTGGGTTCCCATAGACCCACGCATAGAGAAACCGAAAATCGACAAATGCCCCGCCTGCGGCTCCACGGAAGGGTTTAAGCCGGAAACTGACGTCTTTGACACGTGGATGGATTCCTCGATAACATGCGCGGTTCACGCGGGATGGCCTGACAGAGAGGACTGGCGTAGACTTTTTCCGGCATCAATGCATCCCTCAGGCGTTGACATCATTCGCACTTGGGCTTACTACCTGATGGTTAGGCATCTAGCCCTATTCAATGAGAAACCTTACCGAAGCTGCCTCATCAACGGGATGGTGCTGGGCACGGATGGCCGTGAAATGCACAAGTCTCTTGGTAACTACGTGGCTTCGCAGGAAGTTCTTCAGAAGTACGGTGCTGACGCGACGAGGCAGTGGGCTGCTGCCGGAGGTGCAACTGGTTCGGATATTCCGTTCCGATGGCAGGACGTGGAATATGGCTGGCGTTTTCTCATTAAGCTGTGGAACGCTTCAGGCTTCGTAAGCAGCATGCTGAAGGACTATAATCCCAGCGAAAGCAAAGAGATGGATTTGCAGCTGTTGGACAAGTGGATTCTGAGCAAAGCCGAAAAGCTGACACAAACCGTTACGGACGCTTTCGAGAAGTGTCATTTCAACATTGCCGCTGAGGAGACTAGGAACTTCATGTGGCATGTCTTCTGCGATTGCTATATTGAGGCGGTGAAGGATAGGCTTTACAAGCCAGAAGTCTATGGAGAGGAAAAGAGAAAGGCTGCACAGTACACGTTGTATACTGTTCTTTTCAGGGTTCTGCAGCTTCTTGCCCCGATTGCGCCCCATGTTACTGAGGAAATTTATCAAAGACTGTTTGCGGAAGCCAAGCGTCATAAGAGTATTCACTTGTCTCCTTGGCCTGCAGTAGATGCAAAGCTTCTGGACAAGAATGCAGAGGAAGACGGTGACGTGGTTATGGCTTTAATCACAGAGATCAGAAAGGACAAGGCTGAGAGGCATAAGCCTCTAAACGCTCCTATCAAGAAGCTAACGCTCTACGCAGGCAGCAAGGATGTTGCCAAGGCGTTGATGAACGGCAAGGAAGACATCGCTGGCACGGTTAAAGCTTCGTTCTGTGAAATTCTCCTCAAAAAAGGCGAGGGCAGAGAAGTCAAGCCCTGTGGCGTACGTTTCGTGGCTGAATATTAGCTGGCTTCACGGAAGCGGTGAAAAGTGAAGACTGTCGGCATAATTGGGTGCGGCGCCATAGGCACTTTGATTGTTGAGGCTGCGGGAAAAAAGATCGTGCCATGTGACCGCCTTATCCTTTTTGATCGCGATGTGCTTAAAGCTGAGAAACTAGCAAAGCTTTCACGGCTTCCAACGCAGGTAGCTCATAGCCTAGAAGAGATGATACAGCTAAAGCCAGCAGTAATCGTTGAGGCTGCGTCACAGCAAGCCGCAAGACAGTATTCGCGTCTGATTTTGTCTGCTGGCATTGAGCTCATTGTGATGAGTGTCGGCGCGTTGCTGGACATTGATCTTAAGGACAGGCGGATACATTTTCCTTCAGGAGCCATTGGAGGCTTGGATGCGCTTGCTGCAGCCCGCCTTGCTGACGTTGCAGAAGTGATTTTGACTTCGAGGAAGAACCCTCGAACGTTGGATTTGGACAACCGCGCCGAGAGAGTGGTGTTTGAGGGAAGCGCAAAGGAGGCTGTTGACCGCTTTCCGCGGGAGATGAACGTTGCAGCCGCTTTGGCTTTGACCGTTGGGCTTGACCGAGTTAAAGTGCGAGTGGTTTCTGATCCTAAAGTGCAGCGGAACGTGCACGAGGTTCAGGTGAAATGGAGGCATGGCGATATGTTGCTTAAGTTTTCGAATGATCCACATCCGGACAACCCGAAAACCAGTGCGCTTGCAGCTTGGTCTGCTATAGCGCTTTTGAAAGAGATCTTGGAGAAAAAGTAGATCCGCTATGTGTTCTTGTTGCTAGCAAGGCTTTTCTTTTTAGCTATGCTGTTTCTCGATTCTTTTTGACTTCTTCCACTAGTCTGTCAATTTCCTCTTCAGTGTTGTAAAAGTGCGGGGAAACCCTTATGCCGTTAGCTCGCGCAGTGACGATTATGCCTTTTTCGGCAAGTTGCTCCTGCATTTTCTGCGGGTTTTTAACCTTGAAGTTCACTATTCCTCCGCGGCAAACTCTGTCTTCAGGCGTCTGAAGCTTGAAGCCCGCGTTCTTGAGTTCATCGATCAAGTAGTCTGTAAGCGCAAGTATCCTCTTTTCAATGCGGTCTACTCCAACGTCTAGCAGCAGCTTTATTGCTGCCCTTGCGCCGAGGAAGCTTATGATGCTGGGTGAGCCTGCTTCAAAGCGTGATGCGGTCTCTGAATACTGTGGCTTCCAGATATCCCAGAAATCTGTTGTCTCAAAAACCTCTGGCTTAACACTTGCCCACCCGACAAATGGAGGCTCAAACTTCTCGATAAGCTCTCTTCTGACGTAAAGGTAGCCTGCGCCAGACGGTCCCATAAGCCACTTGTAGCACGCAGACGCCAAGAAGTCAACGCGGTCTCTTTTGACATCGACAGGTATTGCGCCTGCCGCCTGAATCGCGTCCACAATCAGGTAAGCGCCGTGTCTGCGGGCTATCTCGCTTACCGCACGTAGGTCATGGCGAAAGCCATTAGCGTATTCGACATGGCTGATTGCTATTGCTGCGGTTCTGTCGTCTACAGCTTTTTCCAAGTCTTTGATCAGAATCTTTCCATTCACGTTTCTTACGTAGTGAACGTTCAAACCTAGGCTTTTGCGCAGAAAGGGATAGGTCACCGAAGGATACTCTAAGTCAGTAGTAACAATTTTCGCGCCGCGAGGCGCCTGAATCACGTGAGCAGCAATATTCATGCCCACAGACGTGTTCTCTATCAGCGCAATTTCCTCTGTCTCGGCGTTGATGAGCTGAGCAAAGTAAGGCTTGCCAAAGTCTTCCCACTCCTTAGAACCAAAGTCAAAACTGACTGCCTCGTCAATGAGCTTCTTCATAACGTCGGCAACAGGCTTCGAAACCGGCGAGGTCGCGGCATGATTCAAGAAAGTTTTGGTTCTCGTTACTGGAAAAATATCTCGCATCTTCTCCAAGTCAGTCACCCAAACGCATCCTCCACCACGGTATGCAACAATGTTTGTGAGCAGTAGCTATTAAAACCTCGGAAAGCAAAGGAAAAATCCCATCAATTAAAAGGCAGCAAAATCGCCAACTCCACGCAAACATGACTAGTATATATAAGGGGTTAGAGGCTGCCTCGAGCGACTAACTCTACAACGTTAGCAAACTAGGGAACAACGTTGATTCCGAATCCGCCGAAACATGACCAATACTTCCTTAGAAGTCTCTTCAGTTCGTCAACCGTCTTTTCCACAGTTCGGTGGCAATGTGGAGGCTCCTGTGGGACAGGGTACTGTTCTTCCACAGCTATCTCTTTCAAGCCAACTACCCCAGCAGCCAAAGCATACCAGCAAGGCGGCAAAACCAACGGGTTATAGCCGCTTCCCACCATCAAAACAAGCCTACTATCACAAACCCGCTCAGCAGTCTTCCTAATCAGACAAGAAAGTCTGAAAAAACCCTTCGTTGACAAGTTCAAGTCCCCAAGCGAATCTGCAAAATGCGGATCACTTCCACCATTCCCAATAATCACGTCAGGCTTAAACTCCTCAGCCAAAGGAACAAAAACCTCCTCCAAAGCATAAAGATAAGAGCCATCAGCCGTCCCAGGCGGCAAAGGCACATTCACGTTAAATCCCTCGCCTGCGCCTTCACCAACTTCGTGAATAAACCCCTTGCCAGGATAAAGCGTGCGCGGATCCTGATGCACTGAAATGTAGAGAACACTGGGATCACCGTAGTAGATGTCGCTTGTGCCATTGCCGAAATGCACGTCATAATCCAAAACGAGAAAACGTTTCAAACCGTATTTGGTTCTTAAAAACTCGATTAAAACGGCAATGTCATTGAATAGGCAGAAACCCCCCCCATATCCGCGGCCTGCATGATGGTATCCTCCTCCCAAAGCCACGGCACGCCTAACTTTCCCGTCAAGCACAAGTCTTCCGCAATCCAGCGCTGCACCAGTAACCAGCAAAGCCGCTTCCAGAATTTTTTCAGAAACAGGCGTCTCAAAATCGTATGGCTTGCCCTCTTTAGCTAGGCGGAAGATTCTTTCCACGTAGTTCCTCTCGTGAACTCTGAAAAGATCTTCCTGTGAAGCTGGTTGCGGCTTAATCTCTAGGACGCTTGGAAGATTAAACAAGCCTTGACTCTTGAAAAAAATGATTGCGTTCTCAAATCGGTCGCCTCGGTACGGGTGTCCTTCTCCAAGGTCATACTGTTTCATTTTCTCATGGAAAGCGATGGCAACTTTCTCGGACAAGTGAAAACGCCTTCAATCTGAAACTAGCGTGGAAGCGGTAATAAAGCTGTATCTAGCGAGAAGAAGAAAAAGTGGTGATGTTTACGTGTTTACGTGCTTTCCTCGCCATGATCTTCGGAGGCTTCTGCGTCTTCAGCAGACTGCAGCGGGCTCACAATGGATTCAGATGTCTTCTCGTCAACAGGCGCAGTGGTTACCTCTATAACCTCAACCTCAGTCTTAGATAATCCACCTTTGGGCAACTCAACTTCGATTTCACTTTGCATTGGCATGTTGCCGGAAAGCTGGTTCACAGCGTCTTTAACTGATTCAAGCTCACGCCGCGTGTTATCCAATCCTATCGAAAGCAGGTCAACCTCACGCTGGTATACGTCCTCCTCAACTTCGCCTGTGACATGCTGAATCTCGAAATTCGCCAAAAGTATCTCTAACGTCTTGATCTGATTCTCAAGCTCCTCAGCCTTCGCATTCATTTTCTCCCGCAATGCTTGCTGCTGACGCTCGATTTCAGTGATCGCTTCGTCAATTTCTCTGCAGAACGCATCATAAGTAGGCTGCGAGATTCTGCCCGCACTCAGAAGGTTGTCCAAAGCCAGCTTCTTCTTCTTAGCTACCTCAAGTTCCTCATTCAACCGCTTAAAGGAATGTTTCCATGAAATCACTCTTTACACCATTCAGCAAGCTACATGGAATGGGAATTAACGTTTGCTAACATGCACATATATCGCAGACTGACAAAACAGCCTCATCGTCCGCTATTAGATGAGAACCAAACTTTAAAAATCGCAACCGCTACGGGCACATCATAACACAGAAAGACGCAACAATACGAGGCGACCGAACCGTTTTTCCGACCAACAGCTCCATCTCAGTGGGTTTCATGGGGCTTCATGTTTAAACTTTTTGTATTCAGTTTCAACTTCTTATTCTGAATTAGAATAAAATTTAAATATTTATATCCAACATAAAATCTAAAAACGTGAATAGTCATGACCGCACTAACAATAATCATCGGTGGTGAAAGATTGGAAGGATGTATCCTCAAAAAATGCACGAACGAATCATTAAAAACTTCATGGATATAATAATCCTCGCCGAACTCAGAGCAGGCCCCCTAAGCGGCTACGACATAATCTCCTTCATACACGGCAGATTCCATCTCCTCGTAAGCTCCGGCACAGTATACTCGCTACTGTACTCACTTGAACGCAACGGACTAATCGAAGGAACATGGAACGAAAGAAAACGCGTATACAAACTAACAGACAAAGGAGAAAAACAATAGAAACCATACTTAACGCCAACGACAAAATCAAAAACTTCATAACAGGGCTCCTAAAAGTCCAAGCCGTCGCCTAAACACCACCTCTTTTTTTACAGCAAACAAAAACAAAACGAAACGCTAAAAAACACCTTCCCATGATTCTGTAAGAGCACAAAAAAGCCCAAAAAGGGCCCGTAGCTCAGTCAGGATCAGAGCACCGGGCTTTTAAGCAAGCATGCTTGCGTAGAAACCCGGGGGTCCCGGGTTCAAACTCGGAAGGCTACTCCTTTCAGGGAACAATTCCCGGCGGGCCCGCCAAAATTCACGATTGTTTCTTGCCTGGTTTGTAAGAAGAAAATGGTGACGGAAGCCTTCTCCTTTCTCCCGCTTAGGTCAATATAGTATGCGGCGTGTTTTTATAAAATGTTTGCTACTCAGTTTAGCATATGTCGCCGTTGAAAATATGTTTATTGTTGAGTGCATTTCGGTTTCGGGAACGTTGCTTTTAGCTTGCTTAATGGAATGTGTATGTTGAGGAGACATGTTCGGGGAAGTAGCTTCGGAAGCGGCCAAAATGCTTGCTATTCTCTTCTGGCTCATGCTAGCCATGCTTGTCATCTGTGGCGCGTGCTGGCTACGGTGGTCAAGAAAAATCAAGTAAGCAGCAAACACCAATCTCTCTTTTAGCCTCTGTACCTGCAATCCAAAACACATAAATCCGTTTCCATCATCTAGGATTTCTGGTCGGGCGGTAGCTCAGCCTGGCAGAGCTTCCGAGTCTACTGGCTTGACAAGTAGACGGAGATGCTGTAGACGCCTACCCATGGTGGGTGTCACCCAGCCTGCCTGGGCGTACATGCGGAAACCGGAGTGTCGCAGGTCCAAATCCTGCCCGCCCGACCAAGCCTATTTCCGCAAAAGCCAATGAATGCGTTCTACCTAAAACTGCACTTTTTCCTTTTTTCAAAAAACCGTTGGCTCAGTTCAGTTCTGCTTCAACATTTAAAACTCCCGTCGTATGCTAAACCTTTTTATATGAGAGTACCGTCTGATGTGGATGTCACATTCATTCATGCTTGAACTGAAAAAGGCTTTCTAAGGCTTTTTAAAATTTCATGCAAATTTTGTGACAGGAGAAATGGAATATATGCAAATACAAAACTTTGAAGATCTGCCATTGAGTTCGGAAATTATGAAAGGGATTGAAGAGCTTCAGTTTGACAGTCTTTTCCCAATTCAGGCGCAAGCAATAATTCCCCTACTTGAAGGCAAAGACGTTATTGGACAGGCACAGACCGGGACAGGTAAGACTGCAGCCTTCGGAATTCCGATGACTGAGCGCCTAAACCCCAGAATGAGTAATGTTCAAGGCTTAGTCTTGGAGCCAACACGTGAGCTCGCTATGCAAGTTGCAGAGCACATCAGCCGATTCGGCAAGTACGCAAAAGTGAGAGTCTCACCAATTTACGGTGGAGAACCCATACAAAAACAGATACGCGCATTGAAAGACGGCGTACACATTGTTGTGGGCACACCAGGCCGCATTATAGATCATCTGGAACGAGGAACGCTGAATCTGGCATCGGTGAGAATTGTCGTTCTCGACGAAGCCGACAGAATGCTGGATATGGGTTTCAGAGACGACATAGAATACATACTTTCAAAGGTTCCGGCAAATAGACAAACAAGCCTCTTTTCTGCGACAATAGATCAGCAAGTAATGAACATATGCCACAGATACATGAGAAACCCGGAGAAAATATTCGTAAGCAAAGATGAGATAGCACTCGCACAGATAAATCAGTACTACAAAGTTGTGAATCCCAAGGATAAGTTTGGAATCTTGTGCGGTATGCTAGAGGAAAACCACATAGGCCGAGCCATAATCTTTTGCAAAACACGCGCAGCGACAAGTATGCTGGCAGACAGATTGAGAACGCGGGGATTTGACGCGAAACCGTTGCATGCTGGCTTCACTCAGCCTCAAAGAGATTTTGTCATCAACTCTTTCAGAAATGGAAAATTGAAGCTTCTTGTTGCAACGGATGTCGTTGCTCGAGGACTAGACATTGAAGGCATAACCCACATAATAAACTACGATGTTCCACTGGACGCATTGGTGTATTTTCACAGAATTGGACGAACAGCCAGAATGGGGCGCGAGGGAACTGCCATAACGCTCGTAGGCTACGGAGAACTCACAGAATTCAACGGCATCAGAGCCTTAACGAAAACTACGATAGAAGAATTGGAGTAGAACAACCGACTCGTCTTGCTCAACATGAAAAACTCTATCCGCACTCAGCCGTGGAATCGCGTTTATTAGACAGATTCGACTAATGAATCAGCAGTGCTCCACTATTTTAAGGATGATAAAGAAACTTGCGAAACAAAGTATCCCCCGGTGAATACCTAGCGTTTCTCTCTGTAAAGTATGAGGTTGATCCTGACAAGCTTTTTCATGCGCTAATCTCCGCGGGAGAAAATCACGAGTCTACATGCGGCGACCTTTCAATCATGTTCCGAGACAAACAGCAGGATAAAATTGTTTTCTTAATAACGAAAGGGCCGAAAGTTGTTGCACAGTTCCCGATATCAAACGAATTCCTCTTAGAAAAAAGCAATCCTATTAGAAACTTCAGCAAAACCAGCTTGCTCCGTAGATATCAGGTTAAGAAAACCAGCGCATCCTATTTCCTTGCTATAACAGATTTACGGGTAGGTATGAAAAAAGTAAGCGTGAAAGGTAAAGTTCTGGAAATTGCAAGACCAACAGCTGTCTTCACTAGGTTTGGAAACTACGCCAGTGTAGCCAATGCGTTGATAGCGGATGAAACTGGAACGATCAAACTTTGCCTATGGAATGAGCAAATAAACTCTGTCTCAGTAGGGAACACGATCCAAGTTGAGAATGCAAACGTGTCTGTGTTTAGAGGTGAGAGACAGTTAAGGATTGGAAAGAAAGGAATGTTAACTGAAATTAAGGATATCACGTGTGAATTAGACTTGAAAGGTTCGAATTCATACGTATGAGATGCGAAGAAACTAAACACATGCTTAAACCTATTTAGCCCGACCGCGTTTGCTTCACATTTGAGATTGATGTTTCTTTCATTACGTGGTTGAGGCTTGCCAACCCTTATATGATCATGAACACGCTATTCATGCTCAGCAAAACCTGAAAAGATCGCGGTGTGAAATCTTGTTCGAAGGCTCCAGCCGAGTCAGCTTGCTTAAACCGTCAGCTATTCGAAGAATGCTCGAGCTTTCAGCCGAGATGCGGGACGTTATTCATCTCGAGCAAGGCGAGCCAGACTTCGTAACTCCAAAGCATATTTTGGACGCTGCCGATGAGGCAATGAGGAAAGGCTTTACACACTACACTGAAATTGACGGAATGCTGACGCTTCGCCAAGCAATAGCTGAGAAGCTTGAAAAAGAAAACGGCATAGCGGTTGATCCTCGAAACGAGGTTACAGTTACTTCTGGTTCTCAGGAAGCCATGTTTATAACAGCATTAGGGTTTCTGAACCGCGGAGACGAAGCCCTAATCCTCGACCCTTACTACCCAGCATGTTTTGAGGACACGCTGCTGGCAGAAGCAAAACCGGTCAACGTTCCTCTAAATCCTAGTAGAGAGTACGAAGTGAATGCTGAAGACCTAGAGAAGCATGTTACCCGTAGAACACGGCTTGTGTGGCTGTGCAACCCCTCCAACCCCACAGGACACGTGTTCTCAAGGCAAAGCTTAGAAGCTATAGCGGAAGTTGCCAAGAAACACGACCTCATAGTATTCTCTGACGAGATCTACGAGAAAATCGTATACGACAGCGCCAAGCACTTCAGCATAGGTTCCCTTCCTAACATGGAGGAAAGAACGATCACTGTTAATGGCTTCTCAAAAGCATATGCGATGACCGGATGGAGAATCGGCTACATGGCAGCTCACAAAAAACTGTCCGCGACTCTTCGGAAACTCCACTACTACTCTGCCCTATGCGCCAACGCCATCTCCCAAAAAGCCGCGCTCGCCGCACTTACAGGATCGCAGAAATGCGTGCAGGACATGGTGGCAGAATACGCCAAAAGAAGAAAACTAATGCTCAACGAACTCGACAAAATAGACTCCCTACCCTACACCACGCCTAAGGGCGCATTCTACGTTTTCCCCGATTTCTCAAAACACCAAAGCTCAGACGAAGAACTAGCCATGCGTCTGCTGAAGGAAGCCAAAGTCGTAACGGC
The DNA here is from genome assembly GCA_029907545.1 of Candidatus Bathyarchaeota archaeon. GTDB lineage: Archaea > Thermoproteota > Bathyarchaeia > Bathyarchaeales > Bathycorpusculaceae > JAGTQT01. Next base: position 4,709 of record JARYLR010000015.1, on the reverse strand, counting down.
TCCCGGCTCAGGCTTCGGCAAAGCTGGACAAGGACACCTAAGAATCTCCTACTCAGTCTCCTCTAAACAGGTGGAAGAGGGCATCAAACGAATTAGAGACTTCTTAACCAACAAAACAGAAACATCTTCAGAGAAATGAGCTACGCTTTCCTCTTAACCACAGTAACCACACCTTTTTCAGCATCAACCCTAACATAATCTCCAGTGTGGATAACGCCAAAAGGATCTTTCTCAAGCCTGTCAACCAAAGGAACCTTCGCAATAAATGCAGAAACAACAAGCACCGTTTCCACGTCCTTAACAATCATCGCCCTAGGCGCCACATTATTTGACGCCAGCTTAAACAAGCCATCTATCTGAACTACTGAACTTGCCTTTCCCGAAGGAAAGACAAGCACCTTGCCTGCAACGTTCTTTCCAGACAGCTCGTGGCTCTTCTCGCGAACCAAGCCCGTCTTGGGATCGGTGAGGTAGAAGCAGATGGGTTCATGAGAAACCAAAGCTTCTCCCTCTCCGCATCCTCCGATGATCTTGTGGCATTTCAGCGAAATCTCCAACTCGCTCACCTCTACTTCCCCTTTACTGCGGCTTCAACGCAGTCCCGTAGCCGCGCCACTTTTGCCTCCCTAAACCTCCGGTAGTAAGCGCATTTAGGCGAATCTGTCATACCCACCTTATCCTTGTAGACGCTCCAGCATGGCTCATCGATGCATGTATCCACCACGACATGCCCGCCAGCTTTCTCAATAATGCCAGTATAGCCTATCCGGTCTGCCAGAAGTTTAGTCGTCGCCGACGTGCAAACCCATAACGACATCTTACTGGATATTTTCTTCCCCTCGAGCATTCTAGCAACCTCACCAACCTGCTTTAAAGTGTAGTGAGGGCATCCAAGCATAACAAAATCTGCTTCTCCGCTGGTTGTTTGCAGTTCCTCGTATGTCCTCTCAAGTTCGCGGTCTGTAACAGTTATCTTGTCTTCTGGAACCTCACGTTGGAAGGCTTCCTCCATGCTTGAGGCTTCCGCGGTGTATTCTGGAATGTGAAACATGGATATGGCTCCGGAAGTATTTGACATCGCGCAGAAGTTTATCAGTTCCTCTGTGGTCGGCTGTTTCTGGATGCCGGAGAGCACAGGGACTCCGTAGCCTACCGCTTTGCCGACATGATACCCAAGCAGAGTGTAGTCAAATTCATCTTTAAGCGTAGCCTCCACCCTAACGTGATGCGTGCCTTTACGATTGTCTTTTAGAAGCAACCCGTATTCAGGTGTTTTGCCGACGACTCCGGCAGCAAGAGCACTTTGCGCGGCTTCACGATTGGTTCTTGCGCCGATAACCGAGTTCACGTATGGCGTAGCGCTAGACTCGGAAAACGCCACAATCTCGCCAAATAAAGGTATATTCTCATTCAGATATGGCACGCAGCTCCAACTTGGAATTGCCCCTAGTCGCTTGTAGCCCTCCATGACTCTTCGGGCTACTTCCGCCTCTTCTTCAGCTATTTTGAAGCGCTGATGAAAATACTCAAGGTCGTAGACCGGATTTGTTGTCGTGGGGACCCTGCAAAATGCTCCGCCATCGGCAAGCAACTCGACAAAATATAGGTCGCCTTCTTGACCGCTTGATGCGGCATGAGCTCGCGTGACCGGAACCAGTCTCTCGGCTTCGTAGGCGTCTCCGATTGCCACAAGAAGCTCCATAGCCTGCTGGGTTCCCTGCCCCAGTTCTCCTTTTAGCGCTTTTTCCTCCTCTTTTGTAAGATACATAGCTTTCACCGTCTTTTCATGTTAGGCGCTTGGCTTGCACGTGTTCTGTGGTTGTCCTTGAAGGAATTTCACTATGTTGTCCACGCAGATGTCCGTGCATCTTTTTGCCGCTTCTAACGTGTTAAACCCTATGTGTGGTGAAAACACGGCGTTGTCAAGCTTGAAAAGCGGGTTATCTTTAGGCGGAGGCTCCTCGTCAAAAACATCAAGTCCAGCATACGCTATCTTGCCAGTTCTTAATGCCTCAGTTAAGGCTTCTTCGTCGACAACTTTGCCCTGCGAAGTATTCACCAGAACAGCCCCATTCTTCATAGTCGCAATTTCCTTTCTGCCAACCATTTTTCTCGTTTCCGGCGTCAGAGTAACATGCAAGCTGACCACGTCGCTTTCCTTCAACAATGTTGAAAGATCAACGTACGCGAAGCCGATCTCCTCAGCCTTCGCATTTTGATACTTGTCGTAGCCTAAAACCTTCATCTTAAATGCGCGGGCAATCTCTGCAACTCTACAGCCGATCGCTCCAGTGCCGATCACGCCCATGGTCTTGCCGGCTAACTCGCGTCCTCCAAATGGTCTCCAGTCAAACTCTCCTTTCCGAACATGTTGATCTGCTAGTGGCAGCTTTCTGATGGTTGCGAGAAGCAGTGCGAACGTGTGTTCCGCAACTGCTTCTGTAGCGTAGCCTGGAACATGTGTTACCGTGATTCCTTTTTCTGCTGCTGCTTTGAGGTCTATGTAGTGGCATGTCGTGGCCCATATTGAAACCATTTCTAGCTTCGAAGCGGATTCAAGAGCCTCTTGGTCAATCTGTGTCCAGCCGACGATCACGACCTCGGCGTCTTTGATTCTTTCTTTCAGCTCTACAGTGTTTCTCGGGGGGTCTTTGTAGATTTGAAGGCTTCCGAGAGACTGCAGTTTTTTAATATGCTCGCTTTCTAAGTAGACGTGATCTACGATGACGATGTTCATTTACCATCATTTTTTAGACACCGGGAAGATACTTAAGCCTTGTCAGAATTTTTCAAAACGTTTTTTTGGGAAACTAGGTGTTATCTAGCTCTTGATCTGACTCGTGGCTCAAGTAGTGTCCAGAGCCACTCGACAAACTCGTTCAAGTTCTTTGTCTGAATATATATGTCGCCTGGACCTGTTATCTGTGTAACCAGTCCTTCGCCACCGAGTATGGTTTCCTTGAGTCCGCCGAATTTGGTGACTTTGTAGTTGCATGTGTCGCTGAAGGCAACTAGGTGAAAGTTGTCCACGATCTTGGTTTGTCCTGGCTGTAGCGTGTGTTTGTCTATTGCTCCAAACGTGTTTATGAAGAGTTTGCCGTTGCCCGTGGCCTTGATCATGAATAGTCCTTGGCCGAACAGTCCTTTGGTGAAGCCTTCCCATTTTATGTCTAGGTCAACGTTTTCTGTCGACGCGATGTAGGCGGCTTTCTGGATTATGTAGCCTTGGTTTGGTTTAACTTCAAGCATTTCGATGTCGCCTACGGGTGCTGAGACGAAGGCTACTTCGGCGGGTCCTTGCGTAGCGGTGTAGTCATTTACCCAGAATGATTGAGATCCGATTATGGCTAGGCCTAGGCTTCCCAGCAGGCTTTTTTCTCTTTTCCGCGTGTGTGCCTCTATGGAGGGATCCATGTAGGTCATTGCGCCTGCTTCTGCCGTGATTTTTTCGCCGCGTTCCAGTGTCACGACAAGCATGGAGTATGATGGTTTGTATTTTATTTCATATTTCACTATCGTATTCCTCTCTTTCATGTTCTGTTTTTTCTGCATTTTAGTTTTTCGTAAGAAGCGTGAATACTTTAGCAAGGAGCGCAAGTTGGCAAGCAAGTTCAGAAGTAAGCCTGTTTTGGCTAATTAGCTAGATAGCGCTTGGCTTGAAGCTTAAGGAAGGCGAATTGTGTTTCATAAACCTTTTATATGTGATGGGTTTGTGGATATGTGGATAGTTGAAATATTGAGCTAGGTGCTTGTATGGAGCCAAGTAAGAAGCCTTTAAACGTCTTGATTAAGCAACTGAACGCTACGATTTCGGTTGTGTTGAAGAACGGCTGCGAGTATAAGGGTAAGATGATCAAGTGCGACGGCCACATGAACATATTGCTGGAAGGAGCAACCGAGTCTAGAGAAGATCAACTACTGACTAACTATGGCAATGTGTTGCTGCGTGGAAATAACGTGTTATATATTGCCTTAGGCAACGCTTAGTCTATCTTTCAATTACTGTGAAGTCTTGTCTCCTTTTTGAAGTGATAACTGCTTTGTTTGATTCAATTATACTGCTCATACTATGGCCTAAACGCGTGATGTTTGATATCTTTAATTCAATGTTTCCTTTTTTTGATGATGGCTTTATTCAATTTCAATAAATTAGGTATCATAGATATTTGTTTTGGAATGTTTTTTAATTGTATGAAACATTTTTCCATAAAACTTATATTTATATTTAAATTCCAATTATACCTCGGAAGAGTCGGACGAAAAGACTACTTTGCGCACTCTGTTAGGTGACTTTCGAAGCCTTCCATGGTTCGCTCTTCCAAATGGAGAGAAAAGAGGAGAAAGGAAGAGACATGTACAAGAAAACATTTGTTGCTATAGCTGCACTATTGATGCTTGTAATTCTGCTTGTTCCGGCATTTGCTTGGACGTATCCAGACTGTACTGAGGACACGAAGTATGAGACGTTTGGTCCTCGTGTTGACGAGCTGTTCATAAAGTTGTATGGTTCAGAGATTTCTGAGTGGGAAGTAGGCATCGAAGGCGGCGAGATCGACGTTACCGACTGGCCGCTGGACACAGCGCACTACAACAAGTACATTGCTGATCCCACGCTGAAAGTGTTGGGCTATGGTGCTGAGTTCGGCCTGTACCTTTGGGACTGGAACAACAACAACAACAGCAAGCTCGGCAACCCGCCGACAGGCGAC
>JARYLR010000014.1 GCA_029907545.1 Candidatus Bathyarchaeota archaeon | reverse complement strand
GAGCCTGCACGTAACAGCCAAGTTCACAAGCTGATTGATTCGCACTACGCGTATCCTCGACTTCAAAGGGTTAAACGCCTTATCCTTCGTAAGCGAGCAAGCGTACTCGCACACTTGGCAGCCTACACACTTGTCTGGATCTGCAGAGACAAATTTCCTTTCATGTATTTTCACCATGTTTTTACGCCTCCGGCTTCCCTTCAACTATACCCGCAAGCTCCTCCATCCCAAGCTCCTTAAGCTTCTCCAAGGTCGGCACACCCTCCCTTGTCCAGCCTCGAGACTCATAGTAATCGTCAAGAAGCAAGTCAAGCTCCTCCTGCGTCACCATAGCGCCTTTCGAGGGTCCTTCATCGGGGATCGGCTCATGCATAACCTTCCATGGCAAGGTATCGTCCTTTCGGGTTAAGCCTTCTCTGATGTTAAAGAGCCGTGCAACATTGTTTATTCTCTCGCCAGCCTGCCTTAATTCTTCAGGCGTCATCTCGTAACCGGTAACCAGCGAATAGAGCTTCGCCATGTCCGGCAGCTCCTTGTAGTAGGTTCCTCGCGAGAACTTGCACACTATGAACGAGTCTATGAGCGTGTAAACGTCTTCCATGTCCTTGACAAGCTTTCCTCTGCCTTTCTCTGCTTTCAGGCGGTTGACCTTTCCCTTCACATCAAACGCGTAGGCTCCATGCCTGTTGTGGTCTGCGCCTCTAAATGAAACCGCAAAGCCTAAGGCAGCGGTTTTGAGGCATCTTAGATCGTAGCCCGTGACTTCAACGCCCTTGATGTGCTGCGCCAGCTTTTCGGCGCCGTTACCTATCTTCTGCGCAGCAACCTTCACGCCATCCGCAAGGATCTCGCCTATGCCTTCACGCTTACCAATCTTGTCCACAAGCTGCACCATCGCGTCAGCATTCCCGAACTTGGCATCAATCCCGCCAAGCTGTGCTTGAGTTAGCAGCCCTCTTTCATAACAGTCCATCGCAAACCCAGCAGTCACACCGGCACTGATGGCATCCATACCATAGTAGTTGCTAAGCTCCATTCCCTTGATGATGGCATCAAGCCGATCCACACCGCAGTACGGACCCAGAGCCCACAAAGTCTCATACTCCATCCGAGTCATCGTATTCTTATGCGGGCCTTCCGCCACCACACACATGTGTTCGCAGCGCATCGCACACGAGCTGCAGCCGATGATCTTAGCAACATACTTGTCATTAAGAACCTCGCCGCTGACTTTCTCAGCGCCTTCAAATGAAGAGTTGTTGTAGTTCCTCGTCGGCATACATGACAAGGAATTGTGCACAAGCACGTTTTCAGGAGTGCCCAGCGTTCGATACTTCTGCGTGGCAGGGCCTTTCATTCTCTCATGAAACTCTTTAAGATACTCCATGAACTCATCTGGCTTCGCCACAACAATATCGCGAGTGCCCCGCATCGCAATCGCCTTAAGGTTCTTAGAACCCATGACCGCTCCAAGCCCTGTTCTTCCAGCCGCTCTAGTCTTATCGTTAATGATGCATGCTAAGCGAGAGAGCTTTTCACCAGCAACCCCGATGGATGCAACCCGGATGTAGTAATCCCCTAGCTCTTCGCGTATTGCATCCTCAGTTTCGGCAGGCGATTTGCCCCACAGATGCGAAGCGTCCAGAACCTGAACTGTATCATCGTCAATCCAGAGGTAAACAGGCTTCTCAGCCTTACCTTTCAAGATCACAGCGTCGTAGCCAGCTCTCTTCATCTCCGTGCCAAAAGAGCCATGAGCCTTCGCCTCACCCACACCATAGCTCTGAGGAGACTTCGACACAAACGCATGCCCATTTCCACCTGTGGGCCACATCGTGCCCGAAATGGGGCCGGTTGCCAGAATCAACGGGTTTTCGGGGCTGAAAGGATCAACTCCAGGCTTAGAGTAGTCCAGCCAGAGTCTTATGCCTAGTCCTATGCCGCCGATGTATTTTTTTGCATAATCCTCGTTTAAGGGTTCCACATGAGTTTTTCCAGATGTCAAATCTACGTGGAGTACGCGACCAGCATAACCAAACATGATTTTTCCTCCAGTAGGGTTTGTCTAGATAAGGCACGGATGGTTCATATTAATTTATCTATCTCTAAAATGCAATTTGCACGAGCGGGAAGCGTGGATGAACTGTCTTCTTACGTTATCAGTGACACATTTTTAGCTGAAGAAAAAAAGGAACGCTAGACCGACTCTCTGAGAAGCTCAAGAACATCCTTTACAGCAATTTTCCCTTCAACATCCAGCACCTTCACAGCGTCCTCCAGCGTTGTCACACAGAACGGGCACGCAACAGCGATAATGTCTACTCCGAGACCTAGCGCCTCCTTAACTCTGTCAACACAGGGTCTCTTTTCAGGCTCAGCTTCCTCAGTCCAGACTCGTCCAGCACCGCCACCACAACAGAAACTGCTCTGTCTGGTTCTTTTCATCTCGACCAGCTGTAAGCCTGGAACCGAGCCCAGAATCTGTCTTGGCGGATCGTACACCTCGTTCCTTTTACCAAGGAAACATGGGTCGTGGTAGGCTACTTTCCTGTTAACTGGTTTTGCAGGTTTGATCATGCCCTTTTGTATGGCTTCGGCGAGAAAGTGCGTGTAGTGCACAACATTAAGCTTAGCGTCCGAGTAGGGCTTATCGTTTTTGAACGTGTTGTAGCAGTGCGGTGAGAGAGTTACGATTTTTTCAGCGTTGAATTGGCGGAACATCTCAATATTATGCGCTGCAAGCTCTTCGAAGAGCCCTTTTTCGCCAAGTCTCAGCATGTGATCCCCGCAGCACCATTCTTCAGTACCCAGCGTAGCGAAGCTGACGCCCATACTGCTTAGGATAGAGGCCATTGCCTTGGCGATTTCCATGTTTCTAGCATCATAAGTCGTAGAACAACACGTGAAAAGCAGGATGTCCGCCTTCTTGGTTTCTGGAAACGCTTCTATGTTCAGATCCTTAGCCCAGTCAACTCTCTTGTTTTGATGAGTGCCCATCGGGTTATGGTACTTGTAAACGCTTTCTAACACGTCCTTAACGGTTTTGGGGATTTCTCCACTCTCCACAAGCAGGCTGTGGTCGTCAACTATGGCGTTTGCGCAGCCGACAAGTTTGGGACAGAACAGGGTGCAAGAGTTGCATTGCGTGCACAGCCAGATGTTGTCTGCCATCGGCTTCAGCCGCTCTGAGCCACCTTGATCTCTGGAGTCAGCGATAAACCTGTAGTTAGCTGTCAAAGAAGCTGGCCCGAGAAATCTCTCGTCGATCGCAGCAGGGCAAGCAGAGTAGCAAACAGAGCACTTAATGCACAGCGTCAGATCCCAGAACTTCTTAAGATCCTCCGGAGACTGCAGAAACTCTTCAGGCTTCTGGAATTCTGCCTCCGGCTTAACTAGATAATTCTTAATCTTCATCAATTTCTCGAAGAAGGGATCTATGTCCACAACCAAGTCTTTGATTACCCGCATATTGGACAGCGGCTCTATAAACAAGCGGTCTTCTTTGAGGTCAAGCACTTGCGTGTAACATGCCAACATAGGCTTTCCGTTAACATTTACCGCGCAGCTTCCACAGATGCCCATTCTGCACGAATGCCTGAAGGTCAAGGTTCCATCAAGGTTGTCCTTAATGTACAGCAGAGCCTCAAGCAACGTTGTTCCTTTGCGGACAGGAACCTTATATGACGAAATGTAATTCTTGCCCGTTTCAGGGTCAAAGCGGCTTACCGTTAATTCCACAGTTTTCTCAGTTTCTACGCCCAAACTCTTCATCCTCCTAATAGGTTCTAGCCATAGGCGGCCACTTCGTTATCGTTACTGGAGCATACTCCAGCCTCGGGCCATCTTTAGTGTAGTAAGCCAAGGTGTGTTTAAGCCAGTTCTGGTCGTCACGTTTAGGATAGTCAACTCTCGAGTGAGCCCCTCTTGACTCATTCCTCGGCAGCGCACTGACAATGGTTACTTCTGCTAAGTCAAGCATAAAGTCTAGTTGCAACGCGTTTAAGAGCCCAGTATTGAACTGTTTGCCCTTATCTTCTACTGCGATGTCGGCAAATTTCTTTTTCAGCTCCCTGATCTCTTTTAATCCTGCCTCAAGCTGATCGCCTTTTCTGTAAATCCACACCTTCTCGTTCATGACGCGCCGCATTTTATCGCGGAGCACCGAGATTTTTTCATCTCCGTTTCTCGCGGCAATCGCTGACACTCTGGCCTCTTCTGCCAGAAGCTTTTCCTGCGGAAGATCCCGCAAACCCACTGCGAGAGCATGTTTGGCGGCTTCTTCTCCGGAAACTGCCCCGAAGACAAGGCATTCGGCTGTCGAGTTAGTTCCAAGCCTGTTGGCTCCATGCAAACTCAAACAAGAACATTCGCCGGAAGCATACAAGCCCGAAACCGATGTTTCAGCCCTAATGTTTGCCTTGATTCCGCCCATCGAATAGTGGGCTGCTGGACGAATAGGTATGACTTCCTTAACTGGGTCGACACCTCCAAGTTTGAGGGCGACATCTCGAATAAGCGGCAGTCTTTCGTTGATCTTTTCCTCGCCCAAGTGCCTAAGATCCAAGGCAATATATGGTCCATAAGGCCCCTGCAAGCCTCTTCCTTCCAGGATTTCTGTTTGTTCGGCTCTTGAGACCACGTCTCTAGGAGCAAGCTCCATCTTTTCAGCGGCATAGCGCTTCATGAATCGCTCGCCGTTAGCGTTTACGAGGTATCCTCCTTCGCCTCTGGCGCCTTCCGTGATAAGTACGCCAGACGGGATAAGCCCTGTGGGGTGAAACTGCACGAACTCCATGTCTTCCAACGGCACGCCTGCACGGTATGCCATTACCATCCCGTCGCCAGTGGTTGTGTGCGAGAACGTTGTGAACTCGTAGATACGTTCGTGGCCTCCTGTCGCCATCACGATGGACTTCGCGTGGAAAACGTGCAGCGTTCCAGTTTTCATTTCAATGGCTGTCAGCCCAACTGCCGCGTCTTGATTGGTGATAAGCGAGGTGGCGAACCACTCGTCATAGAACTTGATGTTGCTGTATGACTTGGCTTTCCCGTAGATGGCGTGCATTTCATGGAAACCAGTCATGTCAGCGGCAAAGCATGCACGTGGGAATGTGTGTCCCCCAAAAGCGCGTTGATTAATTTTGCCTTCAGTTGTTCTGCTCCATGGGCATCCCCAATGCTCAGTCAAAACAATTTCGCTTGGCGCTTTCTTTACAAAAAATTCCACAACATCTTGATCTGCGAGGTAGTCGGCGCCTTTAACTGTGTCGAAAGCGTGAAGATCAAAGGAGTCTTTGGGGTTGGTTACTGCCGCTGTTCCGCCTTGAGCGCAGACAGAGTGCGACCGCAGCGGATGATGTTTTGTAAGCACGGCGATATCCAGCTTGCTGCTTACCTCGGCAGCTGCAACTGCTGCTCTCAGTCCAGCTAGACCAGCGCCAACTACGATTACGTCGTGAGTTAGCTGCTCCATTTTGAACTACACCTACGTTGCTAATGGTTGAAGATTACCTAGATTTATGATCCACGTTTTATAGTTTTCCAAAAAAACATTGGAAATCGCATTGTCAAGGCATGACGATTGTAGGTAAATGCGGAACAGACCGTGGCTGAGGCATAAGACTCTTTATTTGACCGTGCAGCGATGGTCTGCAAAACTTTAAATGATTTAAGCTTGTTAGTATGCAACATACATTGGGAAAGGGGAGAAGCGATGAGCAACTTCAAAAGCGTAGTCGAGAGAATAAGAAATCTGGAGACTGAACGCAAGAACCTCTTGTTGGAGATTGAGGAGCTTAAGAAGATGGCTGACTCTAAAGCCAGAGCTCTTGAAAGCGAGATAGGAATGCTCAGGGAGGAAGTTAAGTCGCTTAGAGTTTTGCTTGGCGCCGAAGAGCCTGACATCGAGCTGACAGGGAAAAAGAAGAGGTAAAGCCAGACAGCAGCCTAGCCTATTCAAGTCTCTTTATTATGTGATAGCCGTATTTCGTCTTAACTATTCCTGAAACTTGTCCCTTTTCCAAAGCGAAGGCAGCGTCTTCAAACTCTTTAACCATTTTTCCTCTGCCAAATGTGCCGAGGTCTCCACCACGCTTCTTGGAAGGACAAAGAGAGATTTCCTGAGCTATATTGGCGAATTTTTCTCCCTTTTTCAGCCTTTCCAGCACATTTTTTGCCTCTTGCTCGGTTCTTACTAGTATGTGGGCACAGTGAACCTGGTTTGGCATAAGCAGTTGATTAGCAGTTTCTATTTATGAATATTTCCATCTAGTCACATGTATTTCGCGAAGGTTAGAGAAGCTTTTGAGGGCGGTTAAGCCTACCCCTTATACATAAGGGGGATCTAGGCTCCTCCGCACACAATCCCCCCGTACCAAACCCCGCATCACCAGCTTAAAAAGTTTAATTAGCATCCTGAGCGCTCTACCAAACAGTTTACAGCGTGAAGCAGATGAAACCCCAAGAACTGCTTAAAGGCTATGATCCCAGAAAAGTGCGCATCGGCGTCTTAGGCTCACATTCCGCCCTCGAAATCGCCTATGGAGCCAAACAAGAACACCTCGAAACCGTCGTCGTCTGCCAAAAAGGCAGGGAAAAAACCTACGCAGGCTACTACAGAAACCTTTTCGACCACTTCCTAATTCTCGGCAAGTTCTCTGACATAGTTAAAGAGGAAAACCTCAGAAAACTCCGAAAACTCAACACCATATTCGTTCCTAACCGAAGCTTCTCAGTCTACGTAGGCTATGATAACATCGAACAGAAATTCACCATACCCCTACACGGCAACCGCCACCTACTCAGAGCCGAAGAACGCAATGCCCCACGCAACCAGCACTACCTACTCCAAAAAGCAGGCATTCCCACACCCAAAACCTTCAAGACGCCAGAGGAAATCGACCGACTAGCCATAGTAAAAGTCCCAGAAAAACAGCGCACCATTGAAAGAGCCTTCTTCTACGCCAACACGCCAAAAGAATACCGGCAACAAGCAGCCAAACGCATCAAAAAAGGCATAATCACCAAAGAAAGCCTACAGCAAGCCACGATAGAAGAATACGTGCTCGGCGCCAAGTTCAACGCCAACCTCTACTGGTCACCGCTAACAGGCGAAATTGATCTCCTAGGTTTCGACAGACGCATACAAACAGACCTCGACGGAATCCTCGACCTCCCAGCCACCCACCAACTCGAACTCAATACTCCCACACAAAACATCGAAATCGGACACACAGGCGCAACCCTACGCGAAAGCCAAATCGAAAAAATCTTCCAAGCCGCAGAAAAATTCGCGGACACATGCAAACACGAATACCCGCCAGGAATCATAGGACTATTCGGACTACAAGGAGCAATAACCAAAGACCTAGAATTCCACGTCTTCGACGTAAGCCCCCGCAGTCCAGGATGCCCATGCGTGGAACCAACCTCACCCTACATGAAATACAAGTACGGAACAGAAATAGGCCCAGGAAGAAGAGTTGCCATAGAAATAAAGCGCGCGGTAAAAGAAAACAGACTTGAGGAAACAGTAACATGATAACACAGCAGGAAATCAGCAAAATTCTTGATAAGTACGACCTAAAGCATCTTGCAATAGGAACAATTGGCTCACACTCAGCACTAAACATCTTCAAAGGAGCCAAAGAAGAAGGATTCAAAACCATATGCATCTGCAAGAAAAGCGACACTATACTCTACAAGAAATTTCCCCTTGCAGACGAAATCATCACAGTAAAAGACTTCACCGAACTCCTCAACGAAAATCTCCAAGAGAAACTCCGCCAACTAAACACAGTCCTAATTCCCCACGGCTCATTCACAGCGTACCTAAGCACCGAGCAGATGACCGAAAACCTCCTCGTACCAATGTTCGGAAACAGAAGACTCCTGCACTGGGAAACAGGACGCGAAAGACAGAAAGAATGGCTTCAAAGAGCAGGTCTTAGGCTGCCCAAAACCTTTGACAAAGCCGAACAAATCAGCGAGCTGGTCATAGCCAAGCTTCCAGGAGCCAAGGGGGGAAAAGGCTATTTCCTCGCCAACTCTCCAGAGTCCTTCCAGCGAAAAGTCCGAGAAATGGTTAGCCGTGGGCTTCTTTCCACCGATGACATCAATAGCATCCACTTGCAGCAGTACATCTTAGGCGTCAACGTTTATCCACATTACTTCGCCTCCATAGTGAACAACGATGTGGAATTTCTCGGAGTCGACAGACGATATGAGTCAGCCGTGGACGCCATAGGAAGAATCCCCGCCGATGAACAGCTAGACATCAAAATCAGCCCCACATACACCATAGTCGGCAACATACCCCTCACTCTTAGAGAATCACTTCTACCTGAACTCATCAGAATGGGAGACAACGTAGCCAAAACCGCCAACGAGCTAGCACCGCCAGGAATCATAGGCCCCTTTTGCCTCGAAACAATAATAACCGACAACCTCGAAATCTACGCCTTCGAAATCTCCGCAAGGATAGTTGCCGGAACCAACGTTGGAATCGGCACATCGCCATACGCTTACCTGAAATACGGAGAAAACATGTATACGGGCAAGAGAATAGCCCTAGAAATAAAAGAAGCGCTGAGAAGAAAAGAAGCTAACCGAATATTCGCCTAAAAGAATGACTGGTTTCCTTAATATTCTTATAGAGCTATCTTCTATCACGGTGTTACATACATGGTTATAAGAAAAGAAGAGGCTTTTCCTTATTTGAGGGAGAAAGGGCGTTGGCTGAGGAGCTGTTCGGCTGGCTGTTCATCGGATCCATCCCATTGCTCTACGAAAAAAAGAAAGTTGCAAGACAGTTCCAAGTGGAAGCATGGCTGGATCTAACGCAAGTTCTTAAGGAACTGGAACTGGACAAAGTAGAAAAAGCCACGCCAACTGGACATAGACCAGCTTCATACATAGTCTAGAAGCCCGCAGGATGCCAGCACATTGCTGAAGCTGCTTGGCGATTTCTCACTCTTATAGCGCCTCAAAGCCTCAATAATCGCCTCTCTATTCGCTTTTCCAAGACTCCCGCACACTTTTTCAGCAACTGAACCGCTTAAGAAAAGGAACTGGCAGACCGAAGTCACGTTGGCTGTTCGTCTACAAAGGCTGGCAGTTTCAAAGTCAACAATAAACGGCTGGTCTACGCTGTTAATGATGATGTGCTTATGTGCATGACTCAGCTCCCCGTGATCCAAACCTGCGCAGTCTAGACTCCAGCATTGCTCAAGAACCTTTCTCAGCACTTTTCTGATACGTGTTTTTGCCCTAATTCTATCAAGCCACTCTGGAAGCAGACGCCCCTCAACTAGCTGCATGACTAAAAAATTGTCACTCACCCCAAGCAGCATCGCTCCAACCCCTACAGAGTTGGCCTTCTCAAGAAGCTTTGCCTCCTGCTGCATTTCTGAACGGCTAGCATCCGCCCTACGGATTTTTAAGGCAACTTTCTCGCCTCTTCTGAAGGCAACCACGACTATACCGACGCACCCCTTTCCCAAAACATGTACATCAAAAACCCGCTTTTCTCCAGCAAGCTCTACTGCACTGACTTCCAGAGCCTTCAACTCTGTCAGCCGCCTTTCCAGTTCTGCTCTGTTAACTCTAGGATAGTAGAGTAGCCGCGCAAAAGGATTTTCTCCCAGCTTTTCGGTTTCAACTAGACTACTCACACATGTCTACCCCACTTCTGTCTCTCCACTATTTGCCGTCTTAAATATTAAACCAGCCAGTCTACTCTAAATCGTTTTCAGCTAAAAAGAAGCCACCTATAGGCCCGATGTGTGGGTAATGCAGAAAACGCAAAGCTGAATAAAGAGGCTACGTGAATGAACTTGCATCCTTTGATAACGTTGAGGAAACGGTGGTGCTCACGAGAATTCGACTAGATGACGCTTGCCCCCTCGATTTGGACTCAACGCTTTGCTGTGGGCAGGCTTTTAGATGGACCAAGCATAGAGAGTGGTGGCAAGGCATCGTCGGAGACCACCCATTTAGAATACACCAAATACACAACGCTCTAGAGTTTGAAAATGCAGATGAGCAACTCGTAAGAAGCTACTTCAGATTAGAAGATAACCTCCCCGAGATTTTCAGGCAAATAGACAAAGATCCCCATATCAGAAAGACAATCCACCGATTCAGCGGCTTACGAATCCTGCGTCAAGATCCTTGGGAGTGCCTAGTCTCCTACATATGCGCAACATACAAGAACGTGCCAGCCATAAAGCTCATGATTTACAGTCTTTCGGCAAAGTTTGGAAACAAAATCCGCCTCGGCAATAAGGAATTCTACACTTTTCCCTCTCCAGCCGCGCTTGCACACGCCTCAACAAAAGAGTTGGCCAACTGCGGTCTAGGTTACAGAGCGCGTTACGTGCTGGAAACCGCCACCGAAATCTGCAGAAGCGGTTTCGAACTTGAAAGTTTAAAGAAGCTTTCCTATGGGAAAGCCAAAGAGGTGTTGCTGGGTTTTTCAGGGGTAGGCCCGAAAGTTGCCGACTGCACTCTGTTGTTTTCACTTGAGAAGCTTGAAGCATTTCCCGTGGACATATGGATCAAACGTGCCATCACCAAGTATTACGCAAACAACATCCCAGAGAAAACCAGACTCAGAATCTCGAATACAACGTCTTTCTCAAGCGCAGACTACAAGCAACTAAACCAGTTTGGAAGAGAACACTTCGGAAAATACGCAGGCTACGCTCAAGAATACCTATACCATTACGAACGCACGACGACCCAGCCACAAAGCCTGCACGAGCATTTCTTGTCAAACAGTGAAGATAACAGAAAACGTTTAAATCAAATCTAAAATAGCATAATACACAACCGAGGGCCCGTAGCTCAGCCCGGTTAGAGCGCCAGGCTCATAACCTGTTGGTCGGGTGTTCAAATCGCCCCGGGCCCATCATTTACGATTTTCCTTGCAGCTTCTCGGAAATTTTGCGAATTCCATCTATTATCCATGCTGCTTCGCAAAAGAGAGTGCCAAAGCCATTAATGCGTGCAAAGAGGTTTGGCGGAGGAATAGGGGGCATCCTTCGTAAATCATCAGCTTCCCATTCATATTGGACGGGCTGGGAATAGAAGATGCACCCTGAAATAGCCACAACTAGCGTAGCAGAGGCCAAGAAAATTACATACCAGTTCGGAGCTATGCTTTTTTTAAAGGTATTTTTTTGTTTTCGCAGTTTGGATAAGCAAATCGGAATCATCAAAATCCAAGCAATAACAATTGACAACATCAACGCCAGTTCAGCGGTAAAAAAAGGATGAATCAAAGCAAGCGGTATCGAAGGCGCAAGTAATGCTGAAGATAGGTAAGGCCACAAGAATATTGAAACTCCGAACGCTATCGTTGTATAGGCCTTTGCAACAGTCAGATAATTCATTTCAAATTTCCTTTAAAACGTGAAAACCAATATATAGTTAAGGCTTTGCCCTACATCTTCACAGCCAAACTCGCTACTCTTTTCCCAAGCTCTTTGCAAGACTCAAGTTCCTTTTTGTCTGGCGAACCGACGGCTGCCTCTCCATAATGTTTGTCGTCTGCTCTCCCCTGCACTATCATCCCATGGACGAGCATGGCTTGCACTATTGAAAGCAACGTGGTTTCTGCACCGCAAGCTGTCCCACCGGAGCTGGTGAATGCAGCACCGATCTTTCCCGCCAGTTTTCCATGGATTTTGACCGATTCGTCAATGAGGGCTTTCAGCTTGCTAGACATTTGACCATAGTAAGTCGGAGAGCCCATCACAATTGCTTCCGCATCCAAAAGATCGTTTACTGCTGTCTGCTCAACTCTTTTCACGACTACTTCCGCACCCTTAACCTGCTGAGCGCCTTCTGCAACCGCTTTGGCCATTTTCTCAGTGTTTCCTGTTCTAGAATGGTAAACTATCAGAATCTTAACCATAATCACACCACTTCTAGAAGTGGAAACCAGTAGCAATTTAAGCCTTTTCACACGGTTTTCAAGCGTCTAGATGTGTCCGGCAGCCGATAGAAGATTGTTCCACAAGGTATAAGTGTGCAAAAGAGCCTAAGAGTAATGAGGAGAATGGTAGCAAACTTTTAGGGGGAGAAAGGAGAGAAGGGAGGAAAAATTCCAATCTTACCATTCTCCTCATTCATTTCAAGCTATCTTGTTTCATCTTGCTTTTAAGCTTTTGTTTATATCTTTGTCCCAATTGCAGAAACAACGCCAAAAACTCTAGGTTTTTCCGTCCACAGCCTCTTTTACTTCCTGCTTAAACCGCTCAGTCGCCATAAAGAAAGTGCGTATGGGTTTGGCATTGACGATAAGCCACCAGTTTTTCCGTCTTATCGACTCTTGAGGGTTCTCCCACTCATTAACTAGTTCTATGGTAATGTTGGGTGCAACTTGTTTTACGAGGTCGACTATTCTGTTTGCAAATGGAAAGCTGAATTGGCAGATTGGCCCATAAAAGACAACTGCTTTTCCTAGGTCTTCAGGTAGTGGTTCATATTCTCTTATCGGCGTTTCTTCTTCGTAGCTGGACGCAACTGGTAAATATAGTGCGTCGTTTCTGGGAGTGGGAATAAAGCCGTTTTTTCTGTAGAATTCTGGCAACGGTAGGGCTTCACCTGTGTTGAATGCCTTGGCAATTATGAATTTGCATGGTCTGTTGCCTAAGCATGTTTTCTTTTGCCGTGCATCTTGAATGACGCTTTTCAGTAGCCTTGTGCCGATGCCGAGTTTCTGCGCATCTGCAACTGGGTTATATGTACATGATATTACTAGGACTTCTTTTCGTTTGAAGGCTCTAGTCTTGATAGCTTCTTCAGGATAGTATAGTATTTGAGCTACCGGCCTATCCTTGTAGTAGGCGATTTTCGCGCATGATCCATAGGTCCCAAGCATTTCACGCAGCCATTGCTTTTTGAGTTTGACACCTTGCTGGTGTATGGGATCGGCAAGTCTTTTCGAGGAGCAGACGTAAATTAAATCCTCAATATTCGATTCTTGAAGATTTTCAATTCATATGCTGCCTTCCAATCTCTTTGCGTCTCCACTTTAAGTTTCGCGTGAACACATGCGAACCGTTGATCACCAGTTGCATTGCACGTGAAATTATCTTTCTAGACAGATCACAGTATGGTTGCGACTCTATTTATCTTTTTTAGGTTGCTTCCGCGATGTGGTCGATGCAAAGTGGCAACGCTTTTATCTCTAGAACGCCTACTCGGATTTCTCTAGGCTGGAGCAAAAAATGAGAAGGGACATCGACAGGATTTTGTCAGAAAAAAACATCAGTTCAATGCTGCTCTATTCTGAGAGCTACAAGAATGTGAACATGTACTATCTTTCTGGGTTTCTGGCACCTGACCCGTTTATTTTTCTAAAAAAGCTGGGTGAGGCGCCTTTGCTTGTTGTTAATCAGATGGAGCTGGCTAGAGCCAAGAAAGAGTCAAGAGTAAAGAACGTGCGTTCCTACTTTGACTACGATTACCTCAGAATTGTCAAATCAGCATCAAACCCGAAGACTGGTGCCTTAAAGTTTGTAGCCGCTCTGGCAAAAAAGGAGCTTGGGGCCGATGAGCCGATTTATGTTCCCCCAAACCTTCCTGTGGTGCTTGCTGACGCTTTAAGGCATGAGGGACTGAAAATAGAGCCGCTTTTTGACATTGTTGAGAAAGCCAGAGAAACCAAGGAACCAGACGAGATTGCGAACATTAAGCTTGTGCAGAGAGCTGTGGAGAAAGCCACGTCAAAGGCGATAGAGCTCATAAAGAACTCGGAAGTCAGCGCCAACAAAGCCCTAATCTACCGAGAAGATGGAAGAAAGAAGCTGCTTACCTCAGGCAAGGTGCGCTCAGTATTCGACCACACGTTTGCTGACAATGGCTGTGTTGCTGAAGAGGAAACGATCATTGCATGCGGGCTTGGAGGCGCAGACCCTCACTACGCAGGTAAGGCAGATGATGTTTTGAAGGCCAACAAGCCTATTGTGATTGATGTCTTCCCTAAAAGCGTGAAAAACCGCTACGTTTCAGACATGACACGCACCATCGTGAGGGGCAAAGCCTCAAAAACGGTTAAGAAAATGTTTGAAACCGTGCTGGACACCAAGAATGCGGCAATGGATGCCATAAGAGCAGGGGTTCTAGGAAGTGACATGCAAAAGCTATGCTGTGACCTCTTGGAGAAAGCTGGCTACCAAACCATAAGAGGAGGCAAACAAATCAGCAAAGGATACCTACACAGCCTCGGTCATGGTATTGGACTGGAAGTCCACGAAGGCCCAGGCATGAACGAGCTCTATAATCACGCCTTGGAAGAGCATAATGTTGTTTCGGTTGAGCCTGGATTGTATGATCCAAAGATAGGTGGAGTTCGCATCGAAGACGTGGTTGAGGTCACGAAAAAGGGTTGTCGCAATCTTACTGAGATGGATGTTTTCCTCGAAGTCTAACCTGAATAGAGGACGCATAGTTTCTAGAGCCTTTTTCCATGTGACAGAAATTCTTAACTATGCCAATTTGCATTGTGCTAGGTCTTGTGACTGCTAGTGCCTGATTACGTTGAGACAATTAACCTGTGTCGCACTTTCGGCAAGAAGAAAGAGCTAGTGAAAGCTTTAGACGAAGTTTCAATTTCCATAAAGGAAGGCGAAATTTTCGGGTTGCTAGGACCGAACGGCGCAGGCAAAACGACTTTGATCAAGATTTTAACAACGCTTCTGCTTCCCACAAGAGGCGAAGCATATGTAGCCGACTTCAACGTGGTCAAAGAAGCGGACAGAGTGCGAAAGATCATTAATCTAGTCTCCGGCGGCGAGACTCCAGGCTACGGAATCCTCTCGGTTAAGGAGAATCTCTGGTTTTTTTCTCAGCTTTATGGCTTACCTTCCTCTGTTGCAAAAGAAAGAAGCAAACGTTTGATGGCTGACTTGGATTTTGAACAGTATGCTAACACCAGAATGTCCAAGCTCTCCACGGGGTATAAGCAGAGAATGAGCCTTGCAAGAGGCCTGCTGAGCGACCCGAAAATTCTGTTTCTAGATGAGCCTACTTTGGGGTTGGATGTGCTGACGGCAAAGAAGCTTAGGAACTATGTGATTGACTGGGCTAAACGGGAGAGAAAGGGAACAGTTCTCTTGACTACTCACTACATGATTGAAGCTGACGAGATGTGCGATAGAGTTGCCATAATAAGCAATGGAAAAATACTTGCATGTGACAGCCCACAGGTGCTTAAAGAAGACCTTAGAAGAACACCAATAGCCAAGATAGAAGTTTCCTCAATTCAAATAGATTTCAGCTTTATTGAGAAGGTAAAAGGCATCATTGGCTACTCAGAGACACGCAACATCCAGACAGGCGTAACCCACCTCAGAGTAATGGTGGATGATAGAAGAGTCTTCGCGGAAATAGAATCCAAACTAACCGAAGCTAAACTGAAAGTTCTCTCAGTAAACGAAACCGAGCCGACACTTGAAGACGTTTACATAAGGCTCGTCGGCAAAGGCTTCGAAGAAGCAGAGGAAAAAGCCCATGCTTGATGATCTAGTCAGAAACCTCCGTGTTGCTTACGCAAGGCTATGGGTCAGAGTTAAAGGAGGTAACCGAGAGCCTGAATGGCTGATTTTCGACATGTTCCTTCCCATATTCACATTAAGCGCCTACGTTTACTTGTACAAGATGCTTGGAGTAGGCGCAGAGTTCGCGGGATTCGTTGTCATAGGCGGAACTATGCTGGCTTTCTGGACAAACGTGCTTTGGAACATGTCTGCACAGTTCTATTGGGAAAAAGAAACGGGAACACTTGAAGCTTATTTGGTTGCTCCAATCTCAAGGATGGCGATTCTTCTGGGGATGGCTCTTGGAGGCTTTGTAAACACCACTTTAAGAGCGGTAGCGATCCTTACCGTGGGCTCGCTGATCTTCCAGGTTCCAATCGCCCTAAACGAGCCATTCACAGCGCTGCTGATTTTCTTCTTGACGATTGCAGCACTTTACTCGCTGGGAATGCTTTTTGCTTCTCTTTTCCTACTCTATGGAAGGGAGGCATGGCACACTGCAAGCCTCCTACAGGAACCTGTACAGTTTATCTCAGGTTCATTCTACCCAGTAAGATACCTGCCAACGTTGCTACAGCTTCTTGCGTCTCTTGTTCCTCTAACCTTCGGGCTGGACGGCATAAGGCGAACAGCGATCTCGGGAGAAGGTATTGCGCAAGTCTGGCCGCATGTGATTGCTCTTATTGTTTTTACCTTGATTTTACTGCCTTTAGCGAAGCTTGCTTTGAATTTTATGGAAAATCTAGGCAAGAAAGAGGGGAGGCTGACGCTTCGTTGGCAGTAAACACGGTTCTGCGGACAGTTAAGCAGGCTGTTTGGTTGGGCTGGAAGGTGGATACTAACTGGGCTGATCCTCTGGTGTTTGCGATTTACTATATGGTTCGTCCGCTTGCTGGCTTGCTTATGGCTGGTTTCATGTTCTATGTTGGAAGCACAGTCGTGGACGTTTTCAGCGGCGAACACTTTGCTTTCCTGCTTATCGGCAACAGCTTCTTCATCTACATAGTGCAGATAGTGATGTCAATGAGCATGCTGATCCATGATGACCGAGCCCATTACGAGGTGCTAAAACACATTTACCTGTCGCCTAGTTCACTGACATGGTATATCTTGGGGAGAGCACTGAACGGCGTGGTGAACGCGTCGCTATCGCTTTTGCTGACGCTGGGATTTGGCGTGCTGATCTTCCAAGGGATTCTAGGTCTGCCTATTCCAATAAACTGGCTGGGAATAGATTTGCCCATGCTTGCTTTAACCATGCTTCTTGGAACTCTGTGCTTTGTGTCTCTGGGATATGTTCTAAGCGGGATTAATATCATGACGTCCAGAGTTCAGTTTATGCTATCTGAATACGTTTCAAGCATCCTCTACCTTTTCGGCGGAGTCATATTCACTCCGGAGCTTCTTCCCTCATGGGGTCAAACAATCTCCAATGCCTTGCCTGTTACGTATTTTCTAAAAAGTGTCAGATTCTCGATACTTCACCAAACAGGAGGCGACTTCCAGACAAGCTTAATGCTGTTATCTTTGACGACTTTGGTAACAGTGGGAATAAGCGTTGGCGTTTTTAGGTTCGCCATGCATAAAGCCCGAAAAGACGGCTTGATAGATAAGAAAGAGGAGTATTAGCCACCGCTGACTACTGGCATTAAGATGACATGGTCTCCTTGCTTGAGTTTTGTGCCGAGTCCTTTTAGCTGGTTCAGTAAGAGACCGTTTACTGTGACAATGTAGTTGGGCTTGACATCAGCGGCTCTGGGTTCGTATATGGCTTTTCTAAAGGGGGCACCATACTTTTCTGAAAGCTGCGCCAGCAGATCAGAGACAGCGGCATCCTCGGCGGCTTCAACTTCCTCTTCGCGTCTATTGCCAGTAATGTTTTTGATGTGGCCGAGATATTCTACTTTAATCTTCAATGCGACACCGAATCCTAGTATTGTCTTGTTTCTTGTAATTATTATCTGTTTCACCGCAACGGTTGATCAGGTCGCTCTCTTGTAAAGCTCTTGTTCGTGCAGTGGCTTATCAAGGATGTTAAGCACTTGCAGAAGCACTTTGGTTCTTGGATTTGCTATGTCCAGCTCAACCATTTTTACGCGTCCGTAGTGCCTGATTTTTACAATGCCTTCACTCTCTAGGATCCGCAGATTGCGGTTTACTTGGCTGTAGGTGCTGTTAGACATTCTTACAAGCTTTGATATGTGGATCTGCTTTGTCTTCGCGAGAGCTAGGAGTATTTTTTTGTCTTGATGAAGAAGCTACTATTTGAATGAGTCTCAATGCTGCTACTCCTAGCTTTTTTGGGGGAGCTATTGTGGAAAGGATGATAGGTATTAGATGGGATTGTCAATTAAATTGTTTTCGATATCACACCTTCATTTTAACCTATCTCCTTTCAAAGTATTCTCACCGCTTTTAAGCAGCCACTGCCGATAGACAGATTTTCCTAGATGGGAGGAAGCAAGGAAAATGAGAGTCAAAAAAATAACATGCGCAATTGTGGCAATTCTTGTTACATCAGCTTTTGCATCCATCCAAGCACACACAGTAAAAGCAGCAACCACCGATGTCGCCATCAAAGCAGTTATAGGATATCCTTTAATCGATAACCTGCCAGAGCCGGGAACCCCGCCCCACAATGTCTGGGTCGGAGTAGGCTTAATGAACGAGGGCACAACAGACGTGTACTGCGATGTGACCATTTACTTCAACAGCACGCCAAGGCTTTACATAAACGGCTTCTTCTTAGGCGCAAACACTTTCACAGCCGCCAAAGCCTACTTGAACTCAGCCGCACTCGGCAAAGGAAGACACGTCATAAGCGCACATGTCGCAGTAGCAGGAGACCAGGACCCGTACGATAACTACATGATCGGAGACACAGTGAAGATTGGCAGAATTGCAGACGTAAACTACGACGGCATAGTGAACATCTTTGACATAGCGGCCATATGCGCTTTGTACGGGTTAGGCCCGTGCACACTTGATCCTATATGGATTCCTGAGGTTGATGTTAACCGCGACGGCAGAATTAACGTCTACGACATTGCGTACTATGCTGCTCGAATGGATTACTACAATATCACACGGACAATTGTGGGCTGCTGGTCAACTGGAGTTCATGGTCCTACGATGGAATGGAACTGGGCTTGCGACCTTTACCGTGACGGCGTGATCGAAGGTAAGGATACTGCTATAGCTTCCAAACATTACGGGGAACATGACCCATAAAACACTGCAAACCCAATCCACATTTCCCCCTTTTTTCTGCATTTTTCTTTGATGAAAAACTGGAAAGTCTCCTAGATATGCGTCTAGAAGAGTTCTATCCAGATTCCGTCTGGATCCTCTATGTATGCCCATCTGCCTCCGTCTGCCTTCATTTCCAACACAGTTCGGTGTCCTGCTTCTCGCGCTTCAGCAAATGCCCTATCAAGGTTTTCAACTTTGAATGCTAGATGGTCAAGTCCTTCTCCAACAAGGTACTTCGTGTTGTAGGGGCTATCCTCTTCATAGTGATTTAGTTCTAGGATGAAGCCGCCGTCTTCGCTTTGTAAGCCCACAGTTTCCCCTTTGGTTTGGTCGATTTTGCTTCGTCCCACGATTTTCATGCCTAGGATTTTGGTGTAGAAGTCTATGGATTTTTGTAGATTTGTGACTCTTATTCCTACGTATTGAAACTTTGCTTTCATACCTATCGTTAAATGGTGTGTTTTAATGTGGTATATGAGATTATCGATTCTGCAGCTGTAAGCATGAACGCTGTTTTTCTCGGAGGATTTGTCTCTTGGAGTCGTTAACTACTGCCTGCCGGAAGATCACGTCTTCAATATCTACGAATCTTGCTGTCTGTTTCTGTTCAGCTTGGGTTTTTATACATGAGTTGGGTTATTGTCGCATGGGAGCATTTTGAAAGTGAGATTAAGAAAATGCCTAGATATAGTAAGTGCGGAGGCACGAGTTCGAGTGGGACATGCAGGGGAAAGGCGAGAAACGTTGGAAGCAAGACGGTAAATGTTGGCACCGCGAGAATCAGGTTAGAGCGGTTTGGCTGAAGCAACTTGTAGACATCCTTGGTCTTTATCATTATAATCGCAGAAACTAGAAAGATCGTCCATTCCAGCGCGATGCTGAGCGGACTTGCAAGGCTCACGTTCAGTCCATAGGGCTGAGTCGTTAGCGGCCAAAGAAGCTGTATGCCTCCTCCGGCAACGTAGTCACCTACTAGCGAATGCTGTATCAGGGCTACAAAATAAGGAGATGCACTTCGCCCATATTTGATGAAGAAGGGCACAAAAACTGCAATCGTTAGTACTATGGAGTGGAATGGCCCTCGATGTTCAACAAATGGAATCAGTAAGTCGGTGTCGGGGATGACTGAAAGCAGGAACACAAGCGGAATGTTCAATCTGGTTTTCGTTGTTTTCGCTGTTAGTTTGCTTAGGATGTAGCCTAAGGCGAAGTGTCCTACTGCAAACGAGTTGTGTTCCTCCTCTTTCGCGTGAAGACGAGGGGGATGCTAATAAGCTTATGGTGTCAGCTGGGTGCCAGCAACCGCCAGAGTTTTTCGCTGGCAGAATGTTGCTAGCACAAGAGAATTGTTTTCTGGACTGTTGAACGTCTGTTTCGTTGTGGCTGCTGGTTATGCTTTTTTGATGTTGTGGTATGTGTATTTGTGTTGTTTATGCAGACGGCAATGTTTATTAAGACTCAAGATGCACGACTTGTAGGGACGAAATATGGCCATGCAAAAAATGCAAATCGGAATCGTTCTCATCGTCGGAATAGTAGGAGTCGCCGCAACCGTATTAGCCACCACCCTACTAACCGCTTACCAGCAAATCAACAACACCGGAATCGTAAAAGCCGTTGGAGTCGGCGTATACGAAGATGCCGGATGCACGAAAAACGTGACTTCTATAAGCTGGGGCATCCTATATCCCGACACAAACGCCAACTTCACAGTTTACATAAAAAACGAGGGCAACATACCCATAACGCTTAACATGACTATCAGCAACTGGAACCCGACCCAAACTTCACAATACATAACCTTAAGCTGGAACCGCGAAGACTATGTCTTAACGGCAAAATCTGTCATCCAAGCACGTCTAAATCTTTCAGTATCGCCAAACGTTAGCGAAATCACCACCTTCCGCTTCGACATAATAATAATCGGCATAGAAAACGCGTAAACATTCACTCGAAGGAGTCGACTGTCCAGCGCATTAAAATGCGAAGAAACAGCCTTACAAAAACAGCTAGATGCAACGCGCCATTTATCCAGTCACGGCCTAATGAACAAATTGAACAGTGATCATGAATCTTGCTTGAATCTTGCAAGTTTCCGCATATACCACAAAACTGGCTTAGCAACTATCGCAAAAGCAAGAGTCTTTCCAGCGATACTTGAAGCCTTGTTCAACTCAGCTAAAGTCACCGTCTTTGTCATCGCCAACAGCGTCACATACAAGAAAAGATACGAGAACCCCCCAACCACTATTTTGAAGACCAAAGAGTGATACACGAAATAAAGCACTAGCACTGCAGAAACGCAAGATACTGCAGAGACTAAGTAAACCTTCAGCAAAGTGAGAGCATCAAATGTAACTTGAAACTTTTTCCTTGCAACCCCCAAGCCATACAGCGTGCCCACCGCGCTTGCCACGAGAAAAGCAGTGATCAAACCTTGAACGCCATAGGTCGTTGTCAGAAACGGTGCCTGAACAGCCAACATGAGAAAAGTAATCAAACTCATTTCAAAAGTAACCCTTGTTTCCCCCAAACCATTATAGAGGCTTGGCAACACGAGATAGCCGATCCCGACCAAGAAGTATAGTAGGCAGTATGTTGACAAAAAAAGCGAGGTAGACTCAAACGTGGAGCCGTATGTTATCTCCACCACTTCTTTCGAGAAGATTATTATGAGAAACGTTATGGGAACTATGACTATGGCAGTGTACTTTTTGGCTAAGCGGTAGAACGCCCTTACTTTTTCAACCGACAGAGAGTTGAGCTTTGAGAAAGCAGGAAGCAGCGCCGTCGTGATAGGAATCGTAAGCACCGCCATTAACGAGACGAAGTTTACGGCTGCCTTGTAGTTTCCAACGTCGCTGTATGTGGTAAAATAGGAAAGGATGAACTCATTGTAAAGCGGTATGAACCCCGCGAACAGTATAGACAGATACAGGGGAAAACCATAATGCAGCATAGTCTTCAAACCATCAAAAACGTTGCCTTCACCTTTGCTTTCGCCTTTTCCGCGAACCAGAAGAAATACAAGAACCCCGCTCGCAACCGCAGCAACAACGTAACCCAAGACGTAGCCAGCTATGGCGCCGATGACGCTGTATCCCAGAAGAACTAGTGTAATTGAGACTATGGCTTTTGCAATCGCATTCGCGTTCGCAGTTAAGGCAGAAAACTCTGTCTTATCCAAACCCACGAAAGCCGAGTTTGCTGTTGTGAAGATGACTTGAGGCAAAATAGACAGCGAGGCTATCTGAACATATAGGGCAAGGTCGGGTCTTTGAATAAGAAATGTTGCTAATGTATCTGCGAATAGGTAGGTAACTACGGAAATAGCTATTCCAGCAGAAGCTCTGAGCAGGAGACCGTACTTTATGATCTTTCTGATTTGGTGGGTGTCAGCTTTCATTTTGAAGTATGCTGTGAACTTGGTGACGCCTTGGCTTACGCCCAAGTCTGTGAACAAGAAAAGAAGCTGAGGAACAACGAGCGCCAACGTGTATTGACCGTAAAGATCTGAACCTAAGAAACGCGTAACTAGTATTGAGGCTACTGCCATAATAACGGTTGCTATGGCTGAGCCAGAGATTAGAAAGAAGCCGCCGCGCGCTGATTCTTCAGTAACTTTCGCCAACTCGTCTGCCATATCCATCTGCCACTTTTGAACAAGCCTACCTGCCCTTTTCAATTCTAGCCTGATGCTCCCTCACCACGGCAACCGTGGCAAAAGCCACAGTCAACGCAAGCAGGCTTAAAACTATAGGAGTCAAACGAATCCCCCAAGGAGTATAGTTCAAGAGCAAACCGACCAACGGAACAAGCGCTAAGCTCATTCCAAGGCTCAAAGCTACCCGCTCAATTAAGTCAAGATTCTCAGTAGCCAACTTTATCGGGACCTGCACCGGAAACAATGCTTTGATGAAGGAGTAACCAGGCAGCCAGAGAACAAAGATTGTTCCCAAGACGTATCTTATGTACACCCATGGGTAGAGGTCTTCAGAGATCGTGAATACGGCGGCGGCTGTTACAAATGTTGTTGTTAATGTTGCCCAGAACCAAAGCGCTTGCCCTGTCTGGAGGTAGGCGTTAAGCTGCGGGGGAGTCTGCGGCGGCTGTTTCGATAGTTTAATTTTTCCTTCGCTTTGCAGTTTGAGAATAGACTCAACTATCACTTTTTCAGTAAATTGGCAGCTGTCTTTGACAAGAGTTACTAGCTGCCTTGTGGTCTGTGGCTGCTTTTCTTTTGTTACGCGAAGTATTATCTGCGCTAACTCTTCGTCCTTAGACGCGGCGCTCAACTCAGGCAAGCCTCAGAAGAAGTTGGAATGCTTGCCAGCCATATAAAGAATAATCCATAAAAGAAAGAAGAAAAGCTCTCTGCAGCTTGCTTGCTAGTTTTGCTTCTTGCGCTTTATTGCGTAGAAGCCTAGTGCTCCGCCAAAGGGTGCTGCTGTTAGAGCTAGCGTGGCTATTTCCGGAACCACGAGCGTGCTTTTGCTGAAGCTGCTGCATGCGTTAAACGGTCTGTAAGGTAGGCAGTCAGGCTCGTACTTGAAAGCCTTGCTAGAGTCGTATCTGCCCAGAGCAAGAATCAGCGCCTTAAGGTTGGCTGAAGATTCTAGTTCGACTGCGAGGGTGAACAGTGTAGGCGTCTTTGTTATTTGCGGAAGGAAGTATTTGACACCGTAGTATATTGGGTTTCCCTTCTCCTTAATCTTGTCCTTTATCGCAGCCACGTTGTACTGGCACAGTGAGCCTGGGTAACCTGTGGCTGGATTCGCGTTGAGGGGCGGTATTTTCTGGGTGGTTACAAGTTGAAAATCGGCTTTCGTCATGAAAACTGTGCCGTTGATTGTTATCTGTCCCAGCGCATTGTATGTTGGCTCATTCAGCACTATCAGAAGCCAGACATTGTTTATCGGGCCGCTTCCAGTGTGGAATATCATAAGATCCGCCGGAGTCCCAGTTACAATCGGGTCACCTGTGTGTGTAGAGTCTACTGGGATTACTTGGATTGTTGAGCGGCATCCAGAACAGTTGACCTGGCATTCTGCGGCTACAGGTGAAACGAAGATCAGAATAAGGCTAAATAAAACGAATATTGGAAGTATGAATTTCCTTCTCACTTTCTCATCCCAAATGTGTGTGTCTCTGGACGGATATAAAGGTTTACAGAGTAGATCTCTAGAACATTTCAGCAGATGTTCTATAATGGCGGTGTTCTTTTACCCCGCGAGGATTATCCCTACTATTCTGATGGCTACGGTTGCAAGAAAAACCAGCGCAAAGGCGATTGCAGCGTGTTTCAACCTCTTTTTGTTGATTTGAATGTTAACTCCGCCATAGTATGGGGACAGAAGCTCCGAGGTGACGAGCAGAATTATCGCCGTAACAGCCAATAGCAGGCTTATGTTCCAGAAGTCAAGCGGGAAAGTCACTGTTCAGCCTGCTCCTCTTCTAATAATCGAAAAACCATGTTTATGTTTTTTCCATTCTCGCTTGTCTGCAAGCTGTCTATTATCACTGGTTTGCCAGTAGTCTTAGCTAAGGAACACGCGATTGCGCTGCTAAGTGGGCAACCGAGACTTTGAAACATCTGCAACAGCGCAGAGGCTTTTTTTGCTAGATACGTGTAGTTGGTGTTTTCTACTCTGACACGGATGGTGTTGTCTTTCTTTTCGATTTCGAGGTTTTGAGCTATTTCAAGTTCCTCTATGAAAAGCTTAGGCATGTTCTGCTGCAGGTACGGTAGGTCTATACGAGTGAAGCTTGTTTCAAGTGTCTTCTCAAAAAGCTTTGTTAGTTCGCCGCCTATTGGCGGAAGCAGTATGCCTTGAGGGTTTTCGATGAATAGGTTGTTTTCCTGTTCCTGTATCTGTTCAGGCGTAGGCAGACTTCCGGTGTCTTGCTTAGGTATGAAAGCCTTGCAGGTGTCTAGGTCCTTGAAATACTTCGGTGGTAGGTAGACTGCCTTAGCTGTGTATCCAGCTTGTTGTAGCAGCTGGTTTATAGTTGCTAATGAAGAAAGCGCTGTAGCGTCTAGAAGGTCTTCTTTGACGAAGGTGCTGGTTTGGATGTAAGCAAGGATTATGCCCCAGAAAACTAGGCCTAGACCTGTAAATGCCAGAATTTGAGACTCATAGCCAACCGCAACTATTAGCGCAGCCGCGCCGAGGCATAGCAGCACGTAGCCGGCTATTCTTGCAATATTGATCCTGTGTGCCCATTTGGCTAAACCTGTGTTTTTCTTTTGCATGGCGGCTCCCTTTTGTTTATGTTCCTCATTTTATGAGAATGCTGGTCTTCCACGCCTGCACGGGTTCGTCTTGACTGTTAGCTACATATCTTTTTATTATGTTTGTTGTTTCGATGGCGGATAGTTTTTCCAGAAGCCGGTTTCTGTCAAGTGCCTTGCCTGTAGTTCGCTGATAAGCTGTGGTTATGGCTTCAAGTGTTGGGATCGCGTTCTTTTCTGTTTCTTGCACAGCGTCCACTATCTCTTTGTTCAGTTTAGAGAGTTTTCGGTAAGCGTTGCCGTTAGCCTTCCTGTATCCTCTTGTTTCAAAAGCGTAAAAAACAGTTATAGCTATTAAGGCTGATGTGGTTGAAAGCGCAAGGCTGGCTCCATTTTGAGAAACTATCATGGTTATCTGCGACCATGCCTTTATCGGCTGCCAATAGCCTACAATCTTATCTGCGACGAAGGCTAGTTGGTCTTTAACGTTTGCAAGGCTGGCAACATCTTCAGGGTATGCGATTAGGCTGATTTTCACGTGCTTCTGCTGTGATGTCGAGTTTATCGTGAAAGTTGACGTCTCATACCAGTAGAGCACAGCCTGCGTTTGATTGGTAGCAGTGTAGTTGAAAGCAAAATACCTGCCAATTAAAGGCGGATTAGCGTAGAGTTTCATGTCTTCCAAGTCTATCTGCGCCACCCTCGGCTGATAACCATGCGTCAAAGGCCACGTTACCAGACAGACCTCCCACCTGTGCAGCGACGAACGGGTTGACGCTATCTCAATCACGACCCAGACAGGCTCTTTTGACTGATTGTCCGACGTGTAGAGATAGACTAGAGACATGTCTTGTTTGGCTTTGGCTTCGAACACTGTGTCCCGATACAGGAAGTAGAGGCTGTAGTTGGAGATCTGTGGAAGAATTTGCGTGGAAACTTGGTCGCCTGACGGTGTGCTTACTACGACTATTGGTTGGGCTTGTGTCAGAGCGAAAACTGGTGCTTGAATTGAGATTAAGAGGCCTAGGCTTATGGTTATGATGGCGATTTTGGCAACGTCGGTTTTGTTGATTCTGGCGCTTTGAGGGTTAAGAATTTTGCCGCACGATGGGCAAAAGTTTTTCTCGTGTTTTGGTTGCTGACTGCAGTGCACGCATCTTTCTCTTGCCTTGGCGAATATTCGTGTATGAAAAATAGTTGCTGAAATGGCAAGAAGGATGACTGTGCCTGCGAATATCAGTATCCATCCTCCCAGCATGTGGAATATCTGTAGTGCAAATTCTTCTCCAACATGGTATCCCAAAGCTAGGATGATTGTTATTCGAACGATGTTTAGAAGATAAATCAGAGGCAACCCGACTGCGACGAGAACCAGCTTTTTCCACAGTTTATCCCTTATGAGGTAGGCGATGAAAACTGCGAAGATCGTGAAGCTGATGAGGCTGTATATTCCGGAGCAGGTGATGTCTACTGTGAAGCTCATTGTCGATGCATCTGGTCTTATTAACTCTATTGTGGGGTTGCCGAATTCGCTTGTTATCGTCGAGTTTATGCCAAACGCGTTCACAACCGCGTTTGATGCTTCCGAGCTTACTGTGGACAGTGTTGAGCCTAGTCCATAGAGGATTTCGGATGGAGGAGGCATCAGGAAAAAGAGGAAGACTATGGGGAACGCAAGCTGTCTCATGGTTTGCTGATTAAACAGTATAAGCGTCAAGCCCGCTGCGAATGTGGGTAAGGCAAACATGTGATACTCTATAGGTGTGAAGGTGTAAGAGCCATACCAGTAAAGCAGTATAGCAGTTACGGCAAGAAGTATTCCGGCGACAAGCGGGACAAGTCTCAGGTTTTTCGGCTGGTCTCTGTTCTCCAGCGGAGCTACAGCTTTCAGCATTTTCCTCTTTCTATAGAGAAGATACGCAAAAAGAACAGGCAGAACAAGAACGTAGCTTGTTGTTTCGCTCTGCAAGGCATCGCTGAACAGGATTAGTAGGTCTGCGTGGAAAAGCGCTATAGTAGCTACAGCTATGGCTGAGAATTTGATGCCTAACACGATTAGAGTTTTATCTGCACGCGGAAAGGTGATTTGCGGCATTTTGCTCAATCTCTCTTCGGGTTTGCACGCGAAGCCTAGGCAAACAGCGCCAGACGCTCTGAGGTGCAGCTGCGCATATCGGCTCGCGGGCTATAAGGGACTCATGTTTAAGTCAATGTCTTTTTTCTTGAAAGCATCGCCGCAGCAGTAAAGATCGTCAATATCATCAGAACCAGCACAATCGGTGAAGAATGCTCTGGAATTATTGTGTTCTCGATTTCGATTATGCTGATCTGGACGTATGGCTCGCTTGGAAACACGATTATCGGATAACAGATGACTGCAACTGGCTGGCCGTAGTCTGGAATGAAGCCTTCGCCGTTCGCAAGCGCATCCTCGATAATGTTCCATGCAACTTGGCTTGTGGGAGTATAGTTGCCATCCATGCGGATGAAGTACCATATTGCCTGCTGGATGTCGATGGCTGCGCCTTGCTTGTGGTTTAGAATGTAGTTGATCATATCCCACTCTTCATCTGCCAGTTCCAAAGGAGGGTTAAGACTAGAGTACAAGAACACCTGGTGGGTTGCTGGGCTTCGCGCCATTTCTGCTCTCACATCGACGCACCAGCCAAGATATGTGCCGTTAGCCACATCGTATCCCGAAGGAACATCCATCAGCTTCGTGTTGAAGTAACTTTCAGTGGCGTTGCTGACTTCAATTCGAATAGGCTGTGAAGGCAAGTTAAGTTCGTCGTCAATAGCAGACACGTTGCGAACTATGAGTAACGAAAACATCATAAGAACAGCAAACCCTATAGCAACGCGGCTCAAGGCTTTACCAAACATCATAGCTAGGTCTCCCACAACAGAATAGATAGGCTAAAAAAGATAAGAGTTCTTTTTTGTTTGGACATATTCCCAAAAGCGAAATATCAGCGCCTGTTCTGCACTAAGGCTCTTTTTTCGCGGTGCACCCTTTTTTAGGTGTAGCTTTCTCCGAAGTGAACGGCAACAATAAACGTGTCCATTAGGTCAACAGCGCCGTCGGAGTTTACGTCGATCGATGGATTCCAATTCGGTTTCTGGGGCGTCAGCCCGTATCCAATGGAGACAGCAGTTGTATCTTTAAGATCAATTCTGCCGTCCTGATTTATGTCCCACCGCGGAAACGGTCTTGGGCCAATGTAGCCCGCGCTTATGCATGCGCAGTCGCAGTAAACAACAACGTTGTGCTGCACGTTAATTCTGTTTGCTAGCCCAAAACGGACGATGCCTATGTTACCTAGGCTGCTGGTGTTCATGTTTACGAGTGAAATGCTTTCTGCCCCGTTTATGTAGGCTTTGACTGCGCCTTTCGTGGAATGTATCTTGGCGAACAGTTCCAGACAGAACCATTTCTTCTGCGTCGGATAAACTGTGGTAGTGGTTGCAACGTTGCTAAGTGCAAGTATCGCGAACCTGTCCTCTCCGCTGACACGCCTAACCTGCAGGCTAATTATTATGCTCTCGCCTGCGGTGAGAAACTGAATCAGCGTAAAGCGGTCGCCAGCATCGTTTAGGGGCAGTCCTTCATCTATGTAGAAGTAGGCGCGGGCATAAACAACTGAGCTTTCACTTATGCTTCTGTAGATACAGGCTCTTCTGGTTCCAGAGGCAATCGCTTCGGTTTCAAACTTGGCGCTGTACGAGCCTTGATATGACTTCAGGTTTGAGGCTGCTGCGCTTGTTCCAGAAGTGGCTGTGACACCGGACCATGCGCCCATGTTTCCCGACTCAAAGCCATCTTCAAAGACCGTTTTGCTGCTGCATTCTTGGCTTAGAACGGCTATTATGGGTATGAATTTTGGCAGAATTTCTGTTTCGATCTGTTGAAGTGTGATTTCTTGCCAGTCGACAAGTTCCAAAAGGAAGCCTGTTGATCCTGCTTTGGCGGCATCGCTCATTGCAAAGCCTGCACCTGCGATTGACTGAAAGCTGTAGTATGGGACTTGACGTTGATTGGCCAGTGTTTTTATTTTTGAGTGCAGCAAGGAATAGTAGGTGGAGTTACAGTAGGTACTTCCATATAGTACGGAGCCTCCTCTGTGCAAATTAATGTAGAACGCGGGTTTCCATGACTGGAATGCTTGAACAAGTGCCTGCGATTCCGGCTCGCTTAGCGGTGCTGTCCCCCGATAGTAGTCGCTAGAAGGATCGGAGCTACCTCCATACTGCCAGTTTGTGGCGAAATTGCGGTTCAGGTCAACGCCGTTAGCGTTCTTTCTCGCGTTGCCGTATTTGTCAACGTTCAAAGCAGGGATCAGTAGCATGTAATTATTTGAGAGAATCTGGGTTGCTAGGGGATCGCTGCTTGTTAACAGCCATCTTGCATAGTAATAGAGCAACTCTGATCCTAGGTTTTCAGCGCCGTGCATGGCGCCGTCTATTAGGATTTTGCCGCCAGAGGGATTACCAATCTTGAACAGAATTATGTCTTTGTTTTGAACAGTTTTACCGACTGTCTCGTAGGTTACTAGTGACGGATAGGTAACTGCAAGGCTTTTGAATGAGGTGATAAAGGTGCCATAGTCGCGGTAAAAGCCTGATGGCTCCGTGTAGGCGGTGATTGTTACTTGGTTAGAGCCTGTATAAGTGAAGTTTAGTAGGCTGTCATAACCGTTCTGTGCGGTTTCAGATACTGTGTATTGCTGGTCGCCCACAGTTATTCTAAATGAGCCATAGGCTATTCCGGTTGGGATTGTAAGGTAGCAGAAGCCTGATGCGCCAGATTCACCTATAAGGTTAAAGGTGATCGCTATGTTCGGGTTTGCTGAAAACATGAAGTTGGAGATTGTTGAGTTGCTTACTGTTTTTATTTGGTATGTGTTTCCTTCATAGGTAACCGTGTGAGTTAGAACTTGGGGTTCGGCTATGTAGATGTGGGTTGCTGTTTGAACTGCATCCTTCACATAGTTTTGTAAGCGAGTTTTGAGCTCGGAGTCTGCTAGGTTGTCTGGAATTGAAGAGGTTAGGGCGTCATACTTTAGGAAAGTGTAATCTTCGCCGAAGAAAGTGTAGGTCTGTATCTCTCGTACTTTTGAGGGGATGTAGTATCCACTTGGGTCTTGGGCGTAGCTCCTTTTTTCCCAGACATAGTTCCAGAAGCTGTTGAGGATGGGTGGAGGTTGACCAGCATATGCTATTGATGGAACGAACAAGCCTACCATTGGTGGGTTGCCATATTCACCCCACATGCAGTTGAGTTTTCCATCATATCTTGAATCTCCGCTTACGGCTACCATTGCGGCTTGGGTGATGGTATTGCTTATTTCGCCGCTAATGGAAAAGTTGCTGGTTCCTTTTTCTTTGTTTC
This sequence comes from Candidatus Bathyarchaeota archaeon, assembly GCA_029907545.1. GTDB lineage: Archaea > Thermoproteota > Bathyarchaeia > Bathyarchaeales > Bathycorpusculaceae > JAGTQT01. The sequence goes on along the minus strand of JARYLR010000014.1, from coordinate 5,797 downwards.
GTACGTATCTGGAGACGTTTTGGGCTACGTCTTCCCATGAGATGTAGCCTTTCTCGGCATATATTGCGTTCATAATATCTAAGGCGTATTGGTCTCTTCCGCTTGGTCCGCTTGCGTAGCCTGGATAATATCTTGGATGGTTTGCTTGGGAATCATATCCGTTAACGATGAAACGGGCGTATGCGCCTACACCGCTTATTTCTATAAATGATCCGTTACCAAATCTGTCTATTACTCCTACACATGTGCCCCCTTGTCGCTTTCCAGGACCTATTGGACCATTAGTGTTGTTTAACTCGAAACAGACTTCTTCAACGGTTTCACAGTGCTCAATAATCCAGCGATTTAACGCTCCATTGTCCATTCCGCTACCGCCAAAACCTAAAGCACTTACGAGCGTGTTCATGACTGCGAGGCCTTTTTCGTTTATTCCCATCCAGTAGGTGTTAACCATGACGTAGCCGTATTTTCCGTCTTTTGGCGGGTAGTAGACGGGTTTGTTCATTATGTCGCTTGTGTCACGGTTTTTCATCAGTATGGCCCGACCGTCTTTGGCTGCCGTGCCCGTCACTATCACAGCAGTGCATTCTTCAAAATCATTATGAAATTGGGTTCGGAGGAAGTCGGGCAGAATTATGATTATTGTTGAGGTTAGTAAGAGGACGCACAATAGCATGCATATATTGGAGTTTGAAAATTTTTTCATTTTGCTCTCGGATTGCCTTTATGTAGAAAGGCAATAGTTATGTCTTATGGAATTATCTTCCACAAACGTCGCCTTTGTTATTTTAGCAGTTAGAAGTGGGTGCAAAAAGGAGAGGAAGGTTACTTGCGTTTTCGCTTGGGTTTACGCAAAGCTATTGCACAAATTAGTAGTGGTATTGCTTGAAGGGTTGATGCTTGTAGTGAGGCGATGCTTGTTGTTTGGGACAGCTGTTCAGTTGAACTATTGGAAAGTGGAAGAGTGTTATCGTAGTTGCCTAGGATGTCTGCCCCAGAAACTGCTAACACATTGTCTACGTAGAATGCTCCTGCACCGTCGTTCCATTGAGCGAAGCTGATGTGGGTAACGCTAGTTTTTGCGTTGCGAGAAGTAACCTTTGCCTTGAACACGCCGTCCACATAGACATCGTAGGTGCCTGCAAGCACATTAACAACAACTTTAATCGTATACCACTGCTTCAGGCTAAGCCCAGAAGCGATGACGTAGTGATTGGTAAAACTACCGGTGCGATTAATAGCAACTAAGTCCATCGTTCCGCTTGTACCTCCTCCGTTCTTGTAGAATGCCATGTACACGAAGCGCTCACTGTTATGTGCGTTTGGACCATTTCCAGAATATGAGTCGTCTCCTATCACCATCCAACCCGCCCTATCAGGCGAAGAAATGTCAAGTATTGAGTCTATGTAGATGTTCCACTGAACTGTGAAGACGCCTGTCTGCGGAGAACTGAACCCTTGGCTTAGATAGGCGTTGCTTTAGGAGTTAGCTATGAAACCAGCCTTTTTTCCAACATTGCCTCCTATGTCATTTTCATCTAGAAACAGAAGACTGGGATTCTGATTTCGGCTCTCATACCAATCCTGACCAACACCATCAGCGCGCAAATCTGCGCTGTCAGCGCTGTCATTGAACAATGAGTCAACTAGAAGTTGATCAATTACGGTAAGCACCCACTCATGCTCAGTTGAAAGTTCGCCATCAAAAATCACTACGGTAACATTGAAAATGCCGGCTGACGTATAGTCTGCATTGAAAACATATGTGTTTGCAGTTGTGGTTGGTGTGCCATTCAAATACCACTGCACTGTTAATGGATCACTATTTGGGTCATGATATGTAACATTGAATTCTTGGGATTGACCTTCAAGTATTGTTGGATCTTCGGTTGGATGGTATGAATCAATGATTGGAGGTAAGTTACCTGATGTGACTGTTAGTGTCCAATTCTGCCAAATAATTTCTGATCCGTCTGATACTTTGACCGCGACATGATATGTTCCAGCAGAGATTGGTGGGAACGTGTAAGAAGTGGAGTTAGTGGTTCCAACTTCTAAGTCGTTTAGATACCATTGAATCAGTAAATAGTCTTCGTCTGGGTCTGAGCAGGTGATGTTGAATTCTTGAGGTTGACCTTCTGGAATTGTTGGGTCAGCGTCTGGATAGTAGTCGGTTATTTCTGGAGCTTGATTGACGTTTACGACTGTGACGTTCCAATATTGTGTAGTGCTTAGTTTACCGTCTGAAACGACTAACGTTACGTTGTGGAAACCAGCGTCTTCAAAGCTTGGCGAGTATGTCCAGTTTTGGGTTGTAGCTTGTTCAATATCGTCTAAGAGCCAAGAGTATGTTAGTTGATCGAAGTCTGGGTCAGAAGACATGTGTGCGAATTCTAATGCTTCACCTTCATTAACCTCTGGAGTTGTATCTGTTGGGGAAAATGAATCTATTGTTGGGGCTAAGTTGCTGTGTGCATCTTTGGATTCGTTATACTTTTGAAGGATTATTGGCTCTGGCAGTCTTATGATGTAGATTCTGATGTCGTCCATCAAGCCAGTGAAATAGCTGGAGCCTACGCCGTAACGTCCAATGTTAAGAGGGCAGGTGCTATCGTTGATAGTGCCGGAGTGAGAGGCACTGACGGCTACGGTGCCGTTTACGTAGATAGCCATGCCTACACCATCTTTGTAGGTGCAGACCACGTGGCTCCACTTGCCTATCTCCAGACCGAAAGGAGCAACAATCTCCTTGTAGCCAGTAGTGGTCCATACGTTCCAGTACAACTGGTTTCCCAAGACCCCTGACGACGGAGTCGTCTGGAAGCCCACTTGGTAGCTTGACCCTGCCGACCTCTTTTCAATAAGCCTAATTCCCTTGCCGTAAATTGTGGGTCTAATCCAAAACTCTATGGTAATTTCTGTCCATGTTCCGCTACCATCGAGGCTTGGGGAATCAGGGAGTTCTATGTAGTCGTTTGTGCCGTCGAAGTAGTAGGAGCCATTTCCACTACTTGTCCATATTGCTCCGTATATCGTTCCGTTATTGCCATAGCCGGAATAGTCCACGGCAGTTGGAGATTCATCTGTGTCAAACGGCATGTCGAGTACTGGTCCAACGTCAGTTACTGTTAGTGTCCATTGGTGTGTTGCTTGTGCGAGTCCGTCTGATATTATCACGGTTACGTTGTATGTGCCGGCTGAAGTGTAATCTGATGTGAATGTGTATGTGCTTTCTGTTGAGGTTGGCGTGCCGTTGAGGTACCATTGTATTTGTGTTGGGTCATTGTCTGGGTCTGAGTATGTTATGTTGAAGGTTTGCGTGTTGCCTTCGAGTATTGTTGGGTCTGTTGTTGGACTATAGGAATCGATTTGTGGTGATCTGTTGACATTTATGACAGTTATGTTCCATTGTATTGTTGTTGTAAATTCTCCGTCTGAAACTTCAAATGTAACATTGTAAAATCCGGCTGATTCATAATTGGTTATTAATGTCCAGTTTTGTGATGTTGCTTGTTCCGTGCCATTTAACAGCCATTTATATGAGAGTGGGTCGTCGTCTGGGTCGATTGAGATTTGCGTGAATTCTATGCTTTGTCCCTCATTGATTGAGAGTTCATGGTCTGCTGGAGAGTAGAAAGTCACTTCTGGTGGTCTGTTGACGTTTACAACCATTACGTTCCATTCTTGAGAGACGTTTGCGCTTCCGTCAGAAACGACTAGTTTTACAACATGGTTTCCTGAGGAGTCATAGTTTGGTGTGTATGTCCAGTTTTGGTCGGCAGATTGGAAGGCGCCGTCTAACAACCATTCATATGTTAGTGTGTCTCCATCTGGGTCTGTAGAAGTATGGGTGAACTCTAGGTTTTCGCCTTCATTAACGGAAGGTGAGGTTTCCACAGGTGTGTAGGTTTTGATTCTTGGAGGACTGTTTTGAATGGTGACTTCTGCTTCTGCTGAAGGCCCGTAGCCTTTTCCGTCGAAGGGTATGACAACGCATTTCCATTTTTCGCCTTTGCTTGTGAGAGAATAAGGCACAGTATCGGTTTTTAACTCTGTCTCAAGCACACCGTTCTTGTACCATTGGTAGACATACGTGATTGTATCTCCGTCTGGATCAACGCTTGGGGTGATAATGACGCATGCCAGATCGTCTTCTGTTAACGGTTCTGCCGGTGTGATCTCAATCGTTGGCGCTGAGGGTAGTCTGTTAACGTCTATTACTGTAACGTTCCATTGGATTGACGCAGTCAACTGCCCATCGGAGACTATTAATGTTACGTTGTAATATCCTGCTGCATCATACAGAGGAGAATAAGTCCAGTTTTGTGTAGTTGTCTGTTCAACCCCATCTAGTAGCCATATGTATGATAGAGGATCTCCGTCGGGATCGTATGATGTGTGATTGAAGCTTATACTTTCGCCCTCGTTAACTTCAGGCGTCAAGTCTTCCGGAGAATAAGTTTCGATTACTGGTGGTCTGTTAACGTGGTGAACGGTGAGCATCCATGTGTGAGTTGCAGTCGCAAGACTTGGGTCGGTTACCACGACGGTTATGTTGTATTTGCCTGCTGAACCGAAGACCGCTTCGAAGATGAACGTGTCTCCGGTAGCTTTTAATGTGTCGTTGACGAACCATTCGACGGTTAGGCTGTCATCGTCGGGGTCGTGATAGGTTATTGTGAAGGTTTGGTTTTCGTTTTCGGATATGGCTATTGATTCTGGGTATGGGTCCCATGAATCGATTATTGGCGCCCGGTTGGTGCCATGGATTGTTAATATCCACGTTTTGATGGCGTATGCGAAGCTAGCGTCTTGAACTATGGCTGTCACATTGTAAATTCCCTCAGACTCGTAGTCTGCTATGAAAGTGTATTCGTCACCTTCCCATACTTGACTTCCATTAACAAACCAAACCACTGAAGCTATGTCATTGTCAGGGTCGCTGTATGAAACGTTAAAGAGTTGTGTCTCTCCTTCGGAGATGACGGGATCCGTTAGCGGATAGTAATTGTCAATTGTTGGTGGCGTATTTTCAATTGTTATGCTTGGAGATTGCACAAGTTCTCCAAAGAGCTTGCCGTCTTTGGGTCTTACTGTAAAGTACCATATGTCTCCTTTCTGTGTGAGGTATGAAGGCACGGTTAGGGTATCATTCAAGTCAACTTGTAGAGCCTCATTTTTGTACCATCTTATTTCTGTTCCATCTTCGGGATCCCCTTCTGCATCGTAATAGGTGTAACTGGCAACTAAGTCGTCTGTTGTGGTTGGGTGTTCAGGCGAAATCGATAGGTCGGAGGCTACTGGAGGATTGTTGTAGGTAAATCTAGCTACAATTATCTTGTTGCTGTCCATTGTTATATTAACGAGTTTGTCTGTGCTCGTGATGTCGCCAGTCCAACCAGAGAAAGTCCATCCTTCGGCTGGAATTGCAGTTAAGGTAACCGTTGCACCTTTGGCATAGGTTGATTCGCTTGGGTTTACGGTTATGGAACCATTACCTTCTGTGGTGACTTTTAGTTTGTATCTGTCTACTGCTGGAGCAAAGACATTATCTACGTAGAAGGCTCCAGCGCCGTCGTTCCATTGTGCGAAACTGATGTGGGTAAGGCTTGTTTTTGCGTTGCGCGATGTGTAGGTGCCCATGTAAACTCCGTCAACATAGACGTCGTATGTGCCAGCAGGTACGTTAACGACCACGCGTATGGTGTACCACTGGTCCAAGTTCAATGTCGCTATTGTGGTGCGTGCGTCTGTTCCGCGTTGGCGGCAGAACAGCTCCATGGTACCTGTGTCGCCA
>JARYLR010000013.1 GCA_029907545.1 Candidatus Bathyarchaeota archaeon | reverse complement strand
TTCTTTTCTCATTTTCAGGTTTTTCCTCTATGAGCTGCTTTTATCTGTCGTAGAAATCTTGGATTACGTCTGCCACGTAGTTCACATCTTCTTCTCTTAATTCGGGGTACATGGGTAACGAGAGAACTTCATTTGAAACCTGCTCTGTCGTAGGTAGGTGAAATCTGCTTAGACCAAGAGCCTTGTGATGTTGGAGAGGTTTTGGCCAAGAAATCAAAACCTCCACACCGGATTCTCTGAGGTGAGTGACCAGTTGATCGCGCTTCTTGGATCTTATCACGTAGTTCTGGTAGACATCGTAGAAATGACCGTTATTGCTTGGAGGCGGCGGAAGTTTGAGATCAGGTATGTTTGACAAGCGTCGGTGGTAGAGCTGTGCCAGCTTTCGCCGGCGTTCTATCCATTTATTTAGATATCTAAATTTTACGTTCAGTATTGCAGCCTGAACGTTGTCAAGCCGACTGTTGATTCCGTAGAAGAGCGTTTCACCTGTGGATCTTTGAACGCCATGATCTCTTAGGAGATATACTTTTTCCGCGATCTTGTCATCATCTGTCGTCAGCAATCCTGCGTCTCCAGCTGCTCCAAGAATTTTTGCGGGATAAAAGCTAAAACATCCGGTTAGTCCGAAGGCGCCTGCTTTTTTTCCGTCAAACATTGCTCCTAAAGCCTGAGCCGAATCCTCTATGATGAGTACGTCATGTTTTTTAGCGATTTTCATCAGTTTTTCCATGTTGCATAGACGTCCATTTAAATCTACAGGAATTATTGCCTTAGTCTTAGTGTTAATCTTGCTTTCCACTTCGTCTACATTCATGTTCATGTCTTCGCCTATGTCAACCAGTATAGGCTTGGCCCCGCATTGGACGATAGTGGCGATTGTTGCTACAAAAGTGTGGGCGACCGTGATTACTTCGTCTCCCGCTTCTATTCCTACAGCTTTAAGCGATATGTAAAGGGCGTCTGTGCCGCTGTTAAGTCCAATTGCATGTTTAACTCCTATAAAGTCAGCCATGTTTCGCTCGAACTGCTTGACATCATCACGGAGAATCAGATCTCCCTTGGACAACGCGTTTGAGATAGCACTTATCACTTCATTCCAGATTCGCCTGTAGTGCTCAGGGTAATTCACAAACGGAACCTTATACTTCAATTTCGCTTCTCCAAACTTTTTTTGACAGCTGAAACTATGCTCCCAGCATTCGGATAATAAACCTTTTCTAGAGCAGAGCTGGCTGGGGCTGGAGCATTCGGTAACGCCACCCGCATGACGGGCGCTTTAAGCAGTTTGAAAAGACATGTTTCCGAGACGCGTGCAGCAATCTCGGCAGCTAATCCAAAGTGTATCCAGCCGCCGTCTACAACCACTAATCTGTTTGTTTTTTCAACTGACTTAAACAGAAGCTTCTCGTCTAATGGCTTAACTGAAAGCAGATCAACAATTTCCACATCTATACCTACGTTGGAAAGATTATCGGCTGCTTTTAGCGCTTCGTGCACCAGGTAGGAGGTGGCAACCACCGTTATGTCTTTGCCTTCTCTTCTCACAACGCCTTTTCCGATAGGAACGGAATAGTGTTCCTCTGGGACATGGCCCTCTTTTTCATATAGCCAACGATCATCAATATAAACAACAGGGTTGCCGTCCTGCACGCTTGCAATCAGCAGTCCCTTAGCATCGTAAGGCGTGCTTGGCATGACAACTTTGACTCCTGGGATATGGCTAAAAACTGCTTGTAAAGCTTGAGAATGCTGGGCTGCTTGTTCTCCGCCTCGGTTAATTATTGCCCAGACAACCATAGGTACGTTAAGCTGTCCGCCGAACATGTAGCACCAGTTGGCCATGTGGTTTGCAAGCTGATCCATGGCGAGGTACATAAAATCCATTCTAGGAAAACATATGATAGGATGCATTCCTGCAAGCGCTGCACCTAGAGCTACGCCTGTAATGCAGTTTTCTGATGTTGGCGTGTCGATGACTCTTTTTGGGCCAAATCTGCCGATTAAGCCGACTGTTGTGGTTCCAACATACCATGGGCTTGTGATTCCTTGCCCGATCAGAAATGCCTGCTTATCTGTGGCTATTATCTGGTGTAGTGCTTCGTTGATGGCTTTGGCAAAGCTTATGGTGCGCATATTTTTCACTTTTCCATTTCAATGATATACCCAAACTGGCTCCAGTTTCCACCCCATACGTCAGAGGTTATTTTAGTGCATTGTGCTTCTCTGGTGTATGGCTGAAACAGCTTCACGTAGTTTCTTAGCCACCACTTTCCCCTATTCACTCCTATAGGGCTTTCTTCCTCAGAATGATGCTCAACCAATACTATCGCTTTTCTAGCAACTCTCTGGATTTCTTCTGTCACCCGCATGATTTTATCCGGACCAATATACATTAACACCGCGTCAGTGAAGACTATATCGAAGCTTTTGTCTGGAAATCTTAACGCATCAGCTTTCCTAGTTAAAAGCGACACATTACGTATTTTTTCTCTCTCGAAGAACATTTTTCCATGTTTTATGGCATTCGGGTTTATGTCAATGCCGACGTATCGGGCGTTTGGAAATTTTCTCGCCAGCACGTAAAGGTTAGGTCCTGTTGCGCAGCCTATCTCCAGAACATCTGTGAAAGGCGCATGGAAGGCAATTTTTTCCGCAAGCAGTTTTCGATGAGGATGTGAGGCTGAAGTGGTTAATCCTTCCGCCCAGCCTCTTCGGTAGATGTGGCGAAATCTCCAGACTAGTTCGTTGAATCTCGTGCCTAGCAGAGAACTAAGAAGCGACCGCGCCCGATGGTAGAGTACGACTAGATGGTTCAAACATCACCGACCTAACTAAATATGCCGTAGAGAAGGTCACTTTCGTCTGGGTAAGGGCTGCTTCTTGCGAAGGCAACTGCTTCTTCCACTTCAGCTCTGATCTTCGTTTCAATCTTGTCTATCTCATTTTCCGTGATAATCCCATGTTTCAAAAGCGTCTTTTTCATTCTCCTAATAGGGCACTTTTTCACCCAGCAGTCCAATTCTTCTTTGCTTCTCAACCCCTTGTCTAGATCATCAGACGGTCCAACATGTCCAAGCCACCTGTAAGTTAAGCACTCTATCAGGGTTGGTCCCTTGCCCCTGCGTGCGTCCTCCACTGCTTTGCGCGTGGTCTTGTAGACTTTTACCACGTCATTTCCATCGATTCTGACTCCCGGCATGTGGAAGATTTGAGCCTTCTTGTAGATCTCTGGGTCTGCTAGACATGAGGTTATTGGAAGATGTGTGCAGTAGAGGTTGTTTTCGCAGACAAAAACCACAGGAAGTTTTTTCAAAGATGCAAAGTTCAAGGATTCGTAGAAGACTCCTTCGTGGGCTGCTCCATCGCCGAAGAAGGCAACAGACACATTATCTCTACTCTGGATGGAAAACGCTAGGGCAGTGCCAACCGAGATCGGTATGGTTCCCCCGACAATTGCAGAGCTCCCAGGCAAACCGATCTCCGGTGCGGCTATGTGCATTGAGCCTCCTTTGCCTCTGGAGCAGCCTGTTTTTTTGCAGTAGAGTTCCGCCATAAGCCGCTTTAGGTCTCCCCCTTTGGCAATGTAGTGCCCGTGGGATCGGTGCGTGCTGTAGACGTAGTCCTCTTTTTTCAGCGCCATACAGACTCCTGTGGCAACGGATTCCTGCCCAATGTAGAGGTGGCATGGTGTTGTGATTTCCTTTTTTGGGGCGATAAGCGAGGCAACTCTTTCCTCAAATATCCGTATAGTCACCATCGTGGTGTACATTTTGCGTAAAAGTTCTCTGGGCAGGTCGAGCGAAAGCGGTTTCTGTTCTTTCTTATTCAAGTTTTATTCTTTCCTCTTGGCCGTAGTTCTTGTACCATTGAATGAACTGCTTAAGCCCCTCTCTCAGGTTATACTTGGGTTTCCATTTGAGAATTTTCTCCGCTCTTGTGGCGTCTGCAATGAGCTGTTTGACTTCACCCATCCTTTGGTCGACATGAACTGGCTGGATCTTGTCTTTTTTGCCGCAGATCTCAATAATCATGTTGGCAAGATCAAGAATGCTTACTTCTTTGCCTGTGCCAATGTTCGTGGGGGCAAGTCTTGATTCATGGTTTAGAACAAGGTCGAAGGCTCGAACCGCGTCCTCTATGTACGTGTAATCTCTGGTCTGCTTTCCATCTCCATAGATCACGGGGGGTATATCATTTAGAACTCGCCTTGTAAATATTGAAATCACGCCACCGTAGCCTATGTCTCTTTGGCGGGGACCGAAAATGTTGAAGAATCTGGGGATGGAAACGTCCATTCCGTATGTTTGGACATATGCAAAGCACATTCTGTCTGCAGCGATCTTGCTTGCTCCATAGGGGTGAGGTGCGTCTAGAGGATGTTTCTCGTCGATAGGCACGTACTGGGCTGAACCGTAGACCTCGCTAGTAGAAGCATGTATCACTTTCTTCACGTCATATATTCTTGCGGCTTCCAAAATGTTTTGAGTTCCCATGACGTTTACTTCATAAGTCAGTTTAGGTTCGACATGAGATCTATCAACGTGGATTTGTGCTGCTAAGTGGAAAACTACGTCAACTTCGTGGATGATTCTTTCCAGAAGGTTGTAGTCTCGGATGTCTCCTTTTATGAGCTTATAGTTCCGGTAACGAAGAAGATGTCTCACATTAAGTAGGTTGCCGCTTAGAAAATTGTCTAAGCAAAGCACGGTGTGTCCTTCTTTCGTGTATTTCTCACACAGGTAACTTCCAATGAAGCCGGCGCCGCCGGTTATGAGCATCCTCATTTTCTGCGTCTCCGAATTAGTTCTGCGTAAAGAGTTTCCATTTTTTCCATCTCTCTATAGTAGTTATTTCTTTCTTCTATCACGTGCCTGTTAGCTTCGCCGAAGCGCTTTCTTATGTGCTCGTTTTTCAATAAATAGATAATCTTTTCGGCAAGTATCTCAGGAGCCTTTCTAGGTACCACAAAGCCGTTTTCTCCATCTGTAACCCATTTCCTGTTGTCTGCCACATCGGTGACGATCACGGGCAGTCCACAGGCCATGGCTTCCGCGGTGCTTGCTGCGATTCCTGCGTCTGAGAGTGAAGTTGAAACATAAACATCAACGCTGTTCAGGTACTGTGGAAGCTCGTCGTTGGGCACGAACCCTATAAAGTTCACGTTCTTTAAAACGCCCAGAGACTCCGCCAGTTTTTTTAATCGCTGTTCTTCAGAACCTCTTCCCGCTATAATAAACTTGGATTTCGGAACCTCTTTTAAAACGATAGGTACTGACCTTACTAGGGATTCGATGTCGTACAGTGGTTCAAGATTTCTCAAACTTATCACAACAAACACATCTCGAATCCCAAACTTTTTCTCAAGAACATCACTTTTTTGTCTGGGACAAAACTTCTTAGTATCTACTCCAAAAAAGATTAAAACAATCTTATTTTTCTGCACTCCTAACTGGTTCAAGGCAATTTTCATGTGCTCTGCATCGCAGGTCACCAAGTCTGTCTGACTTAGAACAAACTTAGATATGAGTCTCTTTATATTTGAGAGAAAACGTTCGCCTGGCACAGTAAGAATGTCTGAGCCCCATGCGGTTAGCACAAAAGGTTTGTAGTTACTGAGCGCGCCGAAGAGCCCATAGTTGGTTACATAGTGCGCGTGAACGATGTCTGGCTTGATTTTTCTGAGCAGTATGTAGATCTGGAAAACGAGTGCAAGCTTTAGAGCGAATGTAGCGTTTTTAACAAGAACCGGAAGTTTCAGGATATGCATGATTGCGCCTTTTACATGTGCTTCTTCGAAGGAAACGATGTGGACTTCATGGCCTTTTTCAATGAAATATCTGACCCATCGAACGGTGTGTACGCTTGCCGCGTTTGCTAGGTAACATATCCGCATTGGCTTCACTGTCATGCGACTCTATGCTTATCTAGAATTAATAAAGTGTTTTGCGAACTTCTACTGTGCTTCTGCTGAATCGAGATTTTTTCTTGGATAAAGTGCACCACTAAAAAAGGGCTTTGTTTTCGCGTTCGCGTTTTCTCTCAAAATCTTCCACCCGTTTCTTGACCTTCTCGATTTCTCTCACAACCTCTCTGTTTCTGACGTCCTCCTTGCGTTTCTCATTTGACTCCAGAATCAAACGAAGGAACTCTGAATCATAAGATTTCAAAAGTAACCTAGTGTTCGGTATCAGACAATGTCCGCCTATTACGTCAGGAAACATCACTGGTCTATTGAGCAGCGTGCGGTGTGTATCATCAAGAAAATCGACTACTTGATCGAAGTCAGCGCCAAAGTGTCTGCTGATTCTGTGCATTTCGTGAAAACACGAGATCATCCATGCCCTGTAGGTGGTTTCAAAAAGCTTAGCCAACTCGGTTTCTCTGCAGCTTTTTAGAACCTTGGTTTTGAAGCCAGCTTTCTTGAAGTGCAGTTGCGCCGCTTTTCCCGCTTTTTCAGTGGCGCCACCTATATACTTTGTCCAGTTCTCTAGCTCTCTTTTCATATGTTCTAAGCTTTTGTGTACTCCTCGTACAGGTGAGTGTGCCACTAGACAGTTGGCTCTTTCGTGCAGCATCATAGTGGTTCCAGGTACAACAGTACTGTTGATGATTACAAGTTTAGGCTTATGCTTTCGTACATAGCTTTCGGCGGCCTCTATAAAATCTGTCTGGCTAGAGCACGGGATGCAAATGTGCATTATGTCAGCAGGCTTATTTGGAAGCCGTGTCTGTCCGAGTGCCTGCATTTTTTCCGTTGACAAATCAAAACCATAGACAGTGAATTTTCCGCTTGCTTTTAGGATTTCGTAGAGAGGGCGACCTACTTCACCTAGCCCAACTATCAGAACTGCTTCTTTGGTCACAGCACTTCCTCTTTTTTCGGGGAATAGATAAACTGCCAAACTATTTAAAGCGTATATATTACAATGTGTAGACGAGGAGGTTTTCACTAGTGTCAGAGCCTAAACTTGGAAAAGGAGTTCTGGTCGGTAAAAGCGCTCAGTTTGGCAAAGATGTGGTAGTTTGGAATTATGTTGTTATCGGCGAGAACGCGAAGATTGGAAATGGAACTCGGATAGGCAGCTTTTGCGACATCGGCAGAGACGTGAAAATAGGAAGCAACTGCATTGTTCAGGCACATGTTACCATTTCGAACAAGTGCAGACTCGGCAATAACGTCTTTGTAGGTCCCAACAGCAGCCTGCTGAATGATCGCTTTCCGCACAGCCGATGCCTTACTCCATCAATTATTGAGGACAACGTAGTTATCGGAGGATGTGTCACAATATTGCCGAATGTGACTGTTGGAAAAAACTCGATTGTGGCTGCTGGAAGTGTAGTGACCAAGGATGTGCCGCCTAATACTGTGGTGAAGGGTGTTCCTGCTAGGAAAATGATGACGAGAGAGGAATACGAGGCAAAAAGAAAAAGTTTCTTGGAAACGAGAAAAGGCAAAAGTCAATAGCTTCTGCTCATCTTGTTCACGATATTTTTGATGGCATCTACGGGGTTTTCAAGCTGATCTAACAAGTGCTTTACGTCGTATTTTTTTCCTAATATTTTTTTAGCTAAGCTTAATGTTGATGACGGCTTTGTCTTGAAGATTGGAAACCCTTTTCTTATGAGAAAGTCGTTTACATGCTGTTTTGGAAGAGCCTCTACGATTATTGCCGGAGTGCCTTGAAGGGCTGCCTCTCGAGTGATAGTTCCTCCGACGCCTACGATCAGATCGGCTTGCGAAGCTAGGCTTGCAGAGTCTATGAATTCTTTGGGAACGATTATGTCTTTTACTGCTTTTCGTTTATATCTTGAGAGGAAAACCACGGTGCCTAAACGCGTGAGATTTCTAGCCAACTGAAGCATGTTTACGCTTTCTCTGCTGTATGCAGCTTTTTCTTCAAATTGCCTCACCCCGATAAGCGGTTTACCGTAGTCGTATTTTACGGAGGGTTTGAAATTTTTGATCCATGCGACTTCATCTACGCCGGCGAAACATGTGATCTCCGCTCTAACATTGTAAGTGCCAAGTATTCTTTTCGGGATCGCTACCGAAGCAACGATATGTGATGACAATGGAAGCGTAAGCCTGTGCACGGCCTCCGCATAGGGAGTGTCTATTGTCGTGATTATTGGTTTTCCAAGCCCAAACGCGGTTCTGCACATGTCGACAGAGCCGTGGGAGATGGCTATGTCTGGGGCCTCTTTCTTGAAGAGTTTGCAGAACGCCAGCTGTCGCCGTGCACCCTCTTCTGTTCTCGTTAAGAGCGACCGCGGATCATATTGCCCAATAACTATGAATTGCCTGTTTAGAAAAGATGCTAGTGGCAACGTGTCAGGGTGTTTTCTTGTTGTAAGCACTACCTCATGTTTTGATGCTTGAAGTCTTTCTGCGACTGCTACCGCGTATCTCAAGTGTTTTCCTGTAAGCGCGTCATACCAGATTTTCATTCGCCAACCCACTGAAACCTACATTTAACCTTTTCGGCTGCAACTAAATCGTATTCCTTGTTTCCTACGAACAAGATGTCTGCAAACTTCAGCCCCAAGGTCTTCCTAGCTATCTCGAGTTGTTTGACCCTGTTCATGCTGTCTTCTCTTGTGACTACGCCTTTGAAGACTAGCCCGAACTGTCGGAGAAAGGCTTCTAAGAATTTTCTGCTCTGCATGGTTACGAGTGCCTTAGGTTTTTTGCGATATTCTTCGTATATTACCTTCCCCTTAGGATTAAGGGTTACTTTGGGTAGCGCTTCGAGCTCGGCTTCTTCCCACGCTTTGAAGATCATGGCTCTTTTTCTGCCTCTGGTTTGGGAAACTGTTTTCAAGAAAGGTCTCACATTATTCATATTCAGAATCTCTCTAACCTCCTTGAAGAGTTTCTCATAGTTGATTGGAAGGTTAATCAGTGTGCCGTCAAGGTCGAAGATGACTGCCTCGGTCAACGGTACATCTCTCCGACAATTTTTCCATTTTTGACCAGTTTAGCCGGTGCATCCATATGGCGGATCCAGTAGACGTTCTTTGGAAGGATGTTGTACTTCGGAAGGTCTGGGATTTTCTCATTGTAGCCTAGTTTCACGTATAGGTATGGAATGTTCGCATAGTAGTCTTTTCGAAGGATTTTGCTTGCGTAGGAAAAGAAGTATGATGTCGTGAACATTCTTGCGGCATTAATCTCTGTCACGCACGGCTCGCCTTTTTCGGTTTCCTTCATGTCCACGCATGCAATTCCGCTAAACCTTGGATCAATTGCCAGCACAGCATCTACGCCAACGCGGTTGACCTTTTCGTCATGAATTGTTCTTTGGACGGCTGGGGTGCCGGTGACTCCTGAAGGGGCCAGATGTGGATAAATGTATTCAAGTCTCTCTCGAGCCATCGACGTGACCAGTTCACCATTTTTCCAAAGGCTATGAAATGCCAGGTTTCTTCCTGGCAGATGCTCTTGTGCTATGAACTTCCAGTTTACGTGTCGGGCTTTCCAGTAGTTGATCCATGAGACGGCTGTTTCCAAGTTGTCGGCTGGTGTGCTTCCTATTCCGCCTGCGCCATGTGTGGCTCTGACCCATATTGGGCTTCCGAACTCTTCAAACGCCTTTTTGATGTCTGATTTATCGTTTGTCTCAATGAACCTTGCGGCTGAAACGTTTTTTTTCTTCCATAGTCTTGTAGCCTCCAGTTTGTCTTGGCATGCAGCAACAGCCTTTTTTGATGGAAGAAACAGGTTGGCGTCGATTTTTTCGCGTTTTTCTGAAACAACTTCGACTTCTGCGTCTGTCTGTGGGTGGAGAAATTCGATTTTCTCCTTTCTTGTTATCTCGTTGAGTGCATCGATGTAGTTGGAGTCGGTTGCCTTCGGGATTAGATGTTTTTTGGTTGTTGGAATTAGGTGAAGGAAATGATTGTTGGCTTCCGTTCCTACGATGAACAGTTTTTCAGGTGCGATCTTTAGCGAAGCTACAAAGTTTATGCCCGCTGGGCCTCCTGCACCTGTGGTTAAGATGCGCTTCATTACTTCACCTTGACATCGATACATGTTATGGCTATGATGCTGCTTAATGGTTTGCATTATAGAAGGTAATTGCCTTATATCAATTATGAGAACAAGTTAGGCTGAAAAATGCAAACTAGGCTGAACACGTGCAATAGGTTTAGATATAGACTGGTTAAGCAGAAGAGGCTTTCTTACGTGAGATAAACTTTCCTGGGCATCATATATAGTCTTATTATAACCCGTTGTTTGGAGAACCTTTCCAGCTAATTGGAGATGTAAAAAATTATGGTGGATTCGTGAGACTATGGCTGGGTTTCACTTCTAGGAAAATACGATGAGGAGTATAGGAACTTGCTTTTGTTTTTTGGCAATCTGGCGATAGAGGTTTCTGAACGTGACGGTAACTGTTTCTCCTATTTCGCTGTCTTCAGTTTCTTAAGCTACACAAGTGTTTTAACCTTCCGCAATCTAAATTGGATAACTCGTCTCCCCGTCTCTGAAAGATGGTGTATCAAACTTGAAGGCGGTTCTGATTATCGCGGATGGAATGGCTGACCGGCCAGTTAAAGAGCTTGGCTGGAAAACCCCCCTCGAGTTTGCGCGGAAACCCTCCTTAAACCACATAGCCGAAACAGGAATCTGCGGGATACTTGACCCTATAGCGCCGGGCATCCCGCCGGGAAGCGACACGGCTACGCTTGCTTTGCTTGGCTATGATGCACCAAAAATCTACTCAGGAAGAGGCGCCCTAGAAGCGCTAGGCTCGAATGTGAAGATCTTGCCAGGCGACGTAGCCTTAAGATGTAACTTCGCAACCGTCAGCCAGAACCAAGCAGTCCTCGATAGACGCGCCGGCAGAATCGAAAACAAAGACTCACAGAAACTTGCAGAAAGCCTGAGCAAAGTCAAATTGAAAACCTCAGATGCAAGATTCCTTTTTAAAAGCACCATCCAGCACCGCGCCGTCCTAGTGCTCCGCGGATCCAGATTGTCAGCAAAGGTGAGCGACTCGGACCCGGGAATAACTGGTGAAAAAGTCATGGAAGCTAAACCCTTAGACGGTAGCCCTGAAGCCAAACTCACCGCCAAAATCGTTAACACTCTAATGCACGAATTTCACAAAAACCTAACTAGCCACACAATCAACGAAGAAAGAATTAAACGTGGTTTGCCGCCGGCGAACATGGTTCTCTGCCGGGGCGCTGGAACACTGCCAAACGTGAAATCTCTTGTGCATATCTACGGAATAAAAGCCGCATGTGTAGCTGCCACACCTCTTGTTAAGGGCGTCTGCAAAGCAGTTGGGATGAAAGCCATTAACGTGCCAGGTGCTACCGGAACACTGCAAACCGACTATCTTGCCAAGGCACGCGCTACAAGCCAAGCATTGCGAAGCAGCAATTTTGTGCTCCTGCATGTGAAGGCCACAGATGTAGCAAGTCATGATGGCAAAGTCAGACAGAAAGTTGAAGCAATCGAAAAACTCGACGATATTCTGAGCTATTTCATCGACCATATTGACTTAAACTCTGTATACTTGGCTGTAACCGCCGACCACACCACTTCCTCGGCTACGGGAAACCATGAAGGCGACCCAGTCCCCATCGCCATAACCGGGCCACAAGTAAGACGCGACTCCGTCAAAGAATATGACGAGCGATCATGCGCTGGAGGCGGGCTTCACCGCATAAGAGGCATGGATTTGATGCCGATCCTTATGAATCTTCTCGGCAAAACAAGCAAGTTTGGAGCATAAAAACGCAAACAGCGGCGTTTTTCCGAAATTTCTATTTGACTTCCACTAGCCGCCATTCCCTGTAGTCTGTAACCACTCTAAGGTAGCCTTTAAGCAGGCCATCCGCCTCAGCATCGCCGGTGTCTACTCTGAAAACGTTTCCTTCGATGCTTTGAAGCTTATTCCTCGTTGCCGCAACAATTATTCGGTCTTTGCCTACGCGTTTAACTATTTCAGGACTTATCTGCTGATTTCCTCTCCCTAAAAGAATTCCTTGGCGCCCAATTGGGGAGAGGATAATCCATGTTCTTTTCCAGTCTTGAATACGGTTCAAGATTTTTTTCTCATTCACATCAAGGACAACTTTGCCTTTTCGGTATATGTCTACGCCCAGCAATGTTTTCTCTACGCCAAGAAGCTCGGCAATAGCTTTGACTGTTGTTCCTGGACCGAGAATATAGGTGTCTTCAGGGTGCATTTCCTCGATTATGAAGCGGGCGATAGCAAGCTGGCTGTCTCTCTCCTCAACCGTCGCTGAACTTATCTGTTTGCTTCCTTGGATTCGCATCGGCAAGAACGGAGTCTCTAGATAACCATAGAGTTCAATGGAAAAGGTGTCGCTTCGAATTGCATCTTCATCAGCATCCATGATCTCGAGCGCGGCTGTCTCTGCTTCTCCTTTCACAAAGGCATGGACAATATCCACCGCATCACTGGGGCTGATTGCAAAGACTCCGCTATACATTTTCACACCAGCCGGAACGCCTAAAACCGGAACCGCGCTGGAGCCCTGAAGCGCATCATAAATATCCTTAGCTGTGCCGTCGCCGCCAACAAAGACTATAAGATCTACTTTCGCCTCCTTAAGCAACTTTACAGCTATCTTTGTGTCTTCAGCGGTTGTTTTTTCTTGGATTCTCATCGGCAGGATATTAACTGCAACCTTTGCTTGCTTTGCTTCGTCTTCACCCATCGCTTTAGGGCAGGTCCAAATCTCCAGATGGTCAAGCGCCGCGCGGTCTTTCAGCGTTTTCAGAAACTTACCAGCTCTTTTGGGCGATACCGGCTTGGCGCCACGTTTTATTGCCTCTTTTAGAACATTGTCTGTTCCCTTTAACCCCACTTTCCCGCCCATTCCAGCCACGGGGTTGACAACGAAGCCTATTTTCATACGCCGTTCAATTACAAGACGCAACAAGTTCGCTATAAACGATTCTGCCATTCCCTTGCAAAGAGTCTCAAGGATGCTTGAAACAGCAACCTTATTCCTAAATTCTTATATCTTTCATACTTGAACTCGTTCGCAAACACAGAGGCAAAGAAAAATGAGCAATAAGATCATGAAGAGAATTCTCGTAACCGGAGCCACCGGGCAGATAGGCTCGGAATTAACAGTCGCGTTAAGAAGGAAATATGGATGCGACAACGTTATCGCCGTTGGTCACCGTAAGCAACCAAGCGAAACTCTGCTTAATTCTGGACCATATGAGACCACGGATCTTACAGACAAGGCGAGTGCCGAGAAACTTGTTAAAAAATATGAAATTGACACCATATACCATTTAGCAGCCATTCTCTCCGCAACTGGTGAAAAGAACCCGCAACAAGCTTGGAATGTGAACATGGGTAGCCTCTACAATATCCTTGAAATCGCGTGGGAACATAGACTCACGAGACTCTTCTGGCCAAGCTCGATCGCAGTCTTCGGCTCCACGGCGCCTAGAGTTAACACGCCCCAAGAAACCGTGCTGCTGCCTCAAACAATGTATGGCATCACGAAAGTTGCCGGCGAGTTATTGTGCAACTACTACTTCGTCCGCTTTGGTGTAGATGTCCGAAGCCTGCGGTATCCGGGAATAATAAGCAGCGAGGTTTTGCCGGGCGGAGGCACAACGGATTATGCTGTTGAAATCTTTTATGAAGCAATAAAGAAAAGGCGCTACACGTGTTTCGTGAGGAAGGACACGGTGCTGCCCATGATGTATATGCCTGACTGCATTAAAGCCACTATAGACTTGATGGAGGCGGAACCTTCACGGGTTAAACGCCATGATAGCTACAATGTGGCAGGCATGAGTTTTTCTGCTGGGGAACTGGCTGCCGAGATCAAGAAGTATATTCCGGACTTCGTATGTGACTATAAGCCTGACTTTAGACAAGCCATTGCGGATTCGTGGCCCATGTCGATTGACGACAGCTTGGCCCGCAAAGAGTGGGGTTGGAAGCCTGACTATGATCTGGCTGATATGGTAAGGGACATGATCGAGAAACTGTTAAAACGCCACGGAGAAGGCAAACTCTAGAATTCACCAATAGTGATTTTAGCATGGAAATCTGATAGACAGCTAACTATTGGTTATATTTTGATTAGAGCCTCGATGCTTAACAATTGAAAAATACGCAAGAAGAATGTCTGTGATCATCCAAAGGGCACAAGCTGACCATGCTATTACATAGAATGTTAGAATAAGATTACCAATTCCTTGGATGCCCAAATAGCTTGCGGCTGCAATACTGTGGTCATATGCGTTGTACAGTAGGAGAAGCAAAAGACCCCCCACGAAAGAAAAATTCCACCCATTATTGCAAGAGTCCACTTAGGAAGGTTTCTGGTCGATCGAGTTGATTGTTTCTTGTATCCCACTGCTAAAAACAATCCCTAGTGCTTGGGGAAAAATTAAAAAAATAATGTATTCCTGACATAGTCAATGTAATGTAACGAATTTTCTTCAAGTATAGCGACAAGACGCCAAGATGAATCTATAGACCACATGGCAAAGAAAGACGATATAAATGTAAGTGACGATATAAATGCTCCAACCTCGATGTAACGCATGGTACACCACAAGACTAATGTTTTATGTTTGGTCGCAAGTATTAGACTTTCTCCTGAGGATCTAATGATTATTCATCTACGTGGGTCTTTGGATTGATGAATAAGCAAAAGCGGATGGTGTGTAGCCGTCAAAAATCTTTTAAGCTAAACATCAAGATAATTAGGCGGATTAACCATGGTAACACCCAAGAACCGCATTCTGTATCTCATATTGGTTCTTTGATTGCTTACATCTTCGTTCCCTTTTTCGGTGAAAGGACTCGGTAGTCCATTAGTCATGGATTGTGAATCACTGCTTGAATCTTGGGTCGATGGAAACCAAAACAGTCAGTCCTATGTAGGATACTATATGACAACAGACTACCTCTTAGGCAATTAAACAGTAGGTCGCGCAAACGCAGTAAGCGTAACTGTCTCATTTAAGGAAACAAACAAATCTGTGATTCAACACGATAATTGGTTGGCTGCTGGAATTGCTGCGCAAGGACCGCAGCATACATGGAGGATGCAATGCTATTGATTGGGGATACATTTTTGATCTTTTGCTGACTCCTTACATGTCACAGCCATAGGTCTATGCGGAAGTTTTTGAAGGACACGAATGGGTAAACTGTTTGCCCGGATATGCAAAATCCATCTACAGCTGGACTGCAATTATACCCGGCCTCACGATAAACTCTTCTATTACTCTAACTATGCAATGGACAGAAGCGACATTGGATTAATACGTGAAGGCGGATGGAATAACATGGCTTCTTAAGCAATACACTCCGAACGAAACTGCATGCCACTATTTTATGACAGGCATCTGCGGTAGAGCTTTGGGACCGCTACCTCTTCCTAACACTGTGAAGTTTCTGCAGTTTTTTGGTGCATGGAGTAAGTATAATATTGGGCGCGTTGGCTGGCATTCATATTTGAGTTATCCTCGTTATATTAAAACAAGCGAAGTCATATGGACAGATGTGATTTTTGCGTATTCAAAAGACGGACTTAATTCCTATTGGGATCACACTTTTGGATGGGGAGGAGCAGTATACACTAACGTCACCGCGCTGTATTACCTTCCAAACATTATCTTAATCGGCTAACTAACCTTGTTTTGGCAGGTTATTAGGAAAAGAGTTTAAGAGGGTGAATTGTTCTCTAGAAAGGGCACAGAGGTTCAGCAAGATGCGTAGTTCAACAGCGTTTCTCCGTGAAGAATTCGAGGATTTGGTGAAAAACGAGCTTGACTGGAAACTTCGCATTCTGCAAGGTCCAAGCACACCATGGTGCATGGTTGACGGCAAAAAGGTTCTAATGTTCTGTTCCAACAACTACCTAGGCCTAAGCAACCATCCCAAGCTGAAGGAAGCCGCCATCAAAGCCGTGCAAACCCATGGTGCAGGCTCAGGCTCAGTTCGCCCCATCGCCGGCACAATGGACATACACATAGAACTTGAGAAACGCCTTGCCAAATTCAAGCATGCTGAAGCTTCTCTGGTCTATCAAACAGGCTTCGCCGCCAATGCCGGATTAATTCCGCAACTAGGAGGCAAAGGAGACCTCATAATCAGCGATGAACTCAACCACGGAAGCATCATAGACGGCGTCAGACTGTCACATGGTGAACGAGCCGTCTACAAGCATTCAGATGTACAAGACCTGCAGAGAGTACTCGAAGAAGCAGAAAAGCACAATCCGCCTTACCGAAGGATTCTGATAATCACCGACGGCGTTTTCTCAATGGATGGCGACATCGCACCGCTAGACGGCATAGCAAAGCTTGGCGCTGAACACGGAGCCATGGTCTACGTCGACGACGCCCATGGCGAAGGAGTGCTCGGTGAGGGCGGAAGAGGAATAGTTTCCCACTTCAAGCTTGGACGCGACAAAGTGCACGTGGAGATGGGCACTTTCTCTAAGGCTTTCGGAGTGGTAGGAGGACACGTTTCCGGTTCTCGCGACTTGGTGAACTTTGCCTACAACAAGTCTAGGACATGGCTTCTAAGTGGCTCGCATCCACCTGCTGTTGCTGCTGCATGCATAGCTGCCATTGACGTTTTGGAAACCGAACCCCGGCATGTCAAAACTCTTTGGGATCACACGCGCTACTTTAAGAAAGCCATGAGTGATCTGGGATTCAACATAGGAAACAGTGAAACGCCTATAACCCCTGTGATAGTAGGCGAAAGTGGACTAGCCAAGAGGCTGAGTGCAAGACTGTTTGAGGAAGGCATATTTGCGTTGCCCATTGTTTATCCGATGGTTGCACGGGACAAAGCACGTATACGAACCATAATGAACGCTGCCTTAACCCGAGAAGACTTGGACTTTGCTATTGAAAAGTTCGAAAAAATTGGAAAAGAACTACACGTAATCTAGGCATTTAAAAGATCTGTTAGCGCAACACTGTTTCAGTTCCCTCTTTTTTCGAGTAAATGAGAGCGGCAATCACCACTATCAGAAGCCAAATTGAAGTATATATAAAGGAGCGCACCAAATGAGGATAAGAAAAAATAACGCAAGACAAACAATAATGCAGTAGCGCAGCTACGGCAAGTACTAAAAAGAACCCTGCCCAGTGCTTTCTAGTCCAATTCTTAAACATGTTGTCTTGGGAAGGCCGTGTGCTTATAAAACTAGGATAAATTACTAAACGGACAATGAAAAGGGCCACCACGAACATAATCACTATCAAGGCAAGCTCTAATGATTGAAAGTACCTAAGTAAGGATAACCAGATAATGCCTAACGCTACTATAATCAAATCAACAATTAGTAGAGCCAATGGCAGTTTTCTGCGTCTCGTGAACATGGCAACTACACTCGGCTCTTCACTAAATATTGGTCTAAGAAACCTTGTATAAGCCTTGCTTTATCCGATAAAAAGCGTAACCCGCTTGAAGCATTAACGGTAAGTGGAACCAGCACAATCTGTCTAAAGAATAGGTTTCTAAAAATGAGAAGGAGAGAAGGTTAGATAGGTCTTTTTGCAACTCTGCCTATTGCTTGGAATGCCCGCTCTTTTTGTCCGCCTGCCTGAGCAACTTCCTGCTGCAGCTTCTTCGCATCCATCGGGCAGCTCTTCGAAACATCCTTTATGAACTTCCTCAAGTCTTCCGCGCTCATATGGCAGCTCAACGCGAGTTCTTCTATGACTTTCTTCGATGTGGCAGCATCACCATAGCAGCTTTCGCTAAGCTCTTCCAAAGCCGATTCCAAGGTTTTTGCGTCTACTCCGCACTGTGAACTGAGCTTTTCAGCCCACTTTTTCTGGTCAGCCAAATCTTTCACAACCTTAATGTCTGATGGATAGTGATTGTGGAAGTTTCATTATTTAAGTATTGGCATCATAGTTTCTGTTAACCACTCTCAGCGTCGGTTTTTTCAAAGCCTTATCAACATCCACGAGTTCCAGCCTACGAAGCGTTTCTGATTTCGGTATACCCTTTTTGTCCCAGCCAGCCGCCTTGTAATATCTGTGTATTTCCTCTTGCACCTCTTTTTTGTCAACGCTTTTTCCCTTGTATGGCCCCGAAGGCAACGGCTCGTAGAATCTAGGCGGATTATCATCGTGCTTCTCCGGTGTCCATTGTGCGTCTGGTCCGCCCAGCAGAAGCATGGCTCTCTGTAGCTGCAGGGTTTTCATTGCCTTCTTCATGCACCAGTCTTTCTGCGTAAGCTCCAAGTCCGTCACAGCCTTGTAGAACTCGAATCTGAGGTTGCGGCGGATGCCGAAACTGTTAAAGTTACAGTAGACCGCTGAGTCGTTGAAGATTTCCATCAGTTCGCTTCCTCCACCGTCTATTGGCAGGCTTGCTGTTGACGTGTGGTCTCCGGCTTGGACTGAGCAAGCATACGCGATTATTTCTGGATAGTCTTTCCGGCTGCGAATTCCGTGAGCACCTATTCCTACGCCCTTAGACTGCACAGCATACTGAAGCAAACTCAGTTTCTTCTTTTCTCCGATTTTCAAAGCCGCACGGTAGGTTCCTTTCGCGAGTATGTTGCCTAGCCCCTCTCGGTAGGCTATCTTTCTGGCTAATGCTGCAAAAGCCTCAGTATCACCCCACGTAAGCTTGATGCCGTCCAAGTCTTTTTCTGTCAAGATCCCCCTTTGATACAGTTCCGCCGCGAAGCCCATAACATTGCCTGTCTGTATTCCGCAGAGACCCAAGTCGTCAATCACAGCTGCTAAGAACACGTTTTCCTCCGGCGAAAAGACTCCTAGGTTAGGGCCGAGATACGCTTGCAGTTCATAGTCAGGATTATCGGTTATCGCGCCCTTGAATTTTCCTGATTTGACTACTGAGATTTTTAGGCAGTTCGTTGGGCAGCCGAAATCGCTCCAGCACTGCTTTACCCAGACCTTGTTCTCAAACTGGTCAACGCCAAAGCTTTTCTCGTCATGCCACTCCTCTTGCCAATTCCTCACAGGCTCAGAGCTTGTTCGCGCACCTACCTCGTAGCCGCCGGAGCCTGTTCCCCAACGCCGCCAAAGCTCATGCTCATAAACGCCTTCACACAGCTCACCTATAAGTTTCTCAACTTTTCTGATGTTCGCTACTTCCGGTAATGGTCCAGTGCCCTTGACAGCCACCGCCTTAAGCTTCTTTGAACCCATAACGGCACCATACCCGCCGTAGCCAGCTGCATGAGTCCATTTTGCAGCAACCACCGCTGTCCTAACCATGTTTTCTCCAGCTGGACCAATATAGACAAGCGCAGGCTCTTTCCATTCGCCATAGAGCGGAAACCTCTTCTTAAGAAGGCCTCGGCACTCTCTCGTCAGCATGGTAACAGTCTGCTTTGCATCTTTGCCCCAAACGTGGCCGGCATCGCGAATCTCAGTTTCAGAGTCTTTAACAAACAAGTATACAGGCTTTTCTGACTGGCCAGTTATTATCAAGCCATCATATCCAGCACACCGCAACTCAACCCCGAACTCGCCGCCAACCGTTGACCCTATCACACCATTGCTCTGTGGAGACTTTCCGGAAACACAGATTCTGCCTCCTGGAAAATATCCTGTGAGCGGACCAGCCAAGAGCAAAAGAATATTTTCTGAACCAAGCGGATCTACTTCCTTCCACCTGCGGCCTAGCCTGTCCCAGAGGATTTTCGCCGCTAGCCCTCTTCCGCCCATGTAGTCGCTTAGGATTTCGTCGCTGAAACTTGTCTCCCTCATTTTCTGGGTTGTCAGATCGATTTCGAGAAATTTTCCAGCGTAGCCCTTTATCATACGAATCCCTCTCCTTTTTCGCCGTAGAACTTGACCGCTAAATCACGCGCAATCTCTTCTGGCTTGCGGGCATAAAGCGCGTAAGTCATGTTTCTTCTGGAAACAGTTTTAAGAACGTTCCATCCGCCTTCCCGACATACTTTCACACATTGTGGACTACCATTACAGAGATCGCATATCACGACATGCCTTTCCTTTGGATGCATATGAGGAATCCTGCCCGGACAAGCAGTTATGCATTTTCCGCATGCTGTGCATTTTTCTTTGTTTACGAGAACGGCTCCGGTTTTGCTGCTTATGGAAAGCGCGTTGAAAGGGCACACCTTCACGCATGGATAATCTTCGCATTGAGCACACAAGTGCGGGAACTCGGCGCCTGGAACTAGCATGAAAACGCGTATGCTTGAGCTTTCCGGCCAGATGCGTTTTTCGTGGAAGAGGGAGCACGCGATTTCGCATTTTCTGCAGCCGCTGCATTTGGCGAGTTCTCTCGATATCCAGATTTGCTCTTTCTTTGCTGGCAACTCGTCTTCCCTCAGAACCTGTTTTTATTCTCTCTCTATGTCTAGTTTGATTTAAACATGGCGTTTACCATGATAACTTCTTTAAGTCTCACGATTACAGTATTGCAGGGAAGCTTTCAGGTTGCAGTTCCAAGATCTAATTGACTGGATGCAGGCGCTTTCAGTTCAGTACGGCTATTTCGGCGTCTTCCTAATAGCTTTCATCGGCGCCGTATCCATCTTCTTCCCCATTCCATACACAGTAGTCATCTTCACTCTGGGAGGAACAACGGCCTTCGATCCTGTCTTGATCGCGCTTGTAGCTGGAGCAGGCTCCGCGCTAGGAGAGTTCTCGGGGTATCTGCTGGGAATTGGCGGAAGAAAAGCCATAAGCGAAAGGTACAAGAGAAAAATGGATGTGCTTACTAGGGCTTTTAACAGGTTTGGATGGGTTGTAATTTTTGTTTTTGCTCTGCTACCTTTGCCGGATGACTTGATTTTTATACCGCTAGGTGTTATGCGTTACAATGTCATCAAAGCATTTATTCCCGCGTTGATCGGCAAGATCTGTATGAACTTCATTGTTGCCTACAGCGGCCGTCTTTCAATTCAGGTAATTCGCGGCTTTTTCGGTGTTGACAGCGATTGGGCTTCAGCCGCGATAGGCATGATTCTAGCAGTCGCTTTGCTTGTAATAGTCTTTATAGTCATGTTTAAAGTGGACTGGGAAAGACGGCTGGAAAAGTATCTGGAGAAAACGGAGAACAAAAAAGATGAGAGTGATAGCTGACCTTCACATTCACAGCCGCTACAGCCGTGCTACAAGCGAGAAAATGTCTGCTGAGGAAATAGCACGCTTTGCGAAGATCAAGGGGCTGCATGTTGTCGGCACAGGTGACTCGACACATCCTGCATGGCTTAGGGAGCTGAAAGAAAATCTGGTACTGGACTCGGAAACTAGGTTATACAAGCTAGCGAAAGAGCCTAACTCTCTAATGTACTTCATGATCACCTCGGAAGTAAGCACGATGTTCACCTTCCAAAACAACGTGAAAAAGATCCACCACGTTATCTTAACGCCTACAATAGAGACCGCTGAGCAAATCAATGATAGACTGACAAGATACGGTGATCTAGCAGCAGATGGCAGACCAACATTGAATATGGATGCGCCGTTGCTTGTAGAAGAGGTGATGGCGCTTTCAAGCGAGAACATGGTTTTTCCAGCCCACGCGTGGACCCCTTGGTTCAGCGTTTTCGGCGCCTTCAACGGCTTTGACAGCATCGAAGACTGCTACCAAGACATGACCAAGCACATCCACGCCTTGGAAACGGGGCTTTCTTCTGACCCCCCTATGAACTGGCGTCTCAGTGTGCTCGACAGGTTTACTTTGGTTTCAAACAGCGACAGCCACAGTTTCTGGCCATGGCGAATCGGAAGAGAAGCCAACGTTTTTGAACTTGAAAAGCCAAGCTACCGCAACATCGTAGAGGCAATACGCCTGAAAGACACAGGCAGGTTCAGGTTTACAATAGAAACTGATCCTGCTTATGGGAAATATCATTGGACTGGCCACAGAAACTGCCATGTTTCTCTGTCTCCTAAAGAAGCCCAAAAGCTTGGTAACATGTGTCCTGTTTGCCGCAGAATGCTGACGAAAGGTGTTGAACAGCGTGTTGAGGAGCTGGCTGATCGTCCGTTTGGTTTTAAACTTGAAGGTGTTGCTGGCTTTATCCGATTGCTTCCGCTTTCTGAGATTATATGTGCGTTTCTCGGTGTTGATTCTCCATCTACCCAGAAAGTTTGGAGTGTGTATAATTCTTTGGTTGGCAAGTTTGGAAACGAGTATTCGGTGTTGCTTGATGCTCCGCTGGAAGAGCTTGACAAGGTGGTTGATGCGAAGCTTGCAGATGCAATAGTGCGTGTTAGAGAAGGCAAGATTAGGGTGATTCCTGGCTATGATGGTGTTTATGGGCAGCTTGTGCTTTTTGAGGAGAACTTCTCTGGTAAGGCTGATCCAGAAAGAGTTCAACAGATGAATCTTTCTGATTTTATGTGACATTGGTTTGGCATGGTTTTTTTGTGTAGTTGTGTTATGCGAGTATACGACAAGGCTTATTAAGTCGCAATATATAAGATACTGTTCTGCCGGCGAGACCATGGAAAAAATAGTTCAAACTACAAACGAAGACAAAATCGTAAAAATAGTAGATAAGGTTCTCAAACAAGTCTTCGGAGAAGAAGCAACCTCCCTGATATACAAATACCTCGAGAACAAGTATTCCATAAAGAGGGAAGAGATAACCGAAAAAATCGACATTTTCGCCACAGGCCTTGAGGAATTCTTACATTCAGGCGCCCAAGTCATTGAACAGAAGATTTTAGAAGACATTTACTCAAGCTGCGGTTTACTTCGCAGACTTGAACTGGAAAAAGTGCAAAACGAGTTTAATTTCGCTGGACAGATAAAACTGCTTGCTCATAAAGCTTAAGGTCTCTCCGGCAACCAGCGAAATTAAACATCCCTCCTCTTTTTCTTGCATCCATGCCTTTCTTAGCTCAGCCTGTGCTAGACAAGTTTTCCATGAACAAGGGTGTCACGTCGAATAAGGGAATCTGTCATCGTGACCATAGGTGAGAAATCTTAAGTTATAGGAAAATAAATAACTGAGACTTCCGTTAATCGCATGAAAGGGGCGCGAGTTTGCAGAAGGACAAAATCAAACAAGAACTGCAGAAGTATAACACGTACCGGCGGATAGTTCAGTTTCTATCGTTCATATTCTTCAGCGCAGTAGTATTCAACCTCGGTTCATTACCCTTATTGCTTCCAGTTTTATGGACACGAGGATTGGAGCAAAACACCGTTGGAGACGCACTAACCGCCATACAGTTGGGGTTTTACGAAGTTGCTTTCCCATGGCTTGCGCTCGCATCATTTCTGATAACCGGGGTTTTGATTGGCAAGTCATTGTGCGGCTGGGTTTGCCCATTCGGTTTCATACAGGAATTAGTCGGCTTCATTAAACGTAAGAAAAGAGAAGTGGCGCCACGAACCCATGACACCTTGCTATATGGAAAATACCTAGTGCTGGTCCTCACGCTATTTATTAGTGTAACTTTCTCTGCTTCGAAGCTTGCAAAGGTAAGCAGAGGATACGAAAATGCTTTAGGAGTCTTTGCTCGTATCCCATTCACGGCAATAAGCCCTGCTGAAACGTTATTTGCAACCTTACCCCAAGGAATCCGATATTTCCATGTTGCGTTGTTTGAAAAGTCCTTCTTGGATATCCTAAGTGAGATCCCCGCGTTGCCGGCGCTCTTCTGGGCACAGCTAGTCATCATGATTCTAGTTCTGGTTTTCGCTGCGCTTGTTCCTAGAGGCTGGTGCCGCTACATATGTCCTCATGGAGCGTTTATGGCTGTGATGAACAGATTCAGCTTCCTAGGTATGCGCAGAGACCCCGTTAAATGTGCAAAGGCAAGTTGTCGTGATTGTGTTGCCGTCTGCCCGATGCGTGTCCCAATACTGGAGCTGCCGTGGGAGAAGTTTAGTCATCCGGAGTGCATCTACTGCATGAAGTGCGCGGATGTGTGCCGGGAGAAAGCAATTAGAATAAAGTATCCATAGAAACCTCCAACCGCTCTGACCACAGGTCTGCTTTGCTTTTGAAGCCTTTTCAAAAGGTCACGCCCAGAAGCTTTTTGAATACTCGCCTAAGACCCCGTTGTAGGTGTCCTTGGTTTGCTGTGCTATTTTGTCCCAATCGTATTTTTCTCGAACCCGTTCATACGCATTCTTCCTTATCCAATTTGCATATCCATCATCTGTAAGCACTCTAGTTATTCCCCATGCAAGCGATTCAGGATTACCAGGATAGACTTTAACGCCGTTTACGTCGTGTTCAACGATCTCTGACAAGCCTCCACTGTCTGAAATCACAAGCGGACTTTTTGCTGCCATGGCTTCGAGGGCGACAATTCCGAAAGGCTCGAAAAGTGAGGGCACAACCGACACATCGGCACATTTCTGCAGAGCTCTAAGTGTCTCGTCGTCCACAAATCCCGTGAACATAACCTTGTGGCTTAAGCCCATGTTTCTAACAAGTGCCGAGAGTTGATCTTTCATGTAGCCGTTTCCGACAATTATAAATTTGGCGTTGACCTTCTCCAGCACTTTCGGGACTGCGTTAACTAGAACATGTGCGCCTTTCTCGTAGACCAGCCTTCCAACGAAAAGCACGATCTTCTCCTCTTTCAGGGCAAATCTACTTCTGAACAGCGACATGTCGCCATGCACACTTTTTGTGTACACATCTACGTTGACGCCGTTGGGAATCATGACTACCTTGTCACGGGGGAGGCCGAAAGCCCACTGCACATGCGAAACCATATAATCGCTACAGCATATCACTTTCCACGCTTCATATGTCAGCCATGCCTCTGTTTCGTGAATCATCCTCTCATAGTCAAAATGAATGCCGTTTCTTCTTCCGATTTCGGTTGAGTGCACAGTTGCCAAAAGAGGCTTGCGGAAAACATGTTTAAGCCCTACTCCGGCAGTAGCCACAAGCCAGTCATGTGCATGAAAAATGTCAACTCCGCCGCCTAAGCTTCTCACAAGCGCCGCGATTTCCTTCTGCATGTTCACATTCATCAAATAAACCCAAGTCGCAAAGTCAGGCGACGGATTCTTGTAAGAATCCACACGATAAACCTCAACGCCATCAACATTCTCGTGTTGTGGCGCACCTGGAAAGTCACAGGTTACCACGTAAACCTTAACACCGTTTTTAGCTAGACTTCTTGACAAGAAATAGACATGGGGCGAGATTCCTCCGATAATTCTCGGCGGGAATTCCCAAGAAAGCATGATCACACGCAATTCTCGGCTCAACCGACAACCGCGCCTCCGCTGGCTTTTTGATAGACTTCCAAGGAGTTTTTGATCCATTGCGAAGTTTTCGGCGGGATCACCCTTATTTTTTCTGAAGGAACCTTGTAGACGCGTATTACTTCGTCACGCATCCATTCTGATTTTACGATAAGTTGGCTGGCTTCATACATGCCTAGCCATTCGATGCTTTTGATAGCCATGTTAAAAGGATAGTTTGCGCCATGGGAACGATGCTCTTCCAAGCTTTCCACGGAGTAGATGAACGGTATGCTCAAAGCCTTCTTTAAAGTCACGGCGGCTGGAATAAAGTGCCAGTCATGTGCATCTATCAAATCTATGTTTCTGCCTTCAGCATAATAGATGTTGGCTGCTGCACGTTCGACCTCCTGATTCAGAGTTAAGACCCATGTCAGCACACCTATATGTGTACGCACAGGATTGCTCACGCGAACTGTTCTTGTTCCGTCCTTGTCATCATGCCCTCCAGTTAAATAATCATGATAAGTAACCACGTAAGTCTTTACTTTGTTCTTCACAAGCTCCACAGCAAGCGTCTTCACGTGTTCGGCGAGCTGTCCGACAACTCTTGGCGGGTATTCCCACGAAAAGATTACCACAAGCATCGTTTATTCACTACGTGAAAAGCCCACAGACTTTTATTATCCCGCTACCAGTAAGATAATAGCGCTTTTTGCCCTCGTTGTCTACGAAGCTTTCCGCGAAGCCCTCGGCCTTATAGTTGTCAAGAATCCTTTCAATCTCACCTAGATCAATTTGAAGAACTTGCGACAGCTCCTCGCTTCGTCTAGCTAAATCCGGAGCTGTAGCGCAGAGATTATGGAGTGTCTGCAGTATCTTTTCCGAAAGCGGAAGCTCCTCTCTCAATAAACTCACCTGTCGAATGACTTTATGCTCTTAGTATATGTTTTCTTATAAAAGAGTGTGCATGTTCTTTCAAAAGCACGCTCGGACTACAGTGCTTGATTCTTGAGTTCATCGAATCTTTCTTTGAAAACCTTAGCTACAGCTTGCCTAAGTTGCTCTCCCTTCAGTTTCGAAAGCCTCAGCTTCCTTAAGCGTTTAGCCAAGGCATCATCACTGAAAGACTTCTCTGCCCATTTTTCTAAGTCTCCCCGCTTGATGTGAAACTCGATGGAATCGACGCTGACCCTTTTAATCGCGTCTGGGAACCCTTTCAGGCTCCATGCTATTATGCCTGTAAAGTGTTCTTCTCCCACGTCTGAAAAAAAGAGGAAAGGCTCATCTGCAGCGATGCATGCCGCTCTAACTCTGTTTTCGAAGTCAAGAATCTCGGTCTGTGCTCCTACAAAGGCGTCTATTGGCGAGCCGTAGGGGCTAAAATAAGAGTGAACTTCCCCAGGTCCTCCTCCGGCAGTGAACATGTAGTAGAGGTGGTCGCTTATCTGAAAGTAGCGCCACATCTTTAGGAACTCTTTGTCTCCGTTCTCTTTAACAAGCGCTTCAAGCCTCCTTACGTTTGTGTAGTATGCCCACTGCATAGTGTTCCCAAGCCAGCAGCTTGCATCCCTTTCCAAATCAGCCCAAGAAACAGTTCCACCTAGCTCTGGAACATCGATTTCCCCAGTGGACACGTACTTGTCGACAACTTCTGAGGGGGTTGCCATGTGCAGATGCCACCAGCGCAGAATTTCATCTGGCAGATGTCTCAAGAAATCATGGATACCTGTTTCAGGCCAATGGTGTTCTCCAAAGGTCTCATAGTCAGGAAACACGTTTATACAGTTGCCATGCGTTGCGGCAAGCCAGCTTGAGTATTTGTCGGCTTTCAGAGGCCACTCGCTCCACCATCTTGCAGAAAAACGAAAGCCTATGTCATCTGTGAGCTTGTAGTTTCGTAAAAGTATCTTCAGCTTCCGGCAGTCTTTTGGTGTATACAGATAATTTGGTGACTTTCCATGCAATATTCTTTCTACGCCTTCGGTGAAAATTCCCTTGTACCCGAGTTTTTCCACGGTTCTCGCGATGGCGTTGTTGTAAAGCAGCTCGGTGTTCTCGAAAACATTGGGCGTGTAGCCAAGCAAGTCACGCATTATCTGCTGATGTTGCTTCACTTGTTCGGTGAATTCGCTTCTGTCTGGGTAGAGGCTGGCTAGCGAGTGATAGTAGGTTTGACTTAGGAACTCGACGCATCCTGTCTTGGCAAGCTGCTTGAATGTTTCCAAAAGGTCTTTGCTGAACATTTCACACTGTTCGAGGAAGACGCCGGAGAGGCTGAATGAGAACTTGGCTTGTTTTTTCTCTCGTTTGTGCTTGTCGATTGATTCAAGTATTATTTGGTTTGAGGGAAAATAGCATTTTCTGCATGCTCTTTCAAAGATTTCCCTGTTTACTGCGCGGTCACAATAGTAGTCAAAAAACTGTTTTTTCTTCATACGTTTGAACTGCTGGTTTTCCCAGAAAAAATTGCGTTTTAGCCGAAAAGGCTGATGAACCTCAAATACCAGAACTATGTCCGTCAACGTCTTTTTTCCTCTTCTTTTCCTTAATGGATTTACCAGTTATTTCTCATTTGCTATTTTCAACTATGCTTAAGTTGGATTCGTATTCTGAGTTCATAACTTATTTATTCAAACTTAGCTTCCATAGTAACAGCAAGGTGAACTCTAGTGTCAATTGAAAAGTTAAAGATTGAAAGCCAGCAAGAGCTAGCGGAAATGATAGCGAAGGAAACAGAGCAGATCGAGAAGAACTTGACCGTGATCTGCAACAACGTGCTAATCAATGACAGAACAAAGATTGACGTGCTATGCCACGATGACAATGGGCAGCTTGTAGTTCTCCAGATTAACGTTAACGAAGACGATACCATGCTGATACAAGGAATCCAAAGCATGGACTACGCTGACAAGTTCAAATCATTTCTGAAAGCAACCTACAATAAGCACAAAATCGACGACAAAGAAAAACCACGCCTCATTCTTATCGCACCAAGCTTCTCAGAAGCCATGCGACATGCCGTAGAAAGCATGAAGGGGATGCGCATTGACCTATATGAGTGGGAATACCTCAAGTTAGGAGACCACAAAGGTCTGCGACTCCAACCCATTTTTACATGGAACCCGCCTGAAAAACCCTATGAACCCAAAGGAGTCAAAGCTCCTGAAAAACGAAGCGAAAAAACCTCAAAAAAGAAAGAACAAGCATCCCCACCAGAAAAGAAGGAAGAATCAACCCCGCCGCTTGAGACAGAACCTCCGCAGGAATCGCCTCCAGAATTCCTGCAGCCAGAGCCCGAAGAACCAAAACTTGAAGAACCATTCAAGCAGGAACCCAAAGAAACCCAGAAACGGAAAATCAAACTGTTCTAGAACCTTCCAACTAGCTCCTTCTTAACATCCTTCGAGGCGCGGTGTCTTTGATTTTTGCTGCTCAAAAATAGCGGTGCATGTCTTTGCGAATAGGTTTTTTCGTATGGGAGTATCCTCCTGCCCTTGTCGGCGGCTTAGGCACATACGCAGATTACATTACACGCGAGTTTGTTGCAATGGGACATGATGTCACGGTATTCACGCTAAATCCGGGAAACCTAAAAACTCGTGAAGTCATAAAAGGTGTCGAAGTTCACCGCCCCCTTATCGTTGACGCAAGCAACATTTTTCCAATGTTCGTCATCGACGATTTGAAAAAGTGGGGCACAAACATTCGCATGTTCAACGACATATTCATCTACAACGTTCTCTGCGCCACCAAGTTTATCAACAGCATGCTCAAGAAGGAAAAATGCAACTACGACATTGTATGCGTCCACGACTGGCTAAGCAGCGTAGCAGGTATTATAGCTAAAAACGAAACCAAAGTTCCCGTAGCCTTTCACGTGCACAGCACAGAATGGGGAAGAAGCGGAGGTCAAGGCTCTGAAGTTGTCTCCTATCTGGAATGGGCGACGGCTCAGAAAGTTGACCGAATAGTAACCGTAAGCCACGCCATGCAGGAAGACTTGGCGAGGCATGGATGGCCAAAATCAAAGATCAGCGTGGTATGGAATGGCGTGGATCCTGAGCGCTATAACCCGGAGAAGTGCGATGCAAAGAAGGTCAAAGCAGTAAGAGAGAGATATGGCATAAAGCCAGATGAAAAAATGATTCTGTTTCTCGGCAGACTGACATGGGTGAAGGGTATCACGAACCTTGTTCAGGCAATGCCCACGGTTTTGCAGGAGTATCCTAAGACGAAGCTTGTTATTTTGGGGAAAGGCGAACAGCAGAACGACATAGTAGAGGCAGCGAACCGTCTCGGAATCAACGGTAACATGGTTTGCCGGTTCGAGTTTGTCCCCGAAGAAGAACGCATTCTGCACTATGCCGCTTCTGACGTATGTATTTTCCCATCAACTTACGAGCCTTTCGGCATAGTTAGCCTCGAAGCGATGTCGATGGCGAAACCCATAGTCGTAGGCGCCCAGGGAGTAGTCGGCTTCAGAGAGCAGGTCGTATCTGCTGAGCCGAATCAGAACGGGGTTCACGTAAACGGTGGAAATGCAGCAGACATTGCATGGGGCTTAAAAGAAGTGCTTTCAGATACTGAGAGAGCGAAGAGATGGGGCGAGAACGGGAGAAAAAGAGTGCTTCAGTACTTTACTTGGCGAAAGGCTGCAGAACAGACGCTGCGGATATATGAGACGCTCCAGCACAATCAAGAGCAAATGGAGTTTAAAGTAGCTGATTTTACAGAAAAAATGGCGCGAGAATAAAGAAAAAAGGATAAGGGTTACTAGGTTTTTCTGGATGCATCTCGTTCTAGAGCCAAAACTCCCGGTAGCTTCTTGCCCATAAGGAATTCTATTAATGCTCCGCCCGCAGTGCTTACATACGAGATTTTGCTTGATAATCCAAATTCCTGCAATGCCGCTATTGTGTGTCCTCCTCCTGCAAGCGAAAACGCTTTGGATGACGCTACAGCTTCAAAGACCTTCTTTGTTCCGAAGCTGAATTCCTTGTTTTCGTAAACCCCCATCGGACCGCTTAGCACTATGGTCTTCGCATTGAGTATCATCCTAGCATATTCGTTAACTGTTTTTGCGCCGATATCAAACAGCGAATAAGCTAAGGGCAACTTTTCAACAGAGATTTCTGAGCGTTTTCCGCCTGCTTCCGCACCCAAGTCGACTGGAACCTTGATCTTGTCTGGATGCTTCTGCATTAGCTCTTTTATGCCTTGCACGAAACAGAGGAGCTCTTTTTCTTCTAGGTATCGCATTGTTGGTTTGCCGAGGTCATGACCCTCTGCTACGAGGAAGACTTGGCCTACTACGCCTCCCGTGAGGACGTAGTCAGCTATGTTGTTGTCGAGAACATATTTAGAGATTTCAAGGGAGTCATCCGCTTTAGCTCCGCCGAGAATGAATAGGCATGGTTTCTGCGGTTTTTCCAAGACCTTGCTGAGAGACTTAAGTTCTCTCTCCATGATTCTTCCAGCCGCGCTTGGCAGGACGGCGGTGAAGCCTATGATTGAAACCTGGGCGCGGTGGGCCGCTGCGAAAGCGTCGTTGACGAAAAAGTCAGCTAGGGGCGCCAGATTCTTCACAAGCTCTGTTTTAGCATGGTCTTCTGGTTTTCCATCCTTGGTTTCACCTGTCCATGTTCGCACATTTTCCAAAACGAGGATTTCGCCGCCTTTCAGTTTTTTGATTGCTTCCTTGGCTTTATCGCCGAAGACATCGTCCACGTATCGGATTGGCTTACGTATGATCTTGCCCAGAAGGTCAGCATGCTGTTTTAGGGGTATGAAGTCGGGGTCGCCTTTTCTTCCTTGATGCGCAAGAACCACAACTTTGGCGCCTTTTTCCGCTAACTCTTTGATCGTGGTCTCTCCGTGCGCGCGGATTCTGGAGTCGTCTAGAACTTTCTTTGTTTCGGGGTCAACTGGGGAGTTGAAGTCAACTCTCACAAGCACTGTTTTATCTTTCACTTTCAGGTCGTCTAATGTTAGGTATTCCATCTTTTTCGCCTTCTTTCAGAGAGAAAAATGTTGAAGAGGATGTGGAGTTTTGCTTGTCGGATTCGGTGAATCTAGAAGCCAGCTTTCTTGCCTACAAGCTCGATGAGCTCGGTCATTCTGCAGCTGAAGCCCCATTCATTGTCATACCATGCAAGAACCTTGACGAAGTTGCCGCCGATAACCATTGTTGACTGGGCGTCGAAAGCCGCGGAGCATGTGCTGTGATTGAAGTCTGACGATACTACCGGGTCTTCCGTGTATGTCAATATGCCTTTGAGCGGTCCTTCAGCAGCTTTTTTGAAGGCAGCGTTGATCTCTTCTTTGGTCGTGTTCTTTTCAAGCACGCATGTTAGGTCTACGATGGATACGTTCGGCACTGGGACTCTTAGAGCGATGCCGTTCATTTTTCCTGTCAGTTCCGGAAGTACGAGGGTTGCGGCTACGGCTGCGCCTGTTGTGGTTGGGATGATATTTATTGCGCCTGCTCTTGCGCGACGGAGGTCGGAGTGGACAAGGTCTTGAATTCTCTGGTCATTAGTGTAAGCGTGCGCTGTCGTCATCAGCCCTGTTTTAAGCCCGAAGTTTTCATGCAGCACCTTCGCCACTGGAGCGACACAGTTCGTGGTGCATGAGGCGTTTGAAAGCACGTTGTGTTTTTCTGGATCATACTTGTCATCGTTCACGCCCATGACTATGGTTATATCGGGATTCTTGGCCGGCGCAGAGATCAATACTTTTTTGGCTCCCGCTTGGATATGGGCTACGGCTTTCTCTCGGTCTGTGAAAAGCCCTGTAGACTCTACTGCTAAGAAAACATCAAGATCCTTCCACGGCAGTTTCGCCGGATCCCGTTCCATTATGGTGCGTATCTTCTTACCTTTGACAATTATGCCGTCTTTGTCAGCTTCGACGGGGAAAGGGGCTCTTCCGTGAACTGAATCGTATTTAAGCAGGTGCGCAAGCGTTTTTGAGTCTGTGATGTCGTTTACGGCTACGAAGTCTATTTTTGCGTTTCTTTCTATGGCAGCTCTGAACAGAAGGCGTCCGATTCGTCCAAACCCGTTGATTCCTACTTTTATTGTCATCTACATTTCACCATTTCTAAATGTTTTTCTGAATATAGAAAGCGTTCTTCTAATTAATTTTGCGTCACATTTAAAGGAAAAAGAATGAGGGGTTAGCGAAGTTTCATGAGAACCATTTCAGCAGCCAAGACCAATGGTTCCCACGTTTCGCATACTGGGGGCGCATATGCCGTGTCAGCCTTAGCCAACTCTCGCGCAGTCATCTGCTTCTGTATAGCGAAGCTTATCGCGTTGATACGCTGAGTCACTTCCTCTCCGCCGATGATCTGAGCACCGATGATCTTCTGCGACTCTTTTTCAACGACAAGCTTGACTTTTATAGGTAGCGCGCCAGGATAATAGTCTGCCTTGGTTTTTGATGTTATGGTTCCCGTAATAGTTTCGATTCTTGCTCTCTGCGCGGCGCTTTCGGTGAGACCCGTTGACCCTACGTCTATGTCATACAGCCGTGAGATTGAAGAGCCTAATACTCCTGTGAACAATGCGTAGCCTCCTGCCGCGTTTATGCCCGCAACTTTTCCCTGTCGTACGGCTACTGTTCCAAACTGCATAAGAGTAGGCTTCTGCGTGACAATGTGAACTGATTCGGCGCAGTCGCCTACGGCGTAAACGTCTTTGACGCTTGTCTCCATTCGGGCGTTGGTTTTTATGGCTTTAGTGTCGCCTAAAGCGATGCCGGCGTTCTGAGCAAGCTGCGTGTTGGCTCTGACCCCAAAGGCGCTTACAACTAGATCGGCATTGTACTGCTGTCCACCTGCCACCACGCCGGTGGCTTTTTCCGCGCCGACTATTTCTTCCACGGCTTTTCCGACCACGATGTTTATTCCTTTTTGCTCCAGCATTTCCTGAATTGTTTTCGCCATGTCAGCATCAAGCATCTGAGGCAGTACTTGTGGAAGCATCTCAACCACGGTTACTTGAAGCCCTCTTTCCTGCAAGCCTATTGCGGTTTCAAGCCCTATTAGCCCTGCACCCATGACGAGGGCGGTTTTGGCGCCGCTTCTGACAGCTTGGTCTATGGCTTCTCCGTCATCCAGCGTCCGCAGCGAATAGATGCCCTGTTTCTCTTTACCTTTGATCGGCGGCATGAAGGAACTTGCGCCGGTGGCAATTATCAAGCTGTCGTAGGGTATCTTTTCCGATCCACCATCTTTTCTCTGCAAGTCCACGGTTTTGTTTTGAGTGTTCAAGGTGGTGGCTTTGGTTTCTGTTCTAAGGTTGATTTTCATAATCTGGAAGTAAGCTGGCGGAAAGACAATCAGGTTAGGAAATGAAGAAATGTGCCCGCCTATGACGAAAGGTAGCCCGCATCTGCTGTAGCCAGGATGCTTTTCGTCGGTTATCAGAGTGATTTCCGCGGTGCGATCTGTTTTTCTTGCCGCTGAGGCTGAGTCTACTCCGGCAGCGTGCGCGCCGATTATAACTATACGTCGAGGCATTAATGCTCGCCTATTTTCCCAGCGTTTTGTGCCACTCAACAGCCTTGTTGAAGTCCATCAAGTTTGCAAGTTCAGCCTGCAGATTCGCTGGCTTTACGACCAGAAGCCAAGCCTTGCCAAAGGGGTCTTCGTTTAACAGCTCTGGCTTTGATTGGACTTCGGTGTTCACCTCGAGGATTTCGCCGCTGACTGGGGCAACAAGATCTGAGACCGCCTTCACAGACTCGACCGTGCCATAAGGCGTATTCTGGGTTATCGCTGTTCCAGGTCCCGGTAGCTCAGCATAGACGATTTCGCGAAGCTGTTTTTGAGCGTAGTCAGTTACTCCTACGCGCACCTTGTCCCCTTCAACCTTCAGCCACTCAAAGTCCTTACTGTAGTAAAATCCTTCCTTCACTTCGACTCCATCTATTTTCACCATGTTTGGTTCACCTTTACGTTAATGCCATATTCATAAGCAACTTTGCCTTTAAAATTAACTGTCACCAATCTTGAAAATGACGAATATAGTTAACCACTTCACCCCTCTGGCGCAACAGATCCAGGGTGGAAGGAGGGCAAAGAAATGTTCATGATTTAGACACAAGAAAACAGCATTCAAAACAAAACTTCAGACTAAGCAGCTCCTAAAGATCTTTTAATAGGCTTAGGAGCTGATCTTTTCTTTCAAAATTCCCGTGTCTCTCTGCTTCAATAATGGTGTGTTGCACCCATCTACGAAGCTCCGGATAAAAAGTGGCCTCGACTGATGGCTTCTGCTGCTTGCTACGCCTGCACCAAGAGGTCACGGGTTTGATTGTTTCTTCTTTTAATGTTTCCATTTTTTCACCTCGCATATTTCCATATTTGCAGTAGACTCTTGGAAAAACATGCAACAAAACCGGTCCAAACCTTTCTTTGTCTATGTCTCTCACTAAGTAGTTCTACCGATAGCTAATAGTGCACCGCGGCATATTAACGTATTTGTGCGTTCAAACTCGAAACACGCAGAAAACACTCGAAAAACATGTTTTTCCATGCATGGGACACATTGCTGAGATGGATAAAGCCTAAAGAAGAGAGATCTGCCTTTTTGTCGAGGTTTACATGGTTTCCTCAAGCATGTTAATGAATTCTTCAGTCTGCTTCATACCTTTTTCCCAGAACTTCTCGTCTGCAATGTCAAATCCGACCTCGATGGCAAGCGTGCGCGGCGATTTACTTGAGCCTGCTGCCAAAAGGTTTTTCAGCTTTGGAACAAATGCCTTGCCCTGCTCCTTGTAAAGCTTGTACAAGGCAAACACGAATAACTGAGCAAAGACGTAGGGGTAGTTGTAAAACCTGTAGTTTGCCATGTAATAGTGCGGCTTCATAGTCCACTCCCATTTCATAACCTCAAGCCATGTAACAGAATCGCCATAAATCTTGTCTCGTGCTGCAACCCAAAGTTCAGCAACGGTCTCTCCATCCAAAAACTGCCCCTGTTCTATCGTGTTGTACAGGCTTTGCTCGAAGAAAACGCGCGCCGACACTTGGAAAGTTACAATGCCGAACTCGTCCAGAATCATTGCCAATATTGCCTGTTTCTCCTCTCTCGTTTTTGCTTGAGAAAGCAGCTTCTCAGTTAGAAGAAGTTCGCCGAATATGCTTCCTACCTCGGCGATGCAGCTGCCTACTTCACAGTTAGAAGGCTTCTGTGCACGCGAAGCAAGATAATCGTGAACTGCGTGGCCAAGCTCATGCGCCTGAGTGTAGAGATCACCCATTCTCTTATTGAAGCTCTGCAAGATGTAAGCGCTTTTTCCAGAAAGCCAAGAAGCACAGAAAGCGCCTGATGTCTTGCCTTTTCGCACTTTGCCGTCGATGTGTCTTCGCGTATACATTTCCTCAATCCAGCCACCGATCTCCCCGTCAAATTCTCCATAGGCTTCTGTAACTTCTTTTCGTGCTGCTTCCCACTGATATTCCGTTTCTGGGGCAGAGGGCAAGGGAGCCCTAATATCGTAGTTAGCCAGCTTTTTCAGCCCCATAAGCCGGGCTTTTAGCGTGAGATATCTATGATATAGCCTCACATTTTTCAGAACTGTGTTTAGAAGGCTGTCAACCGCCTGTTTATCAATGTCGTTGTCAATTAGGCTCTGAGTCATCGGGCTAGGATATTTCCTCATCTTGCACATCTGCATGTGGTCATCACAGACCGAGCGGAGGGCGCTAGCCCAGACTATCTCGTCTTTCCCTAGCCCTTCATAGACTATTTGATTGGCCTTTTCTCTAAGCTCCCTATCAGGGTTCTGGAAGAGGCCGATGATTTCTCCGTAAGTCATAGTCTTTTTTTCTCCCTTGATCTCTATTTCAAAAACCCTTGTGGAAAGCCAGTCGCTTTGCAAGGTTTCCCATGCTTTGATGCCGTTTTTATCTTTGACAATGATCAGCTGTTCTTCGTTTTCTGAAAGCATGTGGGGAACTTTGCGCAGTAACTTCTCGAGGTAGTGCTTATACTCAGCTAACATAGGGTCAGTGGCAAGCGAAGGTTTCTCTGCAAGAAGCTTGCCAACCTCGATGTCCACAAATGCTAGCAATTTTTCAGACTTTGTGACCGCTGTGCGCGCTGCACCATAAAGCTGCTTGGCAATATCGTTTGTTGAATCCGCTGAATACATGAGACTGCAGTACTTTACGGCGCCTTCAAACCTTAATGTGTACGTGTCCCTACACTCTAGAAGCTCAAGCAAGTGCTTAGTGTCTAAGCTGCCTATTTTGCCATGATAAACGCCTCGAAGCTTTTCAGCCTCGGCTACCATCTCCTCAAGGCTTCTCTGAACATCTGCAGGATCAGTGCTGGCGACAAGCTGCGAAAGATCCC
Source organism: Candidatus Bathyarchaeota archaeon (assembly GCA_029907545.1). Lineage (GTDB taxonomy): Archaea > Thermoproteota > Bathyarchaeia > Bathyarchaeales > Bathycorpusculaceae > JAGTQT01. The sequence continues at coordinate 471 of JARYLR010000013.1, read as the reverse complement.
AAACCATCTCCTCTTGCTTCATGAACAAGCAACTTCGCACGCTAAAAGTCATTCGAGTCGCCTATTAAGGCATTCGCCAACTGAACAACGCGGCACTTGCTGCTGCGCTAATATTTAATCCCAGTGCCACATAACACTATTCGCCGAAGGGCCCGTTGCCCAGCACGGATTAAGGCGCCGAACCAAAACTTGAAATGGTGCGCAAGCCTCCGGGCGCTCCAAGTGCGGAAGAAAGCCGGAGAACCGGGGTTCAAATCCCCGCGGGCCCGCTCCTTTTTAGGTGCAGATACCAACATTGATACACATTAATTTAGGTCAGGTAAGCGATTACACAAAGCCCAGCCAAAACCCTGTGATTGACAATTAATTCTTTGGTTTATCGTTAGCTTTAGCATTAGAGCAAGCGTTCCTAGTTTTGAAACGCTTGTTCCACAGTGTCCCTTAATTGAGTGTTAGAAACTATTCTAGTTG
>JARYLR010000012.1 GCA_029907545.1 Candidatus Bathyarchaeota archaeon | reverse complement strand
GATATTTGCATATTAACATTGAACGGTGTAACAATAATGCCGAATCATCCAGCCATAATTGGAGTTGGAAGAACAAAATTCGGAGAACACTACGAAAAAGAACCCGAAAAACTAATCGAAGAATCATGGCTCAAAACATCACAAGAAGCAAACATAGAACGCAAAACACTCGAAGCCTGCTACCTTTCAGACTACTTCCTTCCGATAACCAACAAGCTTGGACTGGAAGAAGGCTTTCTCTCCGAACTCACCGAACTTCATGTTCCAATGGAGGTCACACGCTCATTCAGCTCAGCCCTGTCAAACGCCTGTAACGCCATCCAGTCCGGAAAACACAGTATAGTTCTTGTTGGCGGAATTGAAAAAATGACTGACCGCTGGGACAAAATCAGAGACGACCTCATGCTGTTAGAAGATCCTTGGAGCTACTATGCCGGATGCACTCCGGAAGCGAACCATGAACTGATGCTGCGCGCATACATAAAAAGGCATGGCGTTGAAGGAGAAGACTTGCAGAAGCTCAATTTAGCCTTAGCCCAGATCTCGGTTAAAAATCACCTGCATGCAACAAAAAACGAGTATGCACAGTATCAGAGAAAGATAACGGTTGAACAAGTCATAAACGCAAGGAAAGAAGCGAGAAAACCGCTAGGACTCTTTGACTATGCTCCCGTATCAGATGGCGCCGCAATCCTTATCCTAGTCAACGAGCAAGTCGCAGAAAAGTTTGCAAGCAAGCCAGTCTACATCCTTGGCTCTTCTTCCGCAACAGACTACCTCTCATACCCGGCAAGAGAGGATCTGACGCATTTCATCGTAGCCGAACTCGCCATGAAAAAGGCTCTCGCGACAGCGGGAATAAGCCTCTGGGACTTGGGAATAGTTGAGCTTTATGATCAGTCAACAGTTATGGAAATGATCTCGCTTGAAGACCTCGGCTTCTGCCCCCGAGGAAAAGCATGGCTCACCGTATATGAAAGCTGCCGAGATTACAAGGGCTACTACGAAATAGACGGAAAGAAGCTTTTCATAAACATGAACGGTGGGCTGAAAGCTGACGGAAACCCGTTGGGCGCTACTGGAGGGGCTCAGATCTTCGAGCTGGTTAAACAGTTGAGAGGCGAAGCAGGGGAGAGGCAGGTTAAGTTTGAAAAAGAGCCTGTTTACGGCTGCGCTCTTGAACTGGAAGGGTTTGGGACGAAGGGCTACGTTTACATCCTTGGGAGGAACAAGACATGAGCAGCGAACCGATAGAGAGAAGAGTCTCCTACCTCGGCGATAGGCTGAGGGCAACATGCTGCCAGATCTGCGGAAAAGAATACTTTGAGATAAGGGACTACTGCGGCAACTGCGGAAGAAAAAGCTTTGGAAAAATGGTGGCCACAGACCTTTTCTACGAGATGGGCAAACTCGAGGCATGCACGCTGGTGAACGAGCCTACAAACAAGTTCACGAAGCTTGGCAACTACATTTACGGAGTAATAAGCTTTCACAACGGCAAAGTCCGCGTCCCGGGAAGACTGACTGACCGTTTAGTCAAGAACAGCGAAGAAATCGATTTTTCAGCCTTAGAAGGAAGAAATGTTGTTCCAAGATTTCGAAGACGCTATTCGGTGGACAAGAGCGACGTAATTCCCACGATCTCTCTGGCTTTCACGTTTGCAGACGAGTATTATCCTCATCAAGTGTATGAGGTTTGCAAGCCTGTCAAGGAATATGATTCGCCGGGTATCGTTGGCTACGGCGTTTACACTTCGCGGTTTAGGATACGGGAGGCAAACATTGAGCGCTCTGTCCCGTTCATCGATGAAGACTCTATAAGCGCAGCGGTGGAAGCGGGAAAGCTTGCCCTCACACACTCAGCGATAGCCAGCCCCGATGTAGGTAAGATATATGTTGGCTCAGAATCCAATCCCTACGCTGTGAAGCCTATCGCTTCTAAAGTTGCCCAAGTTCTGAAGCTTGGGGAAGAAGAGGAAGATGTGCAAAGCGTTGACGCAGTTGACACCGAGTTTGCATGTAAAGCCGCCACAAGTATGTTCAAAGACGCAGCATCGCTAGTTAACTATGAAAAGTCTCACATCAAAAACGCAATGGTGATAGGTTCGGATAATTCGCAAGCTGCTCCACGAGATTGTCCAGGCGGCGAACTAGACCTTTTTGTGGGCTATGGCGCGGCAGCCTTCATTTTCGGCAGGCACGATGTAATAGCAGAGATAGAAGGCTGGTACTCATGCACCTCAGACACTCCTGATTTCTGGCGACGTGACGGGGAGCACCACCCCATGCATGGAGGAAGATTCACTGGAGACCCTGCATACTTTAAGCATGTGAGGAAAGCTGCAAAGAAGCTGATGGAACGTCTAGGTCTCCAGCCTAGCGACGTCAACTATTTTGTTGCGCACCAGCCGAATGCCCAGTTTCCAGTGAGAGTCGCAAAGGAGCTAGGATTCAAAGAGGATCAGTACATGCCGTCTCTGCAGGTTGTTAAGTTTGGTAACACTTATTCAGGCGCTTCACCTGTAGGCCTCGCAGCGGTTCTTGATGTGGCGAAGCCGAACGAAAGAATTCTGGTCTCAAGCTATGGTTCTGGCGCGGGAAGCGATGCTTACTCTTTTGTAGCAACAAGCCAGATTCTTGACAAGCGGCAACGCCAGAAAATGACAGTGCACTACCAAGCACAAAACCCCTTCATCGAATACGTGGACTACGCGACTTACAGGCGTCTCAAGACGGGGATGTGATAAACCCTTAATAATCTAGACAACAAAACATGAGCGAGGCTTGCTTGGTGTTTGCCTTCGGAATATTCAAAGTCATCTACGCCCCACATAAGGCATTCAAAGAAATCATCCAAAACCCCAAATACTATGGACCGATTTTAGTGCTTGTTCTTTTTGTTGCTTCAAACGTGGGACTTACCTATGTAACGGCGTCCAAGCCTTTTTCTGAGCAAACGCTACCGAAGGCGTCAGAGTTCGATGCGTGGACTGAAAACAGCACGCTCTGGACGGCTGACGCAAACGTGGAGGTCAGCGAGAATAATGATCACATCAACGGCTCCTACTATGGAAACAAAAGCATCGAATTCTCCTTAACCAATACTTATCACGCGTGGATGCGGCTTAGCGACATCGGGCATGTCAACTGCACGGGAGCTTTAGGCTTCAAGAACATGTCTTTCAGAGTCAAACTCAACTATCCCGACACTACAGCGATTACTAACGCAACCGTACTCCTCAGCTCAGGCGCAGCGAACTATTTTCAGTACAACATGACGCAAGCCCTATCTACAGCCGCTAAAACCGTGTGGAACAACTTCACTCTACCATTAGGCGCGGGAAGCGGCTGGATAGAAAGCGGCGGGCAACCTGACTGGGGAAACATTACGGTCGTGCAGTTCGAGTTCGCTTTGTCGTCAAGCACAAACATGACGATACTCATGGATGGGCTATTCTTTAGAGGCGTCTACAGGTCGCCGCTTGAAAAGGAAGGAGACATCATACTCGCTTACTCCGCCGCATATTCCATTGTGCAGTTTCTGGTTCACTGGATCCTTTTTGCAGTCTCCTTGTTGATGCTTGCTAGGCTTCTGGGTGCACATGGGAGTTTGCGGTCTTTCACTGTGGTGATAGGCTTCGTGCTCATAACGATGGTTGTGCAGACATTGGCAAACATTGCGCTGTACTCTACTTTGCCTTCGATCCGCTACCCGCTGGAGCTTTTCGGCGGCCCGAGCAACGAGGCTCAAGTGATCTTCAACAAGATTGCTCAGGATATTGGTCTGGTTTCTCAGCTTGTTGGAATAGTTGGGCTCCTAACGTTTTTCTGGACGATTTTTCTCGGCGGAATAGCCACCAGACAGTTGACAGAGTTCTCTTGGTCTAAAAGTCTCTTGATTGCGGCTGCCGCCTACATGGTGAGCATACTGGTTCAAGGGCTGTTGCTTCAGTTTTAAACAATCCTTATAAAGAAGAACCAGCCGTGCATTAACCTATTTCAACGCGGTGGCAACGTCTATGGCAAAGATTCTTGAAGTTCGAGAAGTCCAAAAAAGCTATCAGATAGGCAAAATAGTCGTCCCCGCCTTAAGGGGAGTGAGCTTTGACGTGGAAGAGGGCGAGGTTCTGGCGATTTTTGGTCCTTCAGGAAGCGGGAAGTCAACGTTGCTTCATTTGATGGGTGGTCTAGATCGCCCTGATTCAGGTGAAATCGTTGTTGACGGCGACAGCCTTCAGAAGTTGCCTGACGATGCACTTGCTGAACTTCGTTTAAGTAAAATTGGCTTTGTATTTCAATTTTTCAATCTGCTTCCTAGACTGACAGCCTTACGAAATGTTGAGCTGCCCCTCACAATTGCAGGAACGCCTGAAAAACAAGGGCTGGAAAAAGCAGCGTCTCTTCTGAAGCTGATGGGTCTTGAAGCCCGCATGCATCACAGACCTTTTGAGTTAAGTGGCGGAGAACAGCAGCGGGTCGCTATGGCAAGAGCCCTTGTCAATAATCCGAAAATTGTTTTGGCAGATGAGCCTACAGGGAATCTTGACACCAAAACTGGCTGGGAAATCGTTCAGCTCATGCAGAAGCTGAACAAGGAGAAGGGACAGACCTTTGTCATAATAACACATGACCCTCACGTTGCGGAAACCGCTGACCGCATGATCTTCTTGAAAGACGGGCTGGTTGAAGCGGTAAAAGAGGCGCCTAGGAGGAACACCCAATGAAAATTAGCAGAATCATTTCCATAGCTTGGGAAAACATGAAGCAGCGAAGACTGAGAACCTCTTTCACAACGCTTGGCGTAGTCATAGGCATAACGGCAATCATAGGTTTAGCTTCTCTTGGAGAAGGCTTCAGGCTAGAGATAAGAGACCGGATGCAGCAGGGTTTCGAGCTTGACATCCTCATAGTGATCCCCGGCAGCTTTACCACGGGTCTCGGCGAGTTCGAGCCGCAGGAAGTCAGCAGAGTTCGAAATGTGAGTGGGGCGGCGTCTGTTACTCCGTTGATAACTTTGCCGAGAACAAGGCTGCTGAATGAGGAAGATGAGCCTCTTAACGCGTTGACTGTTGCGGGCGTGAATTTCAAGGAGATGGCTCAGATGCTGCCTGAGAGACTTGCGCCACTTGAGGGATCGGTACCTTCACCTGAAGAAAATAACACTGTAGTGTTAGGGTACAAAGCCTGTTTTCTTAACGAGTCAACTCGCCTAGTTAATGTTGGCGACAACGTGACCGTCCAGTTTGGGGCTGCTCCTTACAACGTGACCAAAAAGCTTAAGGTGGCTGCGATACTGGAGAAGAGCGGAACTTCTGGAATAACTAATTTCGATTATTGGGCTTTCATGCCGGCGAACACGACCTTTAATCTCGTAAAGCGGGAGGTCTACAACATAATTCTGGTAAAGGTCGCTGACATTGAGGAATCAGAAGAGGTGGGAAGAAACGTTGAGGCGGTTTTTGATAATCCCTATTCAGTAAGCGTCCTTGTGCCCTTGGCTTTCATGCGTCAGGTAGATAGGATTTTGAACATTGTGCAGATTTTTCTGATGTCCATAGCTTCGATATCTCTTCTAGTCGCCGGCATAGGGATAATGAATATTATGACTGTTTCCGTGATGGAGCGGACGCGTGAAATTGGAATACTGAAAGCAATCGGCGCCAAAAGCCGCACTGTGTTGACAATGTTCCTCGCAGAGGCGATGCTGATAGGGCTGATCGGAGGCTTGATCGGCATGTTAACTGGCTACGGAATCTCCTATGGATTTGCTTACGGCCTATCAAATCTTATTCAGTCACAACAAAGTAGCGAAGTAGCGTACCGAACCCAGAACCCTGAAAGGCTTAGCATTAACCCTGTTTTCTCGCCTGAATGGACGGTGATCGCATTCGTATTCGCTATAGTCATATGCGTGGTTTTCGGTCTTTATCCTGCTCGAAAAGCGGCAAAGCTTGACCCTGTGAATGCGCTAAGGTATGAGTAACCATCTGAAAAGACGAACAAGCGTTACTTGTTTCTTAAAAAGATTAATATGAAAAAGAAAAATTGTGGCCTTTATTTGGCCAAGTTTATCTCATGCGTGCGCTGGTTCCCATTCCTGTTCTAGACGATGGCACAGTTGCTTCCCATGGGTATATTTCTTCTGCAAGGTCAAGTGCAGCGTAATAAAGGTCTTGGTACTGTTTTGCTAAGGCTTCGGTCTGCTGTGAGAGGTTGGTTACGTCCGTGCTCAGTGAGTCTCTTTCATTTGTGAGTGCCGTTACCTGCGCGTTAAGTGAAGCTATCTGCGCGTTAAGTGAGGTTATCTGGTCGGAGAGGGCTGAGAGCTGGGCTTCTTTAGCCGCTACTTCTTCTTCAAGGTCTTCTATTTGTGCTTGAAGGGTGTTTCTTTCGTCGTTCATTTGGTTTTGGATGTTGCTAGCGTTGGTGTAGTAGACGATGGTTAGGACTGACATTACTCCAATAACAGCACATAAGCCTATGAGTGCAAAAGCCACCATCTTTTCTCTTGATGCTAACGCCATTTTTTCACCTCCGCCTGCATTGCCAAGATTGTTTCACTTTTAAAGCATGCCTAGGTTTAAATGTTGTTTAACACGAATAGTTATCGGAAATAGTGTTTTAAAGACAAAAAAACAAGTATGAATCTGCATCTAGCAATTCAGAAATGGCAAAGGCTCCTCGGCAAGCTCCCCGGCACGATTCTATCTTCAGCCAGCCTGCTTCAACGCTTCTTTTATCAAAGCAACCGATTGCCGGAGCTTCTCTTTGGTCTCCGAATCCAGCTTGAGCTCTATGATCTTTTCGACGCCGTTTCTTCCGAGGACTACGGGCACACCTATCGACACGTCAGATAATCCGTATTCGCCTTCAAGAAGCGTGGAGACGCTCATTAGGCGGTTTCTTCCGCGCAGTACTGCGTCTGCCATTATCGCGATTGTTGCCGCTGGCGCGTAGGTTGTTGACCCCTTGAGTCTGATGACTTCGGCGCCTGAGGTTCTGGTGAGGTTCACTACTTTCTCGATCTGCTGTGTGCTTAGGAGGTTGGTTATCGGGATTCCTGATACGGAGGCGTAGTTGACCAGCGGAACCATGGAGTCTCCGTGTTCCCCTATCACCAGCGCTCTAACGTCTTCTCTTGAGACGTCAAGTTCTCTTGCGATGTATGATCTGAAGCGGAGCGTGTCAAGAATGTTGCCCATTCCGAAAACCCTGTTTCTCTCAAATCCCGACTCCCTGTAAGCCACGGAAGTCATAACATCAACAGGGTTAGTCACCACCATGATCTTGCAGTCTGAAGCATACTTGACGATTTCCTTGGTGATTGATCTGATGATTGCCGCGTTCTTTGCGGCTAAGTCAATCCGGCTCATGCCCTGTTGCCTTGCATGCCCAGCTGTTACTATCACAAGCTCGGAGCCTTTGATCTCGCTGAAGTTGCTTGTGCCTTTTATGGTTCCGTCGAACTCTATGGCGGGCGCAGCTTGCATCATGTCCAGCGCTTCGCCGTGAGCTAGGTTTTCCGCAATGTCCACGAGGACAACGTCGCTTATTCGATATCTTAGGATGCTGAATGCAGCTGCGCTTCCAACTTTGCCTGCGCCGATTATCGAAATCATAGACTTCTCTTAGACTGGTGGTTTCAGATAAACATAACTGAGAAGAGATCTCCGCTAGACGTTGGTTTGAACTTGACTTTGGCATTAGTCGTTATATCAAGACGCTCATGCTGCGGTGATGCTAGAAAATCTTCTGTAGATTTTGACTATGTCTGCGAGTTTAGGAACTTGAAAAATCGCTTTTTCCGTTAATTCATTCGAGGCAGCCATGTATATTTGGCTTATTGTCTCTCTCAGCGTTGGGTCTAGTTTTGGTGGCTGCATTGTGACTAGTTTCTTCCAGCTTGCTATTCTCTGTTCTTGCGCTTTCTTCTTTGCCTCTTCCACGTCTCTGTACCATTCCGTTCTCATATAGTACTGTCGTGCTATTTCTTTGCTGACATGTAAACCGTCCAAAGTAAACCTACATTCATCCAGAGTCCCCACCACGTCAACTACCATAAGCCGCCTAGATGGGTCAAACGCCAACTCAATCTTCCCATCATCATTCACCAAACCCGCCCTAGCCGCCAACTCCGTGATCAACCTATCCACCTTCAAAAGCATACCCTGAATCTCCACAATCTCGCCGTAAGACAAGCCAGCCAGACCCTTCGCCTCCTCCCATGTCACATACCGATCCCGCTCCTCAAGCTTCGTGCTTACATCAAAAATCGGCTTCTCCAACCGTTCACCAGCCATAGGATAGTGATCTAACCCAAGCTCCCTAAAAGTAACCGTTCCCTGTTCAAGTCTTTTGAAAACGGAAGAGCCTTCGGGCAAACCATTCCTATAGATGATCTCAAGCGGAATTAGAAAATTCCTCAAGCTAGGCGTATAGACGCTGTAGTCGTAAGCCAACCCGCCTTCCTGCTCCGTAAGCCTAGGCTTATACACGTTCACTAAGTTGACTTCCATAACGTTCGAAGGCTCAGTCAACTCGTCAAACCGCGCAACTCTTCCGCGTTTGTCAACTAGACCGCGGTAATGTGTCCTGATGCCTCTGTCCTCAAGTCTTTCAAAACAGTAGGCGCCCATCATGCACAGCGCAGCGCCCTTCCCACCAATAAGATCAGGCATTTCTCCCCAGTCAAAAACCGAGTAACGATCCGAAAAAACGAATCTGCCAACACCCATCTTCTCCCTTGTCGGCTTCTTTACAACCTGCAGATCCTTTACGCTGCCCATGGTCTCTTCACGGCTTCAGCTTTTTAACAGATTGGTCAGCCTTCTCAATCTCTGCTATCTGGGCTTGCTGATAATCCTTCACTCGCTTAGCTACTTTATGGTCAGCGACAGCAAGAATCTTCGCAGCCGCTATAGCCGCAGCCTCAGGCTCAATCGTGACAAGCGATCCTATCCCGCTTGGAACCCTAAGCGAAGAGTAAATGTCAGCTCCGCCAAACTTCTCCGAGTAAGGCGGACAAGCAATAACAGGCGCAAGCGTATGCGCATCTACAAAAGCGCTTAACGCGTTAGACCTTCCAGCAACCGTAATGTAGACCACGCAATCATCCTCATGGCCTCTTAGCACTGAAAGCACTTTCTCAGGCGTCTTGTGTGCAGAAGCAACATGAAACTCGCATTCAACCCCCAAAAGCCCAAGATACTTGGCTATCTCCCGCGAAAACTCCAGATCCTTTTCCGAACCCATAATCAATGCTGCCTTACCCATCTTGCTCACAGCCCACAGTCACAATGCTAAACAGCCGATCTTCTACTTAAATTTTCCAGCGCCCTCATTTACTCGAAAACTCTCGCTTTGCAAGCTGAAAAAGGCTTTCAAAAAACTCTTTTCCAAGAAGCTTGCCCCTGCCTACTCCTGAACACTCCTTCGTGGGAGAAAACTCACAGCTGCCATTCTCAGTGGTCTTCATTTCGAAAGGGTAAAATCTGCATACCAGTGGTCTCAAAGGGTAAATCAAACAGTCTTTTTCCATCAGAAAGATGCATTTTCCTGTATCTGTCCTCATCTTAACCACGTAAACATAAGGATCGCACCCTTGAACTGCATCAGCAAACTCGCTGATGGGCTTTGAAAGGAAGGTGGACATGCGTTCAGCTTCAGTTTTGAGCATAAGCACACGGCGAACCCTTGACTCAGTGTTACCGCAACAAAGCGTGCACCGCAAACATTGAAAATGCAGATTCCTCGGATAGCGCAAAGTCTTAGAAGCTCTCTGCTTTTCGTTTTTTGCCATCAAAGAATCACTCACATAGGCTGTGAACTGTGCTGCTGGATAAATCACTGGAATAGCCATGCCTTAAAGTTTCCTCCCACACGCTACCCATAAAAGAGAATTCATGCATTCAACATGCACCCTGACGCTAAAGTTACATAAACCTAGAACACACTAATATTAGGCACTCAGAAATCGGGAGGAGCCGTGGAAAATGAGCGTTACTTCAATAAGCAAGGCGCTGGAGCGAACAAGCAGCACCCTAAAGCTAGGCGCAGCCACCCAGGTTGCTGACTACGAGCAGCGTTTTTCGTCGCTGAAAAACATCTACGATGGCTTACTAAGCAGTCTTCTAAGAATGGACTTCAGCTTTGAGGAGGCCTATGAAACCGCCAAAGAGTTCTTCGGTACAGACTGTATCCGCTTCGCAGGCATAGATGGCACGATGTACTCCAGACCGCTTTTCGATCTTGTCATCTTTTTCGGTGGAGCATACTCCTCAACAGGCACAATAACCTTTACCAAAAACGGGCAACCCAAAATCAGCTATGACGAAAGAACACTGAAACAGAACGCTGGAATTTCAAGCGTCGTTCCCGTCTACGTCAACGAGATCCCAGACATAGACCAAGCCTTCTTTGAAGCTGAGCAGCCGGGGGAAATCAACCCGAACATGCCTTTAACTGACGAATCCATAATCAGCAATGCAACGATTGCCAACTGGATAATGACTTTTGCCGAGCACTACCTTGCATACAAGCTTGCCATAGACTCAGAGCAACAGATACGCGTGATCCTTCTTGACCGAAGCCTCTCCATAGAACGCGCAAGCCTCATCTACGATACCGCGAGAAGCGAGCTTTGGCAAGCAAAAAGCACACTGCTGGGATACGAAGTTGACGGAGAACCAATAGATATCAACGAGCTGATGATCGCTAGACAATGCGTATGCAACCCGAAGCTTGATGTACCGCCGCCGAGAGCAGACTACCTCAGTCACGCAATCATTTACCTCGCAGAGACAAAAGGTGCGTTAAATGAAAAGCAAATCATGACAGAGCTCGGCGTAGAGGACGAGAAAAGAGCTAACAGAGTTAAACGCTATCTGACTCGGCTAGTGAAAAGAAGCATTCTTAGAGACGAAAATGAAGCCTACAGCCTCAACCCAAGATACGCCACAACGCGGAACCGCATCCGCAAGCTTGTAATGCTTCTTGGCGACCGATTCTTCTTCTCAGAAGACACAGCAACCAGCAACGTCATGAAGCTCTTCAAAAAAGGAAAAGAACACTGGCTTACAACCCTAGACATTGCCTTCCTAACACTGTTTACGTTGCACATGCTTGTCGAAGAATGCTGGAAAAAGAGGATACTCCTCATAGGAGTCACAAAAGACACAGCCGCCCGCGACTTCAAAAGGCAGCTCATCCCCCTAATGCACAGCGAAGGACTACTGAAAAGGGGCATCTCTGACGAGGATTTTGCAAAGTTGCCTAACACTGACCGGATGATACTGCAGTCAGCCAGCATCCTTAACCACCGAAAAATCAAGCCGCCGTGGAGCCTCATCGAATACGACTCAGCAATTAGAACAATGTTTCCAGACCGAGAGAAGGGAAAAGGCTACGTTGCAGGCGCCATCAAAAACAGAATCTCTATGGAAAAAACCTTCCTCAAAACGTATGTACAGCTAAGCGAAGCTCGAACAGACCCGATTCTGCGAAGCAATGTTCTCCTAGTGGACAGGCTTGTCTACCCTGAATATGACTGCAAAACCAGCAATACTACGCGGCTTTTCAACGAGTTCGGCGGCGCTGCTGAGCCCGTAGAAATAATCCTTTTCAAGAACAAGGATGCGCCTAACAAGATTCAGAATCTAACGATGACGTTACTTGCTGCTATGGCGCCTTCAAGCATCCCCGAAGCCTTCGGACATAACAAGCCACTTTTTATTGCTGACAAAGTGGCGAAATGGAACTATGGACAGTTTAAATGCGTTGTTGACACCACAGCTGACTGGATACTTAATAACCATAAATTGCGAAGATTCATATTCTACATGAGCACATTCCGAGAAAGGAGAGCCTCAATTGAAGCCGCAAGAAGAGAAGCCGTTTAACAGCTCCTGCTTCACAGACTTCGCAGGAAGATTCCATGCAAGGCTTGCCGCCGTGATTCCGAGATTTTTCGCGGTAAGCGAGGAAACAAAAATAGCGGGAACAGGTGCACGCTACCAGTGCCGCGTCAAGGTCGAGTATCAGAGAGATCTGATGGGGCTTCTGGAAGAAGGCATGCTCTTAGCTGTCAGGAACTTCAAGCAGGCAGAACAGTGGTCAGAGCGGTATACGCTTATGGAGGTCAGCCGCGTCTGGCCTGAACACTTTGGGCTGCGCGGGCTGTCGGATCACGGCTACTATCCCATGCAGTTCGAGATCATTGAGCAGTCTGAGGATGACTGGCAGACTGACGACAAGTCTACAATGATGGTTCAGATAGACGGCATCCCGATAAACTGTGACCTTATTAGTGACGGTGACTGCAACTTCCGGTTTGAGAAAGGTTTTTCCTATCCCGTCATCGGTAGTCCTGTGTATATTTTGAACAGTGGGATGATTAACCGCATTTATAATCAAAAAATCGCAGAGAAATACAAGATTGATACTTCCAAGACCACGGAGGATGCGAGAGCTGATCCGAGGCTTGGTTTGGTGAAGATGTTTGAAGCAAGCAAGACCGTTATCCCGATTTACGTTGACTTCGAAAAGCTTGTCCGCTACCATTTCGGAGTCTTCGCATTCACCGGAGGCGGAAAAAGCAATTTAATGTCAAACATCCTGAGACGGCTACTGCTGCATACTGACAACACCAAAATCGTGGTCTTCGACATAAGCTGCGAATACATATTTCTCCTGCTAGATGTTCTTGCCGACCCCAGAATCTCCGCGAAAGTCATCCTTGAACATCAAATTGACTCACTTGATCAGTTCTTCAACTCCGTTGTCAAGCCTAGGGAATTCGAAACCGACGAGAGAACCAAGGCAGGCTTGTGCTCAATCATGGAACAGGGAAAGGTTGCCTACTACACGAAGCCCAGACAGCAGATCCCGACCTACAGCCAAATCGTTGACGAGCTAGATGCGCTCAGAAGCAAGGACATAGATAAACCGCATTACCTAAATGCAATAGGCAAGATCCATGACGGCATTCTCGAGTACGTGAAGGAGCATGGTCTAAGCGAGAACCAGAAGATCACTGAGGACTTTATCCATTTCCTCGACACGCTGGCTTCTGAAACGATTCAGCAGTTTAAAGTGCATGATAAAAGTGGGTTTTTCGCTTGGGCGACCACGCGGAATGCGATACTTGACGTAATAAAGAAGGGCAAGGCTGAGGAGACCAAGGAAACAGCTGGCTTAACAGTTGAGAAAATCAGGGAACTCGTAGAAGACAAAACCACCAACCTCGTTTGCCTTTCAATCTCAGATCCCTTCGCAATAAAAGAGTTAGCTATCCAGCTTACGCAGGACCTGCTTATACGAAGGAAACGTCGATTCACCGTGAAACCGTACATTCTCTTAGTCTTTGACGAAGCACAGGAATTCATTCCTAACACCATCGGCGGAATCGAAGGACAATGCTCCGCACAGGTTGAAAGACTGCTAAGACAGGGACGAAAGTACGGTTTAGGCGTCTGCATAGCCACGCAGAGAGTCGCATATCTAAACACGAATGCACTGCAGCAGTTACACACGTATTTTGTCGGGACGCTGCCTAGACCATACGACAGAAACCTCATCAGCGAAACATTCATGGTTGACAAAGGGATACTGGAAAAAACTCTGGAATTTGCGCCTGGCGAATGGATGCTTTCAAGCTACATAGCCACAGGCATGGAGAACGTGCCCATATTCATAAAAGCAGACAACGCGGAAAACGAAGTGGACAAGTTCCTCCAGAGAATCTCCTAGGCACTACTAGTTTCTTATTACCACATAAGCCTTGTACGGTTTGAATCCGACTTTTGAATATGCTCTGACAGCCGGAGCATTTTCGCTTACCACGTGAATCAGCGCGTTTGGAGAAACCTTGAAGATTTCCTTCACCAGCGCAGACACAATAGATGTCGCGTAACCTCTGTTTCTATACTCCTTCTTCGTAGCTATAACTCCAATGTTGCTGGCAAAATCCACCAAACGAACCATGCCCACAGAAGCCAACTGCTGATCCTGCCTTATCCCCAGCCAGAGCGCCCCAGCCATGCCTTGCCTGACTTGTTCTCCCGTCATGTCGCCCCACCAAGCGGGATCAGCCTCCCTTATCAGCTGCGCTATCTCATCCGCGTCCTCTACTCCAAGGACAGTGGGAACCGTGGTGATCTGGATGTTTTCTCCGCCTCGTGTCATGTGCATAAGGATCAGCTTCTCTCTAAAGACTGGGCTATACTTACTGTGGACAAGGTCTTCATAATCTATAGGAGTCTGCAGCTCAACCTTTTCCAAGCCAAGATCACTGAGCAGTAGTCTAACGGCCTCTCTTTTTCCTCTAAGCTGAACAACAAAGTTTCTGTAGATGAGCATAAGTCCCTCTACCTTGTCTTTTTCCATCGCCATCATGATCTTCGTTTGGTCGCTTCGAAATTTCCAGTCAAAAATGAAAAAATAGTAGTCCAAAGGGTCTTGGTTAACATGGTTCCAGAAAGTCTTTTCCAGCTTTCCGTCAAGGCTTATGATTTGCATTGTGTATTTCCTCTACTATGCCATGTCAGTCTGCATATACAAAAGGGAAGAATCTCAGCGCCTATGCAGTTGCGCGCGGGCTCATCCCGCATTTCTTAAGGAGGCGGCTCCATTTTTCGTCGGTCTGTTTTTGGATTTCGTCGATGAGTTTCTCGTATTTAGGCGTGAATAGCTGTCTGAAACGTCCTTGAGCCTGCAGGTACTCCTTTACTGGCTTCTTTTTTGATGGAGCGAGCGCGATGACCTTGCTTGGCGTGGACAGCTGGTATTCGCCGTTGACGGCTTCCCACAATGGGAATATGCAGGTTTCCACAGCCAGCCGCGAAAGCTCTATGGATTTCGCTGGGTCGCTTCGCCACCCTCTTGGGCAAGGTGCAAATACGTGCAGAAATGCGGGTCCATTGACTTCGATGCCTTTCCTCGCCTTCAAAATCAGGTCTTTCCAGTAGTATGGCGACGCTGTAGCCACGTATGGCATGTCATGAGCCACCATAATGTCCGCAATTGGCTTCTTTGGCTCCAGCTTGCCAGGCAGAGCAGTGCCAGACTGCGAGGTTGTTGTGAATGCTCCCAGTGGTGTGCCTCCGCTTCGCTGTATCCCCGTGTTCATGTAAGCTTCATTATCATATAGCACGTATAGAAAGTCATGTCCACGCTCAACTGCCCCTGAGAGAGCCTGTATGCCTATGTCATAGGTTCCGCCATCTCCGGCAATCGCGATGACATCAACCTGCTCATTCTTTATTCTCCCTTTCTTCCTCAAAATCTTCAGCGCAGTTTCAATCCCAGAGGCGTTGGCTCCAGCAGTTTCAAATGCTGTGTGTAGCCAAGGCGTAGCCCATGAGGTGAACGGGTAGATTGTTGAAGCTACTTCCATGCAGCCTGTCGCGTTAGTGACTATTGTTGGTCCTCTCACCGCTTTCATAATCAGTCTTAGAACCATCGCAGGTACGCAGCCAGCGCATGCCCTGTGCCCTGAAAGAAACAGGTCTGGTTTTTCAGCTATTTCCTTTATAGTGAATTTTCCCTCTGCAAGTGACATCGCATTCTCCTCCTTTAACCTCTCAACCCCACGTACTTAACAGGTTCTTCAACGTTTTTTGCGGTGGACACTTTCTTCAGTTCTTCGAATATGGTGCGAATTTGGCTTGGATTCGTGTCTCTTCCGCCCAGCCCATAAATATAGTTGACTATCAACGGCGGGGTCTTCGCATTGTATAGCGCGTGATGCACTTCTTGGGACAATGGACCGCCGTTTCCCCCGAAGCTTATGCACCTATCCATAACTCCTAATGCCTTGACTTTTCCAAGCTCGTCGGCTATCTGATGTGCTGGAAACGGTCTAAATGCTCTGATGCGTAGCAACCCGACTTTGAAGCCTTCGTTTCTCAGTTCGTCAACAACCGTTTTCACGGTTCCCGCAGTTGAGCCCAAGCAGACTATGGCTGTTTCCGCGTCCTTAAGCCTGTAACTCTCAACAAGCCCGTTGCCATAGTGTCTTCCGCTAAGCTCACCATACTCGTCATGCACCTGCCGAATGATCATTAACGCGTTGTTCATAGCTTCTTCCTGCTGCCTCTTAAACTCGAAATAGTAGTTAGGCAAAGCGATAGGACCCATAGTCATAGGGTTAGCGGCATCAAGCCGATAGTCCACGGTCTTGCCCTCGTGTGTCAAAACCTTAGGAAACTGTCTAACTCCTACAAACTCATGTGCAACTTCGTCTGGAAGTACTTCAACGTTCTCCAGCGTATGGCTAAGCGTGAAGCCGTCCAGCCCCACCATCGTAGGTAGCTGAACATCCAAGTGCTCGGCGATTCGAAAGGCTTGAAGTACCGAGTCGTAGACTTCTTGTGCGTTCTCAGCGTAGATCTGTATCCATCCGCTGTCGCGCTGTGCCATAGCGTCTGAATGGTCGCCGTGAATGTTAAGCGGCGCTGAGTAGGCTCGGTTAGCTATCGCCATCACGACGGGTGCACGGCATCCGGAAGTGACGAAAAGCATTTCATGCATCAAGGCAAGTCCCGCGGATGCTGAAGCTGTGAAAGTTCTGGCTCCCGTGGCTGCTGCTGCAAGGCATGCAGTTATCGCGCTGTGTTCTGACTCGGTGCACACGAACTCAGTATCAACTTCGCCGTTTGCTACATATTCGCTGAATTTCTCTACGATTATAGTCTGCGGCGTTATTGGGTAAGCTGCTACCACATCTACGTCAGCCTGCTTCACAGCGTAGGCTACAGCTTCGTCGCCGTTCAATCCCAGAGTTTCCTGCTTAACAATATTCCTCATTTCAGCCTATCCTCCTACTAGATTCGCATCTCAATCGCCTTACTTGGGCACTCATTCGCACATATACCGCAACCTTTGCAGAAGTTGAGGTCAAACTCTATATCCCCCTTCTCAGGCTTCCAATGTATCGCACCATCGGGGCAGAAAAGCACACACAGAAGACAGCGAGTGCACTTATTCACGTCTCTAACAGGCTTGAAGGTCTTCCAGTCCCCAGTCAAGTAGTCAAGACTTGACTTCCAGCAGACTCCAGCCGGAGAAATCTCTTTCCAACTTTTCTCTTTAGAGCTCATTCCGATCTTACCTCCTCAAAAGCTTCCTTAACCACGGAAAAATTTTTTTCCGCGACATCTGCCCTAAACCTTCCTTTGATCATTTTTTCAATACTCTCCAAACTCACCACGCCGGTAACCCGGGCAACTGCGCCTAGCATGGCCGTATTCGTAATCGGCATGCCAAGAATTTTCATGGAGATCTCCGTGGCTGGAACAGTCCAGACTTTGCCTTTTTCTGAATTAAGCAGCTTTCTAACCTCTTTAGGTTCTTCTTTCGAGTTGATGATGATGTTTCCACTTTTTTCATTGATGCCGTCAGCCACTTTGACTGTGCTCAACAGTGTGGGATCCAAAACAGCTACTACGTCTGGGTTGTAGACGCCGCAGTGAAGCTTGATGGGCTCGGTGCTTATCCTTGTGAAAGCGGTTACGGGTGCTCCCATTCTTTCAGGCCCGAACTCGGGGAATGATTGTATAAACTTCTTTTCAGATATGGCTGCTCTTGCCAACAGTTCGCTTGCTGTCCATGCTCCTTGTCCGCCTCTGCCATGCCACCTGATTTCCAAGATTTTTTTCAAAGCCTAACTCTCCGATGGTCTTTTCCTTTATTGAGAACTCTTAAATATACATCTTTCTAAGCAAGAAAACAAAAACAGACGATTCCCAAAGAAAAGTATTTCCAATTCATTGTCTGTCGATCAAAATTTAAATCTCCGCTCGTTACTAAGGATTCTTTCAGGGAACTTTGTTGAGCGGAAAGGTGGTTCTAACCGCCGACCACACGTTGATGAGCGACTATCGGCACAACGAGTTTCTCGGTTTTGGAGCTTGTGCTCCGCCAAACTTCATCCCCAACTGGCTGTATAGGTGGCTTTTCTTTCCACCAATCAAAGCAGAGAATGGAAAACCTGCAGCTGCACCGTACGGGCTGAGAAAGATTGAGGCTCAACTGCTCAGCGAGGGCTTCAATGTCGTCACAGTCTCGCCACAGCATCTGCGGAAATATCTTGACGAAGCCCGTGTTCTCGGCATCCACGTTATGGATCCTTTCGGGCTGGGTCCAGCCTCAAGCACTTTCGCCTCAATACTGAAGAAGGAGCCTTTCTTGGCGCAGTATTTCAGAGCGTTGATGGAAAATCCTGACATGCAAAAAGCCAAGAAACAGGGGATGAAGATCATTGTCGGCGGGCCAGGTTCATGGCAGCTGCAATATAGACTGAATTTTGTTAAGCATTATGGGATAGACTGTGTGATCATGGGAGAAGCTGAAAATGTAATCGGTAAAATAGTTCGGTCGGCCATGAGGAACGAGGAGCTTCCGAAGTTTTATGAAGTGCCCGTTGCAGATGCGCCTGCCGTTGATGAGATACCGGACATCGTTAATCCTTCGGTTAACGGCTTGATAGAGATCGGTCGGGGATGCTGTCGAGGTTGCCAGTTCTGCAGCGTGACTTTGCGGCCGTTGAGGTGGTATCCTTACGAGAAGATCGCTCGGGAAATGAAGCTAAATATTGAAAAAGGCAGGGCAGAGTGCATGTGTCTTCACGCGGAAGATGTTATGCTCTATGGCTCAAAAAACACGATTCCTAACGAAGATAAACTGCTTAGACTTCATGAAATGGTTGCAAAACAGTCGAACAGCATTGCGTGGAGCCACTGCTCTCTCGCCGCGGTGGCAGCCAAGCCGAAACTCTTTGCGCAGATCTCGGAAATAGTAAGGCAGAAGCAGGCTTGGTGGGGCGCCGAAATCGGCATAGAAACAGGCTCTGCTGAACTAGCCAAGAAGGTGATGCCTGCGAAAGCTCATCCGTTCAAAGCTGAGGATTGGCCGGAAGTCGTGAAGACTGGTATGGGGTTGATGCATGACTACAGGTTGATTCCTGCTGCCACAATTATTGTCGGCGCGCCTGAAGAAACAGAAGACGATGTAATAAGGACGATTGAGCTTATTGAGGACTTGAAGGACTGCCGGAGTCTGATTGTGCCCTTGTATTTTGTTCCCATGGGGAGGCTGAAGGATGAAGACTGGTTTAAGCATGCCGAGTTGACTGGGGCTCATAGGGAGTTGCTTGTTAAGTGTGCGGAGCATGACTTTCGCTGGGTTAACGACCTTATAGAGTCAACTTTCGCCGGCAAGTTGTATTCAAACGTCTTGCGCTCTTTTTACAAGTTTTTCGCTAGGCTGGCCAGATATAAGATACGCCAAGCTGGAATCCCGCTTGAGGCGTAGACAACTAGACTTAAATATGACTGAAAAACTCAAGACAGTTGAATTGTCTGAAATAAGCCGCCGTAGCTCAGCTAGGTAGAGCGGCTGGCTGTTAACCAGTCGGTCATAGGTCCAAGTCCTATCGGCGGCGCCAAAAACATGTGAAGAGCGTGCTCTGTTGTGCGTGGGAAGGTTTTGACCCCCCTATATATAGAGTAGGATGTGGGTGTAGTTTGTAACTATGGTGTAGTAGTCTTTTAGGTCGATTTTTGCATCGTTATTTATGTCGAAATTAGGATTGTGTGGGCGGTTGCTGCATGGCGAGCCGTGCCAGCGCAAGCCGTATGCCTTGCGGTCTGAGCCATAAGCTAAGGCAACGGCAAGAACAGTGAAACATCCTTTAAGTTTACTTTCTATTTCGGGTTATTTTTACTTTCTCATGTTTCCTTCTCCAGCCGGATTACGTGCTTAGCCTTCTCTGCAAAGGCCTTGCTGTACGTTACCGCAACAATCTACTCCGTAGCCCTAAATCTAGAAATAGCCTCAGCCAAACGGTCAACCGACCTATCCTATCTACCTGAACTCTTAGTCGGCTATCAAGCAAAAAGCAAACTCCAAACATCTCCGTCCTACACTGCATAATCAATTGACCCAAACCCAAATAATACGCAAAAACAAGCAACGACAGCAAGCTTTCTTCCAAAACACTTCTTAAGCCAATCTGACCTATTTGCAAATGAGGAAAGCTCTGAAACGTTTAATCATAACTTGTGAGCTTGCATATGCACTATTGCATCTTTCTTTCCAGCAGCAACAGGCGCGTGATCCATCGGTTTTTAGGAATCCATTTCGACTTTTGAAAGAGTGCCTCATACTTGGCGTCATAGGTTCCCATAATCACAGTGCAGTTGTTACGTTCGCTTAAGATCAGGTTGTAGGCAAACTGGGAAAGAGTGCCCTCTAAGCCGTCAGCATATATCGTGAACGTCCACATTAAGTCTGGTCTGCGGCGGGGATAGGCAAAGGATAGAGAGCTAATCTCATCATCCTTCAGTGAAATGTGGAATTTGCTGTCTTTTCCAATGGTTTGAAGTGCTTCAAGGCTAAGATCAAGAGCCTTCCAATCATGGACTAGAACGCCATGGGGAATAATGTTCGATTTTCTCTGGAGCAACGCATAGACCTCTGCAGCCTCAGCCTCTCTTATGCTTACATGGGCTTTCATCTTCGGTGCTTTTCTCGGCCGCGGAGCAAATAGGACACCTACTTCGCATAAGCGGGTGAAGCCGTGCTTTTCAGCAAGCCTAACTGAGGCTTCATTATCTATGCCCGTAGTGTAGCGCAGACGTTGCAGATGCAGCTGTTTACCCGCTTCAATCAGTTTCTGGGTGAGTAAATCCGCGTAGCCTTTGCGTCTGTGATCAGGGTGTACCCTAAGCCCCTCCATCCACCCCGTTTTTCCGTTTTCAATGACTCTGAGATTGGCAACGGCAATCACGTGCTCGCCCACCCGCACACCATACATCTTCGAGTCTTCGCCATTAAGCCAGTCATCAAGAACAAGAGGCAGGTAATCATGCCCTTCCCAAGTAAGCCGCGATATCTCCAAAATATCTGGTTTATCTGCGGCAGTGACTCTTCTGGTTCTTGCGCTCATAGGCTTAGTTTTTCGCCGCTGCTTTTTTGTCTTGCGGAACAGCCTGACGACGCACTTGTCTATTTCTTAAAAAATGCCGGTCTCGCTAGCTTTCAGTGCTTACTTCTGCATGTATCCTATCCAGCTTTAGGCTTGCTTTTTTGCCGGCTACTTTAAGCAGCACGTAGTGCAGGGTCTCATGAACTATTATGTCCTCAATCTCGCTTTCGTGGAGTTCTCCGAAGATATAGACTACACCGTAGCCTGTGTCAAAGACTCCTTGAATGGGGGGAAACCGAAAGACGAAATTTAACGCTTTGCTTACTGCCGCTCCCACGGGTATGCACCTCACCTGCGAGTTTGCTTCAAGATAATTTGAAGGCTGACTAAAGTATAAGTGGGATATTCCAATCTGCAAAATATATCACGTTCAGGGGACATTGTCTTGATGGTGGCTGCTTTTTCACTTGGAAAACAGAAATTTCTGGCAAGGTATATTCTGGACTGAGAAAAGAGAAAAAAAGGAGGAGTGAACCTAGATTTTTGGCTTTTTTCTTAATGCTGCCATTGTTGCTGTTGCGAAAGCCATCAGAAGCGCCGGGATCAAGGCATGCGGGAACTCTGGGATAACCGTGGTGCCTGTTATCTCCACTGTGAGCGGGTTTTTGTCGGCATGGTAGTATTTGAAGTAGAGTGATGAATGCGTTCCGTTGTCTACTGGCGTGTGGCTTACGAGTCCCCCACCTATCTTCACCGTATATGGTCCGCCAAGCATTTCATCAGGCAACGTGATATTGGTTGTGCTCTTTGCTAGGTCAATTCCAGCTAGGGTGTAGGTGATTTTCTTCTCGCTGGTCAAACGCGTTATGTTGATTGTTGCACCTGGTGTAGCGTTGGCGATCACCATCTCGATCGTGTAGGTGTGGCCGGGTGGAGTGACCGTATAATAGTATGTTTGGGGTGGGTAGTAGTCTCCGATGCAGGTGATCTTAGAGTATGTTGAAACAAACAGCCTACCATCGGCAATAACTACGTTGCGCAGGCTGTCAGCTTCGAAATGTCTGGTCCATACTGGATGGCTGTCATCCGTATTCAAAGCATAAAGATCGTAAGTGCCAGCGTAAAAGAACATCTTTTGGTCAGCGACTACAGGAGCACCGGGATAGTTGCCCACTGTTCGGCTCCATATTTTTATTGCGGGATCATTTTCATTGTAGTTTGGTCCTCCCGAAGTTGGTGTCGCACGTAGGGCGTAAGCTGTCTGGTAGTTATTGACGACATAGAGAACCTCGTTGTAGAATGCGGGATCATCTAGCTGGTAATAAGTGGTTGTCCATTTCCATACAAGTTCGCCGAATGGAGTTGTCGTGGTTGCATTCAATGCATAGACACAATGCTCAGTGGAAGAAGAGGCGACGAATACTTTGCCTCCACCTACGCATGGTGTGGAACGCACATTTCCTCCTGTCGTGTAACTCCATATGAGAGATGCGCCTAGATCGTTGGAAATGTCTAGTGCATAGATTTTATCGTCATCTGACCCGAAATAGAGCATGTCGCTATGAATCGCCGGCGAAGAATACACTGGTCCTCCCGTATCAAACTGCCACATATATTGAAGCGTTGAAGCATTATAAGCGTAGAGGTGGCCATCATACGTTCCGAAAAAGATTTTTCCGTAAGCTACAGCGATGCACGTTAGTACTTGGTCTGGGCTTATGTTTGCTTCTTGAAGTTTGGCACCTGTTGTCGCGTTTATTGAGTATACGTAGCCGTTGTTTGTGCCAACGTAAATCAAGCCGTTCAAGTATGTGAGCTCCTTGGGTGTGCCACTAAGTGTGAAGGACTGCCAGAGTTCTATGCCCGTGGTCTCGTCAAAAGCGTACAGCTTCCCGCCTGAGCCACCAATGATCACTTTGCCTTCCGCAACTATGGGCGCCGTTGAAGGATACACGTTTTTGCTGAACCATATGGACTGGTTACTGTCTGGTGCATCGTTGGAGGTGGATCCTTGGCGTGCAAGATTGTATCGCCATGTGGGCCACGGCTCAGTAGTCTGGTACAGCGCATTAACAGTTTGAGCAATCATAGCTAAAGCAAGCAAGCAGAGAAAAACGCAAACAAGTATTTTCATTTTTATCATTTTTCATTCTTCCAACATTTTCCTAGAGTCAAACTCGGTTTCTGAGTTAATAAATTTTTACTAAACCCGAATAACGTAGCGACTTTG
The DNA here is from genome assembly GCA_029907545.1 of Candidatus Bathyarchaeota archaeon. GTDB lineage: Archaea > Thermoproteota > Bathyarchaeia > Bathyarchaeales > Bathycorpusculaceae > JAGTQT01. Next base: position 20,219 of record JARYLR010000012.1, on the reverse strand, counting down.
CTGAAATCACGCCATAGCGACCGCATAGTTTTCTCCGCTTTTGGCTGTCAGATTTCTATTCCAAAATCGACTTTTTCCTTATATACCCAACGCCTATGAAACAAAAACAGACCACCATACTCTATGAGCGAACGCGCATGCAAACGTGGGCACCCAGACAATAGCTACTATTCACAGGTAGAGCCTCTTGGCAAACAAAGTATTGGTAGTGCTACCATGCTACAATGAGGAAATGAGCCTAAGCCTTCTTGCCGAACGCATAGACAAAGCATGCACGAGAGTGGACTACACTATTATCGCGGTTGATGATGGAAGCAAAGACCGGACATATGCGACTTTGCTTGAGCTTCAGAAACATTTCCCCACAATAATTGAAAAACACGCCCGCAATATGGGTCTTCAAGCCGCACTGCGAACAGGACTAAAAAAGGCTGTTGATGCTACCGAAAGCGATGGCGACGCTATCGTAGTGATGGACGCTGACCTGACTCACGACCCAAAATACATTCCGCCTATGATTGCCGCCTTGGCTAGGGGCTATGACGTTGCTGTTGGCTCAAGATACGTCAAAGGAGGAGGGCAGCTAGGCGTGCCAGTGCACAGGCAGGTGTTAAGCATGGGTATGCGTTTTGTGAGCATGTGTCTTTTCAGGCTTCCAGTTAAAGACGTGACAAGTGGCTATAGAGCGTATCAAGCAAAAATTATAAAACATCTGCTTGCTGCTTATGGCGACCGTTTCATCGAGTCAAAAGGCTTTGAAGTGGCATTCGAGCTTCTGATTAAAACTCACAAGCTAGGTGCACGCTTTGCCGAGATTCCTCTCCGCTTGGACTATTCCGAGAAAAAAAGCCGTAGCAAACTTGCAGTTCAAAAAACCATTTACAATTATCTCAAACTGTTTTTGAGAAACCTTTGAAAACTAGCCGTAGCCGGTTCCACAAGGCATATCAAGGCTGCCAGTTTTTTACAGATGTTTCTGGGGAGGAAGGCTTGCGGGGGAGAAAGAAGAGAAGGGAATCTGAGCCCTTACTTTAAAACTGCCGCTGATCCTACCATCCTCCCCACTATGATATTGTAGCTTTCTTTTTTTAAATTTTTCCAAAAAACTTGTCAATACCAAATGATTAGACATGATCAGAATCCAAAAATACCCTACACCGAAGGAGGATGCGAATCCAAAGACTAGTGGACTGGGCGGGATTTGAACCCGCGGCCTCCGCATTGCGAATGCGGCGTTCATACCAGTCTGAACTACCAGCCCAAGCTTTCAGAAAGACGTCAATAGCGATGATATTTAGAGCTATCGGTTTTCTCTTTATCGTGACAACCTTAAACCAGAATCCTAACCAAGCATAAAAATGTAGACTGAGAACACTTGTTTAGCCTACTTTTAAAAAAGAATTTGAAAAAGGCTAAAATGTGAAGAAAGCTTCTTCAAGATCGCTGGACGCTTTCTTCAAAAGGGCATTTTCAAACAAAAGGTGCAAAAATTCTGTGAGGCGTTCTCGCTTTACAAGAGATACTTTAGACTGCGCGCCTTCCGAGAATGCTGTTCTAAAGTGCTTTGCGTCTATAATGCCCTTTGACGTGAACTGTTCTCTTTTTTTGTCCAGGCTTTCTTCGCATGAACGGGCGTACTTTAGGTGTCACTGTTTCACCACCGATACCCTCTAAAACGATGTATATAAAAAAGCCTTATGAACTGCTGCTTCATATCTTGAATTCATAATTGAAAACTTGGTTTGAGTTATATCTCGGAGAAAGATAAGGGGGTTGGATGTGGATCAGCTATTGTTACAAGATCGCTATGTAGATCTTCTTATCATCTATCTGAAATTCATGCCACTCGGCTTCTGCCTCTCTGCGGCTTTTGCATACGCGCACTTCCTTGGCTCTTACAAGCTCTTCCATCGCCTTCAGGTACGGCTGCAGCAGTTCAACATCCTGTTTTTCGGCTTCAGCTACGAGAACCGCTTTAAGAACGTCAGTTGGCATGTAGCCCAACTCCTTTCTCAGCGCTTGCACTCTCCGCGCAACATCCCTCATAAGCCCTTCACCAAGCAGTTTGTCATCACGTTTAGCAAGCAGAAACACATGCGTTCCCTCTTCTGAGGCTTGAACCCACTCCTCGCTAGACACTTCCCTAGGAACCTCTCTGCAATACTCAACATTCTTCACATTCGTCATCTCAAGAAAAACGTCCTCAGCCGTCTTCAACGCATTCTCCACATTTTCCGAAGCAACAACGATCGTTCTGCTGAGAGGCCAACGTCGCTTAAGCTTGGCGTTTTGCCTAGCCGCGTAGACAAGTGAAACGCATTTAAACAGTGTTGCAAACTCTTCTTCAAGCGTCTTGTTCCGCATTTTCGCATTCGGCTTAGGCCATTCCTCGAAGTTTACAGAGTCTTTGGCGGCTGGATCAAGTTTCTTGAAGATTTTCTGATACAAGGCTTCGCTGAGAAAAGGCGTGACAGGATTAAAGAGCAGCGTAACCTCTTTCAACGCGTAATAAAGCGTTGCATACACAGCTAATCGTCTCTCAAGAGTTTCAGGATCATCCGTCCACAGCTCCTTTCTAACCATGGGCACGTAAAGCCTGCTGAGGGTTTCGATGACGAAATCTTCCAAGACGCCTAGCGCAAAGTTGAATTCACATGACTCAAGCTTCGCCGTGTATTCCACGATGGTTTCCTGCAGTTTTGACAGCAGCCACCTGTCCGCAGGCTTCAGTTGCCGCTTCTTTTCTGCTTGTTCAAGTGTGTGTTTCTGGGGGTCGAATTTGTCGAATTCGGAGTTTTGCAGGAGGAATCTGCTCAGGTGATAGAGTGTTGAAAGCACTTGGTAAGGTCGGCGGCTTAGCTCCTGTGCGTCAAAGTGGAAGGCGTCTATGGGCGAGCATTTTTTGAGGAAGTAGAATCTGCAAACATCAGCAGAAACCTTTTCCAGAAGCTTCTTCGACTCCACGATATTTCCAAGGCTTTTGCTCATCTTTCTCCCTTTAGCGTCTAACGCTAATCCTTGAAAGAGAAAAGCCCTGTAAGGCGACTCTGCCTTTCCGGTGAGGATAACGTGCTGCAGAAGCAGAGAGTTAGCCCATCCCCGCGTTTGATCTATTGCCTCTGTCAGAAAGTCAACGGGAACATACTTCCGATACTGCTCATCGGTAAACCTTGCATAGGGCGAAGCCCCACTATTGTGCCAAGTGTCAAGCACAAAGTTTTCCCTACGCATAACTCCTCCGCATTGCTCGCACCTAAGCGTTACTCGATCTACCCATGGCTTGTGAAGTTCAAAGTGGCCAGCGGGCTTTTCCACCGCCTTCTCCAACAACTCTTTTTTGGTTGCAACTATAGTCTTTGCTTGGCATTTTTCACATTTCCACACAGGCAGAGGGGTTCCCCAGACACGTTCCCGCGAGATGCACCAAGGCTTTCCTTCCTTGAGAAAGGAGAGAAAACGGTTCTTAGGGTTCTCGTAGAAGTACGTAACCTTCTCCGCTGCCTCAAGAGTTTTAGCATTAAGCTTGTCTGTTCTCAGGAAGTATTCTTTCCTTGCCAGCCAAACAAGCTTGTGATGAGACCTCCAGCATGTCGGATACTCATGTCTAACTGTCTTGACTTCGACAAGCGATCCTCTTTTCCGCAGTTCCTCAACCACTTTCTCGTCGGCATCTCTTGCAAACATGCCGTTGAACGCGCCTGCTTCACTTGTAAACTTTACTTCATCGTCAAAAGGGGCAAATATCGGCACTTTCCGCTTGAGAGCCACAAAGAAATCTTCTTCCCCGTTGCCGGGAGAGAGGTGCACCACTCCGGTTGCGGTTGTCACGTCCACAAAGTCTTCGCAGATAACGCTATGAACCAATGGGTGTTCACGTTCAAGTTCAGCTAGCCGTGGAACAAGATCTTTCAGCGGGTAATCATACTTAGTTCCCTCCAACCTTGCTCCTTTAACTGTTTCCAGCACTTCGTAATCGCTGACTTCAAGCTCCGCCATCACAGAAGCAACGCGCTGCTCAACCATTATCCACTTTTCTCCGCCAACCTTAACTTTGGCGTAGGTAGCCTCCGGATTTACTGCAAGCATCGTGTCCGTAGCCACCGTGAAAGGCATAGTAGTCCAAATAAGGAAGTATTCATTCTGCGACTCGGCTACTTTGAACTTAAAGTAGAGGCTTGGATCTTCGACTTCCCTGTACGAGTCTGCGTATCCGACTTCGGCGCTGCTGAGGCTTGTCTGGCAGCCTGGGCAGTAGGCAACCACGTAGTGCCCTTCTTCAAGAAGTCCCTGACCCCATGCACGCTTGAGATATTGCCATTCCCTCTCAATGTAGTCATCAAAATAGGTCCAGTACGCCTTTTCCTGATCTATGGAGACGCCGAGCCTTTTGTCGACCTCAACCCATTCCTTATGGTATTTTACTATTGCTTTTTTGCATTCTTCGATGAAGCGTTCTTCGCCAACTCTTTCCAGAAGCTCCCGCTTGTTCTTGACGCCCAGAAGTCTTTCGACTTCTAGCTCCACTGGCAAGCCTTGGCAGTCCCATCCCGCCCAGAAAGGTATAAAATAGCCTTGCATCGTTTTCCATCGGTACCGCAGATCCTTCATTACTCGTCCTCTTGAATGCCCGACATGGGGTATCCCGTTCAGCGTCGGCGGTCCTTCCACGTAGCCTAGGACGCCTAGATTGTTTTTCTCTCTGAGTTGCGATAGTCTCTGGTGTGTGCGGTGTTTTTCCCAGAATTCGCGGATTTCTTGTTCAAGCTCGAGCGGGCAGTAGTCTGGGGAGAGGCTTGTTTCAGAATTAGCTTTGAATTTGGCGGTCACCTTGCATCACATTGCACCCGCAAATACATCAACATCGCAAGAGCAACATATAACCTTTTTGAATTACTGCTTCTTAGAATTTGTAAGAGCGTTGTACGCAGGGCACCTTCACTTCAGGATGATTTATCCGCACTTTTCGATAGTCAAAAAAGCATGGTGCGCTTTCCTCAAGTTGATGCTGCCTATAGAGGTGAAGGCGAAAAACCTTGCTTATATAGACCTCTGTTTACTGATTTCAGTTACGAGAGATGGATGGTTTTGACTGTCAAAGTTGCTGTAGTCGAATTTGAAAGAGAAGCAGAGCATGAGTCACTTGAGCAAGCTCTAGAATTGATTGGAGGACTTGATGATCTCAACACTTTAAAAAAGCCAGTCATCGTCAAAGTTGGAGTTTTCAGCCACAAAGCAGACAACCATGCGTCGGTACGTGCAGTCGGTGCGATCACCAGAGTCTTCGACAAGGCTCCACGGGTTATGCTTGCCGAATCTGATAATTATCAAGGAACAGGCTTAGAGAGGCTTCAGATATGGAAGGAGCTTTACACTGGCAGAGTAGCTCCTCTAAACCTTTCAGATGAGTCTGATCCTGTTAAAGTGAAACTGGCAGGTCAAGAGGTTGATTTGCCTCGTGTGCTTCTCGGGCAAAAGGTCTTGGTTGACACGCATATTCTACGCTCCTTTGATAAAGGAAGCATACTTAAGAATCTCTTCGGATGCATCCTTGACTCTAAAAGAATAAAATACCACAAGATTCTGCCAGCACTTCTCGCCGACGTGTATGAGGCAATAGGCGGAGTAGACCTTGCCGTTGTTGACGGCACATACTTCTGGCAAGGTGCAGGAAAAAACCCTGTTCCAATGAACACTCTGGTGGTGGGAAAAGACGCTGTAGCCGTAGAAACAGTTGGAGCGGCTCTTGCTGGCCTTGAGCCCTCAAAAATGCCTGTACTCCAAGAGTTTGTTAAGCGGGGTCTTGGCGAAGGAGCACTAGAAAACATCGAGATTGCTGGCACCTCATTTGAAGATCTAGAGAAGAAATTCGAGTCCGCTGTGGCGGCTCAGAAAAGGCAAAACAGAAGGCAGAGCGGGCCAGTTACTTGGGGTGGGAAAGCAAACCGAGCGCTTGAGAGTCTGATTCAAGAAGGTTTTTTCTCTGAACCTAGAGGAAGAACGCTTGAAGATGTTGTCAAACTGTTAGAGAGACGTGGTTTGCCAGTTGAAGGCAGGGAGAGGAAAATAGCAGATGCTCTTGCCCGTAGGGTTAGAAAAGGTGTTCTTAAGAGATGCAAAAGCGTTGACGGGCAAATCAGATGGATAAGTTAGTCAAGACTTAAAGAAACATTTTCTTTGTGTCTTCTCAATGTGTAGGGTTGCGGTTACTTCCTTCTCAACAGCACCATATTATCATTGGACAGGTTTTCCTTGCAAATAGGCTGGTCAAGATTCCACGTATCACAGTTTCCTTTCCACCAGCCCAAGAACTCGAACTTTCCACTTAATTTTGCAAGCACCTTAAACTCTTGTGGAAAAATGAACTTCAGTTCTTCTTCACTTTCCAGCTTCATCACTTGCCCATGCTCGTTTACTTCCATTGTGCATTTTTCAACGTAAATCTGGTTCAGCAAGTCTTTCCATCGAGTGCTAAAGGTCGTCTTCACAGCGATTCCTTCTCTTTCCATAGTCCAAGTTTGGGCCTCTTCGCGAGTCCAGTCAACAACCTTGTTCTGAATGAAGTAAAGGCCCCCTTTTTTTAGTGAACCAGCAACAGAGTCTAAGTGGCTTAGAAATCTTTCATTTGACTCAACTTCCAGCGAACCCATCATTATGAATGCAAAATCCGCTGCCTTCGCTAGTTTAAACTTACACATGTCAGCCTTCACGGTCTCTATTTTTATTCTTTCTTCCTTTGCTTTCTGCCGCAGATATGCCAGCATTTCGGTGCTCAGATCTAATCCAACGGCTTCGTAGCCTCTTTTAGCGATCTCTCTTAGCTGCAAGCTTGGTCCACATGCTATGTCTAGAAAACGTTTGACTTTTATCTTGCTAAACTTTTCAATTATCCTTTCGAAGCTGTCAACCTGTTTTTTGGCGTCTACAAATCCGAAGGCAACCTCATAATAGAGCGGATGCCTATAGATCTCCATGCATTGTAGTTTGCTTTAGCTCTCCAAATAAGCTTACTGCAAAACGCACGCTTTCACATGTCCATCAAAGCTTCTTTGTCTTATGCCAGATAAATATGCTGGGTTTTTGCCGTGTTTTTTGAAACTAGCCTATTTACAAACAATACTGTTTCTCTGTTTTCTTTCTGCATGGTGACCTAAGATGACGCCATCAATTGCCAGAACTAATGGGTACCTTTTTGCCGTTAAAGTCTCTTTTTGAAACTCCAAACTCGGCACCGACTTCTTCAAGCTGTTTTCCCGTGAACACAGGGCCGTCTCTGCACACTCGATATTTTCCCAGCAGGCAGCTTCCGCATAAGCCAATAGCGCACCGCATGAGTCGTTCGAGGCTTGCTTCAAAACCGACTTTGTGCTTTTGAGCTAGGCGAAAAGACTCTTTTATCATCTGCTCAGGCCCACATGCGTAGATCATGTTAAACTTGATTTTTTCCAGAAGAGATTCCAGAGGTTGGGTGCACAGGCCTTTGAAGCCGCAGCTTCCATCCTCAGTGGTTTCTATGAACTCCATCCTCTTGCCTGAGGCCACCTTTCTAATCTCGTCTGCAAACAGCAGTTCGCCTTTTGTCTTGGCTCCTACCACAAAGGCCATTAGCTTCACCTTGCTCAGCGACTTTTTAGCGTGGAATACGAGGGGAACCAAGCCTGTGCCTCCGCCGACGAGGAGCACTCCGCCTTTGGCTGGACTGAAGCTGTTGCCGAATGGGCCTCTTACGCCTATTATGTCTCCGATTTTTCTTCTATGCATAGCCTGCGTAGCTTCGCCTACATTCTTAACTGAAACAGAGACATCTCCGTTCTTTTCTGCATTGAGTATGCTGAGTGGGATTTCGTCAACACCGGGAATCCAAAGCATCAAGAACTGACCAGGCTTCGCCTTTGCACAGCACTTGTCCTTGAATGTGAAGGTTTTCACCGTAGGGCTTTCAGTTTTGATGCTCTGGATCGTTGTGGTTCTTAAGTGGTTATTTATGGTGTGACAAGCCGACAATATCGCTCACGCTCTCAAACCCTTTTCTAGCCACGTAGGCTTCTATGCCTCGGGCAATTCTCCTAAAGACGTTTAACCCTCTGGTCGCTATGGCGGTGCCGATCTGGACTGCTGAGGCGCCTGCTAGTATGAATTCAACAGCATCCTGCCATTCTGCGACTCCTCCACAACCGATTATTGGCACTTTAACTTTTTCGTAAATGTCGTAGACACATCGAACCGCAACTGGTTTTATGGCTGGTCCTGAAAGACCTCCAACTTTGTTGCTGAGAATGGGCATGCACGTTTCGATGTCTATTGCCATTGCCTTAACCGTGTTTGTAGCAGTAATGGCGTCTGCCCCAGCGTTAACAGCAACCTCCGCAATTACGGCTATGTCCGTAACGTTCGGTGATAGCTTGACGAATACCGGCCTGCTGACTGCAGCCTTGACTTTGCTGACAACTTCTTGCAGGGTTTCTGGGTTTTGCCCGATCTCGGAGCCTGTTTCCTTTACGTGAGAGCATGAAACGTTGATTTCTAAGGCATCAGCGCCGGCGGCTGCGGCTTTTTTAGCTACCGCCGTATACTCTTCGGGCGTGTAACCATATACGCTTGTGACTAATGGAACATCTAGGAGTTTCTTCGCTTCCTTGATTTCTTCAATGAACCCGTCAATCCCAGGGTTCGGGAGTCCGAGTGCATTGACGAGTCCGCTACTGGTCTGGACAACTGTGGGGTTTGAGTAGCCTTTTCGAGGTTTCGGACCGATGGATTTTGTGACTACTGCGCCTGCTCCGCATTCAGCAATTTTTTGCATCATTGCTGCGGAGTAACCTAAGACTCCTGAAGCCAACATTGTGGGGTTCGCAAGCCTCAATCGTCCCAGATCTACGCTTAGGCTGACTTTCAAGTTCTCACCGAAGGCGACTTTCAGTAAACGTTATCATCTTATATAAGATAAAGCTTAGGAATAGTCACTGGAGGCATAGATGGTGAAAGCGACAATAGCGGTGTGCCCGATAGGAGTGTTCGGCTTCAGCGAAGAAAAGCAGCTTATAGAGAAAGCTCTGTTTTCCAAGAAGCCCGCTGCAGCTGCGAGAAGTCTACTGAAAGCTGAAGGCGGAAAAATGGTTAGCGAGATAGAAAGCGTGGTAACACGCCTGCAGAAGGGCACTTATGATGTCTTCGTTTTTGAAAACGAAAATCTAGCCAAAGAAGTCAGACAAAAACTAGGCGTAGCTACAGAATCCTCGGAGGCTACCGAAGTAACCGAGGCGCTTTGCTCAAACATGAGTCAGCTTGCCGTCGAGGCAGGCTTTGCTAAAGGCTTTGAGGAGTTTAATACTTGGATGCATAATGTCAGTATGGAAATAGCTAAACTTCGAGTCAAGGGTGCAGTGGAAAAAAGAGACCTTCTTGTGGCTCAAGCAATCCAGATGCTTGACGATCTTGACAAGGTGATAAACCTGTTTATGGGACGTTTGAGGGAATGGTACGGCATCCATTTCCCAGAGCTTGATCGCTTGGTAGATAAACATGAGACCTATGCACGGCTAGTCCTCGTTATCGGGAATAGAGACGGCTATGCTTTGGAAATGCTTGAAAAGGAAGGGGTTCCGCAGTCGAAGGCACAGCAAATAGTCAATTCAGCTGAGAACTCTATGGGCGCTGACTTGGAAGAAGAGGATTTGGCACGCGTCCAAGAAATCAGCAGAAACATCCTTGACCTATTTGCGCTGCGACAGACCTTAGAAGCTTATTTGGACAAGACCATGGAAGAAGTTGCACCCAACACAAAAATACTTGTAGGTTCTCTTCTTGGAGCAAGGCTTATCGCCATTGCCGGAGGTCTAACAAATCTGGCCAGAAAACCAGCAAGCACGATTCAGGTTCTAGGCGCAGAAAAAGCACTTTTCCGGTCAATGAAAACCGGGACAAGACCTCCCAAGCACGGGCTGATCTTTCAGCATGGCGTTTTGCATGACGCAAAGAAGTGGCAGAGAGGAAAAATCGCTCGTGCAGTTGCCGGAAAACTCGCTATTGCTGCTAGGGCTGATGCTTTCGGGGGAAGAATGATCGGCGAAGAGCTAAAATCTGGCTTAGAGAAGAGAATTAAGGAAATCCAAGAGAAGTACGTTGAGCCGCCTCCTATTGAGGAGCGGAAGCCTAAGCATGAAAAAAGAATGCGGAGCAGGCGTAGACGTGAATATTAGAATAGTGCCGCATCCCGAGTTTCCCGCGGTTTTTAAGGCTACACTTGAAGATGGCTCTCAGAGGCTGGCTACTAGAAACTTGGCAGTTGGACGCAGCGTTTATGGCGAAAGGCTTCTGCGCTATGCAGGCGTAGAGTACCGTGTTTGGGACGCTTTTAGAAGCAAGCTTGCTGCAGCAATTTTTAATGGCGTGAAAAATGTCCCTATAAAGCCAGGACATGCAGTTCTTTATCTCGGCGCAGCGTCTGGAACAACGGCAAGCCATGTTTCTGACATAGTTGGCGAAAAAGGGCATGTTTACTGCGTCGAGTTTGCGTCCAGAAGCATCAGAGAACTTGTGAACAATGTATGTGTGCACAGACTTAATATGTCGCCAATCCTTGAAGACGCTCGCCTACCGGAAAAATACAAGATGCTTGTCCAAGGAAAAGTTGACGACATCTACTGTGACGTAGCGCAGCCAGAGCAAGCGAAAATCCTAGCCGACAATGCCGACAAGTTTCTTAAAGATTCCGGCTGGGCTATGCTTGCTGTAAAGGCGCAAAGCATAGATGTCACAAAAGAGCCTAAAGAAGTTTATCAGAGCGAGGTTAAAATCCTTAAGAAGCGAGGCTTCGGCATAAAGGAAGTAGTACTCCTCGAACCCTATGATAAGGCTCATGCCATGATTGTTGCTCAAAAGTGAAGCCTTTATCAAAGAGACGCTGCCTATGACTATTTTTCGGCTGATCTTATAAAAAAGCGTAAGCTATCGGTATGCACCTTTTTGACGGCTTCTCTAACTTTATGTGCTGTATAATTTGAAGATAACATTTAGTACGAGTCAACTCGCTGCAGGTGCTGATGCGCGAGAGGGTCACGGCATAGTTTATATCTGACAACACACCGGATATTCTATGTGATCTTCTAATGAACCGCGCGGGGATTGGAGACCCAAGCGTCGCCGTAGCCCTGTTAAAAGAGGCTGGCTTCACGGTCTCCAAGCAGTGCTCTTCCAGACCTAGCTGCTTCGACTTTGCTGCACGCAGGAACGATGAAATCCTCCTAATCAAGGTTCAAGCCGACATAGACAATGTTTCTATGGGTGACTCGCTTGAACTGGAAGCTATATCCAAATGCATTTCAGCGGTTTACCTGCTGATAAGTATGAGAGCGAGAGATAAGCCCTTGGAAGATGACACGGTCTATTCAAGATATGCGCTTTTCGCGGTGACGCCTAAAACCTTCGAATCGATCATGCTGCACAAGGTTTTTCCGCTGATTCAAGCGGGTCCAGGCGGATGTTACGTAGAGATAGACTGTGATGCCATAAGACGAAGAAGGCAGGAGCTTGGTATGTCGATTGGCGACATGGCTAAGAAGATAGGCATTTCTCGCAGAACACTTTATGGCTATGAGCATGGTATGGCTAAGGCTTCGGTTGCGACCGCTTATAATCTTGTATATACACTGGGGATTCCAGTTGCGCGTCCCTTTAATATCTTTGAGAAAACAAAACATCAACATAAGCGCTGTTTTCTTACGAAAGCTAAACTTGCGATTGCCAAAAACTCCTTGTTGAGCAAGGTTTTTAGAAAGTTTGCACGCTACCCCATAACAGTCGTGCGAAGGGCACCATTTGATTTTGTTCTGAGCATTCCGGAGGAAGAGGTTAAAATTATTGGCGGAGTCGCAGACAGTAAAGAAGGCGCATTAGATAGGCGCGTAGACGAGATTCTAAGCGTAAGCACGGTGATTCAGGCGCGTCCCCTTCTCGTAACCGACAGAAAAATCTTATCACATACTGATATTCCATGCATCCGCAGCGACGAAGTTTCGAAAATGCGAGGCCCAGAAGATTTGATATCAAGCGTTACATAAGCTTGGTTTGGGCTTTTTCGTTTTCAATCAAGGCTTTTTTTGCTGGCTTCCACGATTTCCTCACGAAATCAGGATATTCACCGTATTTCTGCAGAATCTGTTGAAGAAACACTATTGTCTTAGGATCGGAGGGGTAGCCGCTTCCAAAGTCTCCGTGCCGCTGTCTTAGTAGTTCTATTTCTCGGTCGCGTTCCACTTTGGCGATCACGGAGGCTGCGGAGACTATGGGGTATTTTTGATCAGCCTTATGCTCGGAAACAATCTCAACATCAAAACTGATGTTACGCTTCACATCTTCTCCAAACCTTTTTTCTAAAATGTCGGAAGCATCCACGTACGCTTTTTCTGGTCTAAGGCGCTCTATGACCTTTGCCATTGCCTTGGCTTCCAGCCAGTTAAGCCTATGAAGCTTTCTGCCCTTGAGAACAACCTCATCTATCTCAGCAGGTGGAAGCTTTACGATGGTGTGTTTTTGAGCTATCTGCTTGATTTCTAATTCCAGCTGCTCTCGTCTATACGGAGACAACAGTTTTGAATCCTTCACGCCCAGTTTCACGAGTTTATGCAGATCTTCTTCTTGCATCAAGATGCCTGCGATCACAAGCGGACCTATTACGCATCCACGTCCTGCATCGTCGACTCCTGCCACAAGCATTCTTTAGAAGCACCTTTTTCGGTGAAACGTATCGGGTTTGAAGCTAATAATACTTTGTTCCCTTTGAGTGCAAAGCAGGATGTTGCATTTTTGGAAATTGGTCGCTTGTGTGCGGATTGCCTATTTTGTTTTCAAGGAGTGTCAGGTGATCTTAGAACGCTTTTGGCTTCCTCTGCTATAGTAGCGGGCAGCGTGTCTCGGTTCTCAACGGTTACAACATATGTGTGCGCATCTTTGTTTGTTTTCACTGCATCTATTAGCGTGTCTCTGGCTTTCCAATGGATCACCGCAATAATCGGCTTTTGGCTTTTCATTGCCTTCAGCACGGCTTCCTTAAAAGGTGTGGAAAGAAGCTCCATAGGGCCAACCTCGTCAATGGCAATTACATCTGAGCTCTCGGCGGCTGTTAGTATGGCTTTGGCTCCTACTTCTTCAAGATCCTTAATGTTCACATGGTATCTGCCTACTCTTGGACCACATGTTTGATCAGTGTGTGCAAGCCAGCCACATTTGCCGCTGCTCAGATCCAAGATTTCGAAACCAAGACGTTGACCTTTGCAGCGTGCTTCGCGGCTTACCATGCCGCCGACTTTGAAACCTTGAGCCTTCAGGAGTTCTACGGTTCGGAGTAAAACTGTTGTTTTGCCGATGCCTGGATATCCTGTGATGAGCAACAGTTTTCTGGACATTGAGCAAGTTCCTCAGACCAGAAGTCTAATATTATCCTAAAATGGTTTCTCGTTACGCATATACAAGGAAACCGTGAAATGACCAGAAAACCAGATTATCCTACGAGACTTATTCGAGAAGGCAGCACTGAAGTTCTGGTTCCGCAGCTTGAGGCGTTTCAGAAGAAGCCTTTCGAGTATGCGCCTTCGAAGGCACCTGTCTTCTATAATCCCGTTATGGAGCTGAACCGAGACATCGCCGTCATCGCGCTACAAGCATATCAAACCATGCTTCAACGTGAGATTTCTGTTTGTGAGCCTCTGGCAGGTTGCGGAATAAGAGGGATACGGTACGCAAAAGAAGTGAAAGGCGTCAAAAACGTGGTGATGGGCGACATAAATGAAAAAGCTGTTCAACTCGCTAAGTGTAATGTTCAGAAAAGTAGGCTTTCGCATAAAATCCATGTGAAACATGAAAATGCCGGTTTTCTTTTAAGCAGCTACAGCGCACCTCATATGCGATTTGATGTTGTCGACATCGACCCATTCGGCTCGCCGGCACCGTATCTTGATTCAGCTGTATGTGCGCTTCGCGATGGGGGGCTTATGGCGTTGACGGCTACTGATATGGCTCCGCTTTGTGGTGTGCATCCTGCTGCTTGTCTTAGGAAGTATGGAGGTAAGCCTCTTCGGGCTGAATACTGCCATGAACTGGCTGTTCGCCTGTTGGCGGGGTGCTTAGCGGTGACTGCGGCGAGGCATGATATGAGCATAACCGTGTTGTTTAGCCACAGCATAGCGCACTATGCTCGGCTCTACGCTATTTGTGAATATGGCGCAAAAAAAGCTGATGAAAGCCTGAAAAACTTGGGCTTTGTACTGCACTGCTTTAGATGTTTTCACCGAGAGACGACAAAAAAGCCTTTACTAGAGCATCTCGGAAGATGCGGCGAATGCTCTTCGAAACTGGATTTTGCAGGGCCGTTGTGGCTTGGAAAGATTATGAACAGCGGCTTTTGTGCCCTTATGGAAGCTGAGGCTCAGAAAAAGCAGTTTAAGCTCGGAGGAAAAATCGATAGGCTTCTAGCTTTGGCAAGAGCAGAGGCAGACGCTCCTGCCTTGTACTATGTTATCGACAAGCTCTGTGGCGCGTTGGGTTTGCCTGTTCCGCCTGTAAGAGATGTTGCTGAAACTTTGGAATTTCATGGTTACAATGCCTATTTTACAGGCTTCAACTCAAGAGGGATAAGAACAGATGCACCAGTAATGAAAGTCAAGGAGATTTTGCGGCTATTAAAAATGCCAGACGGTAAGTTTTAAATAACATTAGACTTAAAACAGACATATTAGGTGAAAAAATTGAACAGAAAAATGCTTGTTCTAGCTATAGCAATTGCATCTCTACCCTTTATCGCATCTCTGGCAGCGGCACAGGTTACTCCTTCCAGAACAACAGTTTGGACTGATAAGCCACTATATTTTCCAGGCGAAAAAGGAACAATCTACTTGGCTTTCTACAATGACAGAGCCTCAGCAGTCGAAGTTAAGAACATAACCCTTCGCTTTGCAAACTGGGTAGCATACGTTAACAATGCGTGGGTTGGAAACCAAACCTTCACGTACACTGGCAAAACCATTTCGAGCAAATCAACGCTCATTTTTGAGCTTCCGTTCACCGTTCCCTCGGATGGCAGAGCGGTTGGCACTACTGCCTATTTGGAGATCGGTACAGACCACGGCCTCGAGTACACATCAGATGACATTGCACTTTACGAGTCTTCACGGTATATGGATCAGATCGTCACAATATTCACAGTGCAAATAGTGCTAATCATCGTGTGCACGTTCATCTTGGCAGCCGTAATATTCCTTGCAGCTCGGAGACCACCACCGATGTGGAAGGCGGAAGGAAAGACAGAGTAAACTCCTGTGCAGTCTCCTATTTCTTCCCATTTTATTTTAGATTAAACGTTTTGAATATTCTCGGCCATAGGTTGAACGGATTGAAGATTTTCTTGTGTCGTATCATGTCATGCTAAGCTGTTTCTCCATCGTGAAAAGCGAACAGCATAATTAACAGGACCGCTATCTCCTTATCCAAACAAGCTTTCAGAGGTGGAAAACCCATGGTTCCTGCTAAGATCCTTGTTACAGCTGCTTGGCCATATCTAAACTTGACTCCGCATCTGGGCAATATGGCTAGTTCCTTCTTGTCTGCAGACGTAGTTGCTAGGTACTACAGGCTTAGAGGTGACGAGGTTGTTATGGTCAGCGGTTCGGATGAGCATGGGACCCCAATTGAGGTTGAAGCTGTACGTTTAGGCATTGCTCCAAAAGAGTTAACGGATAAGAACCATGCCAAGGTGCTTGCATTAATCGAACGTTGGGGCATCTCGTTTGACAACTATACGCGAACCGAAAGCCCTGTGCATAAAGAATTCGTGCAAAACCACTTGCTAAGGATCTATGAGAATGGCTACATATTTGTGCAGGAAACAGAAATGCTGTACTGCGAAAAATGCAGTCGCTTCCTTCCAGACAGATTCGTTGAAGGAACATGCCCATACTGCGGAAGCCAAGGCGCCCGCGGAGACCAGTGCACCAAATGCGGAAGACTGCTTGAGACAACACAGCTTATTGAACCCTACTGCGTCGTCTGCAAAGGCAAGCCAGTCGTCAAGAAAACCAAGCACTGGTATTTTGACTTGCCAAAGCTCTCTCAGAAACTGCAAAAATACCTTTCTGAAAACAAGCAGTTGCCGAATAACGCAAGGAACTTCAGCATCAACTGGGTAAAAGAAGGATTGAAGCCCAGAGCTGTAACGAGGGACACAAGCCCCCGAACGCCATGGGGCATTCCTGCGCCCTTTCCGGAATCTGAGGGAAAGACGATCTATGTGTGGGTTGAGGCTGTGCTAGGATATGTTTCAGCAACTTTAGAGTACTTCAAGAACCGCGGAGAGCCGGAGAGATGGCGGGAATTTTGGTTTGCTAAAGAGGCTAAAACACTTTTCTTTATTGGAAAAGACAACATTCCATTTCACACCATAATCTTCCCGGCGCTGCTGATTGCTTCAGGCGAGGACTACAATTTGCCATGGAATGTTTCGTCAACCGAGTTTCTCCAGTTCAGAGGCGAAAACTTTTCTAAAAGTCACGGCGTAGGCGTTTTCATAGATGAAGCCTTGGAGCTTTTTCCTGCTGACTACTGGCGCTTTTTCTTAATGGTGTCTAGACCTGAAACAAAGGACACCAATTTCTCGTGGGAACTGTTTATCGAAAAAATAAACTCGGATTTGAACGACACCTTCGGCAACTTCATACATCGAACTCTATCATTCGTCAACAGCCATTTTGACGGGCAAATTCCAGAATCTGAGCAACTCGATGATGACGCGAAAAACGTTCTAGCAACAGTTAAGGAAAAACTGCTGCTCATGGCCGAAGAAATAGAGCATTGCAGGTTGCAGTCTGCTGCGAACACGCTGATAGGCATAAGCCGCGTTGGAAACCAGTACCTTAACGAAAAAGAACCATGGAATCTAGTCAAGAAAGACCCAGCTAAAGCAGCCAACGTTTTCCATGTTGCATCTCAGATCGTCAAAGTTTTAGCAATCATTTCAGCGCCTTTTGTTCCCTTCACAGCAGAGAAGCTATGGAAGACACTAAATCTTAAAGGAAGCGTCCATGAGCAAAAATGGGACAGCGCACTTGAGCCCTTCCCTCAAGGTCACAGAATATCGAAGCCGAAACCTCTATTTCAAAAAATAGAAGCCAGCGAACAAGAACTCGATGAACTCCTCCAGAAAGCAAGAAAGAAAATCACTGAGGCAAAATGACCTCTCAACGGCTGTGAAACATTGCCCTTAAAAATCGATTTTCACGTACATTCCAACTGCTCCTACGACTCAGCAATCACGCCAAAGGAAATCATCTACTACGCTAGAAGGAGCGGTTTAGACGGCGTTGCAATAACAGATCACGACAGGATCGACTGCGCCCTGAAAATAGCATGCGAAAACCCTTTTCTAATAATCGCAGGCATTGAAATCTCGAGCCTAGGCGGACACATCATCGCGTTCGGCATTTCGGAGCCCATTCCCAAAGGTCGAGGTGTAGACGAAACTGTTGACAGAATTCACGAGAAAGGAGGTATCGCAGTAGCCTGTCATCCTTCTGCGCTATTCAAAGAAAGCTTGGGGAGGCACGTGACCTCGAAGTTTGACGCGGTTGAAGTAGTGAACTCATCCTCTTTTCCATTCAGCTATTGCGTTAAGCGCAACAAGGCTCTTGCTTCCACGCTGGGTGTTCCAAAAGTGGCCGGAAGCGATGCCCACTATGGACCAGAAATCGGTTACGCCTATACCTTGGTTGACGCTGAACCCCAAGAGACCGATGTTCTTCTCGCCATAAAAAAAGGATTATGCAAGCCAGTGGGACGAGCTATCCCTTTTCAAATTAGGCTAAAGAGAGCCATTCGAACGTTGACATAAGAAGTGCTGTTACATCCACTTGCTTTTTTGATTGATGAATCAGATATAGCTGAACCGATCGCAATATGCCTAACCTAGCTGAGGCTGAACATAGAACTTTTATACACAAACATCTGAAAATAGACTTTGGGATGCACTTCATGTCCGAACCATCTAAGAAAATTAATCTCATAGAGCCTATTACGGTTGACTCGATAGCCGTACGAAGAGACCACTATTTTCCAGGCGCGTACATAATCGATTTTCCTCTGGACTTTACGCCTGATCATGTGTGGCAGGACATATTTGAGAGAGAGTGGAAGTCAAGCAGACATCTTTGGGATAGGAAGATCTTTGTGATAGGGAATAAACTTAGGCTCGTGACTACTGCTTCTGATATTGAAGATAAGGTTGACTGGATAAAGCAGATTATCGAAAAGACAAATTTAGGAATCGAACTTTATAACAAGGAAACCGAAGCGCGGAAGGCGGAGAAAGAAGAAAAGACGAAGCAGGCGCCAGAGGAAGAAAGGGTCTATGTTGATGTTATAAGAGAGACTTTGAAGAAGAAGTTTAGTACCGTTTAGATGATGGCCTGGGCAAGCGTTTAGGTGGAATTCAGAATCAGCGTTGCCGAGTGCTAGCTTACTCGTTTTTCTTATCTTTGGTTATGTTTGTCAGCGTGATCATAAAGCGGCAGCTGTCGCAGATTCCATCTTCATCTGTGGCTCTTCTTTTTCCGCATTTGACGCATTTTGACTGTTCAGCTAGCTCTTGGCTCTGCAGAGTTTCGCGTAACATCTGGCTCCAGAAACTAAATGTTCATTGCAAGGGAAAATAGCACTTATGAATTTAGAATCAAGATATAAAAAATAGAGTTGAAAGCAACAAAAGGGTTAGAAGGTTTCCATTTGGTATAAATCAAGTTTTATGTTCAGATTTCTCTCAGGCTCTGCGTAAGGATCCATGTCGAAAAGCTGAGGCGCGATTGCTCCAAGGCGGCTTTGCGTCTTCTGTGAATTCACACCTGTCATTACAAGCGTCACTTTCAACCTGCCTTCCTGAGCGGGGTTGACTTGTGCGCCCCATACGACTTGGGCATTGTTATCCATCATTTCTGTTACAATTTCTCCAACGCGGTTTGCCTCTTCTATGGTCATGTGGCTGTCGCCTGTAACATGAATCAATGCACCCGTTGCACCAGAGTATTCCACGTCAAGCATTGAGCTTTTCAGTGCGCTTCTCACTGCTTCTTCTGCTCGGTTGGGGGCGTCGGATTCGCCGACTCCAACTACTGCAACGCCTCCGCGGCTTACTATGGTTCGGAAGTCTGCTACGTTAAGATTGATTAGGCTTGGTGCAGACATTGTCTCAACTATTTCTTTAATCACGTTTGCCAGCGCTTCATCGGTTGTTTTGAGTTTTGGAGCAAGTTGCCCAAGTTTGTTGTCGTCAATGATGATCACTGTGTCGCACTGTCTGCGCATACTGCACACAGCATTAGCTATTTGCTCGCTTTGATCTTTTTCAGCTTTCAAAGAGGTGGTTACAATGCCGACGGTTATGGCGCCGATTTGTTTAGCCATTTCTGCGATTACAGGAACACTTTTTATGGCTGTTTTGCTGTCAAAACTTGCTGTCACAAAAACTATGTCTGCACCACAAAGCGCTTGTTCAATGTTATGTCTCGATTCATCAATTGCAGTTTTGCAGATGCCAGATTTGCGTAGGGGAAAAGGGCGATTGATGTTTTTCTCCTTAATCAGGATTTTCTGATGGGCTTTTGCTGCATCTAGGTGGGACTTTTGATTGCTGATGGCTATGCATTCTAAGCCGCAGTTTCCTTCTTCCATGAACTTTGTTATGGTTTTGATGCCTACATATCCGATGCCGACGAGCACAAGGCGTTGAGGTTTGCTCTGTGGTACTGCTTCTCGTGTCATGCAGTGCCAACTATATTTGAGAGATTGCTGCGAAGAAGGCTTAGCCAACGTTCTCTTTCCTCCAGACTTCTTCAACTATCAGGTCACGGATAGCTACGCGGATTGCTTCAGCCCTGTTAGGATAGAACCTTTCAACCACGAGTTTGTCCAAAGCTTTAAGATAGGTTTCGGGCACGTAAAGCGTAATTAGCTTCAATACATTTCTCCCTCCAGGTAAGGTAACAGAATCAAGGTTTATTCCTATAGTTATGCATAACATGTCTAAAATATGTTTATAACATGTTTGTCCTAGTCTTTATAAGCCTTGCTGGGATACGTTTCAGTTTTTTGTTAATTTTGGTGTGGGTGCGGGTTTATGTTTTTATTTCTTGTTGGTTTATTTATTGTGTTGTGACGAGGGATGGTGAGGCTGTTCGTTAGGAGTT
>JARYLR010000011.1 GCA_029907545.1 Candidatus Bathyarchaeota archaeon | reverse complement strand
ATACGCTGAAAAGAAGATCATCAATTGTCGAAATAAACGTGGCAAGCGACTTCTCACATCTAATTTCGGTCAAAACACTATTGCCATCGTAAGCGGTCTCAACGAACACTCCTTTGGGAGCCTTAAGGTTGTCAGGCGACACTGCCATGGCAATGGCGCACGCGGTCTCAGCATCCTTATACACTAGCCTTATTTTAGCTTCCAATCTTCTCACCTTTCAACTGCTTACCCACCAAGTCATTCACAACATCTATGAACTCACCGACAGCTTCTATTGGCACTTGTCCGCCTGCTGCGACATTGTGTCCGCCGCCTTTGCCTGAAAACTTAGCTGCTGCAACCTGCATGATCTCTCCAAGATTGATGCCCCTAGCAGTCATCGTGTCCATCGTGCGCGCAGAGATCTTTGCCAAGCCTTCGTCAGTAACGTTGGCGTAGGCAATCAGGGGCTTCTCAGGGTTCGGCAAGCTCGACGAGAGAATAGAGGAAACAGCGCCTACGATCTTGTCGTCTATGAAGTCTTCGCCGTGGACAACGTAGATGTTGTCAAGTTCCCTCATCCTCTCAGGCTTCTCCATCACCCAGCCAAGATACTTGTTAATCGTCCTCCGATACTCCTCTAGAACTTTGGCTGCTTCCTCAAACGCGGCGCCTCGGTCACCCATGCAGACCGCGACGCCCAAGCTTGCTCTATCCATGCGCCCCGTAGCATTAAGCAGAACCGCAAACCCCCTTGCATCTCTAAGCGGAGTCCAAGCCTCCTCACGATTCAAAACATAAACATGCCCAATTAAATTCGTAACCTCACGGTGCAGCCCCTTAGACAGCAGATAATCAGCCAAACCAGAACACAACCGCTTCTTCTCATCCTCCGACAAGTCACGCAGCGCCCTCCACTTCTCCCCTTCTCTAGGCTTAACATCCACACTAGCCAAAAAAGCAAGACACTTATCTTCTTCGCCGCTAAGCCCGGGAATAAAGGGGCTGGTTGTGGACGCAAGCGTTCTGTGAATCGGGCGAGTTTCCCTGCCGAAAAACACCAGATCCTTCTCCACTGTCAGAAGACCAGCGTTAACCGCGTCAGCCACAATTTTCTCGTTCAGCCCGCTCAGCTTTCTCTGATTATACTTGTCTTGCAGGTCTCCAAGCGCGCCAACCACAGCCACAGGCGCCAAGTCAACGTTTGCCTCATCCATAGCCTTAGCTGTGAAATAGGCGACTCCGGAACCGCTGATATCCTTTGCCCCATCTAGCCCATGCAGATGCGGATTAACGTGAACAATGTTAGGTGGCTGTTCGCCAACGACTTGATGGTGGTCTAAGATAACTGCCTTGAAGTCGGCAAGATTCTCCCTCAAGAAGTCAATGTAACCGCTTCCAAAATCCGTGAAAACTATCATCTGCGGCTTCTCAGAGAGAACTTCGCTGACAATTTTCTCATCAATCCACTGAGTAATCTGAATGCGGAACTTCGCATCAAGCCTGAACAAAGCCTTTCCAACGATGCCGGCAGCCGCAACTCCGTCAGCGTCAATGTGGGAAAAAACGTGGATAAGCTCGCCTTTCCCAGTAGCCTCCGATATTACTTGTGCTGCATCCGCCGCAGACTTCAAAAAGTCAGCAGCCTTGTCTTCCTCATGAGCCATTTCTATCACAACAAGCTAGAAACCTACCAGTCTGATGATTTAAAGTTGATGCCAAACAAAACCTAGCACAACAAACAGCCGAAACACGGAAAAACGGTTAAGCCAACGAGGCAATCTTGGCTTCATGCTTCCAGTTCTTAGGCAAAACCCCACGACGCTTATAATACCTTGAAAGCTTGTGAATCCTCGCCTCAATAATCTGAAGAGCCCGCTTATTATTCAAGTCGCTCCTGTTCTTCTCCAAGTGAACTGCCAGACGCTCCGCTTTTTTCAGGAGACTAGCCAAGTCCTCGGGCGTGGCAGGCGCAAGCTCCGCCTCCTTAAGCATCTTTGTCACAGTTTTTCCCGTTATTGCCTTCGCCAGCGGAATCGAGTACTGGTCTCTCAGAATCGTGCCAATCTTGCTTGCCGTGTTTCCCTCCTTAGCCAGCTTGATAACCAGAGCCTCCACTTCTTCAGGCTGATACTTACACCAGCTTGGTGGTCTCTTGCTTACAGGTCTTATTGAATGCGTTCTTCCTTTTTCCTGCTTAGGCATAGGTCGTCACTATGGCTCTGTATGAGCGAAGGGAAAGCAATATTTAAAATTATTGATTGCAACCCAGCAGTTTTCTCTCAACAACTCGCAATCACCATAGCATGAGCCATGATGCTCAGCTGTTAAAGCCCCCGATACCATTCAGCAAAACTCCGTAATGCCCGTGCACGATGCGAATATAAATTCTTCTCCTCTATGCCCATCTCTGCAAAAGTCTTATCACTCTCATCCGGCTTAAAAACAGGATCAAAACCGAACCCAGACCTCCCATCGCCTCGACGCTCTTCTCTCACTATGATTCCATGAGAGTCACCGCTGAAAAGCTTCGGAGCCTCAGCTTCTGCAGACTTGTATGCAATCACAGACCGAAAACTAGCCTCTCTGTTTCTTTCACTTCTCAGAAGACGTAGCAAACCCGCGTTACCTATTGTCTTGTAAACGTAAGCTGCGTAAGGTCCAGGAAACCCGTTCAATGCATCTATGAAGAGCCCTGCGTCCTCGACAATTATCGGTAGGTTGCATTTGCTAAAGGCGTCTTCAACGCTTGCAGTAGCGATTTCGTTGAGGCTGCTGCTCTGAATTTCAAGCGCCTTAACCTTTATCATGGCAACAGCTAGGTCGAGTTCGGCAAGCACCTTGCGGGCTTCGTTAAACTTGTTAATGTTGCCTGTAGCAAAGAATATGATTCTGCCTTTCCAGCGAAAGCGCATGATGCACCACTGCCTTCTCTAGATTCTAAACTGAAGCACTAAAGATTTTTCCCAGAATTGCCAAAAGAGCTTCGGATACGTGACCAGTTGAACGCGCGAACGTCAATTTTGATGCTTGATTTTCGCCATGCGGTTTCTGATAAGCAAGGTTGGCTCATGAGATCGATCTACGTTTTCAAGCATTGTGCCAAATCATCTTAATCGCCATTGTCTTCTTCGCGTCTTGTAACGTAGCGTCCTCTCTTTCCTATATCCCCTATCTTATCTAAAACATCTTTTGCAGCATCTTCGCCGACAACGCTAGCGTAACCTTTAGCTATCGAGTTAAAACATTCCTCTGCAAACGCGAAATGTGTGCTCTGCAAGGCCCTTCGCATAAGATGTAAGTCAACTCCTTTTGCCTCAAGCTCCTTTGAAGCCTCGCCAAGCCCAAAATCCACAAAGACAATACTGCCACGCGGATCAAGAATCATGTTAGAGGTGGTCAAGTCGCCGTGAATAATCCCCTGCTTGTGAAGCCTGCCCACAAGCTCGCCAATTCTCTTACAAAGTCTTTGCCTTTCCAAGGAGGAAACATTGTTCAACACTTGTTTCAGCTGTTTCCCCTCTATAAACTCCATCACAATGATGGAGTTCTTCACGTCTACAAAAAAGATTGTTGGTGTAGGCACGCCTGCTTTCTTTGCCATATGCATCAGTTGAGGCTCATGAACGGTCCTATACGTTTTAATCTGCTCATCTAGCCTAGCATGGCGATACTTCTTTGGGAGACGTTTCTTGATAATCACTTTTCTGCCATGCCAGTCGGCGAGAAAGAGGCTGGCTTCCGCCCCCTTCTTGACTAACTGAGGCATCATTAACCTATCCATGGAACCTCAACTTCATCTAAACGCCACCTTAGCTTCACGTGGCTTTGATTTATAGGAGTGACAATATCGTGCGTGTAGGCTAGAACGCCTGTCCACGCTATCATGGCGCCGTTGTCAACTGCGAATTCGCTGGGCACGACACAGAATCTGGCATCATGTTCTCTAGCTATTTCTTCAATCATTGCTTGCAGCCTTCTGTTAGCCGCCACACCGCCCGTCAGAAGAACCTCCTTCTTCTCCGTGTGAGCCAACCCTCGTTCACTGATTTCGGTGACCATTGAAAAAGCAGTTTCCTGAAGGCTGTAACAGAGGTCTTCGAGTCGGCATTTGCCCTTCTTAAGCAAAGTAACCGCAGTTGTCAACAGCCCGCTCATGGACACGTCCATGCCCTTAACCGCGTAGGGAAGCTCAAGTAGCCTTGTACCTTTAGCCGCAAGCTTCTCCACAAGAGCGCCTAAAGGCATGCCTTGCTTCTGTCGCAGACATGCCTCTCGAGCAAAAACATCCAGGCAATTGCCTAGGGCAATATCCAAAGTCTCCCCGAAAACTCGGTATCTGCCAGCATCGAAGGCTGCTACAATAGTGTTTCCGCCAGAAACATATAGCGTTATTGGGTCAATCGCCTCCGTCTTAAGCTTGCCGATCTCAATATGAGCTATACAGTGGTTTACTCCAACCAAAGGAATATCAAGATATGAAGCCAAAGCCCGTGCAACTGTTGCGCCTGTTCGAAGACACGGACCTAAACCAGGACCCTGAGAGAACGCAATTATCGACAGATCCGCCGGCTTTAGTGCTGCTTTCCCGAGGGCTTCGCGTAGCACTGTGCTTGCCTGTTCAGAGTGATGTCTTGCTGCTTCGCGCGGATGGATGCCGCCTTCTGCTGGCACGTAGCTGCTTCTTATGTTGGCCAGTATCTCCCCTTTGAAGGTTGATACGCCGACACTGAAATCATCTGCAGTGGACTCTATCCCCAAGCAGTAGCTTTCTTCAGCCTTTTTCTTTCTCACTCTTTGCTTTTTCACCATGGATTCCCTTGATTTTTAACATACATCTTTTTATCTTGAACCACGTATATATTAACATGGATGACTTGGAACTGGTCAAGATGCCAAAGCGCAACGACCTAGAACAAAGAGCATTGCAATTCGTGATTAACACCGGCTTCGAAGGAGTTCTTCAATCTGAGTTGTGGCGACATCTCGGAGCAAGCAGCCGCGAAGGCTCCCGAATAGCCCTCAAACTCGAAGAAAAAGGGCTTGTCAGGAGAGAGAAAGAACTCCGCGATGGAAGATGGACCTACCGGCTTTACCCCAAGCGAATACCCGCCTCAATAGACTCAATAGCAGACTGCCCATGCTTAATGTGCCCAGACAACCCAAGATGCGACCCATCAGGCCCGGTTTCTCCCCAAGACTGCGACAAACTTACCGAATGGCTTCTCTCTGTAAGCCGGAATGAGCCAAACGCATCCATAGCCTTGGGTGACAGCTAGTCTTGCCGAGAGCATGGCTACAGGAGAGAAAAAGAGACTACTATTACAAGAAGGCAAAAGAAGAAAAATATCGCTCTCGGGCAGTTTACAAGCTTTTTCAAACCGTAAAAAAATACCATTTCATCAAGAGAGGCGACGTTGTCATCGACTTAGGAGCAGCGCCAGGCGGATGGATTCAGGCTGCAAGAAAGATCGTTGGAAACAGAGGATTCGTCCTTGGAGTTGACCTAAAGCCCATAGAGCCGTTTCCTCAACCATACGTTCGCACAATAGTAGGCGACATAACTGAACCCGAAACACTGCAGCAAATCCGAGATTTTGTTCCCAGAAAAGTTGATGTAGTGCTTTGCGATGCATCGCCAAACATTTCCGGCATATGGGAACTTGACCATGCCCGTCAGGTCGACCTTGCGCAACAAGCACTGAAAATAGCTCTGGAAGTGCTCAAGCCCTCTGGCTGTTTCTTCGTCAAAGTTTTTCAGGGCGACATGCTTGACGACTTCATTGCAAAAGTTAAGCAGCATTTCAGCGAAGTCAAGGTTGTAAAGCCGGAAGCCAGTCGCGCTCGAAGTTCAGAGCTGTTCATATTGGCACAGGACTTAAAGAAGACGGAAGACTGAGAGGGCAAAGCTAAACTATTATTCCGCCCTCTATATGGCACACGTGAGCTAATTGAGAATTATTGCCGCGGATTCATCTGCCGCGATTCTGAGCGACAGGTTCAAGGCGCTGTCAATAGTTGCTACCGCCTCGGTTCTCGTGAACCCGCCGTATCGAGAGCCTAGTGCGTGCCTTGCTGAACCCATTTTTGCCAACGCAGATGAAGGACACGAGGTTATAGTGCATGAAGCCGAGCTTTGCCGAGAGCTTCTTGAAAAAGTCAGGGCGGACGTAGTGCATCTTGACATGTCTTTAGGCTCGATTTCTCTTGAAGAGCTTTCCCCGATCCAGTTTTCCAACATGAATCTTTCAAGCAGAGCGAAAAGGCATCTGCTGAAAATTTTGCCTAGGCTGAGAAAAGTTGCCAATGAAATAACACAGAAATATGGAGTGGAGGTCCTAGCGGTGGGAAAGGAAAGTATCCCGGTCAGAGTTGCGGAGCTAACCTCAGGCGCGCATGCAATTCTGTATGCCTGTGAGAAAGCTGTTAAAGAGAATAAGTCCATCTTGCTGGGGTTGCCTTCAAAATGCCAGCCAAGACAAGACACAAATGGCGTATACTTGTATTCTTTGATAACCGCAGAGCATGACGTAAGAGGATATGCTGAAGACACGAAAGGAATATTAAGAAAAGTTGGGATTTCAGAGATGCTGAATCCTGTTGCCCGGGGTTTCCGAAGCCTTAAGATAATTCCGAAATCATAAAAAGTTAAGGTGTATTTGGTTTGGCGTTAGAATGGTGGAAGGCGATGCCAACATTCGAAAAGAGAATTCTAACGTTAGGCTTGTCCTTCCTGCTCACGGTTTCTATTACCATGGCAAGCCTCTTCTACCCTCTTAGCGCCCAAGAAATAAGTGATCTTGACCGAGAGCTTCAGCAGATGCAGGAAGAAGTGAAGAACATGGATGTACCGCAAAGCACAATACACATTTTTACAAACAACTTCCTAATCTGCTTGATTATGTTTATTCCTTTGGCAGGACCCCTTTTTGGGTCTTGGGTTTTGCACAACACGGGTGTCGTGATCTCGGCTTCAAGCATAATCAACGGTTACCCGCCCCTTTTTGTTTTCCTTCTGCTGTTCATATACCCGTTTACTTGGCTGGAGTTCATCTCATACTCGCTCGCCTTTTCTCAAAGCTTCTGGTTTCTTTGGCGAATAGTACAGCGCAGGGGTAGAGAAGAGATAAAAAATACGGTGCTGTTCATCGGGTTCGCTACGCTACTGCTGTTAATAGGCGCATACATAGAAGCATTAATAATTGCCCAATCCGCCTAGACCTGTCAACGTTTTTTGCTGGCTTTCATGATCTCTAAGCTTATGTCCAGCGTCTTCGCGCTGTCGGTTATTTCTCCCAAGCTTACAAGATCGACGCCGGTTGAAGCATATTCCAAAATGTTGTCCTCGGTGATTCCTCCACTGGCTTCCAAGAGGACTTTGCCAAAAAACTCGTTCTTTTTGAGAACGTTGACTCCTCTTCTTACCTGTTTGGGAGAGAAATTATCAAACATGATTATATCTGCTCCAGCCTTCACGGCTGATAGCGCTTCTTCCACTGTTGATGTTTCAACCTCGATCTTCTTACAGAACGAAGCATTTTCTTTGGCTCTTTTCACTGCTTTCCCAATGTCTCCCACAACAGCAATGTGATTATCCTTCAACAACACCAAGTCGTCTAGATGAAGCCTGTGAGGGTCTCCTCCACCTATCATGACCGCTTTCTTATCAAAATACAAAAGCCCCGGCGCCGTTTTCCTTGTGCAAGCCACTTTTGTCTTAAGCTTGGCTTTTGCAAGTTTATCCGCAAGCTTTCTGGTGGTTGTGGCTATACCGCTCATGCGTGAAACAATGTTCAGCAATGTCCTTTCAACAGAGATTAGCACGCGGGCATTTCCCGAAATCTTCATCAACACCTGCTTTTTCTTGATGGCGTCCCCATCTGAAGCCAACATTTCCACGTTAAGCCCTACGCTTTTCAGCAGGATTTCTGTTTCTTCCATCCCCGCGACAATGCCTGCTTCTTTAGCTATTACGTGGGCTTCTGCCATGCTCTGAGCAGGAACAACTAGCGCTGTTGTTACATCTCCTTGTCCCAGATCTTCAGCTAGCATTTTGCGAAGCTTTTCTTCCAACACGTTTTGAGGCAGGAACATACTGTAAACATCTGGCTTTTCAGTTTAAAACAGTTGCTTATCTCCTCGCAACCTCTAGCACGGCGGCAACCGCGTTCTCTAAGCCATCATACTGCGCCACCTCTTTCTGAACACGCTCAAGTCTCTCGCACATCTTCTCGTCAAATACCTGTCTAACCTTTTTCAGAAGTCTCTCTTTGCTCAAATCTTCCTGCAGCACGATCTTCGCTAACCCAAGCTTCATGGCTTGCGCCGCATTACTAAGCTGCTCCGTATGGCTTGGCGTAGGCACCAGTATCATAGGCTTCCCATAGCACATGCACTGTGTCATCGTTCCATGCCCCGCTCTAGCCACAACAAGGTCACATGCCTTCAAATATTCAAAACGATTAGGAATCCAATCGTAAACGGTGACGTTTCGCTGATGAAACTGCTTGCTGGTCGCGCCTGGTTCTCCAAGAGACATGACGATCTCGTAGTCTTCTGGGAATTCTAAGAGAATTTTTTTCATGATTTTCGTAAGGAAGGCTCTTTCCATGCGTGGACCGCTTATCGGCACAAAAATCGTCGGCTTGCCTATTGGCAGTTTTAGTTCTTGGCGTAGTCTTTCTTTTGAGTCAAGTTCTTCTGGGCGTGTTTGCAGTATTGGTCCTATGAGTTTGACTCTTTTTCGATATGATTTTGGGATGTTAAGGTTTCCTGTGCATATCGTGTAGGGTGGAGGAAAATCTGGAATGAGAACGGTGTTTCCGCTTGTCCACATTTTGCCGACAAGCGCAAGAGTGATGAAATCTGCGAACCGTGCTAGGCGCAGCAACCTTCTCCGTCTGGGGATTATCACTTGAAACTGGTTCAGGACGCAGATTCTCGGTATCTGCAGGCATCTTGCAGCCAACAAGGGCGAGATTCGGGAATCAGAAATAACCACGTCTGGTTCAAAACTCGCCATAAACCTGATTTCAGCATTGACCTGTTTGAGAAGAGTGAAAGTTGAAATGAAAGGGCCTGGATTCACCGCTGTTTGCTTGAAGTCTATCGTTCCATCAGGCTTAACTTGAAAACCTATTGGTGGGGCTTCGACGACCGGAAGCTTTTCTTGCCTGATGTAGCTTGTTCCTTCGCGGTACGTTGAAAACGTTACATGCACTTTTTTTTCCAAAAGTTTTCTTGCTATCGGAACGTTTCTTCCCACATGCCCGAGACCGATGCCGCATGGCGCAAAATAGGCTCGCATTAGGCTATTTCCCTTCAAAACGCTTCAATCTAACTTCGCCTTTCGGTGCATCTTCCTCGAAGACTATGGCTTTAAACTTGTAGATTTTCGTGCCATCCATAAGCCAGCAATCCGGTGGTAGGCCTGCTTTTTGGCAGCATTGACAGAGAAATTCCTCTTCGTCCCATTCCCATTCAACTGGAACCTGCGGCAGAAGCAAGCCTTTATAGAATCCTTTTTCGATTATAAGCCCGTCTTCACCGACTTTGATTTTGGAAAGGTACTCTGTTGGTTTTCTGGCTTCCACTAGCTGCGGCGGCGTAAGCACGCTTACTTCGAAAACAACATACTCAAGCTCACCTAATGATAGTGGATAGAAACGTGGATCCTGCGTAGCTGAGCTAACTGCTGACTCGATGACTGCTTGCGCCAGTGGCGCTGTTGGAGAAGGATAGCCTATGCATCCTCGTAGTTCCTTTCTCCTGTTTTTTATGATGCTTATTGTCACGAACACGCCGCAAGGTTGCATCAGCTTTTCCGAAAGATTAGGAGGCACGCTAACATATCTGCGGGTGCCTAGGTATTCCTCAACGGCTTTTCGTGCTAGAGCAACTAGGGTTTTTCCTTCTTCAAGGCTTAGCTGAAATGACATTTGCCTTCTCCTTAACGATGCGGTAGCTTAGAAACCTAGGTTTAGGATCGATCCGTGTTTAAACTTTTAGAAAAGGTGCCTCTGAATCAGAATTTCATCGTTTCTTCCGTTGTTCCGTCCTTCGTTATAATCAGGAAGTCTATTCCATCTCCACTCATAATATCTCTACTTATCGCAGATTTTATAGATCTGGCAACGAGATTTTTCGCTTCTTCAACCGTCATATTCTCTCTATAGCCTTCCTCGAGAACCCCGATGGCGATCTCTGTTCCAGAACCCACAACCGCGTACTTGTCAGGTATCACGGAGCCGAGAAAGTCAAGCACGTAGAGTGATGGCCCTTCGTCGTCGATTCCGCCGACAATGGTCTGGGTGATTAGCGGTGCAAGTTTTCTGTTAAAAAGTATGTTTGACATAAGCTTGGAAGCTGATCTCACGGAGATGGGTCTACCTACTTCAAGGCTGAACAGGTTTGCGTAAGCCTCAACCTCGCGCACAAGAATCTGCATGTCAGAAACAAGTCCAGCGCAAGCGGCGCCGATGCAATCTGTGATCTTGAACACCTTTTTTCCTCCTTTACTGACAACAAGGTAGCCGTAAGACACCCGCTTCTCAGACGCAAGAACCACACCATCCTGGCAGACAACCCCAACCGTTGTTGCTCCAGGAATCCACATATACCCGCCCTGTTGTGTTTGTCTTTCCATAGGTTTCACCTTTTGGCGTTGTTATGCACGGACAAATTATTAAACTTAATGATACCATATTATCTTCTGCAGGAGATTGAAGCATGATTCATGTCTACGTAAAGGAAATTGACGGACTGTGGTGCGGCGTCGCCTACGATGGAGAAAAAGTATTCGCCACGAACTTTGGCTCCCGCAAAGAAAGCACGCTGAATGGGCTGCTGACCTCCATCCCCGAGGACGTTCATTTTCAACAGGTGGAGAAGCCTTCAGGTTTCGCTGAACAGGTAGTTCAGACCATCAGAAGAATCTATGACGGCAAAGACGCTTCTACTGATTTCTCTTTAAACATAGAGCACCTGCCAAAATACACCGCTAAAGTCTTGAAGACGGCGTTGATGGTCCCAACTGGCTATGTGACTTCCTACGGGGAAATTGCGAAGGCTGCTGGCGGAGGCGCAAGAGCCGTAGGCACTGTTATGGCTTCGAACCCGTTTGCGCCGATAGTTCCTTGTCACCGTGTTGTCTGTTCCGACATGACTTTAGGTGGGTACGGAGGCGGGTTAAGCTTGAAACTTGCATTGCTTAAACGTGAGGCAAGGGGCTACCGATCTGGAAAAGAGGTGCCGGTTGATGGTCGGAAACTACTGGTTTTTCCGGTGGAAGCTGTGCTAAATAAACTATTGAAAACCCATGCATAGTGGTCTTTCTTTTCAGCATTTGAACCGCATGCATATCACAAATGATAAATGTGGGATACCGATACCAGAAGAAACTGATACACATGGTTAAGCGTGGGCTTCTAGTTGGCAGATTTCAGCCACTTCATCTTGGACACCTAAGCGTGGTTAAGCACATTCTGGGCGAAGTTGACGAACTCATAATCGTCGTTGGCAGCGCTCAGTACAGCCACAGCCTTGAAAACCCTTTCACCACAGGCGAAAGACTCGTTATGATTCGTTTGGCGCTGGAAGAAGCAGGAGAAGACCTTAACCGTGTATGGATTGTGCCCGTGCCTGACGTGCATCTGCACATGATGTGGGTTTCTGAGGTAGAAGGGTATGCGCCAGCATTTGACGTAGTTTACTCGAACGAGCCTTTGACCCGCAGGCTCTTTGAAGAAGCAGGCTACAAGGTTAAAGCTATACGATTCTTCAACAGAGAAATCTACTCCTCAACCGGCATCAGAGAAAAAATGCTGAAAGGCACAAGCTGGGAAAAACTTGTTCCGAAAAAAGTTGCAGCATACATTAAAGCGATAGACGGCGTTGGCAGGCTGAAGGATTTGGCTAAGAGCGACAAGGTTCAATGTAGGCACCACCCCGCCTAGTCAACTATGCTTCTCCAGTTTGAGAATAACTTGATCTCCTGCTTTGACGCCGAAAAGCTCCGCAGCATTGCCTTGGTTTACGGCCAACTCTAAAAAGCCATGGCTCCCGATTATGGCTAGTGGCTCTTGAGGCTTAACCTCGGCATACGCCCTGCAAAGCTTCAGTTTGCGCTTGATTCTGTTAAGCTCGATTTCAACAGACGCCTCTGCAGACATCCCAGCAAAGTTGCTTTGAACGAAATTTGTTATGATGTTTCCAAAGCTGTCGATGTGCAGAACTTCGCCAACTAGCATGTCTTTTCTCTTGGTGACTTTGGAGAACTCGGGCATCGTGATGCCGCGTATTTTAGATCCGAATTTTGCTAGCGGTGTCTGGTTTGCTAGGTGGGCTGCCGCGGGAGCGAAGATGTCTCTGCCGTGAAAAGTGCTGGAAATACTTGGGCGCGTTAGCGCAGAATTAGCTATTTTGTATGCGTATTTTATTCCTCCCAGTTTTTTCGCCGCAAGAACCAAAACGCCATTGTCAGGCCCTATGAGAAGCGCCGCATTTGTGCATATGATTATGGCTTGTCTAGCTGTGCCTACTTGAGGGTCAACGACAGCAACATGGATGGCACCTTTCGGAAAGCATGGTGCCGCCGAAGCCAAAACGTACGCGCCCATTCTAATATTGAATTTTTCTATTTCATGCGATATGTCAACAATTAGTGCTTCAGGTGATATGCTGAGAATTATTGCTTTCATTTCGGCAACATATGGATCCCTTAACCCGAAATCAGTTGTCAACGTTATTAAGGGGCGTTTCATGTCATGCCTTTTTATAGAAAACACGTTGTAATAGATTTTCCGAATGCACGGGTGACCGCCAGAGTGTCTATAAAAGAGGTGTCTAAGACCAAAAACGTGGCTTTCGCCGCTTGCTTCGCAGCTTTATACGTCATATGCTCTTTTCTCCCAGCCTTCCCGATCATAGGGGCGGTAGGCAAAACAATCACAGGCGCAACTGTGATGGCAGTGATCATTGGCATCCTCTTTGGGCCCTCTTTAG
This sequence comes from Candidatus Bathyarchaeota archaeon, assembly GCA_029907545.1. Classification (GTDB taxonomy): domain Archaea; phylum Thermoproteota; class Bathyarchaeia; order Bathyarchaeales; family Bathycorpusculaceae; genus JAGTQT01. The sequence goes on along the minus strand of JARYLR010000011.1, from coordinate 34,865 downwards.
GCGCACTAATAACGCTAATAGGCGGGATAGCCGCCTTGTCAGTAAACTTGGCCTTTTCCCAGTTCAGCCTAGCGGCAGGCGTTTTCTCCGCACTGTGTGCGGGCTTATTATCTGCTGGCAGACGAAGCCTATGCTCTGCCATCTACATTGGGCTTTTCATGCTGTTCAGCCTGTATCCTTTTGTTGGGCCTTTCTGGCTTTATCCTTGGGTGACATGGTTTCAACTTGTAACTCTTGTAATCTTGATCTCGCCGCTTCAGTCAGTAGCAATAAAGGGCTTTCACTCTAAGAAAGGTCCGCGGATGTTTTTTGCCTTCTTTGTAATCTCGTTAACTGCTACAATGGCGGGGCAGATCGCAGGCTCGCTGGTTTTCGAGTTATTTGTGGCAGACGCAACTTTTCTTTTGACTTACTGGGCGAGTTTAACCTTCATCTACCCTGTGGAAAGAATAATCCTCACGATCATTGCAGCAGTCATAGGCGCGCCTCTTTGGGCGGCTCTGCGATCAATGAGGTTTCTTCCTAGTCCAGTTGGGCAGGCTACGGGCAAAAGTGCCCATGAAAATACATTCAGCAGGAGGCATCATCATCTCTCTAGAGGCATATACACCGTCGCCGAACTCAACAGGTGCATCTCTTATCACCACTATAGGTGTCCTCTCGGCAGCTTCACCCATCAACAGATGCGCGGCAGAAGCTAGGTCATCTGCCACGGCGTGACGAGTTATCTTTATTGTCTTTTCAAAAACGTCCACTTCGCCTCTATGATCTCTGATTGGGTTAAAGCCTGAAACCGCCAAAGCCAAACCTACCGTTCCAATCCTCAAGGGGATCAGACTGCTATCAACAATGATCACCGCTACGTGTTTACCTGTTCTCGCGCGAATAGCTTCTCTCACTGAATATGCGGTTCTCTCAGGCACTTTTGGCCATAGAACAACATATCCTTCTGGCGCGTTCTTGCTGTCTATGCCGGCGTTAGCGATTAGAACACTATCTCTAAGCGTTAGAACAGCTTTTTCAACGCCTCCATATATCTTGTTAGCTTCGCGGAGAATAAGCTCTGCAAATTCCGGCTGTAGCAGAAATCTCTTTGCAAGCTTTATTGCTTTTTCTGAAGGCCGAATATCCACTAATTTGACTAGGCGTTCCTCAGCGTAGGCAATGATCTTGGAAGCTAATGCGAGGATATCGTTGTCCTCAAGTATAAGGTTCTGTTTTTTCAGCGAGTTGAGAACGAGATCGACAAGGTTGAATTCTTTTTTTATGATTTCTGTTTGGACTGGGTAGAGCCTCATTTGCTTGTTATCCTCCATGGAGAACCGGAACGAGAGTGATTGCGTCGCCGTCTTTGATTGCGGTTTCGAGGCCGTTTAGAACGCTGATTTCTTTCTCGTTAACAAGTATCAGCATACTTGACTTCGCCTCGCTTAATTTTTGTTCGCCCAGAATTTGCTCAAGCTTTGGGAAATTATCACAGAGCATTTTGAAAATTTCTTTCAAGGGAACCGCTTTTGCAAAATCGATGGTGACCTTGCTTTTATCAGTTAAGGTGCGGAGACTTCCTACAAACTTGACCGTCACCTTCATATTCTTTCATCTCTTCGCAAGGGATTACAGAACTACTGCTATAGAAATGTCATTGACATTGGTTCCGGTTGCTCCTGTAAAGATAAGATCGCCTATCTTGGAAAAGAAAGTGTACGAATCATTTTCGGCTAGAAACTCTTCAGGCACCAGCTGCTCTTTCCGTGCTCTGGCAACAGTCTGTCCGTCCACAATCGCGCCGGCAGCGTCAGTCGGTCCATCCACTCCATCAGTGCTTAACGAAGCTATAACCACTCCATCGGCTTTCTCAAGTTTGACCGCTGCAGCCAAAGCGAGTTCTTGGTTTCTTCCGCCTTTGCCTTTACCTGCGACCGTGACTGTTGTTTCACCGCCAGCCACAATGCCTGCGGGCTTGGCAACAGGGTTTCCGGAAGAGGCGACTTCGCGGGCTATTGATGCAAGCATGGTTGCAACATGTCGTGCTTCTCCCTCCAATGTCGCGGTGAGCAAAAGCGGGGTCAGGCCAAAGGATCTGAGTCTTTGGCAAGCGGCGGTGCTTGCAAGTCTGTTGTTGCCGATTATCACGTTATAGACTTTCAGGAACGCTTCATCATCTGCTTTCGGCGTGTCTGGAATCAGCTTTCTCCTTCCGTCAGATAGCACTTTTCTGATCGAATCTGGAATGTTTTCCCAAAAGTGATATTTCTCTAAAATGCTAATCGCATCTGCAAATGTTGTTGAGTCTGGAACTGTTGGACCTGAAGCTATGAAGTCAAGCGGGTCGCCAACTACGTCGGAGAGGATTAGGTTTAGAATTGTTGAGGGATAAGCCTTCTTAGCCAGCCATCCGCCTTTGAAGTCTGAAATGTGCTTGCGAACAGTGTTTATCTCATTAATTGTTGCTCCAGATCTTAGTAAGGCTTCTGTAAGTTTTTTCTTGTCCTGAATTGAAATCTGGCCACGAGGCATAGGCATAAGGCTGGAGCCACCGCCTGAAATCAGGCAGATAATCAAATCGTTTTTTCCAGCCTGTTCAGCGATCTCTAGCATACGACGGGTTCCTTTCACTCCAGCTTCATCAGGCGTCGGATGGCTAGCTTCATGAAGCTCTATAAACCTTGTTTCCAGTTTGCTGCCACGGGGAACATTAACTATACCCGCGGTTATTCGGCTGCCCAGAACCTGCTCGACTGCCATGGCCATTGAGGCTCCTGCTTTGCCTCCGCCCACAACGTAGATGCTCTTAAACTTCTCCAAGCTGAACCGATATTTATCAACTTGCAAAACAGAGTTTTTCACCACAAGTTTTGATTTGACTATTTTAGCTGGATCAACAGCATTCAACGCTGACTCGAGGCTGTTTAGAGCTAGGGCTCTGGCTTTTCGGTTAAGCGGTGTTCTGCCATTCGCGACAAGTTCCGCCTTATTCCGTATCTTTATCATGCCACGTTACCATCATCAAGGCGCATGAGATTGTGCGTAAGTGTAATAAGCCAAGGCTAATAAAGAATTCCGCAAACCGAAAAACATGGTGAACTATATGGCGAAGCCTAAAGTTTACATCACCCGCGAACTTCCCGAAAGGGGTCTCAGCATCATCAAGAAGCATTTTGAAGCTGAAGTCTGGCCAGAGTACGCACCTCCTCCCAAGAAGGTTATAGTGGAAAAAGTTAGGAACGTGGAGGGTCTCGTTTCGCTCTTGTCCGACAAGATAGATTCAGAGGTTTTTAATGCAGCTCCCAAGCTGAAGATTGTTTCACAGCTCGCCGTAGGCTTTGACAACATCGATATTGCCGAGGCAACGAAGCGCGGAATCTACGTGACAAACACGCCTGAAGTGCTTACGGACACCACTGCCGATTTTGCATGGGCTTTGCTGATGGCGGTTGCAAGGCGAGTAGTCGAGGCAGACAAATACGTTCGCACAGGACTTTGGAGGGTCAGCTGGCACCCCAGTATGCTGCAGGGCAGAGACGTCTACGGCGCAACCATAGGCATCGTGGGCGCAGGAAGAATCGGCTACGCCATGGCGAAAAGAGCCACAGGCTTTAACATGAAAATCCTGTTTTACGACGTGATTCCGAGACCGGAAATGGAGAAAGACCTTGGAGCGAAGAAAGTGGACTTGGACACGCTTTTCAGAGAATCTGACTTCGTAAGCATCCATGTCCCACTTATGAAGGAAACGCATCATCTTGTAAACAGAGAGAGACTCGGGCTGATGAAGACCACTGCCTACTTGATAAACAATTCACGTGGACCTGTAGTTGACGAGAATGCTCTCTATGAGGCTCTCAAGGAGCGAAGGATTGGGGGAGCAGGCTTAGACGTTTTTGAACAGGAGCCTACACCGCTTGATAACCCACTACTTAAGCTTGACAATGTTGTCGTTGCGCCGCACATATCAAGCGCAAGTTATGAGACACGTTCTAGAATGTCGGAGATGGTAGCGGAAAACCTTGTAGCCTTCTTTGAAGGAAAGAGGCCGCCGAACCTAGTTAACCCAGACGTGATGAAAACGCATCCATTGACAAAGTAGCTTTAACCATGGTTTTGGCGCTAGTTTTACTGCAATAGTTAAATACCTCTACTTTTTTACCACTGATTTCTTTAGTATCAAGGTGATTTGAGTGAACTCTATCTTTGCGAAAAGGATGGAAACTTTGGGAACCGAAACAGCTTTTGAGGTTCTAGCTAAGGCAAAAGCGCTGGAAAAGCAAGGCAAGAACATAATTCACTTGGAAATTGGCGAGCCCGACTTTGACACTCCCCAGAACATTAAGGATGCAGCATTCAAAGCTCTGAAAGATGGATACACACACTATGGGCCGTCAGCAGGACTTCCGGAATTCAGAGAAACCATAACTGAATACGTTTCCAAAACAAGAGGAATAAAAGCCGAAGCAGACGAGGTTGTGGTCACGCCTGGCGCAAAACCCATAATGTTCTTCAGCATATTTGCACTTGTAAATGAAGGCGAAGAAGTTCTTTATCCGAACCCTGGCTTTCCAATATACGAGTCGCTTATCAATTTTGTTGATGCCAAGCCAGTTCCGATACCTTTGAAAGAGGAGAATGACTTCCGGCTTGACCCTGAATACGTTAAGAAGAAGATCACAAAGAAAACTAAAATGATTATTCTTAACTATCCTGAAAACCCCACTGGCGGAATAGTTACAAGAGAAGACTTGAAGATAATAGCTGACTGCATTGCAGACAGAGACGACGTATTCGTCCTAGCTGATGAGATCTACAGCAGAATAATCTACGAAGGGAAGCATGAAAGCATTGCTTCGCTTCCGGGAATGAAGGACAAGACGATTCTGCTGGATGGTTTTTCAAAGACTTACGCGATGACTGGCTGGAGGCTTGGCTACGGTGTCATGCGGAAGGACATCGCGCAAAAAGTGGCACAGTTGATGACTAACTCTAACTCGTGCACCTGCACCTTTACGCAGATAGCAGGCATGGAGGCGCTTAAGGGTCCGCAGACCGAGCCGGAGAAGATGGTTGCAGAGTTCAAGAGAAGAAGAGAAGTCATCGTAGATGGGCTAAACAGCATCAAGGGTATATCATGTAAAAAGCCGAAGGGCGCTTTCTACGTTTTCCCAAACATTACTGGCACAGGCATGGACTGCCGAAAACTCGGAGATCACCTGCTTTACAACGCAGGCGTTGCCGTGCTGCCTGGAACTTCGTTTGGGAAATACGGCGAAGGACACCTTAGGCTTTCGTTTGCGAACTCGGTTGAAAACATCAAAAAGGCTTTAGACCGCATTGCTAAGGCATTGGAGAGCTGAAAGTCTAATCTTCTATTCTTTCCCCTGTCATCGTTTCCACGATGTCTGAGGCTAGCTGAATCAGGCTGTCTGCCTGTTTGATACTTCTTTCTCCATCCAGCTCCTCGGTCTGCGCGAGCTGTTGGATGGTTTCTTCCACTTCGATGAGGCATCTTAGAACTGGGTCGTCTACTGCAGTTTTCTCGCTTGCTTCTCTTACTGTGATTTCTATGAATGCGGGGTCGCCTAGGCTGTAGTATATGGCGTTTCTGGCTTTTCTTATTGCTTCCAGAACAAGGCTTGTTGCCATGTAGGGCATTTTTCTCGCGGCTGCTAGTTCGGCTTTGGCTTCGCGCATGTAGCGGAGTGCCCAGCCTTTTCGGTACCTGTCCATCATTGGTTTTCACTTTGTTCTGGGGTCTCTTCTGTTTCTTCTCCTCCCAGATAGTGCGTTATGTAGCCTGCGATTTGGTTTCTTACTTTTGGAGTGACACCTTCCAAGAGCGAGTTGACTGTCTGTTTGTTAGCTTCAAAATCCGTTGAAAACTCTTGTGGAAATCTTCGGAGAAGTTCCTTAGCTGTTCGTTTGACTTGTTCTGTTCGCACGCTTCCCAAGCATTTTCCTCCAAGTATGCAAAGCTATCTTGCCTCTTGCCAGATAGGATGTGCTGAGGTGAACACTCATAGAAGCTTAAGGCTAATTTAACCTTTCTTAATCAACGATGAAGAACCGCAATGTATTCAAGAATGGATTTGCCTCACCTATGCTTTCAAGAAGTTGGTCTATCGTGGCAAACTAATCCCAAAAAACGCTTCAAAATTCCTCATCATTTGATCCGCAATTTCCACAATGCCCACTTTCTTGATCTCTGCCATGGCTTTGGCAACAATGGGGATGTAGGCGGGCGTGGTTCTTTTGCCGTCAAAGGGAGATTTGAAAAACCTTACCGGCCCATCAGTCTCAGTCAGCAGGTTAGTAATTGGCACTTTTTTGATTATGTCTCTTATGCCGTTTGAGTAGACTGCTGGCGCCCCTTCTGTGATATAGTAGCCGTTTTCAACCGCCTTTTGCAAAGCGCTTATGGGGTTGCTGAACCAGTGAAGCAAGACCTTCTTCAGTCTGTAGGAAGGAAGCATATCAACAATTTTCGCTGTGGTTCCGCGTGAATGCACGATCACCGGAAGCTCAAGCCTCTCAGCCAAATGCAGCATCTCGTCAAAAACTTTTATCTGCTTATCCCAGATATCCGCGTACTTGAAGTCCAGTCCGACTTCGCCGATTGCAACCAGCGCTTTACTCTTTCTTTGGTTCTCGATGAGCTCAAGCGTCTGCTGAAGTTCAGCATCGGTTAAAGCCTTCACTGTCCACGGATGAATCCCAGTCGCGGCGTAGACCAAGCCTTCGTACTCTTCAGCCAACTTCAAGCTGCCAACGCTTGTCTTCAAATCCATCGAGTTCGAAACCAGTGCGACAACGTTAGCTTTTCTTGCTTCTGCTATGATCTCTTCTATGCAGTCTGCGTATTCCTCATCTGAAAGGTGAATATGAACATCAGCATACTTCATCAAGCGTCACTTGGAACATATGATTCGAAAGACATCCACATTTATAGGTTCCCCTATTATCCGGATGATTCTGGACTTTTATGGTATGCGCTCAAAAAAGAGCGGAGACTAAGAGACATGGTGGCTCTCGGTACTGAAGAAGTGGAGAAACTTGTTGTTCGCTATCTAAAAACATTAAGCAACAAGGCGGCTGAATAGGCTTTCTAGTGAAAGAATATTGATAACAAACGTTAAATATTGCTTGAAATACAAAAAGAAGCTACGGAGGAAGCCTTATGGTTGATTTAGAATTAGCCGTAGCTCCAATGCACAGACTATGCAAAAAAGCCGGAGCAGGCAGAGTAAGTGAGGCCGCAGCAAAAGAGCTGGCAAAAGCGCTTGACGAGATAGGTGTAAAAATCGCTAAAGAAGCCTTAGATTTCGCGATACATGCGGGAAGAAAGACAATAAAGGCAGAAGACATCGAAATAGCGGCAAAAAAAGTCATGAGTAAATGACTGCTCCAACGGAATTCTTTCTCTCTTTTCCTTTTTGCTTATCCTCTGGTGAATATGGTTTTTTGCTTACAGTGGAAAATCCTTAAGAACCCCGAAGCAAACTCTCAAGTGAGAGCTGACTGTTATGGGTGGAAAAAAGAAGCTAAGTCTAAAGCAAATGGAGCGCATGCAAGAGAAGAAAGACGAAGAAGAAAAAGAGAAGAAAAAGAAAGAGAAAGCTGGGCCTCCGAAAGAGAAGAAGCCTATCGGAATTATTCCTCCTGATGCTGGAAACGAAAAAATAGTTGCTGAATTAAAGAAAATGCCGGTGCTAACGCCTTATGCTGTAGCTTCACGATTTAACGTGAGAATTAGCGCCGCAAAAGACTTCCTTGAGCAGCTTGAAAAGAACGGCGCGCTTCAACTGGTTTCCTCAAGCCACAACATCAAGATATACAGGGCAAACTAACCACACTATACTTTTCGCACTTTTGTTTTCTTAACGCTCACGCGACGATTTTTCTAGGAGTATGCTGCTTGCTTGGAATTTCCAGAAAGAACCTACACGAGCGAAGAAGTCAAAAAGGCCAAGGAACTTATCGACAAAGGCTACAAACACCAGTTAACGGTTAAAGGAACTCCCGTTTTCAGAGAAAAAGTCAAAAAAGCGCTTGAACTTGTCAAGGTTGCCGGTTACTACGAGTTTCTAAGAACCTACATCCGAAGCATCATAGAAATTGACGGCTTAACCCAGCTGAGAGAAGCCGACTCAGCGATCTGGGCAAACAGCTACGCTGTTGAGAACCCTGTTGACGCTGCCAGCCTTTTCGTGCAGAAAGCCAGCAGTATGAGTGAATACCTAGAGGGCGTGCTCTATTATGGTGGTACTGCGGAAAAGCGGGCAATAGAGAAGCGCGTCGAATTCATTAGAACTCTAAAAGACAAGAGTAAAGATGGGGAGATCATTGCTGAATGTGACAGGCTGCTAAGGTTTTGGAGGGAGAGCTCCGTTGTCTACTAGTTGTTCCACTCGGATTTTGGTGCCGCTTTTGATTTGGCTGAAAAGCTCTAGGTTGTGTGTCACTTTTCCCAGAATGCTGACGGGGCTGTAGGGCTGTGAGCTTCCATAGAAAACGCATAGGGCGCTTCCCATAGGCCAGAATGCGATTGTGCCTTTCTCTACTGTGGCTTTGGCTTTCTCTTCTCCCATCTTCACTGGGATCTCGAAGTATATTTCTTCTTTCCATAAGGCGGCTCTGCCTTCCATGGGAAGTTTCCGGACGATCATGTCTATGGTTCTTGGCGCGAGGAAACGGACAAGTTCGCCTTCTGCTTTGCCAAGCCCCTCGATTATGAACTTGACTTTTATGCGCGAGATTTCTTCTTCGCTGCTCATCTAGTTCTGCTCCTTTTTAGGAAGTCGTCTAAGATCTGCTCGAGAGAAACCGGTCCAAGCACTTTCAGCTCGTATCTTACTCTTACGGCAGGCTTGCTTATGTTGATTAGTCTTCGAAGGTCAACAGGGGTGCCGACGACTACGACATCGCATGGCACGCGGTCAATTGTCTCTTTAAGCTCGGCTACCTGTTTATCACCATAACCCAAGGCTGGGAGAATCGCGCCTAGATGAGGATATTTTCTGTACGCCTCTTTTATGGAGCCTACTGCGTAGGGTTTAGGATCCACGATTTCTTCTGCGCCAAGATTCTTTGCCATGATCGCGGCTGCGCCATAAGGCATGCTGCCATGAGTCACAGTTGGCCCGTCTTCTACGGCGAGAACACGTTTTCCCTTGATCAGCTCAGGCTTATCCGCAGTTATCGGAGAGGCGGCGTCTAGCACCGTTGCGGTGGGGTTGACGCGTCTTATTGTTTCCTTAACCTCCTTCACTTTGTCGATGTTTGCAGTGTCAACCTTGTTCACTATGACAACATCCGCCATTCTCAGATTGGTTTCGCCTGGATGATAGGTTACCTCGTGTCCCGCCCTGTGTGGGTCAGCTACTACTATGCTTAGGTCTGGCTTGTAGAAGGGCATGTCGTTGTTGCCTCCGTCCCAGACTATAATGTCAGCTTCTTTCTCAGCTTCGTTCAGAATCCTCTCGTAGTCAACTCCCGCATAGACGATTATTCCATTATCAATATGCGGCTCATATTCCTCTCTTTCTTCGATTGTGCATTCGTTCTTGTCTAGGTCGTCGTAAGAGGCAAACCGCTGCCAGATCTGCTTTCGCAGGTCTCCGTACGGCATCGGATGCCGTATGGCGGCAACTCTCAACCCTTTATTCTTCAAAATTTTCGCAACTTGGCGTGAAGTTTGGCTTTTTCCAGAGCCTGTTCTGACCGCACATACTGAGACCACTGGAACTTTGGCTTTCAACATCGTGGTATTTGGTCCCATAAGTCGAAAGTCTGCACCACTTGCCAGTGCGAGTGAAGCTCTGTTCATAACGTATTCATGGGAAACGTCGCTGTACGCGAATATCACTTGGTCAACATCATGTTCCTTTATCAGCTGGGGCAGCTTCTCTTCAGGGTAGATTGGAATGCCTTTCGGATAACTTGGGCCTGCGAGCTCCGCGGGATAGTTTCGTCCCTCTATGCCTGGAATCTGTGTGGCGGTGAATGCGACGACGTCGTAGACTTCGTTGTTTCTGAAATAGACGTTAAAGTTGTGGAAGTCTCTACCCGCAGCGCCCATTATAATAACCTTAATCTTCTGCATCATAGATCCCTCGTGAAAATCCCCCTTCAAAAGCGGGGGATTCAATAATTAGCTGGATGATTCTATTTAAACCTAGTGCGTGAAGATCAGCGGAGCAGATGGAGAGCTGTTTTGCCTATGAAGTCTATTTCTTCGGGTGAAACGCCTGGATGGACAGGCAGAGAAAATACTTGTTTAGAAGCTTTTTCCGTTTCAGGAAGCCTGTATTTCCCGAACTTTCGGTAGTAAGGCATAAGATGTATGGGGTTCATGTAGCAGACAAATGCGCCTATTCCTTTTTGCCGCAGTTCCTCAACCAGTTTGTCCCTTTTTTCTTTTTTCGCATTCCACAATCGCGCCGTATAGAGGTAGTAGCTGCACTTGAAACCTTCCGGCTCAGCTGGCAACTTCAGCTTTTTGGTTTTTTCAAGCCACTTGCTCAGTCTTTTTGCGTTTGCTCGCCTTTTTGCCACAAACTTCGGCAGTTTCTTAAGCTGCACGCGGCCTATTGCAGCTTCGATTTCTGGCATGTGGTAGTTGTGCCCTACCATCGTTGACATGTATTTCTCTTTTTCGCCATGGCTTCGCATACACCGCACTTTCTCAACGATCTCAGCGTCATTTGTAGTAAGCATTCCGCCTTCTCCGGTGGTCATGTTCTTGCTCGCGTAGAAGCTCCAGCATGCAGTGTCAGCGAAAGCGCCCACAGGCTTTCCACGGTATGTTGCGCCGTGAGCCTGAGCCGCATCCTCAATGATTTTCAGCCCATGCTTGTCCGCACTTTCTCTTATTGGCTTGAGGTCAGCCGGCAAACCATAAAGGTCTACAGGTATGATTGCCTTCGTCTTTTTTGTAATGGCTTTTTCAACAGCTTTCGGCGAAACCGTATAAGTGTCAGGGTCTATGTCAACAAAGACGGGTTTAGCGCCAGTCATCACGACGACTTCCGCTGTGGCGACAAAGGTGAAGCTTGGCAAGATCACGTGGTCGCCTGCCTTTACATTGGCAGCGACTAGCGCGGCGTGCAGAGCGGCAGTTCCAGTGTTCACAGCAACAGCGTGCTTGGCTTTTACGTATTTTGCGAAGGCGTTTTCGAATTCTGTGACGGCTGGTCCTGCTCCCAGCCCGTGCGTTAATATGCCGCTCTTCATCACTTTTATGACCGCATCGATCTCCTCTTTGCCAATTTGTGGAGCATTGATCGGTATCGTTCTATTCATGTATGGCTGTATGCCGTGGTAGACTAAATAGCTTTATGGTTAGAAACAGAAAGCGCCTTAGAATATTGCAATTGCGTTTCTGTTTACATAAAGAATAATAGACGGCTGAAACCCAGAGACTACTTCAAGAAAAACAGGGGATGGCTGCCTGCGTGGTTAAGATAGGCGTGTACGTTTGCCACTGCGGCTTGAACATAGCTGGCACGGTAGACGTAGCAAAGGTCGCTGAATATGCGGAAACCCTGTCTAACGTGGTTTTGGCAAAACATTACACTTACATGTGTTCTGACCCCGGGCAACGGATGATCCAAGAAGACATTAAGAAGCATAAGCTTAACAGAATTGTCATCGCAACGTGCTCGCCTCGAATGCACGAGGAAACGTTTCGCAAGGCAGCCGAAGAGGCAGGGCTTAATCCCTACCTTGTTGAAATCGTGAACCTGCGCGAGCACGTGTCATGGCCTCATGGTGGAGAGCCAGAAAAAGCGACGGAGAAGGCTAAGGCGCTTGTGCGAATGGGTGTAGCTCGGGCGAGGCTTCTTGAACTATTAAAGAAGGTCAAAGTGGCTGTTGAAAAGAAAGTTTTGGTTGTCGGCGGCGGAATTGCGGGGATTCAGGCTTCCCTTGATATGGCAAATGCTGGGTTAAGTGTCTATCTCGTTGAGAAGCAGCCCAGCATAGGCGGGCGCATGGCGCAGCTGGATAAGACGTTTCCGACGCTTGACTGTAGTGCGTGCATCTTGACTCCAAAGATGGTTGATGTTGGCAGACATCCCAACATAACCTTGTTGACGAACAGCGAAGTTGCGGATGTGAAGGGCTTCGTCGGCAACTACGAGGTTACTGTTCTGAAAAAGGCGCGGTATGTTGACGAGTCAAAGTGTGTTGGCTGCGAGCTGTGCGTTAAAGTATGCCCTGTCAAAGTGCCTGACAAGTTCAATGAGAACTTCAGTCAAACTCGTGCAGTTTCTATTCAGTTCCCTCAAGCCGTGCCCAAAGTGGCATCTATTGACCCTGCCTATTGTCTAAGACTGAAGCTTGGCAAGAAAGAAGTTTGCGGTAAATGCCTCCAAGTGTGCGAAGCTAAAGCCATAGATTTCGAACAAAAGCCAGAGGAAATCAAGCTCAAGGTAGGCGGCATACTGATTGCCGTAGGTTCAGGGGTCTTCGACGCTTCGAAAATGGCTGAATACGGCTATGGGCGCTTTCCCGATGTCATTTCGAACATCGAGTTCGAAAGAATCTCTGATGCTTCAGGACCCACAGGGGGCAAAATTGTTTCTCCGAGAACCGGAAAGCATCCTAAATCTATCGCGTTCATTCAATGTGTAGGCTCTCGGGACAAGCGTTTTCACGAGTACTGCTGCCGTGTTGGCTGCATGATAAGCCTTAAGCAAGCGATTCTTGCGCGTGGAAAACTCGGCGAAGACGTGAACATCTATGTCTGCTATAACGACCTCCGTTCCTTTGGCAAAGACTGCGAAGAATTCTATAGACGTGCCCGAGACTTAGACATCAACTTTGTTGCAGGCATCCCCTCAGACATTCGCCGCTTAGCCGACGGCACGCTTTATTTTGACGTCTACGAGAGAGGAACCAACAGGCTTCTTGAAGTTCATGCAGACATAGTGGTTCTCGCCAACGGGCTGGTTCCCAACATCGATCTCGATAGTATAGGCACCATGTTTCATGCGGGCAGAAGCGCCGACGGCTTCCTTCTGGAAGCCCACCCGAAGCTGCGTCCTCTTGAAAGCTCGACGGCAGGTGTTTTTCTTGCCGGAACCTGTCAAGGTCCAAAAGATATCCCAGACACTGTTGCTCAGGCGAGCGGTGCTGCGGCTAAGGTTGTTGATCTTCTTTCGGCGGGGGAAATCGAGCTTGAGCCTTTGAAAGCGGTTGTTGACGAAGAGTTCTGCAGCGGGTGCGATGTCTGCAGGTCTCTTTGCCCGTTCTCAGCTATGGAGATCGTGCCAAAAGGCGAAGGGAAAACAGCCAAGGTGATTGAGGCAATGTGCCAAGGGTGCGGCTTATGTGCGGCTGCTTGTCCTTCAGGCGCAGTTAAGATTCAGCAGTTCACTGACAGACAGTTGCTTGCGCAGGTTCAGGTGTCATGCAAGGAGCCTGAGGGGGGAAGCTGACTTGAGTTTGGTTGATTTGATGTCGATGGCTAAGCCGAATCTCAAGTCCCGCGCAAAAGTCTTCAGCAAGCTAAAAGGCAGGGATCTGGTTAACTGTTTTCAGTGCATAAAGTGCACGAGCGGGTGCACGGCTTTGAAGCTTTTGGAGCTGAAGCCCCATGAGGTTGAGAAGCTTGCGAACTTGGGATTTGTTGATGAGCTTGTTGCATCTGATATTTTGTGGACTTGCGTTACTTGTTTGAAGTGCATTCAAAGGTGTCCGCAGAAAGCGTCGCCTTATCATGTGATTATGGCGTTGCGGAATTTGGCTGTGGAGAGAGAGGTGAAGATTCCCGAGGCTTTCATGAAGGCGGTTTCGCAGGTTCTCGAGACCGGCATGGCGGAAGCCTACCAAAAGATCGCGAAGGGAACGGAAACATTTGACCGTGAAAGCCTGAAACTGCCGAGGATCGGCAGCCCCAGAGAGGGTTTCCAGGCTTTGTTCTTGAAGGCGCTGGAGGAGAAGTGATGAAGACTGCTGTCTTCTGGGGTTGCAGGATACTAACCAGCCAGTACGCGTACGAGATGTCTGTCCGCGAGGTCATGCCTAAGCTTGGTGTTGAGCTTGCTGATTTGCCTGAAGCTCTGTGCTGCGGCGACCCTGTTAAGAGTGTTAATGATTTCGCGGCTACTTATCTTTCGGCCCGTGTCATGGCGCTTGCGCATGCTCTGGATGCAGGGCAGTTGCTGGTTCCATGTAACCGTTGCCACTTCACGATCTCTGAAGCCAAACGTTCCATTGAGGGAGATAAGAAGGTTTCTGAAAAGGTTTCGGGCATGTTGGCTGAGGAAAAACTGGAGTATAACCCGAACATGCGGCTTTGGCATGTTATTGATTTTTTGCATGGGTTTGTGGGCTTGGAAAAGGTGAAGAAGGCTGTAAAGCCTTGGAAGGGGCTGAGGCTGGCAAGCCACGTTGGCTGTCAGATCATTCGCTATAGTGACTTGGGAAGAGTAGACAACGCGGAAAATCCGACGAAGCTTGATGAGCTGATCGGCGCTGTCGGTGCTGAGACGGTGGATTATGCTGAGAAGCTTGATTGCTGCGGAGCGCATCTGCTGCTAAGTCATGTTGACACGGCTTTTTCTTTGGCTGGCGCCAAGCTTAGGTCTCTGCGGGAGCTGGGCGTTGACGGACTTGTAGTTTCGTGTCCCGACTGTGGTTTGATGTACGATTTCAAGCAGAAGGATGCGGCGGCAACCGTTGGGGTCAAGCTTGAAATTCCAGTGGTCTATTATACGCAGCTGCTTGGCTTGGCTTTAGGCATAGATCAGGAGAAGCTTGGGTTGCATCTTAACCAGAGCCCTGTAGATCGGCTTCTAATGAAGATTTCCGTTTAGTTTCTGAACAACTTTTATATCTAGTTTTTTTCGTACATAACGGTTATAGGTGACTGATGTATGGTTGACTTTAGTTTCACTGAGGAGCAGGAGCTTTTCCGTAGCGCGATACGTGAGTGGTGTCAGAAGAATCTGCCGTTGGAAAAGATCAGGGAGATGGACAGTAAGGGTGAAATTTCTCGTGAAATTTTGAAAGGTATGGGTGACATGGGGTTGTTGGTGATGACTGCTCCGCAGGAGCATGGCGGGACAGGTGCTGACTGGGTTACGGCGTGTATTGCGGCTGAGGAGCTTGGGTATGCTGATGTTAGTATTGCTTTGCCTGTGCTTTGGCTTGTGGAGTCTTCTTGGGGGTTTGTTGTTGACCGCTTTTGCAGTGAGAGGGTGCGTGAGGAATGTATTCGGAAGGCGTTTAAGGGAGATGCTTTCATCGGGATTGCTTCTACCGAGTCGGGCGGAGGCTCAGATGTTGCCGCTTTCAAGTCCACCGCAAGAAGGGACGGGAACGGGTGGGTTTTGAACGGAGAAAAGATATACATAAGCGGCACTGAAGAGGCAAAGAAGCTTGGCGGAGGCTACTTTGTTATTGCTCGGACTTCGCCTGCTCAGGAAGGCGCATCGCATAGGGGTATGACGGGCTTCTATTTGCCTATGAATGCGGAAGGCGTTGAGATTAACAAGCGGTTTGAGGACATGGGTCGGATGGCGATTTCCACGGGCGGTTTTATGATGCAGAACGTGAAGGTGCCTGACGACTACCGCATCGGCGAGGTTGACAAGGGCTTTTATTTGACGATGGAAGGCTTTGACAACGCGCGGATACTGATCGCGGCAGTGTGTGTTGGCGCGGCTAGACGGGCTTTGGACATTGGCATGGAGTATATTAAGGAGCGGAAAGCCTTCGGTAGACCGATAGGCAAGTTTGAGGGCATTCAGTTCGAGTTGGCGGACGATTGGGCGCAGCTTGAGGCTTTGAAGTCGCTTACTTACCGTACGGCTTGGATGAATGACATGAAGTATAAGCATGGCAAGTTTTCGGCATTGGATGTTGGTAGGTATATTGCTGCTTGCAAGCTGATTGCGCCGCATCTGGCCTTTGACATCTACAAGCATGCGATGATCTGGATGGGTGCTTATGGCTATACGAAGGAGTGCCCGCTGGAGATGGGTTTGAGGGGGATAATGAGTTACTGCGTGGGCGCTGAAGGGGCAAGCAACATTCAGAGAACCGTTATAGGAAGAGAACTGCTAGGCAAAGAATACATACCATACAAATAAGTGTGCGTTTCTAAATCATTTAATAGATGCGAAATGAGTAGAAAAAAAGCAAGAAAGACTCTGATAGAACCCAAAGTAAGGTTACTACTATGGATCCGATTGCACGGCGAGAGAGATCAAAGCAACTATTTGGCGAAACTTGCGAAGAAGATCGATTATAGTGAAGGTAGTCTAAGCACTCTTCTTAATGACTTGCTGGCCAAGGGATTTATTGAAAGTTTGAACCCTGATCAAGTAAGTCCTCCCTATAGAACAACTAACGAAGCTAAGGAGTTTTTGGAACCCATTTTTCTTGTGAGAAAAATAGGATACATAGTGGCTTTGATCACCTTTCTCGCGTCCTCAACAATTTTCTGGTATCATGCATATGCACCAGATCTTTTGTTTAAATGGTGGCTCCCTGTCCTTGTAATAAGTTTCTCGCCTGTTGTTATTCTTCTAATCCTTTATCCAAATTTCATTTTGGAAATGGGCAAAAGCAGCTACTCAAAGGCACAGTAGTTCTAATTTTAGAAAACTCGTTTCTAAAAGTAGACTTATTTCTTTGGTTAGCTCTTCTGATGGAGACCAAAAATGAACATCAATGTAATGACTCAAAAAGCGCTGAAGATCTGTAAAGAGATCCTAGCTTTCAAGCTCCTTTTTGCTGCTTTTCCACTCACATTAGTTATGAGCGTCACAATGTTTCTGATGGCTTTAGTTTATCCTTCACTAAATTGGTATCTCTCGACTTCGCCAGCGACACCGTGGGGATTCTTACATCAATATTTGTGCATGGCGGCGGACTTGACCATTTGATTGGAAACATGGTGAATTTGTTCATCTGTCTATCTATGTTAGCGGTGTCTAATTTTCTCGCCTCACAGAATGAAAGAGAGCAAAGATCTGCTTACTTCTTGTTTTCAATGTTTTTTGCAGCTATACTTTCGAATTTCCTTTTTATGATCTTGTTTCCCCATTACAGTAGCACTGGGGCTTCAGGCGTTGTTTATGCCGTTGTAGGAATACTATTCGTCTTCAGTTTTGTAAATTGCTTTGAAATAGGAGAACGCATGAAAAAGACCGAGAAAGAAAACGTTCTATCCGCTATAACCTTCTTATGTATCAACGTTTTTATTTTTTCAGTAATGTTCATTCAGATAATATTAGACCCTGCGGCTTTTCTTAGTGTTGCGCCTGGAGTGAATAAGTTCACCCATTGTACTTCTTTCTTTGCAGGTTTATTTTTAGCATTACTGTGGTTTCTAAAAAAATACTTAGCTAAAAAAAGCACTTTTGAAGTTGAATTAAAACAAGCATGTGCCTCTTATTGCACGACATCATCTTGTCTCGACTATCCATGATATTGCTTAGCGTTTAAAGCTCTTGTGAGATCCTCCTTCTGCAAGACTTCAGAAAATGCTGCCAGCAAGGTTAAGCTCAGAGCACATAAGTTATCTGTTCCGCTGCAAACACAGAAATAAGCAGTTTGCTAAATTTTCTTTATGCCAAAAGTGAACAAGTCTGTAGAAACCAAAGTGTTGCCACAACATTGAGACATTGTATCAGCGCTTCGGAAGCTTATGCATGAAACGGCTCCAGACGCAAAGGAGGTAATAAGCTACGGAATTTCAGCCTACAGAAGGAAACGCATTATAACGGTAATCAGCCTACCACGGTTTGCCACCTACATGTATATCAATTGAGTCATAATCCTCGTAAGTTTTGGGCTGATTAAAAGGCTGTCGTGGCGCTGATAAAGAACTGTCACTAGCGCAACACTAGATAGCCCTTATATATAGATTGAGTGTGTGCTGGTTGTTGGTCTGTGTTTGGCTTTTTGCAAAGCTTATCTGATATCGTAGCGTAGAGGTATCCGTTGGTAAAGAGCAGGTTAGGCTTATGGAGAAGTTTGATGTTCTTGTTGTCGGCTCCGGTTCTGGAATGAATGTTGCTGCGGCTGCGGTTGCAGTCGGAATGGAGACTGCTCTCGTGGAGTTCGGTCCTATGGGTGGAACATGTTTGAACAGAGGATGCATCCCCTCAAAGATGTTGATTTATGCGGCTGATGTTGCAGCCGCGGCTGAAGACGCGGGAAGCATCGGCGTAAGACTGAGGGTAGACAGCGTTGACTTTTCGGCGTTGATGAGCCGGATGCGACATTTCGTAACCGAGGACAGTGAAAGCCAAGCGCGCTCCGTTGAAGCAAGTCCAGACATAACATGGTTCAAAGAACGAGGTGAGTTCATCTCAGACTACATGATGAAAGTTGGTAGCCAGATAATCAAGGCCGACCGCATATTCATCGTTCCCGGAGCACGCCCAGATATACCACCCATCAAAGGGCTGAAAAACGTTGGTTACTTGACAAGCGACACTGTGCTAAAAATAGAAAAGCAGCCGAGGTCTCTGATAATCATCGGCGGCGGATACATCGCGGCAGAATACGGGCATTTCTTTTCAAGCATTGGGACAAAAGTGACAATAATTCAGAGAAGCCCGAGGTTGCTGCCCGACGAAGAACCCGAAATCTCAGAGCTGCTGAGGGAAGAGATGTCCAAAAAAACTGCCATATTTACAGGTTACGAGGCTGTTGAGGTTGCAGAAGAAGGCAACACAAAGAAAGTTCTAGCGCGAAATCGAGAAAACGGGCAAACTGCCGAGTTTTTCGCTGAAGCTTTGCTAGTAGCCGCTGGGCGTGTTCCCAACTCCGATCTCTTGAAGCCTCAAAAGACAGGGGTGGAACTCGACGATAGAGGCTACATAAAAGTCAACGAGTATCTTGAAACTGGAAAGAAGAACATTTGGGCTTTCGGCGACGCCATAGGCAAATACATGTTTAAGCATGTTGCCAACTACGAGGCAGAAGTTGCGTGGCACAACGCGATTTACGAGCATAAGGTGAAAGTTGACTATTCAGCCGCGCCGCACGCAGTTTTCACTCATCCACAAGTCGCGTCAGTCGGCTTAAAAGAGCAGGAAGCCAAACAGCTAGGCTACAAGATTCTCGTAGGATACTCGCAATACAAGGACACCGCCACTGGTGCTGCCATGGGCGAACCTAGAGGCTTCGTGAAAGTCATAGTGGAACAGAAAACTGGCAAGCTTCTAGGCGGACACATAATAGGGCCATACGCTTCAGTGCTAATACAGGAAGTTGTGAACGCCATGTCAACCGGAGAAAGAACCTTTCTGACGATTGCCCGTGCGATGCACATTCACCCTGCAATGACGGAGGTTGTCCAGAAAGCCTTCTTTGCTCTAAGAGAAGCCTAGCAATTGTTATATCACGCGTAACCCCATTAGCTCTATCAAAAGGCTGAAGTGACATTGAAATGAACGTAGTTAAAGTTGCCGGCAAAAACAACAAACACAAAGTTCTCGTCTACGCTCTGAGCACATGTGCATGGTGCAAAATGACCAAAAAATTCCTCAAAGACAATGATGTCGAATACGAGTACGTGGACGTTGACCTGTGCAGCCAAGAAGACCACGAGAAGATAAGAAAGGATATTGAAAAAAAAGGCGGACATGCAAGCTTTCCCACGCTGATAATAGATGACAAAAAGCTTATCACAGGCTTCCGCAAGGACTTGATAAAAGAGGCATTAGAGCTTTGATTTCTCTCGAGAAAGTTAGGCAGCGGGCAGAGAGCGATGCTAAGACGTATGGTTACTATCTGAATTCTGACCCCGAGTTCCTGAATGATCTTCTGGAAGGATTAAGAAAGAACGAGGAACGCTACGGCTACCCTTCTTGTCCCTGCAGAGTTGCCACTGGCAATCTAGAGCTTGACCGAGACATCATCTGCCCATGCGATTACCGAGACCCTGACGTTGCGGAGTTTGGAACATGCTACTGCGCCCTCTATGTTAGAAAAGACGTTGTGGAAGGCAAGACCAGCTTGATGCCTATCCCTGAGCGGAGACCTTTGGAAAAACAAGCTAGAGCATACGCAGTGACTGCCGAGAAGATAGCAGAAAAAACAGCAGCAACCACCACGAAAACAGAGCAGCCGCGGTCGGAGGTTCGGAAAAAGCTCTGGTACTGCAGACAGTGCGGTTATGTTGTTTACCGAGAAGACCCTCCGTACGTGTGTCCAATCTGCAAAGCAAAAAGAGAGATGTTCGCGGAGATAGCGGTACGAGTTGACTTGGCTGGTTAATCTGCTTCTGTTTATCGCTTGATTCTTACTTCGATTTCTTTCCACTCTTTCTTTATTCCTCTGAGCGAGGTTACTGCACCGACTATTGTTCCGCTCAAGATTTTGTTGACAAACTCGTTAAGAGCTATTTCTTCTCCGTCGACAACAAGCTTGGTCTCCAACAGAGTCACCCAACCTAACATTCTTAGCTTGAAGCGTTAAAGCTTTCTGCAAAACTTTTTACTGCATACCCCGCTTAAATCTGAAGCATGGCCACCAAGAAAGCTTCCAGCAGCAAAGCCAAAGTGTTAAAGATAATCAAGCTTCTGGAGAAAGAGTTTCCAGACGCAAAAATAGCCCTTCACTACTCCAATCCTCTGGAGCTTTTGATAGCCACCATTCTCTCAGCGCAGTGCACAGATGAACGAGTAAACATTGTCACCCAACAGCTGTTCAAGAAATACCGCACAATCAAAGACTACGCAGACGCCGATTTAAGAGAGCTGGAACAAGACATAAAGTCAACAGGCTTCTATAGAAATAAGGCGCGAAACATCAAAAAATGCTGCCAAATGCTTATTGAGAAGTTCAACTCGCAGATCCCCAAAACGATGGAGCAGATACTTGAGCTGCCAGGCGTCGCGAGGAAAACGGCTAATATTGTTTTGTCCAATGCCTACGGCATAGTTGAAGGAATCGCAGTGGACACGCATGTTCGCAGGGTCTCCAAGCGACTAGGACTTACAGCTCATGAAGACGCAGACAAGATAGAGCAAGATCTAATGAAAATCGTGCCCAAAAACAGCTGGATGAGAATTACCGATCTGCTGATTTTTCTTGGCAGACGAACCTGTTCAGCCAAAAAGCCTAACTGCAGACAATGCGTTCTCAATAAGCTTTGTCCCTCAGCTTTCACATTTGACAAACCTTAACACCCCTGCCTGTATGGAAATCGATTTAAATCCCAGCTTTGAACTATCAATTTATGGCAAAAGCAGTAAAGATTCTCGGCTTTGCAGGCAGTCTACGGAAAGACTCCTTCAACAAGTCCCTTTTGAAAACAGCGCTTGAATACGTGCCAAAAAAAGTGACGCTGGAAATCTGCGATCTTGAGGGAATCCCGCCTTTCAACCAAGACCTAGAAGACAACATGCCAGAGAAAGTAAAGGAATTCAAAAAGAAAATCAAAGAAGCAGACGCACTTTTAATCGCTACACCTGAATACAACTACTCTGTTCCAGGTGTCTTGAAAAACGCGATTGACTGGGCTTCAAGACCCTACGGAGACAATGTCTTTGATGGCAAACCAGTGGCTGTAATGAGCGCCTCAGACGGCATGTTAGGCGGAGCCAGAGCTCAGTATCATCTTCGACAAGTCTTTGTTTCTCTGAACATGCGCCCGCTGAACAGGCCAGAAGTCATTGTGCCATTTGCTGACGAAAAAATCGACGAGAAAGGCAACGTGGTTGACAGCAAAACCAGAGAGAAGATTAAAAAGTTGCTAGAAAGCCTAGTTGCTTGGGCGGAGACCTGTAAAAAATAGGAGCTTAAAGTGGCATAAAAGTTAATAGTGGCTCCGTATATTTCAAGCGCGACCGGTGACAAGCTCAAGTGTCATTTGAAGTTCAGGAACTTCCCGATATAATTAGAGTAGTAATTCTAATAGATCTCAGTAAGAAAACACTTCTCTCCAAAGAGACGCTTAAAAAACGGATTGATAAAGTTTGCGTGGGTTATGCTTGCATTGACATGGGCGATCTGGAAAAGGCTTTGGAAGAAATGGCTTCCGAAGGGCTGATCCTTTATCACGGTGACACCGTGCAGCTTACCGATAAAGGCGTCAAACTGGGCAAAGAGTGGCAGAATCTGCTGCTGAAGAAGGAGCCTATCTTCGAAGTTGTGGCTGGGCTGGTTGACGGCTCAATCACAGGGCTTGTTGTCATAATTTCAGCTTTCATAGCTGGCTTGGCAACCAAGGCAGCAATGTTTGCCGCATTTCTAACACTTACAGCCGTGTCGATAACTAATTTCTCCAGTTTTCTGCTTGGAGGCATAACTGAAGACATTACGGACATGATAACTCTGCAGACGCTGATGCACTACAGCCTAAGCGACATAGCAGACGGCGAGGAACGAAGCAAATCGCTGACTCTGCTTAAACAGTTGTTCATAGTGCTGCATAAGCAGATAAGCAGATCTAACCTTGAAGCCGCTATAATCTGTGGAACAACAACATTTCTCGCCGGAAGCATACCCACAATTGTGTTCATCGCTTTGCCTGAGCCTCTCGATCTTGTGCTCTCCTTGTCAATAGTCACATTTACAATAGGCTTCTTCCTCGTGCGCTACAGGGCAAGGAGAACCAAAGTTCACTGGAAAGTCACGATGATGGAAACTGTTGCAATAATCGTCGTAGCCGTCCTAATCTCGCTTCTGCTGGGAGAAATTGGCTAAACCAGCATTTCTTATGCGCCGAGCAGCCGCTTATGTTGCTGCATCATGCACTTGTCCATGACAACTACCAGTCCAGCTTTCCTTGCAAGACCCGCAGCGTGCTCATTGACGATTCCAAGTTGCATCCAAACCACATTAAGCACCCCATATCTGTCTTTCAGCTGAACAGCCTGTTTTACAATATCCACCGCTTCATCGGAAGGTCGGAAAACGTCAACTATTTCGATGGTTTTCTGAGCATCCTCGGGAGCATCCAGCAGGCTTTTGTAGGCTTTCTCGCCTAAAACCTCATTGACAAACGGGTTTATGGGCACGATTGCGAATCCTTTGCTCTTCAAGTATTCTGCAACTCTGTGGCTGTCTTTGGAAGGATCTCGGGATACGCCTACAATGGCAACAACCTTGTGCCGTTTCAAAATCTCTCGAATATCAGCGTCCTGCAAACAGCCACCAACTTCTCGATCTACTTGTATTAACACTGTTTTCCAAGGAGTCTAAGCATTTCCTTGCAGAACCTAGGCAGATCCGCCGGCGAACGCGAAGTCACGATCTTTCCATCTACAACGGCTTCAGAGTCTATGAAAGTTGCTCCAGCATTCCGCAGATCTGCAGCCACCGACTTCCAGCCTGTCACTTTCTTGCCACGCAAAACGTCTGCCTCAATCAGCATCTGTGGTCCGTGGCAAACAGCGCCTAAAACCTTGCCTTTTTCATAAGCCTCTTTAACAATCTTGACTAAGCCGCTGTTGATGCGCATTCTGTCAGGCGCTTTTCCACCTGGAACTATCACGGAATCGTATTCTTCAATATTAACCTGCTCTGGCGAGAGGTCAGAGGCCATGGGGACACCGTGTTTGCCTATGTAGACCTGTTTGGCTTTTGGGCCGACAATGTCTACTTGGTAGCCTTCTTCTTGAAATCGGTAGTAGGGGTAGATGAATTCAGAGTCTTCGAATCCTTCTTCGATTAGAATTAGCGTTTTTAGCATGGCATTGTTTCACCGAGGTTTGTCAGCTAGTTCTGGGATATAAAGGCTTCACACGATGTAGGCTCTCAGGTCTGTGCTTTGTCTTAGGCAATTCTTGTATTTTCCAAGCATGTTGTTTAATGCTTGCAGCAATTCTTCTTTTGATAGCATGCCTACTGTCTGTCCGACAGGTCTTCCGCTGCATAGGAACATTAGCGTAGGCGTGCCCATAACACCATACTGGGCGGCTAATTGCTGGTTGTCTTGGTTTTCGAGAATGTTGAATTTCACGAACTTTACCTTGTCGCTAAGCTCTTTTGCAACTTCTTCAAATATCGGATTAAGTCTTAGGCAGTAGGGGCATTGCTGATGCCAGAAGTAGATGACTGCGAGTTTTTCAGATTTTGAAACCTCTTGTTCCCAGTTGTAAGCGTTTCCTTCCACGTAGCTTGTCATTCTGACGCCACTGTTAGTATTGGGAAAGTTAAGCGTATTAAGTATTTACGAGATCTTAAGCTGTTTCGCTCTGATGCGCTGAACAAAGTAGGAGAGAACTATAATGAAACCTACTATTGTTAAGCTACTGAAAATGTAAACGATGACTTCATTGTCGGTTTCTAAGACAAATGCCAATGAGACTGCGGCCAAGAAAATACCGACGTATAGGCTTGCATTGCTTTGTAGAAACTCGGTGAACTCTTTTCGCATAATGCTTGAGTATCTGCTCACCAAGATTATTATTGACATGACTGCGAGAAACGCGATGACCACATTGTAAGTAAGCTCTGACCAGTAATTGCCAAAAGTCAGCAGAAGACCAACTTCGTCGCCTATTAAGCCTCCGCCCAAGCCGAAGAGGACGGCAGCCAACCGGTTGATGCGTTCGCTTTCATAGCTTATCCCAAGCCAGCCGCCTACCGCCAGCATGGCGAGACCATACCAAAAATGGTGTATGTGTAAGCCACCTATGATCAGTGAAGTGGTTGGAAAAAACGTTGTAAACGTTCTTGCCGTCGCAAATGAAGCTATAAAAGAAACGAGGGCTAGAACAGAAAGGTTAGGTTTTTCTTTGATCTCTTCTTTGAAAGCCATCAGCAACCCAAACCGCAGTCTTCAAACCTAGATTCTATTAAACTTTTCCGGCTTGAGCAAAGCACAGCCTTTCTTTGCTTTCCTTCCACAAACACTGCTTTACGACCGCTGTTAAGGCATCTCGCTTAGCACAACCGCGATAACCTGCTCTCTGCCGCGTCTGATCACTGTTAACTCTACCTTGTCTCCGACTTCACGCAGGTGAATCTCTCTGGCCAAGTCTTCAACATGACGAATCGGAGCACCATCCATTCTTGTAATTATATCGCCCACCGTGATTCCCGATCGTTGTGCAGGGCTTTGTTCTACAGCTCTGGTTACAAGAACCCCTTGTTTAGTGGGCAGTTCATAATATTTGGCAACATCCTCGTTTACGCTCAGTCCGATTACTCCAAGCCACGGCTTCATATGAATGTTGGTTGTGTCTATTTTGCCGGTGCATGTTTTGGCGACATTTATCGGTATGGCAAACCCTATGCCCTGCGCAAACGGAATTATCGCTGTGTTAATCGCTATTACTCTGCCATCAAGATCCACAAGAGGGCCACCGCTGTTTCCCGGGTTTATGGCGACGTCTGTTTGTACGAGGTTTTCTAAAAGGCCTCTTTGCGATTCTATGTTTCTGTTGAGGGCGCTTATTACGCCTGATGTTACGGTGGGGCCTCCTGCGAGCCCGAAGGGGTTCCTATGGCGTAGACTCTTTGTCCAACTCTTAGCTTGTCTGAGTCTCCGAGTTCTGCTGCATGTAATCCCTCTTTTTTGATTTTTACTACTGCGATGTCGTGGGTTGTGCAAGCGCCAACGGTTTTGCCTTCAGCTATCTCGCCATTCCAGAGGGTTACGATTATTTTGTCGGCTTTGCCTGCTACGTGGTTGTTGGTTAGGATGAAGCCTTGGGGGTCGATTATGGTTCCTGATCCCATTCCTGCCACGGGCACGGTTTGGTAGAATATGTTGTGAACATGTTTTATAGTGCTTATGTTGACGACGCTTTGGCTTACCTTTTCAAGTATGTCTAGCACTTTTTTCTCGTCAAATGAGGACAGTTTACTTCACCTTTGGTCAAATCTGGTTGAGGGATAGGCAGAAAGCACAGTTCTCTATCTTGATTGTTGGCTCTGATTTTTGACAGAACTGGCACATGAGACCTTTTTTTCGCACAGTTAAGCATGTTTGGCAGAAAAGTTTTAGGAACTCCTTTCGTTCTGTTGGTCTTTTCATGAGCATCATTATCATTTTGTCGATTTGTGGCTGGATCTCCTCTATTTTGTCGATTTTGACTGCGTACCCCCTTACTTTTCTTGTGTATTTGCTGACGGCAGATTGGGATACTCCGAGAAGTTCGGCTACGTGGTCCTGTTTGAATCCGTGTTCTTCTATTAGTTCTCTCGCGATTAGGGCTTTGACTGCTGGGATGACTGACTTCACTGCGACTTCGCATGGGAGAATCATTTAGGTCACAATTATTGTTTGTGTGCAGAAATATATATAAGGATGACGTATGTCATATTGATTATGACGCATGTCATGGCAACCCCCTCACATTTAAATACCATCCAAAAACTCCCTCCTTTCTCCAGAAGTGTCATGACATACGTCCAGAATCACTTGCACCAAAGCCAAACACGGCAGCTTCTACAAAGCATAGAAAGGGCTCCCAAGATGCTTTCAATCATGTCACACAGCATCCTCTGGAAAACCTTAAACAAACCTCCAATCCTATAGAATCAGAGAAACTTCACCTACTTGAGCGTGAGAAATCTGAAAGTCAGCATTATTTCTCTAACATGCTGCGCCGGCTGCGTTTCCTCCTTTCTAGACGCTGGCGATGCGCTGGCAGAGATTCTTTCACAAGATTTCGACGTAGCCTACTCTCCAACATTTATTGATCTGAAAGAGATCCCGGAAGCGGATCTGGCGATAGTAGAGGGAGGTGTCCGAACAGAAGCAGATGAAAAACTCATCAGAGAAGTAAGAGCCAAATCCCGAATTCTAGTTGCTCTGGGAATATGCGCCACGCACGGCGGAATCACAAGCCTAGGCAACATCTCCTCCCTTAAGGAACTTCTTGAGAAAGACTACTCGCTTATAGAAACAAGCAAACTCCCTTAACTCAAAGATTTGATGTATCCCCTGTGCAACTTTGTTGATGTCGACTACTACGTTCCAGGCTGTCCGCCAATGCCGCTGCTGATAGTTCACACCATAAAGAGCATCGCCAGCGGGAAAAATCCGCCGCGTCACCAAAGCGTTGTCTGTACAGAATGTCACCGAAAAATTGTGCCTGCCAAAGTTGAGAGGCTTTATGGAATTTATGAAAAAGAAGCCAACCGTGAACTCTGTCTAGTGAGCCAGGGCTTTGTCTGCTTAGGCTCTCTCACGAGGGAAGGGTGCGGCGCGCCCTGTCCACGATCAGGTTTCACGTGCTTTGGCTGCCGAGGACCGGCTGATTCGTTGCTTTACAGAACAAGAGATCTTTCCGCTTTCCTTATTAAAGTGATCTCAACTAGAACCGGCATACCGCAGGAAAAGGTGAAGGAAGAGCTCTATCAAAACCCGTTTATCTTCCACACTTTTATTTTTTCCAAATTTGAACGCTTTAAGGCGAGGGAGAGAGTTATTTGAGTGCTTCTAAAGAGATAACGATCTCGCCGACAACGCGTATAGAAGGACATGGCAAGGTTACCATAACCCTCGATGACGAAGGAAACGTTGCCGATGCATACTTTTATGCTACTGAAATCCGTGGTTTCGACTATTTTCTACGTGGAATGGAGGCTGATCGTCTTCCGTTTATAATTTCCAGAATCTGCGGCGTATGTTCCACGGCGCATGTAGTTGCATCAGTGAAGGCGATCGAAGGTATATGTGAAACGCAGATTACCGAGACAGCTAAAAAACTCCGAGAACTCCTCCTTATGGGGCAGATAATTAACAACCATTCGCTGGTCTTCTTCTTTCTAACTTTGCCTGACTTCTGGTTCCAGCAAGAAGAGAACCCCTCTAAGCGAAATGTTTTCCAGATCATGCGGGAGAGACCAGACGTGGGAAGAAAAGCCATCGCCCTCAGAGTGTTTGGTGCAAGAATCCTAGGCACAATTGGAAAACGCGAAGTTCACGTAGTCTCCGTCATACCAGGTGGTTTGATCAACCCGCTTACTGAAAGAGAAAGACAAGAACTTCTGAAGCAGAGTGACAGCACTCTTGAAATAACCAAAGAGGCACTTGAACTTGGAAAAGACCTGTTCGATAAAAACTGGGAAGACTTCAAGAAAGCAGGAGACTACCGAACCCACTACATGGCTTTAGAAAACGCCGATACTATGGAATTCTACGAGGGCAAGATCAAAGCCATAGGTCCTAATGGCGAAACTCTATCTAAATTCTCACCGCAAAGCTACATGGATTATATTGAAGAGAAAAAATACCCGTGGACTTACGCCAAATTCGCTTACCTGAAGACCATGGGCTGGCCAAAGGGCATAGTTCAAGTCGGACCCACAGCGCGCATGAACGTGAATGGCAAGGCGTCCACCGAAATTGCTGGAAGCGAGTTGAAAAAGTTTAAGAGAAAATTTGGAAGCCCTGCGCATGCAACATTGCTGTTTGACTATGCCCGCCTCATAGATTTGACCTATGCTTGCGAAAGGACAAGACAACTCTTGGAAGACGAGACTTTGACGAAAACCGACACAAGAATCAAAGTGAAGCCGAGAAGCGGCAGAGGAGTAGGAGTTGTTGAAGCTCCTAGAGGAACGCTAGCGCACGAGTACGTTTTGACTTCTGAAGGAAAGCTGGAAAGCATGAAGCTGATCATACCTACGCAGGTGAACAATGCAGCCATAAATTTGAACGTGAAAGATGCTGCTGCAGAATTCATCCAGAAAGGAGACGTAAAGCCAGGGCTTTTAAACAAGATAGAGATGGTCGTCAGAGCCTATGACCCTTGCATAAAGTGTGCCACAAGACAGGCTAACCAGACTTTGACGGTTGAGCTTAGAGATAGAAAAAACAGACTACTGCGCGTGCTTTAGAGGCTGGCAGCTAGCCTATGATCTCTATGGCTTGTCCGGGGCAGTTGACTTGGCACGTTCTGCACATGATACATTTTTCTTCGTGCACAACTAGGGCTTTCGTGTTCTTTTTGACTTGAAAAACTGAGACGGGACAGAGGTCCACGCAAAGCAGCTCTTGTTCTTTAACGCATTTGGCATGGTTAACAACTACTTTTGCCATAAGCTATCATTTCTTAACATGTGACTTTGAGTCTATTAAGGATTGCTTGCTTGTTTCTAGTATCCGATCTCCAGCAATAGAGACATGGCTTGAAGAACCGTTCTGCTTTAACAGAGGAAAATGGAAGGTAAATAAAGCTAGATCTCAGTATCCCAGTAGAACAAGCCAAATGTTCAGATAAAGTCCTGCGGCAAGTGAAGAGATAAGAATGGTTGAGGCAACGATTTCTCTGTAGAAGTTGTATCGCTCGCTTAGGACAATCATCGAGATCGCAATAGGCATGCCGTGCATAAGAACCAGTGTTGACCTTGATATGCCAGCTAGACCGAACCAGGATGTTGTGAAAAAGGCTAGGGCTGGAAGGAAGACAACCCTCAGCATGCTCAACCCGAAAGCTTTGCCGAAGTTTCCGTATTTTCTTCCATAGAGGAAAACGCCAAGCAAGAATATGGCTACTGTTGACGTTGTCCCGCCCAGCATATGCAATGATGCCGAAACTGGCGCAGGAATATCCAATCCTAGTAGAGAGATAACTGCACCCGCGAAAACTGACAGGATCAGCGGGTTTCTCGCAAGCCGTTTTGCCACAATGAAAAGCCCTCCCCCATTCTCGGAGCCTTCCAACCGATAGATTTCTAGAATCGCTATCGAGATAGCTACGCTCATCGGCGAGATGGCTGCTGTTGCCAGAGTTGCCAGCTGCTCCCCGCCTTCTGGGAACGCAAAGGTCACAAAAGGTATACCGAAAAAGGCAAGGCTTCCGAAGATCGTGCTTAAAATAAGCAAGTACAATGTGCTTTTCTTGAATCTGAAAATCAGGTAGAAAACTGAAAACACAGCTATAGCGATGGGAACGGGAAGTGATCCTGCTAACACAAATCTTAGGGTTTCCTCCGTGAAAGTGGACTGCGCAAGGTTGATGAAAAGCAGTGCTGGAAAAGCAAAGTAGTAAAGATAAGCATTAAGAACTCGTTCATCGCCGGATTTTAGAACTTTGGTTTTCCTTGAGATGAATCCCGTTCCTATTAGAAGAAGTATCGGGATGATTGTTCGAATGACTATGCTATTATCCATTAATTCTCCTCGACTTTGTTAAGTTTGGAACATTTAGTTTATTTGCGCTTTGCTCAAATCCTAAATATTACCTACGTCATAGAATTCTTGCGAAGGTGGCGCAGAATGAAGGTATCAATCATCCGCGAAGAATGTATAGGATGTGGTGTATGCGAAGCACTCTGCCCAGAAGTCTTCAAACTGCAAGAGGATGGAAAATCCTCCATCACTGAAAAATACAGAAAAAACAGTCATGCAGCAGGCGAAGTTGGAGAAGACCTTGCTGCATGTATCGAGAACGCTAAAGACTCATGTCCAGTCAACGTGATCAGCACAGAATAGCCATTCGTTAAGCGATACAGCTTGCCTTCTGCGCTATCCGCCTGGTGCACCGTGGAATGGGACGTTCTTCCAAAGCATGTCCCACCAGTCTTCTTCTGTTATGGTTTCTCCTCGCACAAGGATCTCTAAAACAAGTTTCAGCAGTTCATGATGTCTCTTCTCGTCTGACAGTATCGCGTCCAGAAGCAAACGAACTTTATTGTTTTCGATGCTTGGCACCACTACGCTAAGTTTCTTGATAAGCTCTTCCTCCATTTTGATGTGTTTCTCCACGAGTTTTCTTTGCCGATCCAGGTGCTCCTGAGTCAAAGCCTGCGGAGTCGTCGT
The DNA here is from genome assembly GCA_029907545.1 of Candidatus Bathyarchaeota archaeon. Classification (GTDB taxonomy): domain Archaea; phylum Thermoproteota; class Bathyarchaeia; order Bathyarchaeales; family Bathycorpusculaceae; genus JAGTQT01. The sequence goes on along the minus strand of JARYLR010000011.1, from coordinate 4,183 downwards.
CAAGAGGTTTATGGCTGCTGCATAGGTCTCCGCGTGCTTCACAGAGTCCAGCGATATTCCTTTCAAGACTCCTTTGACTGGGGGGTTCTTTATTTCAGCTAAAGCGCTGTTCAGCGAGTCCACAATCTCGTTTTCGACCTTGATTTGTTTTTTCAGAAATTCGACAAGCTTCTTGTTGCTTGTGCTCAAAGGCTTATTCTCCACAGTCTAGAACAAGCTATGCTTTGTGAATAAGTCTTTCGGCAATCTTTTTTCCCAGTTCACGGCATCTGTCAAGTCCCGCTTGATCCGGAGTATATTTAATCAGAAGCGGCGCATCCAGCACGGTCATTTCAAACTTGTTTTTCATTATTTCAATAACCTTTTGCGGTGCTTCTCCACTCCAACCGTAAGAGCCGAAGGCAGCGCCTAGCTTGCCTTTTAAGTTGACACTCTTCTCTGCGGCTTCCTCGAGAAGATTTTTGATGCTCATGCTAACTTCGTGATGGTATGTAGGGGCTCCTATAATTATCGCGTCGAAGCTTCCAAGCGTCTCGGCTGGAACAAAATGATTCAACTCAACTTCTGTTCCTTGAACGGTATGAGTGCCTTCTGCAACAGCCTTAGCCATTTTTTCAGTGTTTCCTGTTCGACTATAATAGAGTACAAGAACACGCATTCTACAAGTCTCCAGCTATGAACTTTAGCATGCTTAGTATTTATTATTTTATCCATAATCGTTAACTTGACGCAAGATATTCTTGTGACATAGTGAGCTATCCTGTTCTGATTCTCGGATCAATCAAACCATAGAGCAGGTCCGCGATTAGGTTGGCTATGATAACGCACAGCGCAAGAAAATAGAAAACAACCATCAATATCGGATAGTCAGACCAAACCACTGCTTCAAACAGCCAGTTTCCTATACCCGGGTAGCGAAACACTGACTCAACTAGTGCTGAGCCTACTACAACGAAGATGAAGGACATAGCCGCCGAAGTAATGAGCGGCAAGCACGCATTCTTAAAAGCATGTTGTGCAATGATTCTCCAGTCATCTACCCCTTTGGCTTTGGCGGTTACGAGGTAGTCTTCGCCTAATGTTTGCAGAAGAGATGCTCTTGTCAGAAGAACCCAGCTTCCAAACATGACCAATATTAGCGAGCAAAGCGGCAGAAAGGCGTATGACAAGTAACCGCCTATTAACCTTAGGTAGTCTTGAATGTTAAGGTTAATAGTCATCTGCATCGTGTTCACTGTATAGGAGGCGTTGGTAACATAAGGAATCGGAGGATTAAGTGCCCATGTGGTTTCAGGGTATGCTCCTCCTTCGTAAGGGAACCATCGTAGCTGGCTTCCGAAAAACGAGATGAACAATAATCCTATCCACCAGACGGGGAGACTTGTCGTGATCATCGGCATGAACGATGAAATCTTATCAATCAACCCGTTCCTTTTGTGGACCGCATATATCCCAAAGTAAACACCGATTAGCATGGAAATCAGAGTTGCGCATCCCAGCAGAAAAATGGTGTATGGGAGCCTTTCAGCCAAACCTTGGGTGAGAGAAATTCGCTTTTGTTCGTATCTCTGTGTGATTCCAACGCTTCCAAGGTTCCATGTGAGAAGGTTGCGGACATAAGTGAAGTATTGTGGCAGAAGAGGCTGATCAACTCCCCAGAGCCTGCGTATCTCCTGTTCAAATTGAATCTTCTCCTCTTCGGGTCTGGATCCTGTCTTAGCTGCAAGAAGATCCATGGGACTGCTCGGCATACGCATGAATATGACAAAATCCACAGTTATTATCAAGATGACTAGCAAAAGCGAGTAGAACACTCTTTTCAAGATGTAACCTCTTAATCCTGATAGAGGAAAACTGTAGCCACGACGATGTATGTATGCCGCTACAAGTAAGCCACCCACAGTACCTATGGCGGCTCCTACGAGGCTGCCCGCTGAAAAACCCAGCATGCCTAGAAACAAAGCAAGGTAAAGAATCCTTCTTCCTAGGGCTTCTATGGCAGCTGTTAGAATTAATAAGACGAGTAAGTTCGGAATAAAGCCCCATGAAATCATGTAGCTAATGTAGTTACTATACCTATCTTTAGGCGAATCTCCATAGTTAGGCGGAGCCCACTCCGAGTAGCGTTCATAGGATTGTGGAAGATACATCATGGAGAAATTTCCATCCACTTTGCCTTGACCTGACAGCCAATAGAACGGATACAGAACAGGGTTGTAGGTTGCGCTGAACGTGAAGTTCGCATCCGCGTAGCCTTCGTTGTAACGGATGTTGAACGAAAGTTCTCCTATTCTGTGAACATTATAGCCTAGCCCGTCGAAAGTTCCAAAAAACGTGAGGATAAGAGTCATAGCTAATGCAAAAACGATCTTGAATGCAATAGTCGGTATTCTATGTCTCTTGGCAGTCGTCTAGAGGGCTCCTCAAATGGAGATACGTGAAAACTAACACATTAAGTTTAGTGTTTTTTACATTGGAGACAATGCATTTTAAGGTAAACTGGTAGTCGCCATCGACCAAAATGGTAAGCTTTGTCAAACCTTATATGGCGTAAATCATTCCATATCTTGAGCAGGCACTCAAAATGTCAATCCACGTTAGGTGGCTCGGGCACTCAAGTTACCAGATTAGAGTTGCAGGCAAAGTCATCTACATCGATCTAAAAAAGTACGGGAAAGTAGTCGAAGCATCGGAAAAAGCCGACATAATACTGGTGACGCATGGACACAGCGACCACTGCTGCCCAGAAAAAACCCAAAAAGTTCGCAAAAAAGACACGATCGTAATCGCCCCCGCAGACTGCGTCAAGAGAATCGGCGGAAATGTCAAATCTCTTAAACCTGGAGAAGAAATCAGCCTCGACGGCATAACTATCAGGGCAGTGGAAGCCTACAATGTTAAGAGGTTGAAGCCTTCCGGGGAGCCTTGGCATCCTAAAGGCTACGGTGTAGGCTACCTGATAAAGGCTGAGGGCAAGGCAATTTATCATGCTGGAGATACCGATTTTATTCCCGAGATGCGTGAACTTCAAAACGTGGATCTGGCTTTGCTTCCAACAGGGGATAAGTACACGATGGACTGTGCTGAAGCTGCGGAGGCTGCTATGATGATTAAGCCCAAGATAGCGATGGCGATGCATACATGGGGAAACAACTCGAAAGAGTTCAGTGAGAAGGTGGAGGCGAACTCGCAAACCCGTGTGATCGTGCTGCAGGAAGGGGAAGAACACAAGCTAGACTGAGCGATGCACTTTCAAAGTAGTCGGAATGTTTCCATAATTGCGGGCACAATAGTTTGGATTTCGCATCTTCTTTGAAGGAAATTCGCTAAGCTGTAGCATTTTGATTTTTCGCCGTGGCATACAATGACGCGTTCAGGCTTAGGCTGCAAATGTGTAATATAGTTGACTAGCTGCTTTCTATCTGAATGTCCAGAGAAGCCTTCAATAGCGCCTATTTTTAGTCTAACTCTCACGACATCCATTTTGCCTTCACTGTTCATCATCGTGACCTCTGTTAGACCTTTCTGTATTCTTCTGCCTAGCGTACCTTCAATCTGGTAACTAACAAAGATCACCGTGTTTTTCTCGTCGTCGGCTAAGCTCTTGAAGTACTCTATTACGGGTCCGCCTTCAAGCATTCCAGAAGTAGCCATTATTATGCATGGCTCGCCTTCAATTATCTCCTGTCGAACGTTCGGGTGCTCTACGATGGTGAAGTAGTCTGACTGGAAGGGGTTGACGCCGTCGTGGAGTATGCTGTGGCGCACTTCTCTGCCTAGATACTCTGGAAAAGCCGTGTGAATTGCCGTGGCTTCAGAAATCATGCCCTCTATAAATACTGGTGCTTCCTTCATCAGTCCGCGGCGCATGTATCCGTCTAGGATAAGCATGATTTCTTGTGCTCTTCCCACGGCTGGCACGGGGATGAGGACTTTGCCCCTCTGTTCGAGGGTTGAGTTAACCATGGCTGTCAATCGCTCTTCAGCTTCAATCCGAGTAGGCATAAAGTCGTCTACGCCGCCGTAGGTGCATTCAGTGATGACTGTCTCGGCTCTTGGGAACTCGGCCATCGCGGCCTCAAGCAACATGGTTCTCGAGTACTTGTAGTCCCCTGTGTAGACGATGTTGTGTAAGCCTTCTCCGACGTGCAGATGAGCCATTGCCGAGCCCAAGATATGGCCA
>JARYLR010000010.1 GCA_029907545.1 Candidatus Bathyarchaeota archaeon | reverse complement strand
CATTTCTGGATATACAATCATTCCTCCATCATCGTTGTCAGATACTGCAACAACCCCCCTTTCTTTGTGACTCTCTTCAATTCGGATACAGTCTTCACTGGGTTCTTGACATGCATAAGAACCAACCTGCAATAGGAGACATCAAAAGTGCCATCAGATTGCTTTAGATCATCAACATCGCCCAGCTCAAATACGATGTTCTTGATTCCTTCATTTGTCGCCAGTTTCTTTGCCTCGCTGATGAACAAGGAATCAATGTCTATCCCATAAACTTCTCCTGGAGAAACCTTCGCAGCCATCTTCCTTGCGACTGCCCCCGTTCCACAACCGGCATCCAGCACCTTCATTCCTTGTTTCAGACCCAAAATCTCAAATTCTTTCTCAATAACTTTACCAAACGCCTTGGCCTGTGCCTCAAGTCTTATCACTTCTTCGATTTTTCCAGCATGAACATACTTGTCTTGCGGTTTTCCAGTCAAAGCTCTCACTTAATAAGAGCAATGTAGTGGATGCACGTATAAAACTTACCGCGTGTCATTCAATCACTCTAAGCATCATTTCAAAAGCTCAATGGATGTTTCTTCGCCATTTTTGAAACGGCATATAGACGAAGAGGAAAATAGCGATGTCGAACAACGACCATATCAAACCCGAAATAGTAGCAAGCAAAGTTAAATCCCAAAGAAGGAAAAGTAAGGGCAAAGCATAACCAACCAAGAGGATTACAAGCACAACAAGAGCATTTGTAGTCTTTGTTGATCTTGACAACGAGAGAATGCTGCCACAATAGTAAATCACGTCAATCGCGAAATGACTTGCCAGAAAGATAAGCAAGTAGAAAAACACCGTGAAAAAGAGGAGGATAAGCTGTGACTGCACTGTATTTGGATTAGGAAGACGTGTAAGAAGAATCGTGACAACCGTAAATGTGAAGCCTGCAAGACAATAATCAAAGCACCCGAAACAGTGAAAGATAGACTCCTCTTCAAATCGATCTTATCTTCGTTGTTTTCAATCGGAATCCTAATTTTTGACAGTTGGTACATGTAGGCAACAAAAATGAATATCAGAATCAGCCCGATCACCCAAGTAGCTTGGGCGACATAGACCAAAATCAATGGAATTATTGAAGAAATGAACAGCCCAAAGTGGATGTTACTTAGCTCTGATTTGGCAAAGGATGGAATAAGATTGATGGTGCGTGTCTGCCATTTGGATGTGCTGGAACCATTAGACATCGGTCTAACAAAATACAGAAGCAACGCTGACAAGCCTATGACGACACTTATGTTTACTATGTTTGAGCCTAGGACATTGCCAACAGAGATTGGGGCACCTCCAGACAAAGCGGCAACCAGCGCTACAGTTAATTCAGGTAAAGATGTGGAAAAAGCAAGCAAGCTAAAGCCAACCGCGGTCTTTCCAAGCCGAGTCTTGATAGACAGCTTAACCGCATTATTTATCGTGAAGTTGCTTGCCAGATTTAACACAACCATAGAAATTCCGATAATAAAAAGATCTAGTAAAAACTGTGCCAAAGCGCATCAGCCACGTTTTGTCTTCGTCAATTTCTTTTTAACTCCCAATTTGATTTACGTCACGCGATCACAAGTGGGAATGCGTATAATGATTGATTACACTTATATTGTTTTTTGTTTTTGATTCTGTTACCTATCGCATACTCAGACTGTTGCAAGAGTCACTCTGAGAAATCGATTGCTATAGCAAAAAACCGCTTTTAATCCATCAGTGCAATAAGTTTTTCAGCGTTTTCCCTACAGATGTAGAAGCCGGCTCTGGACAATCTTTTCTTGCCAAGCATCATAAGCAAGCTCTTCAAAGGCAAGGGATCTTTCGCCATGTGAAGATTTTTGAACCTTATAAAAGAAACATGCTTTACTCCTCTGACTAATGCATTGTACTGCTCCTTTGATTCCAGAACAGATTCGGCACTATGCTTACTCCAGATTTCATCAACGTTGCCTGCGCTTCTTTCAATGAATTCGGCGTATCCGGCTAGTTCGCCGACAGGTCTGGCTACATAAAACAAAAGCAGTAAGGTTGCGCTTGGACCAGCAAACCCTCTTCGCACGTAGGAATGAACCTCCAGCCCATCGAAGCTCCTTTGTAGAAATTTCTGCCAATATTTATTTTGAATCATCATTACGAACGCGTATCTTCGGTCAGACATTCCATCTCGGTTTTCACTCTCTTTGCTTTTTTAGAATTTAAGTTTTGTCAACTTTACTTTTTGAAACGTCCGATTGCTTTAAATCTAAGCTTACTTCATTGTGTAGGCCAAAAATCAGCATTCAGACAACGCCAAATTGCATAGCTTAAGAGAAGCTGAAAAAGGATGCGTCACTTTCAAGGGTATGTGATTTACAAGAAACTCGTTGCGAGTAACGTTTGTTCAACTGAAAGCCTGAAAAACCAGTGGAAACCTAGCAGGTCGTAGCTTGTTTCTTTGAGGTTTTAGGAGAAGTGCGTCTATGGAGGAGGTTGTTTGTCTGCATGCTGCTGAAGTTTTTAGGACCTTGAATACTTCTCCGCAGGGTTTGACGAGTGCCGAAGCCGAGAAAAGGCTGGCACAATATGGGTTTAACTTGCTTGTTGAGAAAAAACAAAGGCCGCCTGTATACAAGTTCATTAATCATCTTAGAGATTTGTTTAGTGTGCTGCTGCTTTTTGCTAGCTTGCTTGCTGCCGTCAGCGGCATGGTGGAATTAAGTGTCGTTATTTTGCTTGTGGTGCTGGTCAACGCTGTTTTCAGCATGTTTCAGGAATGGCGGGCGGAAAAGGCGATGCAGACTCTGAAAAGCTGGATGCCTGAGTACGCGAAGGTTACGCGGGATGGCGAGCTTAAGAAGGTTCCTATTAAAGAGCTTGTTCCTGGTGATGTTATAGTTTTAGGTGAAGGTGACCGTGTTCCGGCAGATGCGAGGCTTGTTGAGGCTTTTGACCTTTGGACGAACAATGTTCCTTTGACAGGGGAATCTGAGCCGCAGTCTAGAACCGATAAGCCGGTCATGGTTGTTGATTCAACATACATAGATGTGCCGAACCTTGTTTTCATGAGTACAAGTGTAGCTAAGGGGCAGGGAAAAGCAGTCGTCATAAGCACGGGTATGAATACGAAATTTGGAAAGATTGCTGAGCTGACATAGGAAATAGTTGACGAGCCAAGTCCACTTCAGAGGGAGATAGTTCACACTGCGAAGTATGATTTCGTTTTGGCAATAACTGTGGGAGTGGTGTTCTTCTTGGCAAGCCTGATCCGGCTTCATCTAGACCTGTTCAGCAGCGTGCTTTTTATGATAGGTGTGATGGTTGCATGCGTCCCCGAAGGATTGCAGGTCACCGTGTCAAGCGCGCTTGCAATCAACGTCCTGAAGATGGCTAAGGAAAATGTTCTTGTCAAGAAGCTTTCGTCTGTGCAGACGCTCGGCAGCGTCACTGTAATCTGCACCGACAAAACAGGAACAATCACCAAAGGAGAGATGACTGTAAAAAAGATTTGGATAGTAAACAAGGTTGTAGAGGTTTCCGGCGTCGGCTATGAGCCAATGGGCGAATTCACGATCCATCAGAAAAAATTGAAAAAAGATGAGGCGAAAGCCGTTGAAAGACTTCTGGAAATATCCGTGCTCTGCAACAGCGCTAAGGTCGAGCCTCCAACAGATAGAAACAGATCATGGAGCATTGTTGGAGATCCAACGGATGGATCCTTGCTTGTAGCCGCACTGAAGTATGGGCTTAACCTGCAAAGCCTACATGCGCTAAAGCCTACCGTTCAGATTATTCCGTTTGATTCTAAGCGAAAAAGAATGGTGACGATCCACAAGTCTGAGGGAAAAACCTATGCTTACGCCAAAGGCGCCCCAAGAAGCATACTTTCCGTATGCTCTAAGATACTGAGCGCAAATGGTGTAGTAGAGCTCACAGAAGAGCTTTTACATGCTACAGAGGTGAAGCTTCGAGAGTTTGCAGATGAAGGATTGGGTATAATTGCTGTAGCTTACAGGGAAATGTCAAATGAGAAAGCTGTTTACGATAAAAGTATTGAAAAAGACATGATTTTTGTTGGCTTGGCGGCGATGAAAGACCCTCTCCGTCCAGAAGTAAAAAAAGCCGTGGAAACCGCGAAAAAGGCTGGAATAAAAACGATCATAATAACGGGCGACTATGGTCCCACTGCGAAGGCGATAGCTGAAGAAGCAGGTATAATTGAACCAGAACATTGTCGGCTAATCCGCGGGGTTGACTTGGACATACTTGATGACCGACAGATTTCTGAAGAAGCCAAGAAGGGAAACATCATATTTGCTAGGGTTTCCCCTGAACAGAAGCTTCGCATAGTTAAAGCTCTGAAGAAAAATAGCGAGATTGTTGCCGTCACGGGCGACGGCGCCAATGATGCGCCTTCGCTTAGAGAGGCAGATATAGGCATCGCAATGGGTCTTTCTGGAACAGATGTCGCAAGAGAAGCCGCAGACATGGTTCTTCTTGATGACAGCTTCGCTTCGATAGTCAAAGCCGTAGAATCTGGAAGAACCATCTATGAGAATCTGAGAAAATTCATAGTCTATGTTTTCTCCCACAATTGGGCGCAACTGATCCCCTATGTGCTTTACGCCTTGCTCGGGATACCTCTTCCACTGCTTGTCGTGCAAGTTCTAGCTATTGATCTAGGCATAGATGTCATTCCCTCGCTTGCACTTAGCCGAGAACCCTCCGAAGCCGGAATAATGGAGGAGCCGCCACGCAGCGTTCGAGAGCGACTTTTCAACGCAAAGGTGTTTCTGCGTTCACTCTACATTGGTGCAATAACAGCAACAGGGGCGATGATAGGCTGCTTAGGAGTCTGGTCGGCTGGTGGCTGGTATTTGGGAGCCACTCAGCCTTTAGACAGTTTCATCTACGCTAAGGGAACCACCATGACTTTCGCGGGCATAGTTGTGGCTCAAATGGGCAACGTTCTAGCCTGCAGAACAAGTAAAGTATCCGTCTTCAAAACAAGCCTCAGAAGCAACAAGTGGATTCTGATAGGTCTAGCAAGCCAGATATCAGTGCTTTCCATTCTTGTCTATGTTCCGTTAATGCAAAGCCTCTTCGGTACCGCGCCTTTAGAGATACTTGACTGGGCATACTTGGCTTTAATCGGCTGTATCGTAGTTTTTGCAGAAGAAATAAGGAAACTTCTTGCGCGGAAGCTAACAAAGTAGCTACGTGACTGAGTAACGGCTAAGGGTTTTTATTGACCATCATTGAACTTTAAAGGTGAATGTCAGGAAAAGAATTCTTCCTACATCGCTACGAAAAGCTAGGCTGGAAACCTTCAGACATCAAGCTCAAGCAAGCTATCAGAATAAACCCTACAAACGCCCCGAACCTTGAAGAAACTGTTGAAAGACTGCAATCGCGGGGAATAAAGCTTGAAAAAATTTCTTTTCTAGAAAAAGGCTACTGGGTTTCCAAAGCGAAATTGTCTGCAGGTGCAACAACAGAATATCTTCTAGGGATGTACTCAATCCAAGAGGCTGCCGCTCAAATCCCTGTTTCGCTTTTTACCGATCTAGAAGGCAAAGTTGTGCTTGACGCTTGCGCGGCTCCTGGAGGGAAAACCGTTCAGCTAGCCGATCTCATGCACAACAGCGGCGTAATCATTGCGTTGGATGTTGAAAAGTCAAAGTTAATCGCCTTAGCTAACCATTTGGAACGATGCCATGTAAAGAACACAGTGGTTTACCAAATGGACGCAAGGCATGTTGCCGAACTAGGGATAAAGTTTGGTCGAATACTGCTAGACGTGCCATGCTCAGGAAATTTCGCGGCAGACAGCAGCTGGTTTGCAAGAAGAAGTCTGAAGGACATTGAGGCAAATGCCGCTCTTCAAAGGGAAATCCTAGCAAAAGCAGCTGTCTCGTTAAGAGATGATGGAGAAATCGTCTACGCTACATGCTCACTTGAACCCGAAGAAAACGAGATGAACGTTGACTGGGCTGTGAGGAACCTGCGTCTGCAAGTGGAAGAGATTGAGTGCTATGGAGAAAAAGGGTTAACAGAGATTTTCGGCCAAAAACTGCATCGCTCAGTGGAAAACTGCAGGAGAATATGGCCTGGTCAAACGCAGGGTTTTTTTGTATGCAAGTTTCGTAAACGTGATGAGCCTTGAAGACAATAGCAGATTTCGCAAGACAATTCGATGCAAAACTCATGTTAAGACGAGATCTAGTAGTAAAGAAGAATAACCGCTATTTCCTAGTAGATGAAAAGCTGAAACCGTTTGTTTCCAACAACTTCTATTTTGCCGGCACGTATCTGGGAAAAGTTAAGAAGAACAAGTTTTTCCCCAGTTTCGAGTTGCTGAGGATGATTGCAGAGAAAGGAAAAGCAAACAAGATTACGATCAACGATCGAACAGAATGGCTTTTCATCTGTGGAAGAGATGTCTTTGGAAAAAGCATTGTGAAAGTGGAGGGGTCTGCGAAGAAAGGAGCACACACGCTGGTCATGAATAGGTATAGCGACTGTTTAGGCTTTGGAAAAATATTACGTGAACCTAGCAGGGAAGTGGCAGGTGTTGCTGTTAAAAACGTGTCTGATATAGGTGACTTTCTAAGGCGGGAGAGAAAGAACAGCTGATTTATCTCGATGATGGCTTTTAAAAATATAAATAATTGAACATTGAATTTCATAAAAAAGAGCGCTTATGAGAGAAAAATTCCTCCCAGTAGCCGTCTTTTTCATCTTGGTGTGGAGCATTTCCAGCGTTGCGCTTCTACCTGTTAAAGTTAAGGCACAGAGTCAAATCTACATTAGGGCGGATGGTTCGATCGAGCCTTCGGGAACACCGGTATACACCGAGGACAAAGTGACCTATTTTTTGAACGGAAGTTTGGACGGTTCAATAATCGTTGAGAGAGACCACATACTAATTAACGGAACAGGATTCATGATTAAAGGCGACGACACCGGGCGAGGCATTACTCTCGTTGGGATAAATAATGTTACAGTTGCCAGCCTTAGAATTGATAGTTTTGAATTTGGTGTCTGGGTGAACGCATCCTCTTGGGTCAAGATATTGGATAGTAGGATTAGTTCAAACGGGAACTATGGGGTTTGGGTTGGATTTTCCTCAGATGTCACAGTAAACGGAAACAACATAACAAGTAACGAGCGTGGGATCGCATTCAACATGGGAACCAAAAACAGCGTGATAACGAGAAATCGTGTGCTAAACAATCAGGGCGGCATAGGATTGACAGGCACAACCGCTTCTACAGTCGCGTATAACCATATATCAGGCAGTCTTAACGGCATTTCTCTGCTCTTTTCCGCGAATCACAACATGGTGTACAGAAACAACATAACTTCAAGCTATTCAACGGCAGCAATACAGATTGCCGCATCTGCTCAAAACAGAATCTGGGAGAACAACATATATTCTAACAGTCAGGAAGGTATTCTTCTAGATTATTCGCCAAACAACAGCATAACCGCCAACACTGTAAAGGGAAATAAATACGGCATCAAGCTTCTATCATCAAACGGCAACACAATCTACAACAACAATTTCATAGACAACAGCAAAAACGTTGTAAGCAACAACTCTTACATGAACATGTGGGACAGCGGCTCAGAGCTCGGTGGAAACTATTGGAGCGACTATGACGGCGCAGACTCAAACCGTGACGGAATAGGTGATTTACCACTAATAATAGACGCAGGCAACATTGATCAGTACCCGTTGAAAGGGATATTTTCATACTGGAATGTGACAGCGGATCACCGTCTGATCGTTGTTTCAAACTCTACTATTGAACAAGCCACGTATTTTGAGACAAACTCTACGCTTAAGATGAAAGTCTCTAACATGACTGTTGATCAGTTGTTTGGTTTTTGCCGCGTCTGCGTTTCGGAGAATCTTATGTCTCCACCCTACTCAGTTGTGATTGACAGCGGATCCACGGTAGTTCTGAATTTTAACGGTACACTTTACTACAATGGAACTCATAGATGGATTTATTTTGCCTACCCGCACTCAACGCACATTGTGGAAATTATCCCAGAGAGTTCAAACAATGTTATAGTGCTTGCTTATATACTAGTTTTTCTGGTGGTTGCGACCTGCCGCCGAAAGAAGCCTACAAGACTAAGCCAAAGTCCAGCCCAACTTCCTTCTTCTCGACGTCTTCGTTAGAATACGCGGCTAGGTCAAAGCCAATCAGCCTAAACCTATTATGCAAATAGAAGTTCATAGTTGGAACGTTGCAGGACTGTGTCTCCAGAACCAGCATCCTTGCACCGTTTTCTTTGGCGACTTTCATCGCATGCTTCATCAGAATGCTTCCGATGCCGAGTCCACGATATTTCGCTTTGACAAGGACTCCCAAACGCGCATCGATTGTTCCATTTTTCATATCCAAGCTCAATTCAGCCTATCTGCTCGTTATTAAGCATGGCTGCAAATGCTCTTAGCTCTTCAACGTGCTTCTCGAAAAAAGAACCTACATGTTTCTTCTTCAATGTCTTCTTACACGGTTTTAGATGTAGCTTTATTTCCCAGCCTTTGACTCTGCAAGTGATTAAGAAGGCATAGTAATGATCTGCCACGTAGCTGGAATCCAGCTTGATCGAAGAAGCATAATCCTTCGAAAGCTCGACAATGATGACTTTGTTAACATCTGGCTTCTTCATATTGCCATTTCTACCGCGTCTATTCTTGGGAAGTAATTGAAACTTGTCTAGGAGAGGTTGCCACTTTTGATCAAGTTGGCGATCTCGTCGATTTTGATGGCTTTCTGCTCTCTTCTCTGTAGGTCTTTAACTACAGCTGAGTTCTCGGCAAGTTCTTTTTCACCTACGATAACGGCGTAGTCTATCTTTTTCCGATCTGCGTTCTCCAGAGCCTTCGCCACCTTCCTCCCCATTACGTCAACCTCAACTCTGATTTCTGCATCTCTAAGCTTTTGGGCAATCTTCATTGCCTCAGCTATCAAGCTCTCTTGGACAGCAATCACAACAACTGCACTTGCTTCTTGCTCTTTAGGAGATGCGTTCTGCATCTGTAGCGCAAGCAGTATCCTATCTAAACCGTGAGCGACACCAAGTGCAGGCGTGGGTTCGCCTCCGAAGAGTTCAACAAGCTTGTCATATCTTCCTCCTCCGCCCAACGCAATGTCAAGTTCGGGTACGTTGACTTCGAAAATCATTCCTGTATAGTATTCTAAGCCTCTGGCGAAGCTGGCATCAACGTGTATGCCGATTTCGCATCTGCTTTCTGAGATGAGCTTTAGGATTTTGAAGAGATTGTCTACCTCGTCTGCGGCCTCTTTATAGTTTTCAACGCATGATCTCATCTTGTCTACGACGTCGAAAGCATCATTGCTTTTCAGTTTCATCAATTTTTGAATAGTCTTTATGGCGTTTGCCGATGCACCAGCGTTTTTAACTGTCTCCAGCGCAGCATCGCATTGCTTCTTATCCATCAACTGCATGATCGCGTTTTGCGTGTCCTCTTGCAGTTTCTCTTGGTGGAATATGCTCCTTAAAACACCAACATGCCCGATTTTGAACGTGTGCCCCTTAAGCCCTGCGGACTTCAACAAGCTATCTGTCAACATTATTATCTCTGCATCTGCCTCAGGTCGACTGGAGCCCATCAACTCATAGTTTGACTGCCAGAACTCCCTGTAGCGTCCCTTTTGCGGCTCGTCATAGCGGTAGAGGGTGCCCACGCTGAAAAGCCTAAGGGGTTTTGGCTCGTTTCTGAAGGCTGTGGCGACAAGTCTGGCTACTGAAGCCGTGAACTCGTATCTTAAAGCTACGTCTCGTCCACCTAGATCTTTGAAGAAGAACATTCGCGAGCGGACTTCGTCGCCGGCTTTTGCCGATAAGAGCTCGTAGGATTCCACGATAGGAGTTATTATCTCGTCGTATCCGTAGAGTTTGGCTATTCTGCGAGCGCGGTTTTCGAGATTTTTCATTGCCTTGGCTTCGTCTGGCAGGAAATCTCTCATTCCGCGCACGGTTTTAAACAGTGGCATCGGTTTTGTTCTCCAACTAGTTTACATTAAATTGTGAAACAAAATAGTAAACTATTTCGCCTCTTCGGTTCATGGCAGCTAAAACAAGCTCCTTCTTCAAACTTTGACACTGCTTCAAGGCGCTGACCAGATCTCCGAGAAGCATGGGCTTTCCCTCCTGAACGCTTAGAACCAGATATTTTGCAGTGTCTTTACTGTATTCGCCGCGTTCATATAGACGAAAGTCTATGCCTTTCCCAAAGCCTTCTCGAACTACGTAGCCACGGTTTCTTAGGTCACGGTAGACTAGGTATTTAGCCCAAGCATTCTCATCCACGCTCTCGTATTCCTTAAGAAGCTCTCGGAAGCTTACCTCTTTGTGTTTGCTGCTCTCGACTCTAAGAATTCCCTTGTCTTGCAGGTATAGGGCTTCATGGAAACCTAGTAAAAATGTTTTTCCTGCTGGAGTGCCGTATCCTCTTTCGAAAAGTTCTCGTTCGGCTTCTTCTTTGGAGATTTTCACTCCTTTTCTAGTTAACAGTCCTCTGATGTGAAGCTCGGTGCGTACAGTTGTACTTTCTTCGGTGTTACCTGTTTTAATGCTAAATCACCGCTTTATTCTCTCGTGGGAATGCTGGATTTGAATTTACCTAGATCACCTTTATATAAGATGCCTTGTTCGCAGATTACTGCTGTAACATATTTTAGCGGTGTGACATCGAATGCTGGGTTCAGCACATCCACGCTTTTTGTAGCAATTCTTATTGATCCCACATGGGTCACTTCTTCAGACTTTCTCTGCTCTATGATGACGCTGTCTGATCGGTTAGTCAAATCGAAAGTGGAGGTGGGCGCGGCGACAAAGAAGGGTATAGAGTGCTCTCGCGCTAGGACGGCTATTGTAAACGTTCCAATCTTGTTGATTACTGCATCTTGAACTACTCTGTCTGCGCCTACAATGACTTTGTTCACGAGTCGCTTGCTCATAACATATCCAACCATGCTATCAGTGATCAATGTCACCGGAATGCCTGCTTGCCGAAGCTCATAAGCAGTCAATCTTGCTCCTTGAAGCTGTGGGCGGGTTTCAGTTGCAAAAACTCTAATTCTCTTTCCTGCTTCCCACGCAGCTCTTATGACGCCTAACGCTGTACCGTAGTCCACAGTGGCTAAGGCGCCTGCATTGCAGTGGGTTAGAACCACATCACCGTCACGGATGAGGTCAGCGCCATGTTTCCCGAGAAGACGATTAACGGCAACATCTTCGTCAGCAACTTTCTGCGCTTCGTTGACGACAAAAGCAGCTAGCTCTCTGGAACTACCTGAAAAATCCTTGGCTCTGCTAAGAATCCGATCTATCGCCCAAAAGAGGTTTACAGCAGTAGGCCGCGTTGCTCGAATGATCTCAGCGGACTTTTCCAGTTCAGCAAGCAACCTTTCTCGGCTTTCTGCTTCTGACGAGTGCGCTGTTAAGGCTAAGGCAAAGGCTGCGGCAGCCCCGAGGAGGGGTGCGCCTCTGATTTTCATGTTGCGTATGGCGTCGGCAACTTCTTCGCAATTTTTCAAGGTAATGGTTACGGTTTCGCTTGGAAGTTTTGACTGGTCAACTGTGACTACGGTGCCGTTTTGCCATTCGATTGTCCGCATTCTTATGCCTCGTAAACCGTTTATTGGCTTAGCGTATAAGGTTTCTTTAGGTGGCGACTATGGCTACAGGAAAAGAGAGTGAGAAAATGCTTGTTGAAAAATTGGGGGCAGAGATATTCTGAGATTCTTGGCATTGATCTCTCCGAAGGTGGAAAAGAAGAGATTTTCAAGTGGTTTCTGGCTTCTCTGCTGTTTGGCGCACCAATAAAAGAATCATCTGCACTAAAGACGTATTAATGCTTTGAGAAGTACGGTGTGCTGACGCCGCAGCGGCTTCTTGAGACAGGCTGGAAAGGGCTTGTCAAAATCCTTGATGAAGGTGGCTACACGCGATACGACTTTAAGACGGCGGATAAACTTCTGGAAGTGATGCAGAACCTCTCAGTAATGTACAACGGAATGGTTGGCCTTATTCATGAGCAGGCGGCTGACTCGAAAGAGCTAGAGAACAGGATAAGGGAGCTGGGAAAGGGTGTTGGTGAAGTTACAGCTAACATTTTTCTGAGAGAGCTCCGCGGCGTCTGGGAAAAAGCTGATTCAAATCCAACAGTCCTAGCGATTCTTGCTGCTTCCAAGTTGAAAATCGTAAAAAATGCTACTCCAGCTGGCGCGTTGAAACAGTTGAAAGCTTACTGGTCAAGGAACCAGATTGCTGGAAAATCCTTTGTCAACTTTGAAACTGCGTTGCTTAGGCTTGGCAAGGATTTTTATAGAAAAGGAAAGTGCCCAGCTTTTCTCTCTCAGTAGTGGCTGCTCGCATCATGCGGTGTCTTAACGTAGATTATGACTTCCACAGGGCACTCAGATGAAAGCTTCAGCACCCGTTTCCAGTCTTCTCCGACAGCGATCAGCGAGAAAACACCTGACATTTCGGCTTTTGCTTTCCGCACCAAGTTAACTAATGCAGCCTGCGTCTCTCCTGTCTTGATCATGTCGTCTACGACTAGGACGCTGTCGCGTTTCTTGATTGCCTCTTTAGGGATATAGAGGGTCATTGTGACTCCTGAGTATTTGAAAACATATGTTTCTTCTAGAAACGCTTTGACGCCGACTTCTTTGCTTCTTTTTGCAACCACGAGGTTCACTCCGAGAGCGTTGGCAACCATGGTGGCTAGAGGAATTCCGTCAACGGCAGCGGTCAGAACCTTGGTGACGCGTTTTCCGGCAAAGTTTGCTAAGGCGTGGTTTGCGGCTTGCTGAAGAATGTTGAAGTCGCCTATGATCTCGGTGTTGTCGAAAAACCCATCTTCGTCAAATTTGATTCTGTTGCGAAGCTCTGTTTCTAAGCCAACAAGCTTCGTTAAAACCTTCCACAACTGCCTTGCTCTTGACGTGTTCGGCAAAACATGGCCTTTAGCGTATCTGCTGAGAACTGTGACTGGCAAGCCTGTTTTTGATGCAAGTTCACGGTAAGTTATGTTTCTCTTATACTTCGCTGTTCTAAGAAGCTCGATTGTCATCAACCTAAGCTTGAGATCTTCTGCGTGAGTACTCATAAGCATCCCTTACACATCTACAAGTTAAACGTCAACACGTTTACCCTTTATTATTGCACTAGTGTTATAAAACTTACTAGCCGCATAGAACAGGTTCCCTCTAGATAAATCTTCGATAGCACAGTAATAGAAGCTAGCTCGTTACCTGCTTATCTACCTCGAGTGCTCCGCTTTTGTTGGAGAAAGAGAAGTTGCAGAGAATAATTCCATTAGCCCTGATAATCATGGTTGCCGGTGCACTCATGTATGCATCAGACGCTCAACCAATCGGCATTGGCGAGAGACTTACTGGCGATGTGAATCATGACGGAAAAGTAGATCTTAAAGATGTGTGCGAAGTGACATTAGCAGTGGGCTCCTATCCGGGTCATTCCAGATGGAACAGTGAAGCAGACGTCAATCAAGACAAGAGAATCGACATGCTTGACGTCTACATCGTGTCCAGCTGCTTCGGCGAGAAATCGGAAGCTGCGATCTGTGCCAAAATAAGGATTTATCCACGGTGCTTAAGTCTGAAAAGTCGCGGAAAATGGGTTACGTGTGTAATTAGTCTTCCAGAAGGATACAGCGTCTTTGACATTGATGTTTCTTCGCTTATGCTGAACCGCTCGATTTCAGTAGACTACAGATTCCTTTGCTTTGCAGACTGCGACGGTGACGGAAGATACGTGCTTATTGTGAAGTTTGACAGGCAAGCCGTAGTAGGGTTGATTCAGAAGCAGTACGCCACCTCGTGCAAATTCAGGTCAGTAACCTTGACTTTGACCGGTACGCTGGCTGATGGCTCACCTTTTCAGGGAAGCGACACCATTAAGACAGTTATAAATAAACCGCACTGTTAGCCATGTAACCCAGAGCTTTGGCAGGGCGATCAGCAGGCTGGCTGATTAAAAGAGTGGCGGATCCGCTGGGATTTGAACCCAGGACTTTCGGCTTAGAAGGCCGACGCGCTCTATGGCTTGACGCGTATCCATGCTGCGCTACGGATCCACGTGCTTCTGCTTTTTCAAGTGTTTCGAATATAGGTTTGCCCTATTAAGTTTTCAGACCAAGATGATAGTTGCTAAGACTTTTAAAAAGTTCAAAAATCGATTTGCCACGATGGTTTTTTGGCGGGTTTAGGTAAAATCTTACCTCAAGGTTTTTAAACCCTTTATAAAATTAGTATATGTTGGGGGATGTAGGGTGTCTGAGGTACAGGTAGGGAACGTACCTATTCCTCTAGTTAACTACATATACCTGATAATGAATCGCAAGTCGCCCTACTACGATATTGTCCAACACCTTCTGAGAGAGATGGAGACTCACTATTCTAGGACAGGAAAAGATCTTTCAGTGATAGTGTACACAATCAACCCTCGGATTCTTCAGGAAGAGATCGAGAAAAGAGTCAAAAGCGAGAAGCTGACGACGGTTAATGTTTGCCGTACGGTTTTGGCTTTGCTTTATGCAAGTGAGCTTCGCGAGGAAAAGGACTTTTACATCACGACTACGAGTGGCGGTCGAAGAAACTATCATGTCAAGGTTAATCCTCGCACATTGAACATGCTTTTCAGGTTCGTTTAGAACGCTTACTCTATGTATATGGCTGGGCGACACGGAGCGCTCAAAGAAGCCCTCATCTTCGGATCGTACCGCTCTACATCCTCCTCACTGTAGACCCGGATTTCAGCAGCGAATCTTTCGGTCAGAAAGTCTTTTGCACTTTCCAGCGTCTCCTTCTCATCTAAGGATGCCGCTTCCAGTAAGCTTCTTTTCCTTTCTTCCTGCATTCTGCTAATCTCTTTGACAATGGCTGGAGCGAATTTGGCAAGCTCCTTCAGATGCTTTCTAAATTCCGCTTTTACTGCGTACTCTTTCATGAGTTCGTTCAGTTTCACTTCGCCTCGTGTTGACTTCTCGAGGATGTGCATGTATGTTTTCCACTTCCATGTTGAAGCGGTGTAGTAGCAGATTCTCTTCGGCGTGATTTTTGTTGCTTTTAGAACGCTAGACGTATCTTCGATTGTGTTTTTGACAAGAGTTTCCTCTTCCTCCGCTTGGAGATCTATCTGTTTTGGGTCTATCGTGGGCCAATCTGCCAGAGAAATGAAGCCTTTTTCGCCGCTTTGGTTCCATATTTCTTCGCAGATGTGCGGGGCAAACGGAGCAAGTAGCCTAATAGCTGTTTTCAGAGCTTGTTTCAGGGCTTTGGCGTTTGGTTTCTTCTTTCTATGGATATACCAGCGGAAGTCGTTCCAAACCTCGAAGAGGGCGATTGAGAGTGCTGTTCTGGTTTTCATCTGCTCCAAGTTTTCTGTGACTGCGGAGATGCGGTGTTGTAGAGTACTCATCAGCCATCTTTCCATGTGTGTGTATTCGCCTTTTTCATTGTTTTTTATGATGGATTTGGCGAAGTTGTAGAAAGATTCAAGCTTGCTCTGCATTTCTTTGGCGTTTTCGGCTCTCCAGTCGGGATCATCCATGCCCTCTGCCGCCATAAGCAAAGTGCAACGCGTAGCGTCAGCGCCGTATTGCTCAACGGCGCTTTTCATTGTTACAAAGTTTCCTTTTGACTTGTGCATCTGTTTGCCTTCAATCATTAGCATGCCGTTGACGCCTATGCCTTTCGGCCATTGTTCAGTTGGAAATAGTGCTGCGTGGTGGAATATGAAGAAAGTTAAGTGGTTAGGGACGAGTTCTTTGGCTGAAACTCTAAGGTCGACTGGGTACCAGTATTGGAATTCTTCTTGCATTTCGGCGAGGATTTCTGCAGGTATCCCTGTTTCTTTGGATAGCTTTTGTTTGTCGCCTTCTTTGTAGAAGATGTAGTTGAAGAGTTCGCTTGTTAGTGTTTCTGGTTTTATGTTGTGGCGTTTTATGTGTTTGTTTATGGTGTAGAATGCCATGTATATTGTGGAGTCGCTTAGCGTCTCGATGATCCAGCCTTTTCCCCAAGGGAGCGGCGTGCCGAAGCCCGTTGTTCTTGCACATGCCCATTCTTTCAGCCAGTCGATCACGGTTGTGAACCATGACGTTGCGGTTGCGGGGTAAATTTTCATCCTGCCTAGTGCTTGGCGAGCTTTTTCTTTCCATTCCAGATCCGAGTAGTTTAGAAACCACTGGTCTTGGAGTATCCGCACTATGCACTGGGACATGCAGCGGCAGACAACTTGCTGAGGAAGGTCATACATGGCGTCAGCTATGTTGCGTGTTTTGAAGTCTCTGATCAACATGTCCTTAACTTCTCGAACTGTTTTTCCAGAGTATTCTCGGCAGTTCGCTTTCAGTATGCCTTCGTGAAATTCTTTTTTGTATAGCAGTTTGGTGGCTTCTTCGGCTTTCGGGTCGTTTTGATCTTTAACTTTAAGCTGCTTGGAAATTTCGATGGCTGGGTATTCGCCGTAGCCTGCTACTTCGATAAGGGATATAGGCTTTATGTTCTTGACAGCTTCTGCATTCATGTTGAATTCTTTGAGAACTTCCGGTTTTTCTTGAAGATCCTTTAAGGCTAACCAGTCATACGGAGCATGTGCCGGCACACTGTAGACGATGCCTGTTGCGTGTTTGGGATCAACAAACCATCCTGGCAGTATGGGAAACTTGATGTTGGTTATTGGGCTTTCGAATGTTTTTCCGATGAGGTCTCTGCCTTTTATTTGGCGTCGGGTTTTTATGGTTCTTCCTTGTTCTTTGAGTTTTTCTGCGGCTTCCTGGCTTATGATCCATTTTTCGTTGTCTACTTGGGCTTCAACGTATGTTGCGTCGGGGTTGACCCACATGTTGGTTACGCCGTATATTGTTTCGGGTCTGAAGGTTGCGGCGGGCAGGAATGTTTCCTTGTCTAGTTTGAATTTTATTAGGATATATTCTTCGGGTGTAACGCCTTCTCCTACTTGACGGTCATGGTCGCCTGTTGGGCTTCGGCATTTTGGGCACCATACGACTGGGTGCGTGCCTTTTGACACGTAGCCCATGTTTTTTAGGTTTTCATATTGCCATTCGATGAACTTCTGATAGGTGGGCATGGTTGTGTCGAACTCTCTGCGCCAGTCCACTGAGAAGCCCATTTTCCTTGTTGATGTTCTGCCTTCGTTGGTGTAGTATGTTGCCATGTAGATGGGGTCAACGAATTTTTCAAGCTCGTCTTTGGGAACGCCGTCAACTTCTATCAGGCTTTTGATGAACGCTTTGTCTCCTTTGACGACGCGTTCGCTTGCACCTACCAGCGGTTGTCCTGTCCAGTGCCATGCCCATGGGAAAAGCACGTTGTAGCCTTGCATTCTTTTGAATCTTGCGTAGGCGTCTACGCGTGATGCTGTGAATGCGTGCCCGACGTGTAGTGGTCCGTTCATGTATGCGTAGGGGAAGGTTATGAAGAACTTGGGTCGGGTTTTGTCTGGGTCGGCTTCGAAGATTTTGGCTGTTTCCCAGCGTTTCTGCCATTTTTCTTCGATTTGTTTCAAAAAGCTCATGGAACTTGTTGAATCGGTCTGAGGGGTATTAAATGTTTTGTTTCGATGAACAGAGAACGTTATCCCTCATTTTGTGCACCAGAAAGTATTATGCGAGAACTTGGATAAAATCTTTGTTCTTTTAGACTGCTCTTGGTGATAGAGCCCCTTATATATAGTGAAAAGAGACGGGTTCGCAGCAGCACAACAACATGTGAGGCGTGTGCCTTTTGGTTTAGTGATTGTTGTATGGTTTCCTTCGGTCATTTGCCATCTTGAACAGTTCAGCCAGTTCCTTATCGCTTGCGTCGCTTCTCAAGGGCGTTAGGATGTCTATGAGGTTGTTTTTTGTCATGAGGCATGGTTTCAGCTTCCCGTCGCTTGTCACCCGCAGCCGCGTGCAGTGGCTGCAGAATTCCGCGTTCTCTGTGGGATGGATTATCTCTACGCTGGTATCCGGTAGGTAGTACACTTTGCGGTTCTGCATGAATTTTCTTGTCTCAGTTTTCTCTGCCATGCCGTCCAGCATCTGTTCATACTTGTCAAGCGGCATGTGGTGGCTTAGGTAGTATTCGCTGCTGATGTTAAGGGGTTCAAGCTCAATCATCTGGAGAATTGCACCAGTCTTCTTTGCGAATTCGATCATGTCGAAAACAGCGTCGTCATTGATGCCTTTCAAGAGAAGCATGTTAACCTTCACAGGACAAAGACCTGCCGTGACCGCGGCTTCTACTCCTCTCAGCACTGGTTCAATTTTGCCTCCGTTCAGCTTCTCGTAGGCTTCAGCGTCTAGGGTTGGAAGCGTAATGTTGATGCGGCCTAAACCGCTTGAACGCAGTTCTTCTGCAAGATGCTCAAGCATCGTTCCGTTAGTCGTCATAGACAGCTCGCCTATATCTTTGATCGCCGCGATGCCCTTCACAATTTCAACAATATCCTTCCTCAGAAGAGGCTCTCCGCCAGTAAGCTTCACCTTAGAAATGCCCAAACCCGCGGCAACTCTCACCATGCGAATGATCTCGTCAGCCGTCATCTCGTCGGATGGCGGATGCTGCTTGTCTTCGCCCTCCATGTGGCAGTATTCGCAACGCAGATTGCATTGTCTGGTTACGGCTATGCGCAGATTCAGCAAAGGTCTTCCGTAGCGGTCTACAAGCGTCATCGTTATTCCCGAGCGTGCTTAACGATGTGAGGTGCTTCGGGCAATATAAGCCTTTCAAAACACAGCCTCACAGCGTCAGGAGAGCCTGGAATGCAGAAAAACGCTTTTCTCTCAGCTACACCAGCAATTGCACGAGATAAGACCGCGGCAGATCCCACAGCGCCAAAGCTTAGGTGCCTAAAGATTTCGCCGAAGCCAGGCAAAGTCTTCTCCAGAAACGGGGAGACCGTTTCAATGGTGATATCAGACGGCGCAATGCCTGTACCACCGCAAAAGATAGCGCAGTCTAACTCGTCTAGGCTAAATGCATACTGCATACCTTGCTCTATCATGGTTTTGTTGTCTGCGATAATTTTCCTGAAGAGAACTTTGTGTCCAGCTTCTTTCAAGTAGGATTCAATGAGGCTTCCGGAAACATCTTTAGGCTTTTCGCCTTGAGCGAGCTTTTGATAGCGGGACGTGCTGCAGATGAAGACGCCGAAACCCAGTTTGCGTGGCGCTTCAGCCTTATGTTTTCTTATACTTTCGCTCACTACCTGCGCCTTCCTTGATTTTCTTTAAGACACATATCTCCTGAATCACCGTAGCTGGGTATTGTCCTTTCTCGTCTTTCTCATACTGCTTAACCATGTCCCATATCGCTAAGAGGCTAGCTGCGACTGCCACAAGCGCCTCCATCTCAACTCCGGTTCGAGCCTTCGTCTTCACGGTTGACAAGACCTGAACTGTATGTGGGTCTTTGATTTCTGCCTGAACCTTGACCTTGGTCAACGGCAGTGGATGGCAAAGAGGGATAAGCGTGCTTGTCTGCTTGGCGGCAAGAATCCCTGCGACTTCAGCCAGACGCAGCGGGTCTCCTTTCTGGATTTTTCCTGCTTTGATCAGCTTCACAGTTTCGTCTTTCAGTCTTATTGTTCCAACTGCTTGCGCTTCGCGGACTACTTCAGGCTTGTCTGAAACATCAACCATGCCCATGTCTAAAACCTTCTGGAAAGCGGGTGGACAAGTGTTATTGATGGTTCTAGCTATTTTCTGTTTTGCTTCCGTCTGGCGGAATTTGCGATTACAGGTTGAGCTGCTTCTCACTGCTGGGTTTCCCATGTCTCTACAAGGCGCTGGATGGCTCTTGCTTTGGCTGAGCTTTCGTTAATCTTGTAGAGGCGGATTCTTCCAAACACCTTTTGTTTAAGGATTCCTTCGCTTTCTAGAATCTTAAGATGCTTAACTGTTGTCTCGTGGTTTGTTCCCAGCCTCCGCGCCATTTCAGAAACGTTAAGCTCCCCAAGCTGGCAGAGTAGCCTTAGAATTTTGATGCGGGGTCTCGACGAGAAAACATCCTCAATCTTCATAGCCTTTCACTTTACCTCTTTTTCCAGCAACGCACTAAGCTCCTTCTCCAGCTCGAGCGCCGGAATCCTAGGGAGGAAAATGCGGGTTGACCTTCCACGCGCACCTTTTCCAGAAACCTCTGACTTCACGATGTCTAATGCCGAAAGCCCCTGCAGATACTTCCAGAGCTGCGTGTGGCTGTTCGGTTTAACGTCAAACTCCTCACACACAACTGCATAAGCCTGCTCCGCCTTTGCCAAAGATATGGATGCCTCTTCGTTTGTCTTGAAAAGCCGAGCGATCCCCACCAGGAAAAGTTTCTCATGAAAAACAAGATCAGCCAAGTCGCTTTTTCTGAAACTGGGAACTATGCTTGAAACCGCCTTTCTCACACACTCAGGCGTAACACATCCCACTGCCTCAGCGTTAGCGTATTTGCCCGCCCTCCAGAGCAACTCAATTCCGAAACGCGCGTTCCCTCCTTCGGAAGCAGCAAGCTCCGCAATCAAGCCCAACGTGTCCTCGGAAACAGTTGACGGTTTAAAAGCAAGCTCCACCCTGCCACTCAGAATCTCTAAGAGCTGCTGTCTCGTGTAGTTATCAAGCCTAATCACGTTCGACTGCAACGTGCTCCTAGTGCTAGCATCCAGACTTTGCATTGCATCCAAATTTCGCATGATGCATACAAGCGAAAGGCGCTGAGCCTTGCCTTGCCTCATCTCCTGCAGCCGAGTCAACTTGTACACGGCTTCTGAGCCTTCTCGGTCGATAACGCTGTCAAACTCGTCTAGAGAAAGGATAACGTAGGCGTTTTCCTCATCAAGAACCTGCATAAGAATACGCAGAAGCTCCTCAGCAGAATAGCCTCTCGCCGGAAAGTTCGGGTGAAACGCTGAAACAACATGCTGCAGTATCAAGAAGAGTCGTCCGCGATATTCGCGGCAGTTCACGTGAACATATCTGAGGCTGAGGCGGCGTTTAGCTGCCTCCACCGCGATGTTGGCTCCGAACCTTTGGGAAAGCACAGTCTTACCCGTGCCGACATCGCCTGTTATTATGACCCGTTGCGTCATCTTCTCAGGAGACTGCAACGCGAAGCTAAAGAACTCGGTTAAGAGTTTCAGCTCCCTCTCTCGGTGAGGAAGAATGTGAGGAACGTAGCTTATGTCAAGCTTAGCTTCATCTTTAAATACGCTCAAGTGGGCTTGCACTAGACCAAACCTCAGACGTATTGTCTTCGCCCACTAGGCAATAAAACTTCTCAGAAACTGAGCGTCTTTCTTGGACAACAAAAAGACTAATAAGCAGAAGCCTATTTCCATATTGCAAAATGATTCCCAGATATTTCTTCCTAACCAAAGGCGTCGGCAAACACAAGGAACAACTGCAATCATTCGAGCTAGCCCTCAGAGACGCAGGCATACAGCACTGCAACATCGTAAGCGTCTCCAGCATCGTACCGCCAGGCTGCACACTGATCCCCAGAGAGAAAGGCTTGAAAATGATAAGCCCTGGCGAAATAACCTTCGTTGTGCTCGCAAGAAATTCGACTAATGAGCCGCACAGGCTTGTTGCCTCATCAATAGGTGTGGCTATTCCTTCAGGCAAACACTACGGCTACCTGTCTGAACACCACTCCTTCGGGCAGCCAGACGACAAAGCCGGAGACTACGCTGAAGACCTCGCAGCAACCATGCTGGCTACGACCATGGGCATACAGTTTGATCCGGAAATCGCGTGGCACGAAAAAGAGCAGCTTTTCAAAACAAGCGGCATGATAATCAAGACAACAAACATCACACAGTCAGCAACTGGAGACAAAAGCGGCCTATGGACAACTGTGATTGCAGCAGCCGTCTTCGTGCCCAAAAAAATCAGAATAACCCACTGAAAACCAGCATTGACTTATGATAACCCACCCTTTTTTATTCCCAAAACAATATTAACAATCCAGATCAACGCTAGATATGGTGAAAGCTTCTTGCACAGAAAACTGCAACCCCCACTTATCCTAGTCAACTTCAAGACCTACCTTGAAGCAACGGGAAAACAAGCGATCATGCTGGCAAAAGAAGCTGAAAAAATCCATCACGAAACAAAAATCTCGATAGGCATCTGCCCTCAGCCCGCCGACATAGCACCAATTGCTGACACTGTTGAAATCCCGGTTTTCTCTCAGCACATAGACCCAATAAAGCCAGGTGGACACACAGGACACGTACTTGCCGACTCAGTCAAGCAATCTGGAGCCATGGGAACACTGGTTAACCACTCAGAAAGACAGCTAAAGCTTTCCGACATCGATGAAGTTGTGAAGCTGGCGCGGGAAAAAGAGCTAGTTTCATGCACCTGCGCAAACAACCCCAGCATAAGCGCCGCCGTAGCCACTCTGCGACCAGACATAATCGCCGTTGAGCCTCCAGAGCTTATAGGCACAGGGATACCGGTCTCAAAAGCCAAACCAGAAGTCGTCACAAACACAGTTAAGCTTGTTCGAAAAATCAACCCCGACGTAGTGATACTCTGCGGGGCAGGCATAACCCGCGGCGAAGACGTTGCAGCATCCCTAAAGCTCGGCATGCAAGGCGTACTTGTTGCAAGCGGCATAGTGAAAGCAAAAAACCCATACTCAGTCATGCTCGAGTTTGCAGAAGCCGCAAGAAAACAGTAGGCTGAGATAAACCTTGAAAGTTGAGCCAGAATGCTGCGCATGCATACTTAGCCGAGGAGTAGCCGAGACCATGGAGGCGACAACGAATCTTGCATTCCGCTTCAGAGCCATGACCGACCTGCTGCGGCTATTAAGCAGAGAATTCAGGCCTACAGCGGTGCCGGCAGACCTAGGCACAAAAAGAGACCGCCTCATCAAGCGAATCACTGGGAACGATGATCCATACAAGCGAATTAAACGCATAAGCAACGAAAAAGCCCTTAAACTGCTGCCCTACACGCGAAAACTTGTTGAAGCAGGCTACAACCAGCAAGATCGGTTCAGAAACGCCTGCTTAGCTGCCATGGTCGGAAACACAATTGAATTCGACATACCAGGACACAAAGTCACATTTAACGACCTGAAAAAGAATTTCAGAGACGCCAAAAAAGACCTTTGCATAGACGATACGGGAAAAGCATATGAGATTGCCAAAAAGTCACAGCGCGTGCTGTATCTTACTGACAATGCAGGAGAAATAGTCTTCGACACCCTGCTTGTCGAGCAGCTTAAGAACATGGGTTTAAACGTGGTTGTTGCTGTTAAAGGAGGACCCATCATAAACGACGCAACATTAGAAGATGTTGAAGCCTCAAAGATGAACGCGATCGCAGATAAGGTGATCACAACCGGAACAGATTCTGTGGGGCTATCATTGAAAGAAGCCTCAAAGGAGTTTCTCGAAGCCTACGACGACGTAGACATGGTTTTCGCCAAGGGCATGGGCTACGCTGAAACTCTTACCGAGCTCAAGTTGAAGAAGCCGCATCTGCTACTTTTTAGAACGAAGTGTAATCCCGTTGCCAACTATTTTATAGTGCCCAAAGAGAAGAATGTTGCCAAGCTGATGCCGTAAGCTATGTTTCCTTCAACAAAGCTTGACCAAGCTGCGCTTTCGCGATTTGAAGAAGTCGTCAAGAAAGAGTGGCTTATAACAAACGGTTTAGGAGGATACGCTTCTTCCACCGTGCCGGGATTGAATACGAGGAAATATCATGGGCTTTTGGTTGCAGCTTTGCATCCTCCTACGGATCGCAGAGTTTGCTTGGCGAAGCTTGACGAGGAAGTATGCGTTGGAAACAGTATCTATCCTTTAGGCGTAACCGAGTTCCAGAGCACCATCTTCCCCCAAGGCTTCCTTTCCCTAAAAGAGTTCTCTCTTGCACCATTCCCTAAACACCTCTACGAAGCACAGAAAATCAAGATTGAAAGAACAGTTTTCATGCCGCACGAAAAGAACGCCGTAATAGTTCTCTACAAGATTCTTAACGCAAATAGCCTTGACGCCAAAATTCGAATCTCTCCACTAGTCAATGGCAGGGGCTTCCACGCAGTAACAGACAGATGGAAAACCCAACTGAACCCTATCCAAAAATACAGCAACAGAAAGCTGCACGTAAGCTTCAGTCAGCCGCCGTCCACGATGATTATAACTGCCACCGATGGACGCTATGAAGCCAGTGAAAAATGGATTGAACGAATCTACTACAGGGAAGAGGCAGCGCGCGGCGAAAGCTGTCTAGACGACTGCTATCAAACAGGTTTCTTCGAAATGGAAGCCCAAGCAAAGAAACATGAAAGCTTAGCTATCGTTGCTGTTGCAGACAGCAGTCCAGACGCCGCAGAAAGAAGTCTGGATGATCTGCCAGCATCATTCTACGATCTAGAAGCACTGTGCGAAAAGGAAGCAAACCGCCGTGGAAGACTCTTGGAGAAAGTTCACGAAGAACACACTTCTCTCTCAAGACATGAGTGGCTAAGCTGGCTTGTCTTAGCGGCAGATACTTTCATAGTGAAAGCCGCAGATTTAGGCAAATCTGTGATTGCAGGCTACCATTGGTTTGAGTGCTGGGGCAGAGATGCATTCATCTCGTTGCCCGGGCTTATGCTCGTCACCGGAAGGATCGATGAGGCCCGTGGTGTTTTCCTTAGCTTCAAGCAGCATCTTAAACAGGGCTTGATTCCGAACTTCGTCTCAGAGTCGTGCACTCCGCCGGCTTACAATTCGGTGGACGCTTCCTTGTGGTTTGTGAACGCGGTTTTTCAATACCTGAAATATACTTGGGACTTTAGCTTTGTTCAAGAACACCTGTGGGATGCAGTGAAAGCCATTATTGAAAACTACCTTAAGGGAACAGCGTTCAACATATCCTTGGGTAATGATAGCTTGCTGGCTCATGGCAGCCAGCTTACTTGGATGGATGCCACTGTGGACGGTCAGCCTGTGACGGCTAGGGAGGGAAAGGCTGTGGAAGTTCAAGCCTTATGGTACAACGCGTTGAAAGTGATGGAGCTGCTTGCAGAGAGGTTTGATGAACCAGACGAGGCAGCAAGATACATGTCAATAGCTGCGAAGACCAAGAGAGGCTTCAGTGAAAAGTTCTGGAATGCTGAGAAGAAATGCCTTTATGACACTGTAGAAATGAACCGCCGCGACGACTCGCTGAGACCAAACCAAATCATCGCCGTGGCTTTGGACTTTACTATGCTTGAAACAGCCCAAAACGAAAGCATCGTCGACACTGTTCACCGCGAACTGTTCACGCCCTTTGGCTTGAGAAGCCTTGCAAAAGAAGACCCCAGATACGTCGGCATCTACTCCGGAGACAGAAGATCTAGAGACAAAGCGTATCACAATGGCACGGTTTGGCCTTGGCTGTTAGGCCCCTTTACAACAGCGTATTTGAAAGTCAAAGGCGGCTCTGATTTTAGACGCGAATACGCGTTTAGGAATTTTCTTTTACCTCTGTTCACCGCACAGATCTCTGATGCAGGATTAGGTAACGTCAACGAGATTTTTGATGGTGATCCACCGAATCGACCAAGAGGATGTGTTGCGCAAGCTTGGAGTGTGGCAGAGCCTTTAAGGGCATACGTGGAAGACGCGATGCAGATCAGACCTAAATACGAAAAACAACTTGTAACCATGTATCAGACGTAGCACTGGGAACTAGCTTTTCGGGCAGTTTTTCAGCTTCGCCCGCAGGGTTTCTGCCGCGGTTTCGGGTGTAACCGTGTTTATGTACACGCCTGTGCTTTTCTCGAATCCTGCCCACGTGGTGAGCTTCGGGTAAACTTCAAGGTGCCAATGATAGTACTTGCGCGCTTTTCTGTCTAGAGCCAGATGGAAGCCATAGTTGTATGGCGGGTCATTAACAAGCTGTTTCAGACCAGACAAGCATGTTTTCAGCATTCTTGCGAAGGCTTTTGCTTCAATCAGCGACATTTCCAGCATTGTCGCTTGATGTTTTTTGGGAACGACCCAGAACTCCATTGGATTAACGCTTGCATAGGGCGCAAAGGCTACAAAATCGGAATTCTGCACAATGAAGCGCGGGCTCTTGCTCTCTTTAGCAAGAATATCGCAAAAAACGCATCTTCCCTTCTTTTCAAAGTGTCTTTTGCTTGCTTTCATTTCTTCCTCCACTGTTTTCGGAATGAAAGGTGTGGCGATCACTTGGCTGTGAGCATGAGAAAGAGAGGCTCCTGCCTCCAATCCATGATTGCGAAATATCGAAACATACTTGACGTAGGGCTTCCGAGAAAGCGCACGCAACCTGTCAAGATAAGCATTGACCACATATAGCAACTGCTGGCTTCCAGCGCCCGCTGGATGCTCATCGTGGCATGGGGATTCTACAATAACCTCATGGTGCCCAACAGCGTTTGCCAAGCCTACGCTTCTTCCGATGCGTCTTGCCTCTGTTTTGCTGCTTGGCGGCGTGAAGGCGGGATAGAGGTTCGGGATAACCCGTATAAGCCATTCTCTGCTTCTGACGCCGTTTCTATCCCTAGTTTTCTGCAAAGCCTTACCTTTTTTCAGATAAAGCAACACGGCGGGCGGAGTCATATGCTCGTTTCCCGGGCACATGGGGCAGGTGTCTGTCTTGGATTGCTGTTTTTTCTCTTTGATTGCAAAGTCTGTTGGTCTTCGGGCGCGTTTTGTGGCAATAACGACCCAGCGGTCAAGTAAGTAGTCTTTTCGCAGTTCATTGAAATCCATGGGAAGTCTTCCAGCACTCAGTAAAGAAGGCTAGAGCATTTAGCGTTTTCCAAAAAATAGGCTTGTAGCGCTAGTACTCGTAGACGCTTAGGTCTGTTCCCGCGAACTCGGCTACGTCTATCGGCGTTATGGTCATTGACTCGGTTTTGATTTGCCCAGCGGTAAGAGTTATGTTAAAGGAGTGTGTGGCAAGAGACACTCCGGCGCTGTTCTTATAATAGAGCGTGCAGTTGCAGCTAATCGCGGTTGGCCCTGTGTTTCCTAGTTGAACGGTGGTTCTTATTTTTGTGCTGTCTTGAATTTGGTGGCGAATTTGCAGCACGGTCAGCGTGGTTGATTCCACGTTGTTTCGCCAGAAGCCGAGTTTCGTTGTGGATATTTGGTAGAGCTGTATTCCTAGCGCGATTCCTATGATAAGCCCTGTGATTGACGCTGTAAGAAGGAGGGTGATTGTGGTTTTTGTGTGGTTGATGGCGCTGGTTCGGCTCATTCTGTTTCCTCAACAAGTTTCCGAAATAAATCAATTAAGTATAACTATTTTATGAACCAAAAATACTAACTTTTGGTGTCACTAGTTCTGATTCCAACACGGAAAAAAAGCCGAAACAGGAAGCGGCAGGTCACAGAGGTTCGACGCCCAGACTCCGCCCATCCCCCAAGCCCTATGCTATTACCCGCACCCCCTTGAGCGCCAAACGTCCAGACTTAGGTTGCTCCCTCCCGGGCCTAGCCGGATTCGCCTGGCAAACACTGAAGACGGCTTCCCTACGGAAACTGCTCAGTGACCGCCGGCCCCAAGGGACGGATACTCATCGCTTCGGAAATGAGGGTTTAGACGGCCTTAGACGCCTCATCCCCTGTTGTCAGCCCGTCCTATAGAGGATTTACGGTGCAGGGGACCCCTAGCCCCCCGCCTAAGACCTACCGCAAGACACCATTGAGCAAGAACAGAACTATAAAACTTTATCCCAACCAACAGCTTTCATGGTGCTACAGAACGGTTATAGCTAGAGCCAAGCAACTTATTGTTAAGAAGCGAGTTGATTTCATGGCAATAGAGTATCAACGGATGATGGATGGATCACATGCGCCCGATGAAAAGGAGATAACAGAGTTTATAGGAGAGCCAGCAAACGGAGCTTGGATGAAGCTAAGACAGTTTCTTAGGGAAAACTACGACATTGTGCCAGAAATGATGTTTGACAAAAAACACGGGTGGGATGTCCGTTACCGCAAAAGTGGCAAAACTCTAGTCGCCCTCACACCAGAAAAAGGCGCTGTTAGGGTCCTAATTGTTCTCGGCAGAGAGGAATCTGAGAAAGCTCTCTCAATGCGTAAAGAGTTAAGTCCCAAAATGTATAGGCTGATAGAAAACACGAAACAGTTGCACGATGGACGCTGGTTATGGGCTAGGCTGCTTCAAACCAAGGATGCTGAGGACATAGAGAAGCTATTACCGATAAAGAGAAAACCCAAGAAGCCAACTCCTAAATCAAGTGTTTTGAGGGAATAGAATTTCCCCCCAACAACAACTTGTTAGGCATTAGAAAATGTGCAGGGCTATGGGGAAGGTTTAAGCACGGAGGGGATGACTCTGGTTTATGCCATCTCTTAAAACTCATTGTGCAATAAGCAAGAAAAGGACAGGCAACGATTTTGCAGAACTACATAGATGGATTGATGAACCGACAAGAACGCTCGGAGTTGACCATCGAATAAAAAGACACCATTATAATGAAAACGATAAAAACACAATAAAACAATATTGGGATTCTAAGAGGAAAGGGTTAGGTGAAAAGGCTGTTATTGAATGGCTTTTTCACATAGCGCTTGACAACTTGTATACGGCATTTAAGATGTCAAAGAAGACGTTCAGCTATGGTCAAAAGGCATACAATTTTATGCAGTTTGGTCTGAGCAAAGCAGGGTACATTCATTGCAAATTTGACAGAGTAGATGAAGATGAACTCGATTTTAGGTTTGAAGGTGACTTTGAGGAAGACTATTATTAGCTGCGAGGACTAGATGTCTAGCGCGCACACCAATAGATAGAACATTACATAAAAAGACTAAAACTGATTGCTTTCAAGTTGTCCTCGCTAAGCATCATGAGTTCTTTCTATATATAACTAGATCGCCACTCTTACTATCTGAACATTCACGGTTCAGAGGCTCAGTGCAGCTATAGTGTGAGACTAGTAGTTCATCTTTATTTTTAGATACCATTCTTATCACATTCATCTTACAATTCCTCTTCTTTGCTTTATGAAATTAACAAAGTCGGGCGCATAGTTTTCGTCTAACATTAAGTGCGTTGTGTCTGGAACATTCCTTTGGTGAATATATTCTGCGTCAACGTATCCGACATCAATGTGAATTCGTCCACCAATTTTCTGTTTCCAAGTGTCATGAAATCTAAGAAAACAATGGTCTCCACCTTTAGATTTTGAACAAGTTACGACTCCATAATCATTTTCGTGTGTATCCGCATATTCTTGAATTTCTTTTGGGGTCGGTTGCAGCTTTTCTAACTCACTGTATGCTTCTGAAATAATCTCGGACGCTTTCTTCTTTGTCATGTTCTTCTCACTCTACTCTTAGCCTCTTTTAGCTTTTTCTTTTTTAGATAGTTAGAGTGGAACTCTAGTTTTCTATATTTTTCAGCTTTTCAGCATAGCTTAGAATTTCTTGGAAGGTAGCTTTACCATCCAACTCGACCGTAAAAAGACGAGAGTATCCCATTCCAGCAAGTTGCAAGAGAGCACGCTCATAATCGAGGTTTCCAACGGTAGGATAAAATGAGCCCAAACGGCTTTTCCCTTGAATATGAACGTTGTCAACCGCGTCAAGCCTGTCTAGGAAGAGGTCAAACTCGTTGAACATCGACGCCCACTTCAAATCCAACGTCACATGTCTAAGCCCGTGCATCAAGCTGAAAGGAGTTCTGCCATCAATCACCGTAGGTATATTCTCTACAGAGATTGCTACGTCTGGAAACTTGTTTTGAAATTCTTCATGCACTCTCCGCAAGCGTGCAACATCGAAGCTTTTCTTCCACGGATCCCAAAAATGAACCACGCACAGATTCACTTTCAGGCTTCGACAAAACCTTAACGAATCTTCCAGAAGCCTTAATCCCTTAGCAAATTTCTGCTCTTCTTCAGAGCAAAGGTAGCAGCCGACATCACGGCTAGCATGCACGGACAAAATCCTAAAATCCTCTCTAAGAAGCTTCGCGAGAATCTCATCTAAGCCATGTTTCTCACAGTCCGGAAGCCCCTGTGCCGGCGTAAGCGGAGGATTCTCACAATCCCATTCCGGAAGCAAGCCGAACTCAAACCCATCAACATGCCGCTCTTGCGAAAACCTCTTCATAACCTTCAGAACCGTTGAAAGCTCGTAGTAAGGTCTCTCCTCAAGCCGCGGAAGCCAACCCGTTGAAAGCGAAACCAAACCCATAGTGTAGCAACCAACACTCTGCTTCTCGTTTACTAGCATCTAAACATACAGCGCACTCATAGAAAAAGGTAAACCGCTCTCCGCACACAATACGATTAAGAGGAGACGCTCTTTGAAAACAATAGCCCTTGTCACAAGCGGCGGAGACGCACCAGGCATGAACGCCGCAATACGCGCCGTCACGCGTCTAGCATACGCGAAGGGCTTTCATGTTTATGGCTTCGAGAAAGGATGGGAAGGATTAATAACCAACACTTTCCACAAACTAACCCCACGCTCGGTCGGAGGCATAATACACCTCGGCGGCACCATTTTGCGCACCTCGCGCTGCGACGCGTTCAAAACAAGCGAAGGCATAGAAAAAGCAGCGCGGACACTAGCAGAAAACAGAATAGCCAGCCTTATCGTGATAGGAGGCAACGGCTCCTTCAAAGGAGCACACGCGCTAAGCAAGAAAACAGCCACGCAGATAATAGGCATACCGGCAACCATCGACAACGATGTTTTCGGTACAAATGAAACAATAGGCTTTGACACTGCAGTGAACACTGCAGTCGCCGAAATAGACAAGATACGTGACACTGCCGTCTCGCATGAACGCATCTTCATCGTAGAGGTCATGGGGCGCACACGCGGCTTTCTGGCCGCAGCCATCGGTCTAGCAGTCGGCGCAGAAACAATACTCGTCCCAGAAGCCGAAATCAACGAAGCTGAAATCGTCAAAACCGTGAAAGAAAACACAGCGAAGGGAAAACGGTCAGGAATCATCGTAGCTGCAGAAGGAGTCAGAAACACAAGCAAGCTGGCGAAAACCATTGAAAAAGAAACAGGCGCCGAAGTCAGATTCAGCATCTTAGGCTACGCCCAAAGAGGCGGAAACCCCACCGCGCGCAGCCGACTTTTAGCATGCTTATTCGCAGAAAAGGCTGTTGAGCTGGCTACGCTTGGAAAGGAAAACAGCATTGTCGGAATACAAGATGGAAGGATAACTCACATCAAACTTGAAGAATCATGCAGCAGGGAAAAACCCTCAAATCAGCAGCTAGTAGCGCTTGCCAAGGCGCTGGCAACATAAATCGGCGTCAGCCGAAAAACACGCTCGCTATATCATAAAGCTCGGAATCCACAGACTTTCTTCTACCGATAACTTTTTCCAAAGGCACAGCAACTATCTTGTTTCCTTTGATTCCAACCATGTGATCAAACTTCTTCTCATGGACGAGATCTATGGCGGCTATTCCGAAGCGCGTAGCCAAAACTCTGTCAAAAGGCGTAGGCGAACCGCCGCGCTGGAGATGCCCCAAAACCACGACGCGAGTTTCCATTTTCAAACGCCGTTCAATCTCCTTGCCAAGATAGTAGCCAATCCCGCCAAGCCTAATATGCCCAAACTCATCCACCGTTTCGCTATAGATAACTTCTTTTCCGCCCTTAGGTCTGGCTCCCTCAGCAACCACAATAATGCTGAAGTTTCTTCCTCTCTCCTGTCGCCGTTTAATAGATGTGCAAATGGTTTTCACATCGAAAGGTTTCTCAGGCACCAATATGGTATCTGCTCCGCCTGCAAGCCCCGCCATCAGAGCAATCCAGCCTGTGTATCTGCCCATGACTTCAAGTATCATGACCCTATGATGTGTTTCAGCCGTAGTATGCAGCCTGTCTAGGGCTTCAGTGGCAATCGCAACGGCTGTCATAAACCCAAAAGTGTAGTCAGTTCCAGATAGGTCGTTGTCAATTGTTTTGGGCACGCCGACGCATTTGAGCCCAAGCTTGCTTAGCTGATGACCTACGCTTAACGTGTCGTCGCCACCTATGACCACAAGCGCCTCTATTCCCGCTTTTTTGGCGTTTTTTAACGCTATGTTGGGAGATTTCTTATCCTTGAATGGGTTGGTTCTGGAAGTGCCCAGAATCGATCCTCCGCGAGGAAGAATCCCCGAAGCCGCCTTCAAGTCCAGAGGAACAAACTCGTTCTCCAACAGCCCACGCCACCCGTCTTTTATGCCGACGATCTCATAGCGATATTTTTGAATGCCCTTTCTAACGACAGCCCTTATGACAGCATTGATTCCGGGGGCGTCACCGCCTCCGCTTAACACTCCAACCTTCATGGTTCCATTCTCCCTAAGCTTTTCCCGAACTCCCGAACAGGTGCATCTTGCCTTTCACAACTTCTTTCATGGCGTCTTTG
Source organism: Candidatus Bathyarchaeota archaeon (assembly GCA_029907545.1). Classification (GTDB taxonomy): domain Archaea; phylum Thermoproteota; class Bathyarchaeia; order Bathyarchaeales; family Bathycorpusculaceae; genus JAGTQT01. The sequence goes on along the minus strand of JARYLR010000010.1, from coordinate 20,101 downwards.
GCTGGACCCAAGATCTTTCGGGGGTCGTACTCCTTAGGCGAATTCGCAAGAATCTTGCGCACAGTTGCGGTAAAAGCCAGCCGCAAATCAGTATCAATGTTTATCTTGGCGATGCCAAGCGAAATAGCTTTCTTTATGTGCTCCTCTGGGATCCCTTTGGCTCCGCCAAGTTCGGCACCGTACTTGGTGGCTTTCTCAATGATCCATGCCGGAACACTTGATGCTCCATGCAGCACAAGCGGTATGTGCACTTTTTCCCTAATGGCTTTGAGCCTTTCAAAGTCAAGTTTCGCTTCGCCCTTAAACTTGTAGGCTCCATGAGAAGTACCCACAGCAACCGCAAGCGCATCAACACTTGTACGCTTAACAAACTCCGCAGCAGCAGCAGGATCAGTCAATATAGCTTCTTTCTCCTCCACCGTTTTCTCTTCAACGCCTGCCAGCCTGCCAAGCTCTGCTTCGACCGAGACACCTTTCGGATGCGCCAGCTCAACAACCTTTCTTGTCAAAGCAATGTTTCCTTCAAAATCTAGGTGCGACCCGTCAATCATAACCGAAGTAAAGCCGGCAGAGACACATTTTGAGACAACCTCAAAATCCTCGCCATGGTCAAGATGCAGCGACATTGGAATAGGCACGGATTCAGCCGCGGTCTTCACAAGGTTGGAAAGGTAGGCTAGTCCTCCGTATTTTATGGCGCTGGGCGTGACAGCGACAATTGCAGGCGACTTCTCCTCAACCGCAGCCTCTGAAACAGCGAGCAAGGCTTCTAGGTTGTTTATGTTGTAGGCGCCTACGGCATATTCTTTATCCATTGCTCTTGTGAGGAGATCCTTGTTTGTTTGAAGCAACACGATGCACCGCGGACTGATATTTGCTGTGAATCGATATAAATCATTTCACACCAGAACTGGATTCGACTAGCAAACGACCTTTTTGCATCTGCATTTCAATTGCTTCCTAATTTCCTAGTAATGCGGTCTTCCCATGAGAATAAAGACAGCAACTGCTGCAACGCAAAGCACCGCAATTACAACTGCCAGAAACAGCATTTGAGGCAACCCGAAAAGGTAATGCTCGATCTCGTAGTTAAGTGTAACAAGCTTATCTTCTACAGAATTAAGATTGGAGAATTTCATGGTGTAATTGCCAGCGTCCACACATACAAAGGGGTAGTTGAAGTCCGCGGTTTCGCCGAAATCTCTGACTGTGCCGTTCGGACAAGCAAGATAGAACCGTAAAGTGTGAACAGATTGACCTATAACGCTGAAATCTATCAAGACATGATCTTCTACTGCAAGATTAAGAGTCCTAGATGTTTCTCCTCCGGCGTGAACCACAAACTGCGTTGTTGTAGCAGATGCGGTACAAAAAAGAAAGGATGCCACTAAAATAACGAGAAAAAGCATGATGCATCGTCTGTGAAAGACCATTTATGTAACCCTCATCTCTACAGTCAGATAATATTTTTATGAAGCAACAATCCTAAGCAGAAATCTTGTTTCCAAAGCCACTGTAACCACAGCAGACAAGCAATATAAGCCATCGCAATTTATAGCTGACAATTGAAGCTGGGAACATGACGTGCTACCTGAAACATCTCAAAGAAACACTGAGAAAAGCCGGAATAGAACTGACAAGCGAGAACAGACAGGAAATTGACAGAACCATCCATCGCATCGCAGGTGTAAACTACAAAAATTGCCCGAGTACTTGGAAAGAGGTAAAAAAACAGATTGCTGAAAATGAAGAAGCATTCATCGCCAAACTGAAGGCAGAATGGAGCAGACAGAAACATTAAGCCACTGTCATAAAAAAGGCGGAAAACTGACGCAAAGTAAAAGGAAGCCCGCTTAGCGCTGAGAGACGCTTTTCCCTTTTTGAGCCCTTTGACAATGTCTCAATGCAGATTTGGCAAGCTTGGCTTTCTGGCTGTGGCTCAGCCTTTTAAGCACCTTTTCTCTTTTCATTGCGTCACTTCGGGATTCGACTTCTTCTACATAGACAAGTTTCTTAGGCTTATGCATTCTTGTGTAGCGTGCACCACTCCCAGTCATGTGAAGCCGAAATCTCAGATCAACGTTCTTAGTGCATCCCGTGTAGAAGCCTCCATCTTCGCAGGCAATCATATACACGTAGTAAGGCATAGCTAACAACTCTCAAACGTAAGTTTGCACAGCGTTTACACTAAATATGGTGTGCGATAAAAATCTTCGGCGGGACGCTACGAATGCGCAGTCGAGAAGTGGGTTACTCGTATCTGACTAGATACAATGGCTTGCCGGCTTCTTTCTTCTTCTCATCACGTAGCTTACACTTGAGCGTGTCAAAAGCATTCGTTTTTACATCTTGATATGAATGTTGTGAATTGACGGTAATAATCTTCGAAGCTTGAACGTTAACAGCTGTTTTCTTCCTCAATTTGCCTCGCCTTGTGCAATGTGTCTGTTTCATATATATACGGTTTCTGAAATCAGAATCAGAATTACAAAAGCATATTTCAAATTCATTGCGTATGCGCAGGAGCAAGAAAACTCGAAAAATTCATCTATTATAGAGAAAAAGAAAAATAAAGGGGACTAGGCGGGAACAAAGCAGCAGAAGCCGCAAACGGTTTCGTAGCGTGAGGGGGGTGCTTGCTGCGGCTATTCCTCTGCTGCCTGTTTGTCTGGTCCATCCCATCTTTCGATTAACAGTTTTTTGTCGCCAATTTTGAAACTTACTTTCAGAGGAATCGAGTCGGCGCCTCTTTTTGTCTTGCGGTAGTCTTTAAATGGAAACATGCTGTCTTCCGCTAGGTCTAAGGGGATGTAGATAAGGTATTTGCCGTCTTTTCTTCTGAACAAGTTTCCTTTTCCTTCGCTTACCATGCTTCTTTGACACCTCAATCGTTTTTTAATTCAAGAGCATACTAAAACTTTGAGGTCGTATATAATCCTTGTTATCAACTGAGTTAACGTCCATGTGAACGACCTGCTCAAGTGTCTAGTTAAATGAATTGAGTGAAACAATTTGCAGATACTGGAGAATACTCCGCAATATAGACAAACTTGCTGACTCATCTAAGATTTTACTTCATATTTCAAAAAAGGATAACATCATCCAAACAGCGGCGAAAATCTTTAATCCACCACGCTCAAACTCATAAAGAAGATGCCTATGAAAGCTTTCATCTCAGTTGACATGGAAGGAATGCCCCACATAGTAATCCCCGGCCACCTCAGCTTGAAAGGTGCATTATACGAGGAAGCCCGCAGAATAGCCACGAAAGTCACTCTGGCTGTCGCTGACGAGCTCAGTAAGAACGGTTTTAATGAAATCCTCGTAGCAGACAGCCATGGACCCATGGTTAACCTTCTTGTTGATGAGCTGCCGGAATACGTAGAGGTGGTTCGCGGGTTTATGCGTCCACTAAGCATGGTTTCAGGTGTTGAGGGCTGTGATGCCGCATTGTTTTTAGGATATCACGCGAAGTTTGGAACCGCAAAATCCACTTTTGACCACACATACAGTGGCGGAAGCATCAACAGAGTAGAAGTAAACGGTGTCGTCACAAGCGAGTTTCTCCTAAATGGATACGTGGCAGGAGAGTATGGAGTCCACGTCGTTCTTGTTGCAGGCGACGCCCAACTCCTTGAAGATGACGTGAGAAAGCATGCACCTTGGGTACAGTCCGTTGCCTTAAAACACTCGCTTAGCAGAATCTCCGCTAGAAGTTACAGCATGGTTAGAGTTGAGAAAGACCTAAGAAAAGCAGTAAAGAAAGCAACGGTAACATTCAAGCAGGGCAAGACCAGAACCTTGAAGGCTGAGAAACCTGTGAAGGTGAAAGTTACTTGTTTGGCAAGCCATTTCGCTGATGTTATGGCTTTGCTGCCGATTGTAAAGAGGCTTGATGGACTCAGCATAGAGTACAAGGCAGGCAACATGGTTGAGGCATACAAGGTGTTTGAACATCTTGTGCTTGCGGCAAGCGGGATGTCTGCCATACTTGCAGACCTAAAGTAGACATCTCTTTCTAGCGGAAAATCAGGTAAGGCATAGACAGCTGCAAGGAAAGACGGTCATAGATGCGTGCTTGCCTTTAACCGGCTAGATCAGCAGGTCATTATTGCTGTCCATCTGTACGGATTTTAGAACGCGCCGTTCGATTGCCTAGAATTAAGTGAGCATAGACACCATACTTTTTATGGAGGTAGAGAAATGTTATCCAGAAAACGCAAATTTTTAGCTCTTTTTGCTTTTTCGCTTCTAATGGGAATAGTCTTCACCTTGCTATCTGGAATCTTTGTATCGGTTTTTCAGAAACGAAAACTACCCGTTATGACGCCTTGCGTTTATGCAGTGTTTGAATTCTGTGAAAATGTGACAAACTATGGTTATCCAGTCTCGTGGCTCACTTACTCTCAAGGGATAAAAATGATAGGATGCGGACCGATCGTAGGAAGCTTTTCGAGATATTCTTTTTGCTTTTTTGGCTTTCTTTTGGACACAATTTTCTATACAATCCTCTTTTTGCCGATGCTATGGCTAAAGCAACACGTTGCAGAAGCCAGAGTTGCGAAACTACTTCATAAGCGTAGCGACTAGTTTTTCTAGCGATTCTGCAAAAACCAGTACAAGAAACATGCTAAAGCAGGGTTTTTCTTGGAACAAAGAGATTGGTGCGGTCGCCGAGATTTGAACCCGGGTCGTCAGCGTGGCAGGCTGATGTCCTAGACCAGGCTAGACTACGACCGCACGGGACATCAGTAAACACCATTGTGATATTTATTTTCTTTTCTGCAACTCCATTTCAAAGCATTATCTGGCAGAGAAATAGTTATGAATAAAGTCAAGTCTTCAGTTCCCTATCCATGATGCGGAGAAAACCTTGATTTGGCTTTGATTGAACCACTGGCGGCGCTTGTTGTTTCTTTCTGTGTTCTCGCAGTGCTGATTTACAAGCGTGTTAACCTTGGCGTTACGCTTAACGTGACTGCCTTGCTTCTGGCTTTTCTAGTCTTTGATCCACAGCAAGTCTGGGAAGTTCTCCAAACAACAGTGGCCAACGCGCAGACGCAGTCAATAGTTCTCGCAAGCTTCGGCATCATGCTGCTCAGCATGCTTTACAAGGAGACAGGGACGATTGATGCTTTAAGTCGAAGCTTAAGCAGCATTGTCAAAAACTCCAAGCTGATAGTTAGCGCCATTCCAGCGGTTATCGGGCTTCTGCCTGTTGGGGGAGGCGCCCTTATGTCTGCGCCACTTGTGGAAACAGAAGCAGAGAAACTTGGTCTTAAGGAAGATAAAAAAACGTATGTCAACCTGTGGTTTAGACACACGATATTTCCAGTTTACCCCATAAACACTGTGCTTATAGTGATAGCTGGGCTGACGGGACTGAGTGTAACGTCACTCATCATACGTCAAATCCCAGTTGTCGCGGTGATGGTCATAGTAGGCTACCTGATTGGACTGAGAAAGACGCCAACCGCACCGCAGAAAACACCAGACAAAACGGACCACTTGTCGGAAACTAGGCAGCTTGCCATCACGTTTTCACCGATCCTAGCCACGATTGTAGCAGTTGTCATTTTGAACATCGACGTGTCTATCGCTTCCTTTATAGGCACAGCCGTTCTCCTTATGCTTGCAAGACCCAAGCCCGCAACGATAGTGAAGCCTCTGCGCAACTGGACAATCTGGGGAGTCACCTTGGCTGCCTTCGGCGCATTCCTACTAAAAACAACAACCGAGACCATGGGGATCTCGCAACTTTTCAGCACTCTTATCAGCAACGGGAATGTAGATAGTTTGCTCCTACTCATAGCGATTCCTGCCTTTCTAAGCGCCATAACAGGCTCCGTTTCCGGAGGAGCCGCCATAAGCATCGCCATGCTGGCGGGATTGTTTAGCTACACACCAACAAGTGTCTCGCTACTGTACATAAGCGGCTATTTTGGCTATATTGTAGCCCCAACTCACCTTTGCCTTGTGCTGACAGCGGAATACTTCAAATGTTCACTAGGCAGATTATACAAGTATCTCATACCATCAACGATCATTTCTTTGGCAGCGGGAATCCTTGTTTTTTTCATAGCCTAACATGCCTCTATTTAGTCCACCCGTCTTTACCTCTCAACATTAACTCTTCTTCACTACACTTTCTCTGTAGTTTTGCATTAATCATCCATGCTATTTTCATCGCCAAAAAACCGAATATGCAGCCGATGACGAAAAGATATAGCATATTTTTCCAGATCTCAGCTACCGCTATGGAGGCCCCTAGTTTTTCTCTCACTTCTGCGAGTGTGGGAATGTGGGGATTGTTGAGAGGCGGCTTGTAGACCACGCTAAAAGTTTCCGACTTTTGGCCGCTTTGAGTAATGTAGCTTATTGGACAAAGTATGCTGGCAAAGGAGATGTTATAGTATCCTGTGCAGATGACGCCTTCGCATGGATGATTTTTGACTATAAGACTGGTTGAAGACAGAGTAGCGGAGATTTGATATCCAAGTCCTTCGCTGAGAGCTAGAAATATGAGCAACAGAGTTACAGCCGTTCCAATCGAAAGTACTTGGAGTGTAGGCTTGAGTAAACGTTTCGCAGTGGCAAGTTTGCCTCTCGATTTGTTGCTCTTGCGAAATCGTTCTTCCAACAAAAAAGCGGGCACCTTTGCTACAGATAATATCTGAAATTACCAGCAAGACATAAGATATTAGAGTCTGTGGAGCTAACTATTAGAGGGACATCAAGTTTAAGTTTCAGACCCAACAAGTTCCCATGCCAGTAAGCAGTCTGCTGTGTCGCGGGTTTGTCTGCAGTGCCGAGGGCCGGGTTTGAACCGGCGACAACTCGGTCTTCAGCTTCGCCCTCAGCCACGACAAGTAACTGGGTCGAGCGCTCTCCCAGGCTGAGCTACCTCGGCAATAGTGGCTACCAAAAGAGAGAGTGGGTATGCTTAAAAGTTTTCTGAATTAGAGCAGAAAAAGGGGTGCAAGTTTCCGTTTTTCGATGTTAGGATTGAAGGGAGAAAGGAGAGACAAATTCCTTAACCTGCACCCGTGATAGTTTTGAATTTGGTTTGGAAGAAAAGGTTTATTCTAGCTTCGCGAGTCGAATTGGAGTCAGAATCCTAGCATTCAATAAATCGGGAAAGGAAGCATGGTTTAAAAGCCCAACTCTGTTCAGATAAGGCTTAGAGGTTTGATGAAATGAAGAGAAAGAGAGCGTTGATAACCGTTGAGCTTGTTGATGAAAGCATAGGGCAAGATGACCGAGCCATAGAACGGGAGATTCTTGAGTGGCTTAACGAGGAGAAGGGGATGCCTTGGGTCAGAGAAGCGAAAAGCGTAGCAGTGAAAGACTGCTAGATGCTTAGAAGAGAAGAAAATGCCATATGCCATAGCCTACAAAAGCTGAAATCAAAAAGCACAGCAGCATCGAGATCCTGTCGATTTCTGTCTTTTTCCCGCGGTTTTTGTCATCTTTCACTGTACTCAGAGCTACACACCATTATTTCTTGGTGGCTAACACTGGAAAAAGGCTTTATGAAAACAGAATACATATTCACAAGTCTACAGCAAAGATTATGAGAACTAGGGTAATACATCCTAGCATAAGAGCTCAGAGGGGCCCGTAGTCTAGTTGGCTAGGACGTCGCCCTCACGCGGCGAAGGTCCCCGGTTCAAATCCGGGCGGGCCCATTTTTTGTTTTTTTGGGGTGTGATGTGTTTGGTTGTTGAACGGGTGTTCAAAAAGGTTTATTAAATATCAATATTTCGTATTCTTATTGGAAGTGCACGTATGCAGAGAAGTGAGCAAACGAGATCCTACCTAGGAGACCAACGCCGTGAGGAAAGCGGTGCGGAATTTAAGTGCGATGGATGTGGGAAAAGTTTTGTGAGTCCTCTTTTGGCTACTGTCTCGTCAAACGGGAACGTGCAGCAGTACTATGCTTGCCCAAGATGCATAACGAGAGTTAACAAGGCTGATGCGCGAGCAAGAGAGGAGCCGAGGATCGTGGTTGGCGCGGCGAGGAGACTTGAGAAGCCTAGGGAAGAGGCTGGATGTAGCCATTTTGTCGGCTACTTGAACAGGCGCCCGAAGAATATGCCGATTCCAGATGAGTGCTTGACGTGCAGCAAGATGGTTGAGTGCTTGCTTCACTAGAAGAAGCCTGCAAAAACAGATTGGTTTTCTTTTTAGCTCTTGAGGTTTAACAGGGTTTGTGGTTATATAGCATAAGGTGTATCAAGTTATCAAGAGCTGAGCCTATTGTTTCCCATCAGGGATTTGAATCGTTCTTTCACGACGCCTCACGTGAATCGCTTGCTGCTGATTGCGAACGTTTTGATTTTTGCAGTTTACTGGTTTTCGGCTGAAAACATTTTTCTTGACAGCAGATTTGCAGCCGTCATTGAGCAGCGGTTTATTATGTTTCCTTACGAAATTACTGAAGGCGCAAACTACTATACTTTGTTTACCTCGATGTTTATGCATGCAAACTGGTTTCACCTCTTCAGCAACATGCTTTTTCTCTTTATCTTCGGAGACAATATTGAAGACGCAATGGGACACTTCAGCTATCTGCTGTTCTATCTTGTTTGCGGGCTGGCAGCCGCATTCGCACACATCTTCAGCATTGTTTTCGGCTTGCCTAACAGTGGAAGCCTCTTGGACGGCGTGGTTGGCGCTTCTGGCGCAATATCCGGCGTATTGGGCGCTTATCTTGTGCTTTACCCGAAGGCGCGGATTTTGACGTTGGTTTCTTTTGTCATACTTCCTGTTCCGGCGCTTTTCTTTCTGGGTTTCTGGTTTGTCATGCAGTGGCTTTCCGTGTACTTTGATGTTTCAGGCGGGATTGCTTACTGGGCGCACATAGGGGGTTTTGTAGCTGGAGTTGTGCTGGGTTTGACTTTTGGGCGCTGGAGAAAGAAGCAGAGGGCAGCGCTTTTTCGTCTTTAGTTAAAGGATTTGCGTGAAAAGGGGTCTGTCCGTCATGAGTTCCTCATCTTTCCCATATCAGTCTGGGACGGCTACATCATCCCCCTACGAGAATAGATCAGGAAGTTGTATTTTAACACCTTCCCCACCACAACCGTTGGCACTATACTCTGGATAAAAAGGAACACCTACGAGGACACAACAATCGAAGCAACAGCCAAACGACTCAAACACCTACGAAAAAACTGTATTTTGGCAGACTCTGAAAGCGTAAAAGCATTCATAGCAAACAAGAAATGAAGAGTTTAGATGTTTCTATTTTGCTGTTTTCTCACAGTTTCAATGTAGCTTGCGACTGCAAGCTCCAACTCGCTCATCTTAAACGTTGTTAAAGTGGGAACAGCCTCTCTGTTACCTTCTGAAGATTTAGCTGTAAGGTAGATCGCTGCGACAAGCGTTGCAGCGGTCGCAATAATGTATAGCCATATAAATACGCCGTTGACATTTGTCACTGCCATGTACAGTGTTGGAAAGAAGATTAGGGCTGAAATTGCAAATACCTCAAGCCAGAGCAGAAAGCATGTTTTCGCAACGCTGGACATTAACATCGCCTCTCTTGTAGATGCGTGATGTAAATTTGTCATTGTGCCTTACGCAAGCGAGATCGCGATCGAAGCGACGGAAGACCCTTTTTAATCAGTATCCTTGGCTTCAGTTCGCGTCTTTTTTGACACCGATCCAGTGAAGCTTTCTATTACACCTATTATTTACTTATTAAGTAGCTATTTAGATAAGCTTTGTGGTGTTTTTCAAGTTAGCCTTTTCTTGAAGAATTTATTCTGCTGTAAAGCGCTTTCAACGTTCCAGAAACAGTTATAACGTGAACCGCTGCCGGTTTCCGCCCGATTTCCGTTATTGCGGCTAGCGCAGCCCTAACCTGTTCAACTGCCACATGAAAAACGCGGATCACAGCAAGCTTGCTGCCAGCATCATAGTCTATAAGCCTTAAACCTGTCTGGCTTGCACCGCATTCGCCGAAAAGCTTCTGCACCGCAAGCCAAACCGCATTAATGAACTCTTCAGAGCTGAAGGATTCCTGTGAGTCAATAGATAGGGCTAAGTAGCGGCGTTTAACCTTTTTCAGCAATCTTTTCCCCTCCGAATCACCCGAATCCCAGGCGCGACGAATTTTGCCTCAAGCTTTTCTCTATTTCTCTTCACGATAGCTACTGGAATCTTTGAGACTGCTTTTTGGGCATACTCCATGTCTATGCCGAAGAGCGTTGCGAGAGCAGCCATTTCTCGCGGCTTTCTCATAAGAAAAGCATCGGAGACACCGCTTGAAACAACTATCGGCACATGAAAGCCTTTGGCTACGGCTGCTTCCCTTCTGAGAGTTGACAGAAGCCTAATTCTCATCTCGCCTTCAAGCTTCAACAGCGGCTCCATGTCAATTTCCAAACTAGCCAACCCGCTGGCTGCAAGCTCTGCCTCAGCCTTGTCGAAGAATCTTTGGCGATAGTCAAATGACGGAAAGTTTAAGAGGTCTACTCTGCGGTCTTTTGCCGCCTGCCTTGCCACATTTTTTGACCAGCAAAGCACAGCGATGACTTCGAATTCTCTTCTGAACCTTCGCAAAGCGGCAAGCAGTTCATTCGGTGTCTTTGGTTGGAGATCAATTCTGGAAGTGATATCCAGCTTTGCTTCTTTGCAGAGACTTCGCAGCTTCTCTATTTCCTCTCTTGCATAGGGAGGTGAAAAAGTGACTGCTACGAGGCGATAGCCAAGCTGTAAAGCCTTCGTTACCAAAGCTGATGTTTGCTCGCTATTCTTCAAGTTCGGACGTAAATGTAGGTCAGCATAGATTCCTGTCATGGCAAAAGTCCTGCTTTTCTGCAGATTTCCACGATTTCCTCGGGCTTATGTTTCTTGAAGTGTATCTTTAGATGTATAGGGTCGGTCTGCTGAAATCTAAGCTCATTGAAGTAGGCAGACTGCTTGTCCAGCCTAAGATAGAGGTTGCCGCTGTCCATGTGCTGCCCTATTTCATTGCCCAACAGCTCCTTGTCCAGAATGCTGATGCCGGAGGCGATTTTCTCGAAAACCTTCTGCACCGCGTCTTTCTCCTTTATGCGCGCACTGTACAGAACTATGGGATTTCCGTGATAGCCTGTTAGGTTTGCGGTTCTAAACTCGACCTTTTCCAAAAACTCCGAAGGCAGAAGGTTGCGAACTGCGGTTAAGACTTTGTCATGATCTTCTGTTGCATGCGCAAAAACCCGTATGTCCAGGTAGGCTATCGGAACCCTAGAAGACACGTTTAGGCCACAGTTCCCGTTAAGGCAAGCTAGCTTTTAGACTTTTTCTTAGTCTTCGAAACAGTCTTCGCTGACTTCTTTTTCTCTTCGAAAAACGCCTTCAACGTCTCTATGTTTTCTTCGTGGGCAGTTTTCCTTCTTGGATCCACGCGGATTTTGAAGCGAACGGCTTCTGCTATGCTTAGTCCGGCTTTTCGGAGTTCTCCTCGGCTAAAGCCCTTTCCGTGACGCTTTTTTTCATCTTTCTTGAGTATTGTTGGCTGGATCTTCTGCATTTCCGTTACTTCTCCTTCTTGCTTCCTCTCTGCCAGCTTGGTCTGAACTTTTCAGCGCCACGTCCCTTTCTCCTGAGGCTTCTTACCTTTTTGCCCGCACTTGTCAGACTCCTAAAGGCTCGTCTTCTATGCTGCTTCTGGCATATCCAGTTGATGTCCGGGTCAGCTTTGATTGCCGGATGGTTAGTGTCGACCAGTATGACCTCGAACCATTTTTGGCGTCCGTCTTCTCCAACCCAATAGGAGTTGAGCACTTCGAGGTTAGGAAACTTTCTTGCCACACGCTCTTCAGCGATAAGCCTGAGACTTTTCGCCGGCTTGAACTTCTTGACTCCCATGCGCTTCGGTCTTCTGCCAGCGCGCGGTCGAACTTTTCTTAATCCACCCCGTCGAACGCGAACACGTGCTATGACGAAGCCTTGCTTAGCCTTGTATCCTAGTTTTCTAGCCTTATCGAGACGTGTTGGTTTCTCAACACGGCTTATGACTAGTTGCTGGCGCCATTCCACAAGTCTCTTGCGCATAAGTGTATCAAGGAAGGATTTTTCCGGTTTTGCCCATGCTTCAGCAATATACTTGTATGCCATATGCTTTTCACTTCTCATTGTTTATGGTTCAGCCTTTCGGCATCATCCCTGCGGATGCTAATCCGCCAGTAGCCTTATTGATAGCGGTATGCGGAAAAATAAACCTTTCCCGAAAGGACACGTGTTATGTTGTGTGCTAGAAGGTGATTTTGGTTGCTCGAAAGATTATAGCCCCCTATTTATAGGCTCAATGGGGTTCAGTATTTCCTAGGGAATGTTCTTTTACAGCATGCTCTTACGCCATTTGTTTTGAAGTTCTGCTTTGGTGATTTTCAGGTAGCCGCCTTGACCTTTCCAAACTGTCTCTGCATTGACTATGTGTATCCGTTTTCTGAGGAAAGGTGCGTCAAGTACAAGAGTCTCGTACTCTCCTCCCTCTCCAACGATTGAAACCCCGTAAAGTCTGTTGAGCTTCGCCAAGTCCTTAACCGCCTTCTCGTCGATTTTACGTCTAAGCCACGCCTTGTCAAAGCCATAAGCAGACACCGCTGTTATGATGACATCAAGCTTAAGCTCCAGAATTTCATTCAAGATCACCAGAGGGTCTCTGTGCCAAAGCGGAGCCACGCATTTTATGCCAATCTCCTTGCAGATTCCTTCGATCCTAGTTTTCTGATAGTCTGAAGCAACCGCTCCAGAGACAACACCGTCAACATCAAGACTGCTTATCAGACGTTTTAGATCTTCAACCTCTTTTTCGCCCACAGCATCTGTTTCAGCCTTAACAAGCGGAACCCCCGCGGCTTCGGCAAAAAGGTCAACCAGCCACATGTTGGGATAGTGAAACATCCAACTGTCCTCACGCAGAGGAATCATGCTTGCCAGATACTTCACATCATAGCCTTCTTTCAAGACATAATAAAGAGCCAGAGCAGAATCCTTCCCGCCCGTGACTAAGACCGCAACACGCATACAGCTACACTCCACGCCAAAGTCCAGCCGCGCAAAAAGTTAGTGCCCAAGTCTTAACCTAGCTTCCTTAAACAGCGCCTCGGTTCTGTTTCTCCAAATCTCGAAGTCCTGAGGCGTTGTTGGATAGTGCCTGTAATGTTCCTTAACCTGCTTCATCAAGCTAACAGTGGTCCGCAACTTGTTCAGGAAACGCACGCGCTTTAGCCCTCTGAACACACGCCTGGCAGTCTCGGTAATGTTTAAGTGAAAATCGTCGCCCAAGCCAGCTTTCAAAACATCCTCTTCGGTCAAGAGCCTATACTGCATTCCATAGTTTAGATCTTCATCAGAGCTCGCAATCAGCAAAAGACGAAACACGTCAAGCGAAGCCTGCTTCATCCCATACTTCTCCATATACGCGCAGTTATAGCTCCACAACGACTCTCGACTGACTTTGCCCTTCTCTAAGGCTTCGACCGCAGTTTTTCCTGCCAAGAAGCCACTAAGCATCGATGGACCAATGCCGCCTCCGTGAATCGGATTCACCAAACAGGCAGCGTCGCCAAGGATCATCACTCCGTTTCCAACCATGTTATCCAACGGCCGCCTCGTCGGGTCATACCATGACCCCCCATTCAAAAGCAAAGATCCCTCAAAAAGAGGCATGCTCAAGATGTGCTTGTAAAACTGATTTTTCGGATTCGGAAACCTTCCCTGCATGCAAATGCCCAAGCCCACGTTAATCCTTGCGCCGCCTCTACGGAAAAGCCACGTATACCCGCCAGGGGTCACCTTCTGATTTAGGTAGATCTCGCAAAACTGTGACTCAGTGTCCTCTTGTTTAAGCTGCCTAATTTCGCGGTAGCATGCCTCAACATCCTCGTTTGCAACTTCTCTTTCCAATCCTATTTCAGGCGGAAGTTTCTTTCTAACAACCCCAAAGAAGCCGCTGGCGTCCATAACAACATTGGATTTCAAATGAAGCGTCTCGCCGGTTCGCATATTCTTGGCAACGACTCCTGAGGCAAATCCCTTTTCAACAAGCGGCTGCAAGCACTGAGTATTATCCATAAGCACTGCGCCTTCATCTAGCGCCATCCTCAGTAGCCATTGACCGAAAAGCCGCCGGTTAAGCATGTAGCCAACAAAATCCTCATGTGCAATTTTGAAAACCGTGTTTTTGTCAGGAGAATATATCTTGATACCCTCAATTCTCTTTTCCAGCTCACCTCCCTGAGGCTTACTTATCCCTATTGTCTTGAAGTGATGCTCACCTAACGCGTCCCCGCATATCTTTTCTCCAATCTCTGCTCTGTTCTTTCGCTCAATCAAACAGACTTTCAAGCCGGCTTCCGCTGTGGTTTTCGCCGCTAGACATCCAGCCGTTCCAGCGCCAACTACTAAGACGTCGTACTTTTCCATCTAATCACCGAAGCCGATATACTTTTCACACTCTGTTGTATAGGTAAATCCTTATAAATATTGAAGTAAGCCCATCCACACTAGGTGTACCGCCGTGAACCAAACGCTCACCTTAAGCAACGAGCTTCGCAAACTCGTTGAAACCCGCATCAACCAGACACTGAAAGCAATAGAAGAAACACTACAGCACATACTGCAAAAACAGAAAATAAGCCTAGACGACCTGAAAAAAGACATCCAAAGCCTCGAAGAAAGCTTCAACCTCCTATCACAGAAATGGAACTTGGAGATTCTCTACACACTTTTCCTTAAGAAAGCAGCTAGTTTCAGCGAGCTGAAGAAAATCCTAGGAGTAAACTCCAGAACCTTATCAGACAAGTTGAAAAGTCTGAAAGACCAAAACTACTTAAACAGAAAAGTGAACGCCGGACCGCCGCTGAGGGTTGACTATACTTTAGCGATAAAAGGCAAAAACATCATCCTCTTGGCGCTACCACTCCTCTATTATTCAAGAATGCTTCCTCTGGAAAACTAGGCTATAACCAATTCCAATGCAAAGTAGCAACCACGCGCCCGTAGAGCTGAAATCTGAATTCTGAATTCATAATCATTTAATATATTCTAGCCCAAACCATGGGAAACATCAAAGAACAAAACAAAGGAGTATCATAAAATGATGAAAAAAGCCGCAGTAAAAAGCAGCGAGATGTACACAATTGACCTTACAAAGATAGATGGAGACGGAACCTTTCCATGCCCCAAATGCGGGACAATAATCTCTCCAGATGACGAATCAGAAGAAACCTACCAGATCGTTGAAACAATAGTCAAGGAAGACGAACTCGCAGAACTAGTGCTCTCATGCATGAAATGCAAAAGCAAGATTAGACTTGTAGGTTTTCTCGCCCAAAAAGGAAGCTAAAGAACACCAAGATTCTCTTAAACTACTTTTCTCCTTCAAGTCTCCTACTAAAGACCAGAAAGATAGCCCAAAGAATGCAGCCATAGAAAATTCCATTAAAAACAGCGCTTAGGTATTCAATGTAATTGCCAGCCGAAGCGCCCATCTGCGCGGCAAAAAAGTTTCCAGGAAACATAGGCGACGGGATCAGTAAAGACGCAACTGTAAACATTGAGAAGAAGACAAAGAGAATTAGTAGCCCTTTCATCTGTGCCTCACTTAGAGACTGGCTTTGAGCTGGAACTTCATTTGATGTCTCTAAAAATAATGTCATGTATAGTAATATTTAATAAACCTTACCGTATAAACTTCCAACACAAATACAGCAAAAGCCAATCAAAAACCCAGAAGTCTAAGCAAAGCAAACACCAAGTAATGCATATAAGAACTCAAAATGAACACCGCCACAAGCACAACACTCAGCATTTTTCTACTCCTCGAAAGCCCCGAAACATCATCCAACGGTCCAGGATGCCGATACATAGCCATAAAAAAAACAAACAAGGCCATAGGAACAAAGCCACCTAAAAACAGAAACGCAATCGACAAGCCGGTTAAAACAAGTCTTGCAGTCTCACCAACCAGCGAACGCGCAATATGCCCGCCGTCAAGCATCGCAGCAGGCAACAGATTCAGCATAGTAACAATCATGCCTACCCAGCCAGCAAACGCTATAGGATGCAGATGTATACCAAGGAAATAGTCACCTGAAGCAGCAGAAGAAGGATAAGGCGGAACCGCCCCCAACGGCTGAACAAAATCTCCAACAAGCGTAAACAGCAAAGGCGCAGGTAACGTAGCTGAACCAGCAGGAATCCACGTGTAGGCGGACATAAAAATGCCGATTATGAAAGTGAAAGCTGCCAGAAAGAAGCCTGTAAGCGGACCGCTGGCGCCCACATCGAACAGCGCATCTCGGTTACGTGGAAGCGACTTCTGCATTATCACAGCGCCAAAAGTGCCGATTCCAAATATCCCAAACACGGGAGGAGGTCCAGGAATAAAGTAGGGTGGAGTGGCCTCAATCCCGCTTTTGTCCGCAGTAAGTTTGTGACCCATCTCATGCACGCCAAGCACAGCCATTATCGCTACCGAGAAGGCTACGCCTCCAACAACAGGGCTTGGCAACGCCCCGCTCTCAACAAACTCGTCTGACAGGAAATAACCTGTTACAAACGTGGTTGCGATTGTTGCAAAGAAAAGCAGCCAGTTGACTAACACGTTACTAGGCTTCACTGGAGGCTTCGGAGCAACTCTCAAAACTATCCGATCGCCACTTCTTCTCAGGAAAGCTATTAGGCCAAGTTTATCTAGACTTTTCAGCAGTCTTAAGAACGCCTGCTTGGTTTCCTGAGGCTGTTTCAAGTAATATGTTGGGATTCCGTTTACCAGCGTGGATTCCTCTACCTGAAACTCGGCCTCCACAGCACTCGAAACTTGGTTGAAATCGGTCTGCCAGTTTTCGGGTGCACTGATTTCAGGCGGCGAGTTGCTCATGATGTTGAACCTTTTTGAGTTACTAGAATGTTTAGGGGTAGAAAAGTCTATTGGGCAGATTGTTTTGTTCCGAATCTGAACCCCTAAAAATTGTTTGATCTCTATCTACTGATTCAAATCTTATAAACTGGGCTAAACAGAAAGAGCCTACTGGTGAAACATGTGATAATCGAGATAACAAATATCGTGGCTGGACTTATACTGGCGATGGGTATACTGCCGAACATACCTGCCGTTTGGAAGAGTTTAGAGAAAGTTGCTAAGTGGCTGGGCAGGTTCCAAACAGTCATTGGAGTGATAGCCATAATCCTCGGGATTCTGTATTTCGGATTACAGGGAATAGTGGCAATCATAGCTGGACTAATATTGATCTTGGGCCTTCTGCCAAGCATACCAGCAATAGGAAAGGACTTAGCCAAAATCGTCAAATGGCTCGGCGGATTCCAAATAATAATAGGCATAATCGCCATAGTAATCGGAATCTGGGGACTCTTCCTTTAATCTTTCACTCTCCTTCTTTTATTGTTATGCTTCTTCGAAGGCATTCAGATTCAGAATCCGACTTCTCGATAAACAATTAATAGCTCTAAGCAACTCAATCAGCCTTAGCATGTTGGAGGCAGAAGCATTGTTAAGAAAGCTTTAATTGAATTGGAATTAGTTCCAGAATCTGTGAGTAAGAGATCAGATGATATCGAAAAAGAAATATTGAAAGAAATCAGTTGCGGACAGATGCTAATTCCTTGGTGCTACAAAGTCGAAAAAGTCAAAGTCATAGAGAAAGGAAAACCTTAAACTCAAGAATAGCGCTCAATAACCGCTCAATTGCCTTCCGCCAGAATACTTGCCATTGGTAAAAAAATTTAAAAAATTGATAGAAAGTATGCATTTAGAGCTTACTTGAAGCTAGTTATTGAATTTCAAATAACACATGAATTTTATATCATGAATTGAATAATATTTGATTTCTGATAAAGAACTCGGTCTTCCCAGCAACCATAACAAAACGGTTTAATACTATCCAAGCAACCTCGATTGACGAAGGATATGATCGCGCAGAAATTCACAGTAGGCAAGTTCTTCACAAACTGTTACGTCATCCACTGCGAAAAAACAAAAGAAGCAATAATCGTAGATCCAGGTGTAGACAGCAAGCATGAAACCGAGGCTCTTGTCAAAGCCATAAGCGAAAGCAAGCTGGAAATTCGTTTGATTGTCAACACTCACGGACACCCAGACCACACATGCGGAAACGGCGTGATAAAAGAGAAATTCAACGCGCAAATTCTTATTCACGAAGAAGACAAGCACCTGCTGGGAAAACTAGGCAAAGAAATCGCCAAATACTTCGGTTTTCAGAATTTTTCTCCGCCAGCCGACGTGCTCCTCCATGATGGCGACGTCGTCAAGTTTGGAGTTACAAGCCTAAAGGTCATCCACACGCCAGGTCACAGCCACGGCAGCATCTCGCTTCTAGGAAAGAAAGAAATCTTCACGGGAGACACCATCTTTGCCGGCTCCATAGGACGAACAGATTTTCCAGGGAGCTCCCAGCATGAAATGCTTCAGTCTTTAAAGAAAATAGCAAGCTTGCCAGACTACCTAGAGGTTTATCCGGGGCATGGACCTGCGACAACGATAGCGGAAGAGAAGCGCACTAACCCTTTTCTGTGTGGCATCTGACTATAACGCGTTTTTGAATAGATCTTCTTTCCGAGAAATGAAGAGCTCGCTTATACTACAGTTTTCGCATCTGTCTACGTGCTCTTTCAGCCCTTTGAATATTACTACTGGTCTTGCCTCTGTTGCTTGCCCCATTAGCAGTTCAGCTGCTGCCGCGATCTCATCTATCACGGCGATATTCTTGACTTTCAATACCTGCCCAAAAAGATCTTTTTTGCCTCGGTAGTCTTTGAAAGGCTTAACTCCAGCTACGCCGATGGCGAAGTTCACTTGGCCACGTCTGAATGGTCGACTGTAGGTGTCGCAGACTATGACCGCAACATTCTTGTTGGTTAGCTTTTTGATTGCGGTTCTGCAGTTTTGTGCTGACTTGTCTGGATTTTCAGGCAACAGCGCAAACGCGTCTGCCCCTTTCACGTTCGATTTATCAAGTCCCGCGTTGATGCAGATTAAGCCGCGTTTGTCTTCGACAAGCACGATGTCACGGGACAGCTTCAGGATCCTTCTTGTTTCTCTGAGAACTAGTTCGATAATTTTCGAGCTTCTTCCGACTTCCTTCGCAAGCTTCGAAGCCCTCTGAGAGGACTGAACATTTTTCAGATGCACTATTCTTTTCTCAGCTTTGGAAATGATTTTCTGCGCAATAACGACAACATCTCCATCTTCTAGATCCACATTGTTGGCTTTTGCGATTTCCACAATTTGCAGCGCAATATCGTCTCCAGGCTTTACCATGGGAAAATGTTCTAAGGCAATTGCCGTGTAGGTTTTCAATCTTCATCTTCCACCTAGCATGCTAGGTTTGTCTCTTTGCTCTGTTAAAACTCTTCTTGCCCAGATAGTCGCATAATGATTTGCAGATTTTGAAGACGTATCTTGAATTCATAATGCTTAAGCATTTTCCAGTTAGAGGGATACTAAAAGTTTGCATGCAGACGGATGAGTTTAAATGAACAGACAATTCAAGTCTTTAATAATAGCGTTCTTCATCATATCCAGCATGTTTGGATTCAGAGGCTGGTACTTTCTATCTTCGGCTTCCACAACCTATGTTGAAGGGCCCATAACTCGAGATACTATTTGGACTCTTGTTGATAGCCCTTACATAGTCTCGCAGAACGTTGTTGTCTATCCTAATGCTACGCTGATCGTGGAGCCGGAAGTTGAGGTCAGATTTGCGGAAAACTTCTCCCTCATCGTTCAAGGAGTTCTTGTTGCCAACGGCACAGCTGACAAAAAGATCGCGTTCACTTCCAGCAAGCACATTCCGTCTCCCGGTGACTGGAAATGGATAGAGTTCCGAGGAACGACGACCTCAATTATGAGGCATTGCATAATAGAATATGCCGCCGACGGTTTAGTTGTGGAAAACAGTTTTCTGGAAATGCGAGACTGTGAAGTGAGACTTTGTTCCAAAAACGGAGTTAGAATACTGAATAGTCAAGCAACGATTGAGAACAATGTTTTTCTCAAGAACACTGAGACAGGCATATGCGCAGAGGGCGTTAACAACCTTGTTATACGCGATAACACGCTGGA